>JBMONB010000235.1:0-31379 GCA_049325315.1 Bacillota bacterium | reverse complement strand
TTGGAGCGCTTGGCATGAACCTGCTGACCGATGACAGCGGTGGAGCCGACAGAGAGCATGCCGCTGACCCCATTCGTCTTGATCACGCCAATAAAGATCTGATCCATCCGTCCACCTCCGGCGCAACGATGGTCCGATCTACCTTATGCGTGGGCAGACGTGGCGGAACCGGAATAGGGTGGCCCAGGGGGGAAATCGGGTGGATATCCAGTTTCATATTCAGGGAATCAAGGTCAACGGCATGGAGGCCTCCTCGGCCTTCAACATAGGGACGATCCTTCAGATCGGCTTTGGCAGCCATACCAAGACGCTGAACGGCACGGGCACCGCCACCGGGGATCACAGCGCCGCACCGGCCCTGCTGGGCTTTACCGATGACCGGGACGAGGTGGACACCCCCGACTACAACTTCGGGATGCAAGGCCCCCTTCGCTCCCCCTTCGGTTTCTGACCGCCCCTTGGGGCAGGCAGCAGCGAAGCCGCCAGGACCTGCCTGGCGGCTCAGACCTTCAGCGGGGCCTGATTCGCTCCTCCGCCGGCTCCTCCGCCGGCTCGTGCCAGTCGTAGGCCTCACGCACCGGGCGCTTCACATAGCGGCCCCGCGGGGGCACGGCCAGGCGGTCGAACTCCCGGGCCAGGGTCTCCAGCTCCCGGGCCAGGCGCTCGCCCCGCATGGGGACGCCATGGCCGGTGGCAGCCACCGCCGGCCTCAGCGCCGCCAGCGCCTGCACCGATGCCCTCGCCCCCTGCCAGTCGGGGGTGAAGTACCGGGGAGGACCGTGGAGTTCCTGCCGCTGGGTCATCACCGCCAGGAACGACTCCTGCTGCACCGTGGTGAAGGCGTCCCCGGCGATCAGGACCCGGTCGCTCTCCCGGAAGAGCGAGATGTGGCCGGGGGTGTGGCCGGGGGTGTGGAGCCAGCGCCAGCCCGCCAGGCCCGGCACCTCGCCGTTCTCCGGCAGCGGCTGCACCCGGTCGCCCAGGTCGATGGCCCGCCGGGGGTAAAGCGGCGAGAGCAGCGACATCAGCCCGCCCCCCACGCCGGGGTCGGGCGGCAGGTAGTCGGCCTGGCCGGTCAGGTAGGGAATCTCCTGCTTGTGGGCGTAGACCGGCACATCCCACCCCTTTGACAGTTCGGCCACCGCCCCGACGTGATCGAAGTGGCCGTGGGTCAGAATGATCGCGGCCGGCCGGCTCCCCTTGTCGAACCGCCTTGCTGCTGCCCGGCGAATCTGCGCCCCATTGCGCGTGGTTCCGGTGTCCACCAGCACCCATTCCCCGCTGGGCGCTCCGGGGCGCCCCACCAGGAGCACGTTGGCGATCAGGATCCGCATGCAGGTCACGTCGTCAGCAATCGCTTGCCCGCCTTCTCCTCTCGCTATCGCAGCCGCCTCCCTTCGCTCCTCAGTATGAACCGGGAAGCGGCTCCGTACTCACAGGCGCATAAGCACGTCCCCCCAGTCATACCGTTGACCGGGGGGATGTATCCATGTCGATCTACATTCTGGACAGGGCCTGGCTGCTGCGCAAGGGAACGGTGCTTCTGATTCTGGTGCTCTGCTTCTTTACCCTGTCGATCCTGTCTGGGCCGGCCTTCCGTCAGGTCAGCGCCGACCCGTCGGAGCGGCCCCTTACCCGGGCTGATTCGCCCGACGACCGGGTGGCGCTCACCTTCGATGTCACCTGGCAGCGGCAGGAGTTGACCAAGATTCTGGCGATCCTCGATGAACACCAGGTGAAGGCCACCTTCTTCGTGGGCGGCACCTTTCTGCACCTGTATCCAGATACGGTCAAGGAGATCGCCCGCCGGGGCCACGAGGTGGGCACCCTCGGGCAAAAGATGCAGGACCTGACCGCCACGCCCGAGACGGAGATTATCTCCAACCTGCTGGGCAGCCAGTCGGCCCTGGCCAAGACCCTGGGCGGGCCGGTCCGGTACTTCCGCCCCCCGCACGGCCCCGCCTCCCCCGAGGTGGTCCGGGCAGCGAGGCAGGCCAAGCTGGTGACGGTCACCTACTCCCTCGACTCGCAGGACTACCTGGAACGGAGCGCCGAGCAGATTGTGCGGCGGGTGGTTCGGGGCGCAAACCGGGGCGATATTATCCGCCTGACCGCCAGCGACTGGTCCCGGGAGACTGCGAAGGCGCTGCCGGCCATCATCACCGGGTTGAAGCAGAGAAAGATGCAGATGGTCCGCCTCTCCGAACTCGTTCCGGTACAGTAGCGCCGGCCCCTACCCGCCCGCCCGCATAGTAACGGGAATGGCGGTGCCCAGGAGCACCTCGCCGGTACGGGCGTGAATCAGGCACTGCACCACCGCCCCGCCGCCCGGGGTGATGGTGGCCAGCACATCTTGCTCCCGGGCCGGAAGATCCCGCTTCACCCCTGCCACAATGACCACCCAGGCCGGCTCCCGCTCCGCGGGCCGGCCATTCACCGCGATGTACTCGCTGGAGAAGGTGACCAGCACCGCCCGCTGCGCCCACAACTCCAACCGCTCTGCCAGCCCAAGCTCCTGCAGGGCGATGCCCAGAGCCGCATCCTGCTCAAAGGCCGGGGTGATATCGCCCTCGTGCCAATGCACGTGAAAGCGGGCGAAGGGCCGCGCGTAATCCCAGGTATCCAGGGCGCGGCTGCGACCGGTCTCAGACAAACCAACACCTCCGTCTTATGGCACCAATGGAGACTGTCTCACCAGGGGTTCAGGTGCTAGACTGAAGTCGACCAAATCACTCTTTTTCCACTGCGAATGGAGGTGAGCAGATGATGGCAGCGGCACCCACCCCATCCAGGCGGACGTCGAATGGCGTTTCCGACCGGACTCGCTCCATACTCGGCTGGATTGGCGTCTGGCTGGTCACCCTGGTCGGCTCGCTCGTGGCTGCGTTTGCCGGGGGTGAGCTGGTCGGTTCCGGGGTCGGGGGGCTCGGCCACGTCCTGCAGTGGGCCGTGATCGTCGGCCTGGGCCTCCTGGCGGTGGCCAGGCCCTTTTCCAGCGTCATCTATGCCCTGGTCGGCCTCTTCATCCTCATGCGGTACCTGGGCACCGGCGGCGTGATCCTGGGCGGCATCCCCTTCATCGCCGGCGTTCTCTTCTTCTACGGACGGCCGGTACCCCGGCAGAAGGCCTACCGGGTGATGCTCCTCGTGCCGCTCATAGTGGGCCTGGTGACCGCCGGCATCGCCGCAGTCCTGCATATCACGGGCCTATTACCGCCTGTTGAGTAGGGAACAAGGCAGCAGCCGCCCATGACGGGAGGCTGCTGCCTCACTGTTCGTCCCGCTTCTCGGGCAGTTCCCGGCCCTCCACGTCGATCACATCGTCATCGTGCGGGCGGCGGGATCCGAAGGGATCAGCCTGCTCCGGCCTGTGCCGGTAGGTGCTGTAAACCGCCCGTCCAAACCGGACCGTGCGGCGCCCGCCGTGCTCCTCCACGTGAATCCGGTCCCGGAACCAGGGCAGCTTCGCCAGCAACGGGGCAGCCAGGTAGGCCACCACGGCCAGGGTCAGCACCCCCACCACCACCAGCAGAATGAAGCCCAGCACCGGCAGCACCACGAAGAAGAGAATCAGCGCTGCCACCACCAGCGAGAGGAAGAGCGTCCCGTTGCGCACCGTTAATCATCCTCATCACGAAGATCTTTCCCAGTATTTCCGGGTCTCCAGAGCGAAATCCTGTCGCGCACTCAGAAGGGGGCCGCTCCATGGGTAAACAAGTGAGATTCTGGGCTTGCGTATTCTCCCCGATCGGCTTATAGTCAAGAAAAGATTGACTTATCAAAAAGGGTGAGGAGAATGCCGAAGTCTGCGCTGTGCATCGTGCTGGTCCTCGGTCTGATCGGTCTGATCGCCGCTCCGGTCCACGGTTTCGAGGCCCCGGAGATCACCCGGGCCGCCGAGCGGATGCGGGATCTGGGGGTGGTTACGGGCTACGAAGACGGCAGCCTCCGCCTGGAGAACACCATATCCCGGGCGGAACTGGTCACCATCATCGTGCGGGCCTACGGCAAGAAGGACGCGGCGGAGCTCCTGAAGGGGACCCAGACATACGAGGACGTTGCCCCCACCCACTGGGCGTCGGGGTACATCGCCCTGGCCAAGTCGATGATTGAGGAGAACGGGCAGTCCATGGGGGTCACAGCCAGCACCTTCCAGCCGGACACCACGGTGACAGCTGCCCAGTCGGTCGCCTTTCTGATGAAGTTCCTGGGAATCAAGCCGGACCCCACCCTCTCCTGGCCGATGGACTATGTGCAGGGAGCGGTCAGCGCCGAGATGATCACCGAGGCAGATGCCTTCTCGCTCGATGGGCTGCTCGACTCGCCGGCGAACCGCGGGCTGGTCTTCTACCTGGCAGACAAGGCCTTCTACTCATATCCCATAGCGAACGGCAAGTCCCTCTACCAGACCTACGTCGACCCGGAACCGCCCACGCTCACCGTCAACCAGACCCCCACCGAGACGGCTGAGGCGATCTTGCTGCTGATGGGCAAGGCCGAGGGCGCCGAGGCGGTCCAGGTCGGCAGCTCGAGCCCCATTGAGGTAGACGCCGACGGCTCTTTCACCGCCGACATTGAACTGAAGATCGGCCCCAACGAGATCGTGATCACCGCCGTGGACCTGGTGGGCAACGCCAGCGAACAGAGCGTCAAGGTGACACGAACCCGGCCGCCCACGGGCGCCCTGGACCACCTGGAGATCAAGCCGGCGAAGGCCACCGTGGAGCCCGGCTGGATCGTTCAGCTCGAGGTGACGGGGCGGGACGCCAACGGCAATCCGGTGAAGGTCGATCCCGAGGTTCGCATCGATCCTCCCAACGCCGGCTGGTTCGACCTGCCCACCCGACACTTCGGCACCCAGCAGCCAGGCACCGTGACGATTACCGCCACCGCAGGCGGCAAGCAGGCCAGCACCACCATCGAGGTCACGCCCAACCTGCCGGCCGGGGCGAACCGCCCGCCGACCGTCGCACCGGTACAGGCCATGACCTACCAGGCCGGACAGCCGATGGAGCTTCCCATGATTGCCACCGACCCGGAGGGCGGCCCGGTCACCTGCGGGGCCATCAGCCTTCCGGCCGGGCTTTCCATCGATCCGCAGAGCTGCGTGATCACCGGCTCCCCCACCGCCGCCGGCACCTTCTCGGTCACCGTCTACGCCTTTGACGCCGGCAACCTGATCGGCTTCACCTCCTTCCAGATGACGATCAAGTAAACAGCGCCCATGCTGGGCGCACGCGCAGCGAGGCAGCACCGCAGGGTGCTGCCTCGTTTCGCTCTATGTGTGCTAGGAACGCTGACCCGGCTCGTAGGCGCAGTAGGGCTCCTCCGCCAGGAAGTGGCCGTACTCGTAGTAGGCCCGGGCGCGGCAGCCGCCGCAGGAGACCCGGTACTCGCACTCGCCGCACTTGCCGCCCAGCAGGTCGGGGTCACGGAGCTGCTTGAACAGCTCCGAGTTCTGCCAGATCTCAGGGAAGGGCTGCTGCAGCACATTGCCCGCCGCCAGCGGCAGGTAGCCGCAGGGCTGCACCACGCCCTTGTGCGAGATAAAGCAGACGCCGCTGCCCGCCAGACAACCCTTGGAGCCCGCCGCCCGGTTCCCCGGCAGCCCGCCGGGGTGGCCATGGCCTGGCCGGTCGCCCAGCGCCATCTGGGCCGCCTCCCGGGCCTTCTTCACGGCGCCGGCGCCGCCCTGCTGCCGCATGATCCGGTGATACTGCGGGGCGCAGGTGGAGCGCACCTCAATCGTCGTCCGCTCAGAGACCTCGTAGAGCCACTCCAGGAGCGCCTCCACCTCGTCGGCGGGCAGCATCTGGGAGTCGGCGATCTGAACGCCGCAGCCCACGGGAACGAGCACGAAGAGGTGGGCCGCCGCAGCGCCCCGCTCCTCCGCCAGGCGGATGATCGAGGGGATCTCCTTCTTATTGTGCTGGGCGACGGTGATATTGAACTGGAACTCCATGCCGGCGTTCTTGATCGCCTCCGCCCCCCGGAGCGCCGCCGCCCAGGAGCCGGGAATCCCCCGGAAGGAGTCGTGGGTCTCAGGGAAGGCGCCGTCGATGGAGATCGCCACCCGCTGAATGCCGACGCTCTTCAGCCGCTGGGCGATCTCGTCGGTGATCAGCGTGGCGTTGGAGGCCAGCGCCACCCGGGCGCCCTTCTTGTTGGCATACTCGGCGATCTCGAACAGGTCGGGCCGGTAGAGCGGCTCGCCGCCGGTCAGCACGATCACAGGCTTGTAGGCGCTGGTAATGTCATCGATCACCTTGAAGATCTGCGCTGTGGAGAGTTCATCCTCCGCCCGCACCGCCTGCGCCTCTGCCCGGCAGTGCTTGCAGACCAGATTGCAGCCCTGGGTAAGCTCCCAGAAGATCAGGCGCGGCACATCGCGCCCCATCTGTCCGCCGTGCCGGTGAAGCATCGCTGTCGCAGCCGAGGGAGTCCCGCCCGGGTGACCTGTCATGCGAATCCCTCCGTTTTCCGCCGCGCTCCCGTTCGGACGCAGCATTTACCCTGTCCTTGTAATTGTACAGAGCATGACACAACGGTCCCACCCTCCGGAGGTATCCTCTTTGACCCCGAATAGGAACTAGCCCATGGCAACTCGGTATCGGGTCCATAACGGACTGCAGACGAGCGGGTTACGGCTGCAGCCCCTCCAGCCGCGCGGCCACCGCCGGCGGCAGGGAGCCCAACTCCAGCCGCTCTGCCAGCCAGCGGGCCCGGTCGAGCCGGGCGCGCACAAGGCCGGTGAAGAGGTGGTCACCGTCGTACCAGCGGGCGATCTTTGGCTCCGGCGCCGCCGTCACGTAGCGGACCGCCTCCTCAATGGGGACAAAGGGGTCCTCATGGACATTCTGAAAGAAGAAGGCCGCCCCCTGTGCCTGGCCGATATGCGCCACAGCGTCCATGGGGGCCAGCACCGCCAGATAGGACTCCATCTGCTCCTCCGATTCAAACCGGGAGCGGAACCGGGCGGCCAGCGGGTGATCGCCATGCCGGTACCACTCGGTCAGGCTCCCGAAGCCGGCCATGAGAACAAAGGCGCGGATGCGCCGTTCCGCCGCCGCCAGCGGCCCGCCCCAGGTCGCCCCCAGGCTGTGGCCCACATAGCCGATCCGGGCCGCGTCCACATCGGGCCGGATCGCCAGCAGGTCGACGCCCCGGCGCAGGTCGAGCACCAGTTGGCGGTACAGGTCTGCCTCCTCGTTGGCGGTGGGCAGATGGCCCGCCCCCCAGAGCCGGTACTCCGGCCGCAGGTAGGGTGCATCGATCAGGAGCGAGGCGATCCCCGCCCCGGCCAACACCACCGCCTCGGCCAGGTAGGTGGACTTGCTGCCCTGCCCCGGATGCATGTAGAGCAGGCCGGCAAAGGGCCCGACCCCCTGATCCGGCATCACCAGATAGGCCTCCACCCGCCCGCCCATCGGGCTCTGGTAGCTGATCTCGTGGACCCACGCCCCATCCTGCTGGACGGCGCCCGCCTGTGCCACCTGGAGCGGAGCCAGGTGATCATACTCGAACATCCGCATCCCTCCCGGTTGAAGGTGACACCGAATGTTCGGGATTTTCCACCTGCCCCGTGGGTTTTCCTTCTCTCCCGCGGCACAACGGAGCGACCGCTTCCAGCGTCTAACCTGGGAATAGAGCCCACAAGGAGGAGCCGCCCGTGACCATCGATCTGGACCGCGCCCGCCGGGAGACCCCCGGCTGCGCTCATGTGATCCACCTGAACAACGCCGGCGCCGCCCTGATGCCCCAGCCCGTACTGAACACCGTCACCGCCCACCTGGAGCGGGAGGCGATGGTGGGGGGCTACGAGGCCGCCGCCGAGGCCCATGAGGCGATCGAGCGGGTCTACGACTCGGTGGCCCGCCTGCTGAACTGTCACCGGTCGGAGGTGGCGCTGGTGGAGAACGCCACCCGCGCCTGGGATATGGCCTTTTACTCCATCCCCTTCCGGCGGGGCGACCGGATTCTCACCTCGATGGCGGAGTACGGCAGCAACTACATCGCCTACCTCCAGGTGGCCCAGCGCCACGGGGTGCAGGTGGAGCCGGTCCCGAACGACGAGCACGGCCAGATCTCGGTGGAGGCGCTCCGCCGGATGATGGACGAAAAGGTCCGGCTGATCGCCCTGACCCATGTGCCCACCAACGGCGGCCTGGTCAACCCCGCCGAGGCGGTGGGGCGGGTCGCCCGGGAGGCAGGGGTCCTCTACCTGCTGGACGCCTGCCAGTCGGTGGGGCAGATGGTGGTCGACGTGGAGGCGACCGGCTGCGACATGCTCTCGGTCACCGGGCGCAAGTACCTGCGGGGCCCCCGGGGCACCGGCTTCCTCTATGTGCGCCGGTCTGTGCTCGACGGGCTGGAGCCTCCCCTGCTGGATTTGCATGCCGCCACCTGGACGGCGCCCGACCGCTATCGCATGCGGGACGACGCCCGCCGCTTCGAGAACTGGGAGTCGAACATTGCTGCCAAGCTCGGCCTGGGGGCAGCGGTGGACTACGCCCTGGGCTGGGGGCTGGGGGCGATCGAACAGCGGGTGACCGGACTGGCGGCCCACCTCCGGGCCCGGCTGGCCGAGGTGCCGGGCGTGAGGGTCCGCGACCTGGGCGAGCGGCGCTGCGGGATCGTCTCCTTTACCGTGGACTCGCTCCCGCCCGACGCCGTCAAGGCCGCCCTGGGGGACAGGGGGATCAACGTGAGCCTCTCCCGCGCCTCCTCCACCCTGCTGGAGATGCAGGAGCGGGGCCTGAGCGAGGTGGTGCGGGCCTCGGTCCACTACTACAACACCGAGGAAGAGATCGAGCGGCTCGTGGCCGAACTGGCGGCGGTTATCCAGGCATAGGGCAAGGGACGAGCAAGGAGGCGTTGGCCGCCGGGCTGTTCCTGCGCTGGCTGCTCGCCTACGCTGCCTGGCACGAACCCACGGTCACCTTCGACGAGGCGCACATGCAGCAGTCGCGCGGCAAGGTGACCGTCTAGACACCGCCTCCACCAGAAACCGGCAGGTCAGCCCTCCCACCGGAAGAGCGCCGAGCCCCAGAGAAAGCCTCCCCCGAAGGCGCAGAACATCACCAGGTCCCCCTGCTCCAGCCCTTCGGTGGTGATCCACTTGTGCAGGGCCAGGGGAATGGTGGCTGCCGAGGTGTTGCCGTACTCGGCAATGCAGTCGGCCACTCGCTCCACTGGCAGCCCCAACTGCTCGCCCAGGGCGGCCATAATGCGCTTGTTGGCCTGGTGCGGCACCAGGAGGCGTAACTCCTCCGCCGGCACCCCCTGGCGGCTGAGCAGGCGCTGCACGCTCTCGGCCATCGCACCCACCGCCGCCTTGAAGACCGCCTTGCCATTCTGCCAGACGTAGGGCCCCTCCGCCGCTCCCAGCGCCGCCAGCGTCGCCTCCGGGCTGTTGGGGGCCGGGCAGTAGAGCAGGGCAGCCTGGCTGCCGTCGCCCTGCAGGGTGAAGTCGAGCAGCCCGCTGCCCGGCGCCGTCTGCGAGAGCACCACCGCCCCTGCACCGTCGCCGAAGAGAATGCAGGTGTTCCGGTCATCGTAGTTGACGATCCGGGAGTACGTCTCGGCGCCGATCACCAGCACGTGCTTGTGGGCGCCGTTCTGAATGAACTGGGCCCCGGTGACCAGCGCATAGAGAAAGCCGGCACAGACCCCGTTCATATCGAAGGCGCCGGCCCGGGAAGCCCCCAGCTGCCCCTGGACCAGGGCAGCCACCGGCGGAAAGGCCAGGTCGGGAGTGCAGGTGGCCACGATGATCAGGTCTAACTCTGCCGGGGCAAGCCCGGCGGCGGACAGCGCCTCGCGCGCCGCCCGTAAGGCCAGATGGCTGGTCCCCTCATGCGCCGGAGCGATGCGCCGCTCCCGGATCCCCGTGCGCGACAGGATCCACTCATCACTGGTCTCCACCCGGGCCGAGAGGTCCGCATTGGTCAAGCGCCCCTCCGGCACATATGCCCCCACCCCACGGATGGCCGCGCCATAGCGCACAGGATCCCTCCTATTCCAGTTCCTCGCTCCAGGGTAGCACTTTTAGGACCAGGTATCAACACGAAGTATCTATTGAGCGCTACAAAGGAGGGCTACCGGTCTGGAGTGGAAGACGAGGCGCCCACTGCGGGTGCAAATGGTCGCCCGGCTGTCGGTGACGAGTGAACACGAGGCATGAAGAAACCCCCGGTGCGATTGCACCGGGGGTTGGGTTTACCAGATCTTAGAACCGACGGCCGCGGCCGCCGCCGCCACCGAAGCCACCACGGTTGCCGCCCGCCGGGCGCTCCTCACGGGGCTTCGCCTCGTTGACGGTCAGGGGCCGGCCCTGCCACTCGGCGCCGTTCAGGGCGTCGATGACCTCCTGGGCCTTGTCAGACGGGACCTCAACGAAACCAAAGCCGCGGGAACGGCCGGTCTCGCGGTCGGTGGCGATGCGGCAGGAGATAACCTCCGCGTACTCCGCAACAGCCTGGCTCAGATCATCGTTGCTGGCAGCCCAGGGAAGGTTTCCGAAGTAAAGGGTCTTGGTCATGTTCTTCGTGCTCCTCAACTCTCAATTATCGCTTCATCATCGCACGAAGTCATGCTCTGCAGACCAGAGCTCCCTCGGGCAGGACTCACGACGATTAGATTATACGCTACCTAGTTCTGGATAGCAAGCCTTTCTTTAACGACCGAGGCTTTTTGAAAAAGACTGTGTTCGCCTTTCACAGATCCATCCGCCGGAAACGCTGGTTCACGGGGGTTCTCGGGGGCAATCGGGTCAATGAACCGGCGTTTCTCGCTTGGCCCGGGCCACGACGCCCCCTCTGAGACCAAGAACGTCGATCTCAGGGGGCGAGCAGCCCCTTCATCCACCATCCCCTGCCCGACCATTCCCACCACGTATCCACTTGCTGCGATTTTGGCATTTGACAGACAACCCCTGTCCCGCAGATAATTTGACCAGAGTCAAATTCCACGGGGGTGAAGCGAGTGCGACTGCGCAAGGAGGAGAAGGCGGCCAGGCGCCAGGCGCTGATCGACGCCGGGCTGGAGCTGTTCCGGCAGCAGGGGTTCGCCAGCACCACCGTCGACCAGATCACCAGCCGGGCCGGGGTGGCCAAAGGCGCCTTCTACTCCTACTTTCCCACCAAGGAAGACCTCGTGCTCCAGGCGATCCCGCTCGCTCAGTCCGGCAGCCGGGAGCCGGTGGAGCGGTGGCTCGCCGAACCACGCCCCACCCGGGAGCGGATCCTCACGGCGCTCCGGCCGGCCCTGGCCTGGATCGAGGCGCACGGCGAGCTGATCTGGATCTACACCATTGAGCGGTTCCGGCGGGGCCGCCCGCTGTTGGAGAACGGGTCCCGCAGCCCCTTCGCCCACCTGCTGACCCAGATCTTCACCCTGGGCCAGACCCAGGGCGACGTGCGGAGCGATCGCACCCCTTCCCAGCTGGCGCTGGACCTGGAGGGGATCATGCTGGCCCACATCGCCGCCTGGTACCACCAGGACACCCCCCTCTCCCTGCCCGATTCGCTCCTCCCCGCTGTGGAGGTCTACCTCGACGGAGCGCTCCTGAGCGCCGATGCACGCCAACGAAAGGAACGAAACCCGCATGACAACCACCCACTGGATGCTTGAATGGGCAGAGGCCGCCGGCGCAGGGGCTGCGGTGGCCGGGGGCAAGGGCTGGAACCTGGGGCGGCTTTCCCGCTACGGCTTTGCCGTCCCGGTGGGCGGCGTGCTGGCGGCCGAGGCCTACCGCCGCTTGCTTGGTCAGCCGGCGCTCCGGGAGCGCCGCGAGGCGCTGGAGGACCTGACCGCGGAGATGGCCGCCACCCCGGAGGGAGCCGCACGCCTGGAGGCGTTGGCTGCAGCGATCCGCCAGGCCCCCCTGGAGACCGAGGTGATGGAGGCGGTCGCCGCCTTTCTGGCGGCAAAGGGGCTGGCAGAGCGACCGGTGGCGGTCCGCTCCAGCGCCACGGCAGAAGATGGCGAGCGGACCTCCTTCGCCGGCATCCACGAGTCGGTGCTGAACGTGACCGGACCGGCGGCGGTGGCCGGGGCGATCAGGGAGTGCTACGCCTCCCTCTGGACGCCCCGCGCGGTGGCCTACCGGCGCCGCTGGTCGCTCTCGGACGACGAGGTCTCCTGCGCCGTGGTGATCTGCGCCATGGTGACGGCGCCCGACCAGCCGGAGCCGGTGGCGGCAGGGGTCGCCTTCTCCTGCGAGCCCGCCACCGGGCGGCGGGACCGGGTCCTGATCAACGCCGCCCCTGGCCTGGGCGATGCACTGGTCAGCGGGCGGGTCAGCCCCGAGCAGATCACGGTGAGCGTCGAACCCGGCAACCTGGAGCTGGTGGAGCGAACGGGCGCTGCGCCCTGCCTGACCGATGAGGCGCCGCTGGAGCTGGCACGGCTCTCCCTGCGGGTTCACTGGGCGTTGGGGGCCGGGCAGGACCCACAGGACATCGAGTGGGCCTACGATGGCGGCCGCTTCTGGGTGCTCCAGGCCCGCCCGGTCACCCGGCTGCCGCACCGGACCCACCCGGGCGCCCGGGCGCTCCCGGTCTACTGGTCGAGCGCCAATATCAAAGACGCCTGCCCGCTGATCTTCACGCCGCTCAGCGCGGATTGGGTCATGTCCTCCATCCGCCACATCTTCTGGGCCCCCTTCGCCCCCTGCGGCTACCCGATGCCGGCGGGCATGGAGGTGGTCCGGCGCTTCCAGGGACGCCCCTACCTCGACCTGACCGCCTTTCAGTGGGCGCTCTTCGATGCGGCGGGGCTCGACCCGGCAGAGTCCAACCGGCAGGCGGGCGGCTACCAGCCCGAGATCCCGGTCGATGCCACGAGGGCGATGGCCGGCCTGCCCGGCCTCATTCGGCTGACCCGGCGGCTCCGCCTCTTCCGGATGGGCCTCCGCTACACCCGGGAGATCGAGCACGATATCCGCCGGGCCCGGGTCCAGGCACGCCAGATGGTTGCCACTACCCTGACCACGATGACAGACCGGGAGCTGCTTGCCCACGGGGAGCTGCTCTGGCGGCAGGGCTTCGCCTTCGGCATGCGCTTTCAGGTCGGCAACTTCGTCACCGGCATGTGGCTCGACCAGCTCCTCGCCACCATGGAGAAGGCGGCCCCGGGCCGTGGGCGCGCCATCGCCTCGGGCCTGCTGGCGGGCAGCGGGCAGGTCCCCAGCGCCGAGCACGGCTACCGGCTCTACGACCTGGTGGCGGCGGCAGCCGTCGATCCGGAGGCCGCCGCCCTGCTGGGCGGTGAGCGGCCCGACTGGCGGGCTCTGTCGGAGTCCTCGCCCCTGCGGCAGGCGCTGGAGCGGTTCCAGGCGGAGTTCGGCCACCGGTCGGTCTACGAGGCGGAACTGGCCAACCCCCGCTGGAATGAGGATCCCTCCTACCTGCTGGAGCAGGTGCGGGTGCTGTTGGCGGCGGGTCAGACCACCCGGCCCGACGAGGCGGCCACGGCGACCCGGCGGGCGGCGGAGGCGCAGCTCCAGGCCTGCCCCCTGGTGCTGCGCCCGGTTCTCCGCTGGCTGGCGAAGCGGGCACGCATCGCCTCGGGCCAGCGGGAGGCGGCCAAGTCGGCCATGGCCGCCGTGGCGGAGCCCTTCCGCTACCTGGCGCTCGAAGTCGGCCGCCGCATGGCGGCTGCGGGCCGGCTCGCCCGGCCAGAGGAGGTCTTCTACCTGACCTGGGCCGACCTGGCCGCCTACCTGAGCGGCGCCTGGAACGGCGACGGCGCCGCCGCCCTGGTGGCCGACCGGCAGGCGGAGCAGGCGGTCTGGGAGCGCCAGTCGCCCCCCGATGTGATCGAGGGCGGCTCGGGCGCCCCGGTCTCCCTCCCCGCCACCAAGGCCCCCGCCGGCGCAGAACCGGCGCTCACCGGGATTCCGGTGGCGCCCGGGCTGGCACAGGGCGCGGCGCGGATCATCCACCACCCGTCGGAAGGCCACCTGCTCCAGCCCGGCGAGGTGTTGGTGGCCCCCTCCACCGACCCGGGATGGACCCCGCTCTTCCTGCGGGCCGCCGCCGTGGTCATGGAGGTGGGCGGCTACCTCTCCCACGGGGCGATTGTGGCCCGGGAGTACGGGATTCCCGCCGTGGTCAACATACCGGGGCTGCTGGCCCGGGTGCAGAACGGCTGCCGGCTGACGGTAGACGGTCAGACGGGGCAGGTCTTCATCGACCCGCTGACAGCGACCGACGACTGACAGCAAACAGCCCGGGCAGGAAGCCCAGCATGTCCCCCGCGAAGAGGAACCGGGAGTGATTGCCTTTTCGCCGGTGCCATGGAGTGGATCTGGGGCTGGCTACCGCAGGCCGACCTCGACTACCCGAAACTCAGAGGTCTCCGCCCCGTCGGAGCCAGAGACGGCGATCTGCCAGCGGGTGAACATCAGAAACTCGCCGAAGTTGGCCACCTCCCAGGTGTAGCCGCCGGTCGCATTCCCACCAGCCACGGTCACCTCCATAATCGTGACCTCAGCCGGGACCTGGCCGAACTGCTTCGTTTCTCGGGAGGCCTTCGCCACGTGGAACGGGGAGGCGCTGCTCCCCTCCTCCAGGGCAGCGGCCAGATCCATCTGGTCAGCGGTCATAAAGGGCCAGAGCAGGCTCATCAGCATGGCGGAACCCATCATACCCACCACCTGAGCGGGCAGTTCCTCGCCATCCTGAACCATTTTCAGCGTCTCGCCATCGGGGCCGATCCAGAGTTCCATCCGCTCGTCGCCCGTGCTGGTGTCGGTCATCTCGATCGCGACCCGGTCGGCGGCGACCCCGTCCACCATCTCGCTCCCCGCCGCGCGGATCGTGATCGTGACGGTAGCCTCGGGCGAGATATACTCGTAGGCCAGGAGAGAGAAGCGGTCCAAGATCCCCTTCAGATCCCGGGGCGTCTCCAGGCCCTCCAGGTCCAGATCAAGGCTGACCCCCTGCTGCTCCCCGCCCGATGCCTGCTGGGTGTCCGACCCCTCATCCTCGGTGTCAGCCTGCTTGGTGGTCGTGACTGGCGGATCGGTGGCGGCGCCAGATTCGGTCTTCGCGGTGCCGGGGTTTGGGGCGGTGCTCCCGCTTGATCCCGCCCCGCAGGCAGTCAGCAGCATCGTCGTCACCAGGATCAGGGCCATCCATACTCTCATTCCAGTCATCCTCCTTCTGGGCTGCACCGGTTACCGTACGCTGGTGTACGCCCGCAGTCTTACCCCCATTGAACTGGGATTACCCTGTTGTTACAAGGATATATCAGCAATTCCCCCGAAATACCTACACAGAAATGCCCACCGGCGGTCAGTCCAGCCGGTGGGCGTATCTTCTATGGCTCAGGGCAGCAGCGGGAGGATCCCCCAGCCGGTGTCCAGCAGGAGCCGCAGGGCGATGTTCAGCGCCAGGACCACCAGCGCCATCGCCGCCGCCCTGGCGGAGAAGTCCCCCACACCCGTACGGTCGGTCATCGCATCGTGAATATCGCGCTCCACCGCCTCGTAGCTGGCCCCCTGCCAGGCTCGGGTCATCGCCCCCTCCACCTGCGAGCGCTTGGTGCCCTGCGAGAGAAGCGAGCCGAAGAACCAGGGCGCCAGCAGCAGCAGCACCGTCACATCGTTGGCCATGGCCATCGCCAGCGGGTAGGGCCGCTTGAGCAGGTAGGCGACAAGGGCGCCGATCAGCGTGGAGAGGAGCCAGAGGCCGGTACCCCAACGGACAATCGGACGGTACGGCTCGAGAACTTGCAGGATCACAGGCGGTCAACTCCTTCCAGCAGGGCCTTCAGCTATGCGCTTACCTATAAGACCGCGCAAATGCTCCGAAAGGTTCGAACCACCTTCGCCGAGCTGTGGCATGCCCAACGAGCACAAAACCGGGGGTAGATTGGAAGGAAGACTTCACCCCGTTAACTAACTTAGTAGAGAGATCGCATCTCTTGTGCAAAGGATGGGAAGCGGCTTGTCACATAAGACATTTTCACAGACATGGGACCTGGACTCCATCTACCCGGGCGGCAGCAGCTCCGGGGCGTTGAAGCAGGAACTGGCCAGCCTGGAGAAGGAGATCCCGGCGCTCCAGGCCCGGGCTGCCCAGCTGGGGGCCCCCCAGAGCCCCGAGGCGGTTACCGGCTGGTCCAGCCTGCTGACCGCCATGATGGACCTGGCCAGCCGGCTCCGCCAGACCGGCGCCTATATCAACTGCCTCAACTCACAGAACATGAAGGATGCGGAGGCCCGGGTGCTGGGCGGCCGGCACCGGCAGATCGCCGCCAGCTTTGCCCAACTCTCCACCGTGATCGACGCCCAGCTCCTGGCGATCCCCGCGCCCGCCTGGGATGCGCTCCTGGCCATGGAGCAGTTCCGCGAGGTGCGCTTCAACCTGGCAGAGAAGCGGCGCCGGGCGGCCGAGAAGCTGCCGCCGGAGCAGGAGGCGCTCTCCGCCTCCCTCTCGGCCAACGGCTACCACGGCTGGAACGAGATGTACAACGCCATCGTCGGGCAGATGTCGGTCCCCTGGGAGAAGGACGGCAAGGAGGTCGCCCTCTCCATGAGCCAGGCGGCCAACCTGCTCAGCGATGCGGACCGCGCCGTCCGCCAGGAGATGGCGGCCCGTTACGGCAAGGCCTGGAGCGACAATGCCGACCTCTTCGCCACGGTGCTGAACAACCTGGGAGGCTTCCGGCTCAACCTCTACCAGGCCCGGGGCTGGGACTCGGTGCTCCACGAGCCGCTGGACATGAACCGCATGACCGCCCAGACCCTCGACACCATGTGGGATGTGATCGTGAAGAACCGGCCGGTGCTGGTGGAATACCTGAAGCGCAAGGCGGAGCTGCTGGGGCTGGAGAGGCTGAACTGGTACGACATGGGCGCCCCGCTGGGCAGCGTGGAGCGCAAGGTGACCTACGAGGAGGCCGCCGCCTTTATCATCACCCACTTCGGCAAGTTCAGCCCGGAGTTGGCCGCCTTCGCCGAGCACGCCTTCGAGGCGCGCTGGATCGAGGCGAAGGACCGCCCCGGCAAGCGGCCCGGCGGCTTCTGCACCAGCTTCCCGCTGGCGAAGCAGTCGCGGATCTTCATGACCTTCGCCGGCAACCCGCGCAACGTCTCCACCCTGGCCCACGAGTTGGGCCACGCCTACCACCAGTCGGTCATGAACGACCTGCCGCAGATGGCCCAGGGCTACGCCATGAATGTCGCGGAGACCGCCTCCACCTTCGCCGAGATGATCGTGGCCGACGCCGCGGTCCAGGCGGCGGCAAGCGAGGAGGAGCGGCTTGCCCTGCTCGACGGCAAGGCCCGCCAGGCGGTCGCCTACCTGATGTCCCTGCACGCCCGCTTCACCTTCGAGCTGGCCTTCTACGCCGAGCGCAAGCGGGGCCCGGTCTCCGCCCAGCGACTGAGCGCCCTGATGCACGAGGCGATGGAGACCGCCCACGGCGGGGCGATGGGCGAGTACTCCGCTCACGCCTGGGCCGGCACGCTCCACTACTATCTGACCGGGGTCCCCTTCTACAACTTCCCCTACACCTTTGGCTACCTGTTCAGCGCCGGCATCTACGCCCGGGCGCAGGCCGAGGGCCCTGGGTTCGTGGCGAAGTACAACGCCCTGCTGCGGGACACCGGCCGCATGCAGGTGGAAGACCTGGCCCGCCAGCACCTGGGGGTCGACCTGACAGGGCCCGAGTTCTGGCAGAGCGCCCTCAACGTGGTTCTGGCCGATGTCCACCGGTTCCTCAAGCTGACCGAGAAGACGACCTGATACTTCCAAGGAAGCAGGTGAACCCCTTGGCGCACCAAGCCGTCGCCGCACCAGGAAACCAACCCTCTCCGGTCACATGGCCCCTCGTGATGCTGGTTCACCGCACCCTGCTCTTTCTCGTCTGGCAGGCAGTCATCGCCGGGGTTCATGCGCTGGCAGGGGCGCCCGAGCCCTGGCAAGCGTCGATCGCCTGGTGGCCGATCGCGGCGATCCTGACCAACCTCTGTACGATCGGGCTGCTTCGCTTCCTGGCCCGGCGGGAGGGGTTGGCTTACGTAGATCTGGTGGGGGCGAAGATCGTGCGGGAGCACATGGGCAAGGACCTGCTCCTCCTGCTGGTCCTCCTGCCCCTGGCCGGCATCATCGCCATGGCTCCCAACCTGGGCCTGAGCCATCTCCTCTTCGGCGACATGGAGGCGGCGACGATGCTGTTCGTCCTGCCGCTGCCGCAGTGGGCCGCCCTCGCCGGATTCCTTTTCCCCCTGACCATCGCCTTCGCTGAACTGCCCACCTACTTCGGCTACGTCATGCCCCGCCTGGCGGTGCGCTGGGGCCAGGGTTGGGCGCTGGGCCTTGCTGCCCTCTGGCTGGCGGCGCAGCATATGACGCTCCCCCTAGCGCTCGACGGCCGGTATATCCTCTGGCGCCTGCTGATGTTCATCCCCTTCGCCATCATGGCCGGCCTTATTCTGCGCTACCGCCCCCGCATGATGCCCTACATGATGGTGGTCCACGGCCTGAGCGATCTCTCGCTGGCCTTCATGGTCTGGCAGGCCTCCGCCGGCGGGTAGACGCCCGCCCGCACAGCAACACCCCGCTCTTGCACGAGCGGGGTGTTGTTCTTCAGAGCGAGACCGGACCCGAGACCAGGGTGAGGCCGCCGTCCGCCACGATGGTCTGCCCGGTAATCCAGCGGGCGTCGGGGCCGGCCAGGAAGGCGACGATCCCCGCCACATCCTCCGGCCGGCCGACCCGCCCCGCCGGGGTGGCCCGGGCGAAGGCGGCGGCCACATCGGGCCAGGCCTCGCCGCACATGACCTTGACCGAGTCGGTCTCCACCGGCCCGGGGCAGATGGCGTTGACCACGATCCCCTCGGCGGCCAGCTCCACCGCCAGGGTGCGGACCAGCGACTCCATGGCCGCCTTGGCCGCC
Organism: Bacillota bacterium; assembly: GCA_049325315.1. GTDB lineage: Bacteria > Bacillota > Sulfobacillia > Symbiobacteriales > Symbiobacteriaceae > JAWLHU01. The sequence continues at coordinate 12,470 of JBMONB010000235.1, read as the reverse complement.
CCCAGCACGCCATGGAGCGGCACGTAGCGGATCGAGTCGTAGCCGCTCATCACAATGATCGTTCCCTGCCGCCCCTGCATCAGCGGGACCGCCTCCTGGACCATGAGCAGGAAGGACTCCACCGAGAGGCTAAAGGTCCGGCGCAGGTTGTGCAGCCGCTGCTCCAGGGTGGGCTTGAAGGCGGTGGCGGCGGCGTTGGCCACCAGCAGATCCAGCCCGCCGGCCTCCTCCCGGATCTGGCCCAGCATCGCCTTGACCGCCCCGGCATCCTCCAGGTCGGCCTGGACCGGAATCCCGCGCCCGCCGGCCTCCCCGGCCAGGCGGGCCACCTCAGCGGCCGCCTCGCCGTTCTGCTTGTAGCCGATGTAGACGGTCATCCCCCGGGCTGCGAGCCGAAGCGCCGAGGCCCGGCCAATGCCCCGGGAGCCGCCGGTCACCAGGGCGATGCGGCCGGTCAGCGGGCTAGCCAAGGAGGCTCTGGAGCTTCATGGCCAGCCCCATATCGCCTTTGATCTTCAGCTTGCCGCTCATGAAGGCGCTGGTCGCGTTCAGCTTGCCCGCCACCATCTGCTCGAAGTCGGCGGCGGACACGGTGACGGTGCAGCCGGGGTCCGCTGCAGGGCCCGGGCCGATGTCGTAGCTGTCGCCGGTAAAGACGGCGTGGAAGGTGCCGCCCCCCTCGCCGGTAAGGTCGAACTGGTAGGCCGCCTTCAGGCCCGCCACCTTGGCCGGGTTCGCCTCAACACGGGTCTTGATCGTTTCGAAGATCGCGCTCATACATCCCTCTCCTCTCCTTGCCTACTTCGCAGCCGCTACCTTCGCCTTCTCCCGCTCCTGCTGCGCCAGCACCCGCCGCAGGATCTTGCCGACGGCGCTCTTGGGCAGCTCAGGCAGGAACTCCACCTGGGTCGGCCGCTTGTAGGCGGCCAGCCGGGCCCGGCAGAACTCGATGATCTCCTGCTCGGTCACGGTCGCCCCGGGCTTCAGGACCACGAAGGCCTTCACCGTCTCGCCCCGGTATTCATCGGGCACGCCCACGCTGCAGGCCTCCAGCACCGCCTCGTGCTGGTAGAGGATCTCATCGATCTCCCGCGGGTAGATGTTAAAACCCGAGGCGATGATCATGTCCTTCTTCCGGTCAACAATGTACAGGTAGCCGTCCTCATCGAGCCTGCCGATGTCGCCGGTGAAGAGCCAGCCGTCGGCAATGGCGGCCGCTGTCTCCTCGGGCTTGTTCCAGTAGCCCTTCATCACCTGCGGTCCCCGGATCAGCACCTCGCCCTCCTGTCCCAGCGGCAGGTCGGCCCCGGTCTCCAGGTCGATGATGCGCACATCGGTGTCGGGGTAGGGCAGCCCGACGCTGCCTGGAATCCGCCGCCCGTGCATCGGGTTGGAGTGGGTGGCAGGCGAGGCCTCGGTCAGCCCGTAGCCCTCCAGAATCGAGGCGCCGGTCATCGACTCGAACTGCTCCAGCAACTCCACCGGCAGCGGCGCTGCCGCGCTTACGCACAGCTCGATCGACTTCAGGTCATACCGCTCGATGCCCGGCTGCTTGAGCAGGGCGGTGTAGATGGTGGGCACCCCGGGGAACGAGGTGGGCCGGTACTTCTGAATCAGCTTCAAGATCTCCTTGGCATCGAACTTGGGCACCAGAATGCAGGTCCCGCCCTGCGCCAGGGCGAAGCCGGCGGCGGCCACCAGGCCGTAGGAGTGAAAGAGCGGCATCACCACCAGCACCACGTCGTGAGCGCCCTCCGGCCGCTGCACCCACTCCTTGATCTGCAGCATGTTGGCCACCACGTTGAAGTGGGTGGAGACCACCCCCTTGGAGAGCCCGGTGGTGCCTCCCGTATAGAGCAGGTAGGCCGGGTCCTCCCGAGGGTCAATCGGCACGGGAACGAACCCCTCAGCGCTCTCGCTCAGCAGGTCCATGAAGCGAACCGCCTCATCGCCCCCGATCTGCGGCGCCCGGGTCTTCAGCCGGAAGAGCAGGTTGAGCGGGAAGGGCAGGTAGTCGGCCATGGAGGTGACGATGAACCGCTCCACGCACCCGCGCCCCTCCTTCGCCTTCTCCCAGAAGAGATCGAGGGTCACGAAGAAGCGGCAGCCGGCGTCGTTCACCTGGTACTCAATCTCCCGGGCCACATAGAGCGGGTTGAACTGGACCGGAATCGCCCCGGCCCGCTGCACCGCCGTCATGGCGATCAGGTTCTGCGGGCAGTTGGGCAGCATGATCCCCACCCGCTCCCCCTTTTTGAGCCCGAGCCGGCGAACGAGACCGGCGGCGAAGCGGTCGATCAGCTCCCCGAACTCCCGGTAGCTGATCTTCTTGCCGTAGAAGATAATCGCCGTCCGCTCCGGGTGGGTCTCGATCTGCTCGAACAGGAACTGGTAGACCGGAACCTCCGGGTACTCCAGATGAGTCCTGACCCCCTCCGGATAGCTCTTCAGCCAAGGACGCTCCATCTCTTCGTCCCCTCCCCCCATCTCTTCTCAGGGCTGGGAAGCCTGTGGACCCAGCCCAAGAATCGCCCGAGCCTCCTCCACCGTGGCCGGTTCCCGCCCCACATCGCTAGCCATGCGAACCGCCTTCGCCACCAGATCCCCGTTGGACGAGGCCATCTGCCCCGGGGCCAGGTAGAAGTTATCCTCCAGCCCGACCCGCACGTGGCCGCCCATGGCCAGCGCCGCCCCCACCATGGGCCACTGCGCCAGCGAGATCCCCACCACCTGCCAGAAGGCCCCGTCCGGCACCGCCCGCGCCTGGTTGATCAGATCTTCCACTGTGGCTGGAATCCCCCCCAGCACCCCCATGATCAGGCTGAACTGAAGCGGCCCCGAGAGCAGCCCCTGGTCTACGAGCGGCTGTGCGTTGGCCATATGCCCCCGGTCAAAGCACTCCAGCTCCGGCTTCACCCCGCTCTCCTTCATGACTTGTACGAAGTAGGCGATCTCCGAGAACGGGTTGGCGAAGACCATGTCAAAGATGAACTGCTTTCGCCGCTCCGAGTAGATCGCATAGTTCATCGACCCCATGTTCAGCGCCGCAATCTCCGGCCGCGAGACCGGAATGTGCGCCACCCGGTCCTCCTTGGGCAGCCCCACCGCGCCTGTGGAGAAGTTGACGATCGCGGGGCAGGCTGCCCGCACCGCCTCGGCGATCTCCCGGTAGCGCTGGGGCCGGAAGCAGGGCGACCCGTCATCTTCCCGCGCATGAATATGGACCACCGAAGCCCCCGCCTCATAGGCCCGACGCGCTTCTGCCGCGATCTCCGAAGGCGTGTAGGGCAGAGCCGGACACTGGTTCCGCGTCGCCAGGACCCCCGTCAAAGCCGCAGAGATGACTACCCGATCCAAGAAGACCCCCCTCTCTGAAAAGGCTAAACCGGCCAGATCCCGTGTTTGCGCTGCGGTCGCTCCACCCGCTTGCCGCGTGCCGCTTCCAGCCCGCGCACGAGCAGGCGCCGGGTCGCCGCGGGGTCGATCACATCATCGACATGCGCCCCGCCTGCCGCCACGTACGGGTTGATCACCTCCCGGATCATCGCCACCCGCTCCGCCCGCACCGCCGCCGGGTCCGGCGCCGCCTCGATCTCCTTGCGGAAGATGATCGCCGCCGCCCCCTCGGGCCCCATGACCGAGATCTCGGCGGTGGGCCAGGCCAGGATCTGATCGGTCTCGTAGGTCCGCCCGCACATGACGAAATAGCCCGCCCCATACGCCTTGCGCAGCACCACGGTCATCTTGGGCACCGTCGCCTCGCTCACGGCGTAGAGCATCTTGGCACCATGCCGAATGATCCCCTGCTGCTCCACCTTGGAGCCGATCAGGAAGCCGGGCACATCGACCAGGAAGACCAGCGGCACGTCGTAGGCGTCGCAGAGGGTGACGAACCGGGCCGCCTTGTCGGCGCTGTCCACATCGAGCACCCCGCCCCGGAAGGAGGGCTGGCTGGCCACGATGCCCACCGAGCGCCCGTTCAGCCGGGCGAAGGCGGTGATCACCGAACGGCCCCAGCCGGGCTTCAGCTCGAAGAACTTCCCGTCGTCGGCGATCGCCCCGATCACCTTCTTCATGTCGTAGACCTTGTTGGGCTCCGCCGGCACCAGGTCGTAGAGCGCCTCCACCTCCCGCTCCGGCGAATCGGCGGTGGGAAGGAGCGGCTCGATCAAATAGCTCAGGTACTCCTTGACCGCCTCGATGCAGGCAGCGTCGTCGGGCGACTCTAAATCTGCACAGCCCGAGATGGTGTTGTGGATCCGGCTGCCGCCCAACTCCTCGGCGCTGATCTCCTCGCCCACCGCCGCCTTCACGAGATGCGGCCCCCCCAGGGCCATGGAGGAGGTCCCCTTCACCATGAAGGCCACGTCGGCCAGAGCGGGTATGTAGGCGGTGCCGGCGGCGCAGGGGCCCATGACCGCCGCCACCTGGGGCACCACCCCCGACATGATCACCTGCTCGAAGAAGAGATCGCCCGAGCCGGCGAACTGCGAGCCCGCCGACTCCTGAATCCGGGCGCCCGATGAGTCGAGCAGCCAGACGATGGGGGCGCGCAGCCGCAGGGCCAGCTCCCGCATTCGCTTCACCTTCCGCTCGCCCACCTCGCCCATGGAGCCGGCCATGACGGTGAAGTCGTAGGCGGCGCAGAAGACGGTCTTCCCGTGGACATTCCCGTAGCCGGTGATCACCCCGTCGGCCGGGGTGTGCTTGCCCGCCATCTGCGGGTTGCGGTTCTCGTGGTCGGCCAGGGCGCCGAACTCCACAAAGGAGCCCGGCTCGAAGAGCAGGTCGATCCGCTCCCGGGCGGTCAGCTTCCCCTCCCGGTGCTGGCGCTCCACCGCCTCGGCTCCCCCCATCTTGGCCGCCTCGGCCTTCCTTCGCTTCAGTTCCTCGGTCTTCTCACGCATCAGCGACAAGCGGCTCCCTCCCCTGTGTCGTTACCGGCCCTTCCACTCGGGCGCCCGCCTGCCCAGGAAGGCGGTCACCCCCTCGGCGGCATCGTCGGTCATGGCGTTGATCGAGAGCATGGCGTGCAGGTAGCGGAGCGATTGTCTGTACTCCATGTCGGCGGCGGTGTAGACCGCCTCCCGGCCCAGCCGCAGCACCGCCGGGCTGAGCGACGCCAGGGAGGAGGCCAGCCGGAACGAGGCCTCCATGAGATCGGTCGCCGGGACCACCCGGTTGACCAGCCCCAGCGCCAGCGCCCGCTCGGCGCTGATCTTCTCGCCGGTCAGCGCCAGCTCCAGCGCCTGCTTGGGGCCCAGGTGGCGGATCAGCTTGCCGGCCACCATCATCGGGAAGAGGCCGATCTTCACCTCGGGGGTGCCCAGGCTGGCGGTATCGGCTGCCACCGCCAGGTCACAGGCCAGCACCAGGCCGAAGCCCCCGCCCAGCGCCGCCCCGTTCACGGCGGCGATCACCGGGCGGCCCGATTCCTGCACCGCCTCTAACAGCTCCAGGTAGCGCCGCCGGGCCAGGTGACCCCCGTAAGGGCCATCGCCTGCCATGGAGGTCAGGTCGCCCCCGGCGCAGAACGCCTTCTCCCCCGCCCCGGTGATCACCACCGCCCGCACCGTCTCATCGGCCGAGAAGCGGGAGAGCGACTCGACCAGCCCCTCCATCAGCCCGGCGGAAAGGGCGTTGCGCTGGTCGGGCCGGTTCATCGTCAGAAGGGCGACGCCGTCTCGCACCTCGGTCAGCAGTTCCATTCCTTCCCCTCCCGCTAAAAGCCCATCTGCTTGGCGATAATCTCCCGCATGATCTCATCGGTGCCCCCGCCGATTCGGATCAGCCGGGCGTCACGCCAGTGGCGTTGGATCGGGTACTCCATCATGTAGCCGGCCCCGCCGTGGATCTGCAGCGCCTCGTCGGCGACCCGACAGGCCACCTCGCCGGCCAGCAGCTTGGCCATGGAGATCTCCTTGACCGGGTACTCCCCCTGCTCCCAGCGCCAGGCGCAGGTATAGACCAGGGCGCGGGCCGCCTCGATCTCAGTGGCCATCTGGGCCAGCTTGTGGCGGATCACCTGGAACTTGCCGATGGGCCGCCCGAAGGCCTCGCGCTCCCGGGCGTACTTCATGGCCAGCTCCAGCGAGCGCTCCGCCCCGGCCACCGCCCCGGCGGCGCCGATCAGCCGCTCGCCCTGCAGCTCCCACATGATGTTATAGAAGCCCTGTCCCACCTCGCCCAGCCGGTTGGCGTCCGGCACCCGCACGTTCTCGAAGAAGAGCTCCGCCGTGTCGGAGGCGTGCATGCCCAACTTCTTCAGCTTGCGTCCCACGGAGAAGCCCGGCGACCCCTTCTCCACCAGGAAGAGGGTAATGCCGCCCCACGGGTCGTCGCTGGTCCGGCAGACCACCAGGACCCAGTCGGCCCGCACGCCGTTGGTGATGTAGATCTTGGAGCCGTTGATCACCCAGTCCTCGCCGTCTTTCACCGCCCGGGTGCGAATTCCGCTCACGTCGGAGCCCGCCCCCGGCTCGGTGATCGCCAGGGCGGCAATCTTCTCCCCCTTGATCGCCGGGACCAGGAAGCGCTGCTTCTGCTCCTCGGTGCCGAACTTCAGCACCGGCGGTGTGGCCATCTCGCTGTGGACAGCCAGGGCCATGCCGATACCGCCGTTGCCGGCCCGGGAGAGCTCCTCGGCCAGCACGATGGCGCTGTAATAGTCGAGGCCGGAACCCCCGTACTGCTCGGGGTAGCGGAGTCCCAGGTAGCCCAGCCGGCCCATCTCGTGAAAGACCTCGTCCGGAAAGAATTCGGCCTCCTCCCATTCGTCGGCATGGGGCGCCAGCTTTCCTTCCACGTAGCGCCGGATCTCAGCCCGTAGGGTGTCGTGGGTCTCATTGAAGATGAAGTGGGCCATTCTGCACGCTCCTTCCTTTCAGGAACCGAACGGTCGGTAGGTCTCTATATATTACCACAAGAATCACTTGAGTTTAATACAGGAATAATCAACATTTATCAGAAGCCGGCGGGATGGCCGGGGCCGTTCTGGCTTATGGCTATGCGAACCCTCGGTTTTCCGCCCCAAAACCGCTCCGCTTGTGATCAACATCACGTCGCCAGCCTCCCTCTCTGACTTACGCTAAAGACCGAGAGGAGGAGAACATCATGACCATCTTTTCGGCTGAACTGCGTGTCGGCGAGATCGTCGCCGCTTTTCCCGGCGCCAGCAACCTGTTCAAGCGGTACAACATCGACTTCTGCTGCGGGGGCGGGCGCAGCCTGGCTGACGCCCTGAAGCAGAAGGGGCTCGCCACGGAGCCGGTGCTGGCCGAGCTGCATGAGGCTTACGAGCAGGAGCAGCGCCGGTTGGACAAGGGATCGATCGACTGGCGGACGGCGCCGCTGACCGCCCTGATCGACCAGATCGTCACGGTGCATCACTGCTACCTGCGGCAGGAACTGCCGCTGCTCTCCCAGTTCGTAGCCAAGATCAACCGGGTCCACGGCGACCGCCACCCGGAGCTCGTCACCCTGAACCAGCTCTTCCACCGGCTGAAGCCGGAGCTGGAGTCCCACATGGAAGATGAGGAGAACCGGCTCTTCCCCCTGGCGACCGCCTATGAGCGGAGCGGCGACCCGGCGGACCTGGAGCGGGCCCTGCAGTGTTTGGAGGAGCTGGAGTCAGAGCACCAGGCCGCCGGCGACCTGCTGGCCGCCATGCGGGACCTGACCGGCGGCTTCCAGCTGCCCCCCGATGCCTGCCGGACCTACACCCTCACCTTCTACAAGCTGGAGGAGCTGGAGTCGGACATGTTCCAGCACATCCACCTGGAGAACAACATTCTGCACGAGCGGCTGCGGGCAGCGGCCCGGTAAGAGAGCGGCGCCTCCCCAATCACGTGGGAGGCGCCGTGCGCGTCTTGATCTTAGCCCGGCAGCACACCCAACTGCCGGAGCACGCTGGCCCGGTCGTAATAGACCCGCTCGCAGCGCAGCAGCCCCTCGGGGCTCGTCTCGGCCACCGTAACCCCCTTGAGGCTGAGTTCGCGCCCGGTGGCAGGAATCGGGCCCAGCGGGCCGGAATGGGTGCCGGTGATCGTCCAGGTGGAGACCACCTGCGCCCCCTCCACCATCACATCAGCCAAGGTGAGGCGGGCATTGGGATAGGCGGTGAAGAGCATCTGGTAGTGGGCCTGTGCAGCCTGCCTGCCCCGCCGCTCCGTCACGCTGGGGAAGCTGTGGACCGAATCCTCCGTGAAGAGAGCGGCGATCCCTGCGGCGTCGCCCCGGTTAAAGGCGCCGGTCAGGCTCTCCATCAGGCTGTGCCCGGCGTCGACCTGGGCCTGGGCTGTGGGAACCAGCCCGATCTGGGCCAGCACCACCGACTGGTCGTAGCGCAGTTGGTCGGTCTGGATCTCCCCCGCCTGGTTGACCGTGCTGACAATCACCGCCGGCACGGAGACGTGACGGCCCGTTGGAGGGATCTCCACCGTGCCGTCACGCAGCACCCCCAGATGGGTACCGCTGATCACCGCCTCCACCACGGCGGTGCCGGGCCGGGGAAACAGCACGCTCTTCACCTCGAAGCGGGCATCCGGAACGGCGGCGAAGGCATTGGCGTAGTGCTCTTCGATGCTTGCCCTTCCGGTGGCCTGCGTGCTGTCCGGCTTGGTGTGGGTCGCATCGGGTGCGTAGAGGGAGGCGATGGCCGCAGCGTCTTGCCGATTAAAGGCCTGAATCAGGGAGCGGATCCGGGTCTCAATCGATGTGACATTGGACATGGAGATCCCCCTTTCTCATACCTGCCCGACCTGCGGCGCCGTGGCCCTCTGCGCCGGCCCCTCCCATGCCTTCGACTTGTCTTGAATGGGCAGGTGTGGGGATGGTTCTGTAGCGCTGGCGTGATTCCCTTCCCAGTAATATAAATATTCAAAATATTAATCCTTCGATCCCATCTGATAGAGTCTGACTATTCAGTGACACAAACAAAACGGCCCCCCGTTGATTGGGGGGCCGTGCTTATGGAAACGTCTGGCCACGGCTCCTACCCGTGCAGCCGCACCGGCGCCGACGCCGGCTTGACCAACTCCGCCACGACCGGCGGGAGCTGGAAGGCCGCCCGGTGCACCTGCGGGGTGTACCAGCGGGTAGGCCAGGCGGGCTCCTTCATGCCCTGGCGCAGCGGGTGGTGCCGCTTGGAGCCCAGCATGAAGCAGTGGAGACCGCTGGGGTAGGTGGGGACCACCGCCAGGTAGGGCAAGGCGGTCGGGAAGATCGACGAAACCACCTGGTGAACGTCGCGGATCAGGCTCTGGTGAAAGAACGGCGAGAGCGTCTGGGCGACGAAGAGCCCGCCCGGCTTCAGCGCCCGGTAGAGATTCTGGTAGAAGGCCCGGTTGAAGAGCCCCTCGGCCGGACCCGACGGGTCGGAGGAGTCCACGAGGACCACGTCATACTCCTCGCTCCGCCCGGCGACCCAGGCAATGCCGTCGCCCACCACCAGGTTGAGGCGAGGATGATTCAGGGCCGAGGAGATCTCGGGCAGGTGGCGGCGAGAGGCCTCGATCACCGCCTGGTCGATCTCGACCATGTCCACCTTCTTGACCGATGGGTGGCGCAGCACCTCGCGCACGGTCCCCCCGTCGCCCCCGCCGATCACCAGCACCCGCTCGGGGTTGGGATGGGTAAAGAGGGGCACGTGGGCGATCATCTCGTGGTAGATGTATTCGTCCCCTACCGTTGTCTGGACGCAGCCGTCCAGGATAAGCGCCCGGCCGAAGTCCTCCATCTCGACGATCTGCAGATGCTGAAAGGGGGTCTGCTCCTCGTGAAGCACCTGCCTGACCTTCCACTGGGTCCGGTAACCCTGGGTCTGCTCTTCCGTCAACCAGCCGCTGTGGTTCATTCCCATCCTCCTCATTTGCAACCACCACCGGGGGCCCGGGTGGTCCCCGAGTTTACCGTACGGGGATTCTGTGCTCCTCTATTCTAACGGAACTCTCACGATATGTCACGGATTCCTGCCTTATTACCGAAAAGCTCGTCAATCGAACCAAATGGAGCCCCGGGGCACGGTACCATCCTCTGGAAACATCAGGTCTTGCAAAAACACGCTGCCGGGTGTATCATAGTATGAAGAGCGGCACAGCCGCAAAACAAAGAGTGAGCATGTACAGGACGTTCGGGAACGTAAGCATGAGACGATGCAGCAACCCCGGTATGCGCTGGGGTTGCTTTTCTGTTTTGCGCAGGGTGCCGTCTTCAAGAAAGGAAGGCGTGCAAAGCGATGATGATGACTACGCGATGGAATCAGACGGTGGATCTTCCCTCCGTTGCCGGCGAGCCGGCACGGGAGCGTGAGTCCAGGCCGAGTGCCGAAGAGGTCCTCATTGAAGAGATTCTCAAGGCGGCCGGACTCGAGGCGCTGGACTAAGCAGAACGACAACCCGTGTTTGAGCGGGACGGGGCACGGGAATGCTAGCGCTACGGGCAAGCAGCCCGAGCCAACTCTGTGAGCAGAGTCGGCCTTCGCGCACAAGGCGTGAGGAACAAGTGGATGGAGGGGCACGAATCGAATGCCAAAGACCGTGTACATTGGTAACCTTCCCTGGGCCGTAACGAACGAGGATCTTCAGCAGGCAGCCGGCCAGTATGCGGAGGTGATCTCCGCCCGGGTCGCGACCGACCGTGAGACCGGTCGCTCCCGGGGGTTCGGGTTTGTTGAGGTCCCCGACGAGCAGGCCCAGGCCGTGATCGATGGCCTGAATGGCTCCGAATGGGAGGGGCGGGCCCTCACCGTGAACGAGGCCAAGCCCCGTGAGGATCGCCCGGCCCGCGGCGGCGGGTTCGGCGGCGGCGGCGGCTTCGGCGGCGGCTTCGGCGGTGGTCGCGGCGGCGGCCGTCGGTTCTAGATAGCGCAGCCCGGTGCAGTCTGCACCGGGCTCTTCTTTTCGCTCCCTTTCGCCCCGTACCACCTCCCCCGTACCGGGGCGGTTCCCGGCCGGGGAACATCACCTTTTCAATGTAAGACTTTTTTGATATGGTTGTATTATCTCATGGAGGGAGTGAGGAGCGAATGGCGTGGGCAGGCAAAGTGGCCCTGGTAACGGGCGCCACCGGGACGGTGGGCGAGCGGATTGTGCATCGGCTCCTGGCTGAGGGAATGCAGGTCCGCGCCCTGGTCCGGCGCCCGGCCGCGGAAGTGGGCCTGCCGGGTGAGGTCGAACTCCGGTCGGGCGACCTGACCGATCGCCCCTCGGTGGAGCGGGCCATGGCCGGATCTGACCTGGTGGTCCACTCTGCGGCCTATATCGGCGCAGACTGGGACATGGCACGGGCGGCGAATGTGACCGGAACCGAGCACGTGCTGCAGGCGGCCTGGGCAGCGCGGCCGGAGCGGTTCGTCTACCTCTCCACCATTAACGTCTACGATGTGCGAAACCGGAAGGAGCTGCCTGAGGAGAGCCCGTTGTGGGAGGTGGGCCCCTATGCCTACCACCACACCAAGACCGAGGCGGAACGGCTGGTCCAGGCGGCCGCGAAGCGGCTCCCCACGGTGATTCTCCGCCCCGGAGCGATCCTTTCCCCCCACCCCTCCTCCACCTGGGGGCCGCTGGTGGTGAAGCGTCTGGCCGAATCGGAGACGATTCGCTACCACCCGGAGGGAATCTTGCCCTGGGTGCACGTGGAGAACCTGGTGGATATGCTGATGCTGGCGATTCAGAGCCCAGATGCTGCCGGCCAGGCCTACAACGCCGTCGACGGTCACGTTCCCTTCGACCAGTTCCACGGACAGATCGCGGCCTGGCTGGGGCGGGACCCTGTCCGGATCACCGACCAGCCGCCGTCGCAGGCCCAGGTCTACCCGGGCGACAAGATCCGGGCGCTGGGCTACTCGCCCCGGGTCACCTACGACGAGGCGATGGCCGAGATTCGCGACGCCTGCCGGGAGATGGGGCTCCTCCCCTAAGCGCCGGAGCGCCACCATCGCCGCCCGTGCCCGCTCTCGACCGGGGATTCCTCATCGCCCAGGCGGGCGAGCCAGAGGCCCAGCCCCGAGCCGGCGAGTCCGATCAGGAAGGTCGGCGAGGTGTGCTCGCCCAGGAGGAGAGCGCCGAGACCAGCGGCCGTGGCCGGGCTCAAGGCCAGGTAGACGGTGGCGTTCGTGGGGGTCGTGTGGCTCAACGCCCAGAGCCAGAGGTAGTAGCCGATGCCGCTGCTCACCCCGATAAAGCCCACCGCCCACCACCCGCCGGGCGACAGCCGCGGGAGGGCGCCGAAGAAGCCCTCGCCGGCAGCCAGCAGGGCCAGGAACAGGACCGAGGCCAGCATGGCGAAGGCGCTGACCGGCAGTACCGAGTACTTCCGGAGGTAGGGACGGTAGAGCACGTTGCAGGCAGCAGCGCTCAGGGCGCTGCCGAAGGCGGCCAGATCGCCGAGCCACGGGCGGGCCGAACCCCCTGCCTGCAGCGCCCCCTCCCCCAGCACAAGACCGACGCCCACCACGGTGATGATCACCCCCA
>JBMONB010000234.1:0-31701 GCA_049325315.1 Bacillota bacterium | reverse complement strand
GCGAAAAAGCTATACAGCGCCTGCTACCGGGCACTCCCTTGTTTGACCCATTGGTGCCAAATCGCGCCACACCCAGCTGCCAAAGCCTGGGCAACCTGCTCCCGGTAGGTGGGGTCTGCCAGGCGCTCCCGGTCCTCCGGGTGGGTGATAAAGCCAAGCTCCACCAGGACGGCGGGCGCCTTGGACCAGCGCAGGATGGCGAAGTCCCCCCGGGGATGCGGCGGCTCCCGGCGCTGGTGGAGCGGCCAGCGGCGGAGGATATCGTCGAAGAGGAAGGCAGCGTCCCGCCCCCACGGCGAGGGCTGGTAGAAAAGCATCATCCCCCGCTCCGAGAGGTTGGCCGCGCTGTTCACGTGAATGGAGAGCACAAAGGAGGCCTGGCAGCGATTGGCCATGCGAATGCGGTGGTTCAGATCCCGGCGGAGCCGCCCGCCATCGTAGCGGCCGCCCAGGTCCACATCTTCCCTACGGGTGAGCAGCACGGGAATCCTGTTCGCCTTGAGGTAGCGCTCGGTCCGTAGGGCGATGTCCAAGACGATCTCCTTCTCGAGCATGCCGTCCCGGTTGGCTCCACCGTCAATGCCGCCGTGGCCCGGATCGAGCAGAACCGCCCCGACCGCCGGGCAGTCGATGACCGGCTCCGCTGCCTCGCGGCCACTGGCAAACCGCCAGCTTAGCCCGAGCAGCCCGCCCGACAGCACCACCAACGCCAGCCAGACGACCATGCGCCTTCCTCGCATCGCGACCGCCTCCCCGGGCAGTCTATGCGCACGAGCCGCCGTGATTCCGGCACGTCCTGGCGTCGACCTGGCTCAGTCTGGCGGGATGGAGCGAGATTATTAACCACAGATTAAACAGATTACACAAATATTAATCGGATCTATTTCTGGCAATGGTTGGCTTGGAGGTTCGGGTAATCTGTGTAATCATTTAAATCTGTGTAATCTGTGGTAAAAAATGTATCAACTCCTCACTCCGAAGGGGCGCCCAACATGGGCGCCCCTTCCGCATATCCGCATATCCGGATACTCTTATTCTTCCTGCTGATACCGGCGCCAGGCCAGCGCTGCCAGTACGAAGACAGCGAGTTGGATCACTGCCGAAATGACGCACCAGCTGCAGATTGCCTTGATCACAAACAGCTCCAGGTAGGTCAGGTAGGCGGAGAAGAGCAGCCCCACCAGGGCGACGCCGAACAGGGCCAGGAGGTAGGTCTCCTGCCGGTGGCCCTCGCGGGCGGCCAGGAGGCCCAGCAGGATCAGCAGCAGGTAGGCGCCGGCGCCGAGCGTCGGAATGGGAATGCCCATGATCCAGGCGTACGGGCTGTGCTGTACGGTGTCGCAGCCCCCGCCGCTCAGGCAGAGGGCGACCTTGTCGGAGGTGTAGATGTAGGTCAGGTACAGCGCAATGGCCAGGCCCATCGCGGAGAGCAGGGTCACCCCCTGCAGCAGCCGGCGCAGCGTCACTACTTGCTCAGCTCCTTATTCACAGCAGCCAGGATGTCGTTCCAGGTCTGGAGCTGCAGCTGGCGCCCGTTGACGAAGAAGGTCGGGGTTCCCTGCACGCCCAGCTTGTCCCCTGCGGCCCGCCCATCCTTGGCGGTCTGCACATACCGGTCGCTGTCGATGCACTGGTTAAAGGCCTTGGTATCCAGCCCCATCTCCTTGGCGTAGTCCTTCATGCGCTGCGTGGTTACGCCGTTGGACTGGTTCTGCAGGATCTTGTCGTGCATTGCCCACCAGAAGCCCTGCTCCCCAGCGCACTCCACCGCCTCCACCGCCCAGACCGATTCGGGACGGAGTGGGAAATGGAGCATCTCCACCTTCACGGAACCCTTGGCAATCAACTCCGCCAACTGCGAAGTCACGACCGTGTTGGCCGTGGCGCAGTGCGGTCAGAGGTAGTCGTTCCACTCGCTCAGGGTCACCTTGGCATCGGGCGAGCCCTTCACGTTCCGGACGGCCCCCAGTTCCTTGTCGCTCTTCACTCCCGGCGCCGGGTTGGGGTTGGCGGCGAGCGGGGTGGCATCCTTTCCGGGGCGGGTGAGACTGATCGCGATCAGCACAGCAGCGGCGGCCACGGCGACACCGGCTACAACCCAAATCGCCTGGCTGTTCGTCTTCTTCTGGCTCTGGGTCTTCTTTCCCACAAAGACACCTCACTCTGGCTTCGTCTGGGTTCAGGGCGGATGTAGTGTGTTTCTGACCTGTGTATTTCATCTCGTTCTCTCATAATCCTTCCAGAAGAGGGCCTGTCTCATGCCCAAGATGAAAGAACGGGGGTGTGATGACCCCCGCTGTCATGTTGATCAGATGCCCCACCAGGGGAAGCCGAACTTGCCGAACTTGCCGAAGGGCTTAGCAAAGGGCTTAGCAAAGGGCTTAGCAAAGGGGAAGACGAACGGCTTTCCGAACCCCTTGGCAAACGGCTTACCAAAGAAGCCCCAGGTCATGAGCTCCACCTCCGGTTTACGGTATGCGGTCTGGGCATATTATGTCACCTGACCAGAGGGGGCTTCTGCCCGACGACCACCGCGACCGGCCCATCCCCCCGCAGGGTAGCGACCGGCCTCAGCCCCGCCGCGGCCAGCAGCCGCTCGTACTCCGGCCCGGTCCGCTCCCGCCCGCCGCCGGTCATCACCAGCATGGTCAGGTCCGAAAGGGCGGTGAAGGCGCGCCCGGCCGGGTCGGGGCAATCTTTCAGGCTCTCCAGAATCAGCACCGTGCCACCCGGCGTCAGGGCGCCCTGGATGTTGCGCAGGATCTGGAGCGCCTTCTCGTCGCTCCAGTTATGTAGCACACGGCCCAGGAGCGCCGCGTCGAACCCGGGCGGGAAGCTCTCCGGCCGGAAGAAGTCGCCGGCGTGGGCAGCAATCCGGTCGCCGAGGCCGTACTGCTGCAGAATCGGCGGCAGCACCCGGGCCACGGCGGGCAGTTCCATAACGGTCACCCGCAGGTGCGGGTAGCGTTGGGCCACCGGACCCGAGACCGCCCCGGTCGCCCCGCCGACATCGACCAGGTGGCGGTGGCCCGAGAAGTTGTAGGCGCTCAGGAGCGCGTCGCTCAGCCCCACCGCCCCACCGTGCATGCCCGCCAGGAACTTTATTACCTCCTGGGGCGACGTCTCGAACCGGTCAAAGGGGTTGTTCCCGGCGCCGAACGCCTCGCGCATCACGGACCGCCCCTCCCGCACAGCGGTTTCGAGGTGCGACCAGAGCGGCCAGAGCTGCTCCGTGTGGTGGTGGGCTGCTCCCCCCACGTAGAACGGACTCCCGCTCACCAGGGTGAGCGCCGCGCTCTTGCTGTTGGCGTAGCCCATGCCGGACTGGTCCACCCACCCCAGGCTGGTCAAGGCCTGAAGCAGCCGCTCTGTCGCGGCGGGGTTCAGGCCCAGGGCCGCCGCCACCTGCGCCCCGCTCTGGGGCCCGCGGGCGAGCTGGTCAAAGATGCCCAGCCGCACCGCCGCCTGGAGGGTGCGGGCCGGCCAGTAAGCCATCATCGTGCTGTGGGCGTTCATGTCCTTCTCCCCCCTTGCACGTCGGTACGATACCGTTCATCGATCACACGGAGCGCCTTGTTGCGCCCCTCGCTGGCCGGAACCTCGCCGAACCGGACCCCCACGGCGACCCCGAGCTCCCGCTTCAGAGCAGCGCCGATCCGCTGGGCCAGCTCCGGGGTGGCCATGGCGGAAAGCCGCGCCTCCACCAGCGCCTCCACGGCGTCCAGCGCCCCCTTCTTCCAGACCCGGATCTGGTGGCGGGGGAGCAGTTCCGGGAAACGGAGCAGCACCCGCTCCACCTCCGACGGATACAGGTTGACCCCGCGCACGATCACCATCTCGTCCACCCGCCCGCGCAGCCGGGCGATGCGGGCTGTGGTTCGCCCGCAGCGACAGGGCTCGGTCAGCAGGGCCGTCCGGTCGCCGGTCCGGTAGCGGATCAGCGGAAAGGCCTCCTTGGTGAGCGAGGTGAGCACCAGCTCCCCCTCCTCGCCAGGGGGCAGGCTCCGCCCGCTTTTCGGGTCGATGATCTCGGACAGGAAGTGATCCTCCGAGAGGTGCAGCCCGTCCCGCTCGCCGCACTCATAGGCGACTCCCGGCCCCAGCATCTCCGAGAGGCCGTAGGAGTCATAGGCGGTCAGGCCAAACCGGGCCTCCAGCCGGTCCCGCACCGCCTCCGACCAGGGCTCCGCCCCGAAGATGCCGTACTGGATGCCGAAGGAGCGGGGATCAATCCCCTGCTGCTCCGCCATCTCCGCCAGGTGCAGGGCGTAGGACGGCGTCGCCTTCAGTCCCTGGGGCCGCAGGTCGGCCAGCAGGGTGATCTGCTGCTGTGTGGAGCCCGCCGAGGCCGGAATCACAGTGCAGCCCAGGAGTTCAGCCCCGCCGTGAATCCCGAGCCCGCCGGTGAAGAGGCCGTAGTTCAGGGCGATGTGGATCCGGTCGCCCGCCCCCCCACCCGCTGCCGTCAGCAACCGGGCGCAAAGTCGGGACCATGTCATCAGGTCACGGCGGCTGTAGCCGACCAGCGTCGGCTTCCCCCGGGTGCCAGAGGTGGCGTGGACCCGAGCCAGGGCCTCCTGCGGGACCGCCAGCAGGCCGAAGGGATACTGGTCCCGCAGGTCCTCCTTGCAGGTGAACGGCAGCTTGGACAGCCCCTCCAGACCGCTCAGGGTGTGATCGCCCAGCCGCTCCCGGTAAAACTTTACGTTGGCCCGCACGTGCTGGAGCGTCCACTGAAGCCGCTCCCACTGGAGCGCCCGCCGCTCGCCGGGGGCCATGCATTCCGCCCACCGGTCATAGATCATGACGGAGGGCTGATATGCGCGTTACGCAAGCCCCTCCCCCCTTCCTCCATCAGGTTCTGGCCCATGGTACGTCGTATTCCGCCGCAGTGTCCCTGCTGCTGCTTATCGGGACAGGAGCAGCCAGGGGAGATCAGGCGTATGATGGCACCGTCATTCGCTACATAGGAGGGCGTGTCAATGGAGGGTTGGGGTATCTTGGCTCAACGGCTGGAAGCGGTGGATCATCTGGCCATCGCCGTGGAGGACCTGGAGGCGGCCGTCGCCTTCTACCGCGATCGCCTGGGCTTTGAGGAGGCGGAGCGCCGGACGACCCAGGGGGTCAAGACCGGCATGGAGTCCGTGGTGATGCTGGGCGGCCCGTTGAAGATTGTGCTGCTGAAGGGAACCTCCCCTGAATCGCAGGTCTCCCGCTACGTGGAGGAGTACGGACCCGGGGTCCAGCATGTCGCCTTCCGGGTGACCGGAATCGAGGAGGTCGTGGCCGACCTGAAGGAGCGCGGGCTGGAGTTTGATACCGGGATCATTCAGGGAACGGGCCTGAAACAGGCCTTCTCGGCCCGGGAGCCGGTCTCGGGCATGATGTTCGAGATCATTGTTCCTGCGCAGGCCTGGTGGTAATGGGAAAGGGCAAGCAGAGTCCAGCCTTAGGATAGGCAGCGCCCACTGCTGATGTGTCACGTACAGCAAAGCACGCCCCCGGGCCACTCACTGTGGTTCCGGGGGCGTCACACGGATGGGGCTGTCCCCCTCCGTCTCCGGCATAGCTTGGAGGCGGGGGTGTTAGCCATGCGTGAACCATCTCGCCAGCGCCTCCTGGAGGCGCTGCGTTGGCTGGAAGAGGTGAGTCAGACTGGAGGCAGGGACCATCGTTCTCCTGGTTGTGATCTACCTTCGAGTCTCCACCAGGGATCAGGAACGGAAAGGGTACAGTATTCCCGAGCAGCGGGAAGCCTCGCTCCGCAAGGCGCAGGAGCTAGCTCGGGAGATGGAGCGCCAAACCGGGAGCACGGTTGAACTCCGAACCCAGGAGTTCCTGGATGCCTTCGGCGGTGACATCCCTGAACGCCCGGTCCTGGAGCAGGTCCGGGAGTTTGTCAAGGCCAATAAGCCCCGGTACTTCATCTGCCTGGATCCGGACCGCTTCTCCCGCGACCTGCAGCTCCAGCTGGTCGTCACCGACGAGATCGAGAAGGCGGGCACGGATCTGGTATTCGTCCAGCACAACTACGAGAAAACCCCTGAGGGGATCATGTTCTACCAGATGCGGGGCGTGATCTCTCAGTTTGAGAAGGCGAAGATCCTGGAGCGCACGGCCAGGGGCAAGAAGGGCAAGATGAAGGCCGGCGGTCGGCCGAACGGCGCCGTCCCCTATGGGTACGTTCAGGACAAGGTTACGGACCAACTCCTTGTCTACGAGCCGGAGGCCCAATGGGTCCGCACCATTTTCGCCTGGGCGGCTGAGGAACGCCTGGGCCCTGCTGTGATTGCTAAGCGCCTTACCGAACTCGGTGTGCCAACCAAGCGTTCTGCCAACAAGTGGTACCGGGCCGTGGTGAGAAACATGCTGCTGAACACCACGTACATTGGGAAGATGCGGTGCAACCGCATCGACTTCCGCGGCCTGGGATCAATCAGACGGCTGCCCAAGGAACGACGCCGGCCGCTGACGGCCGCCATCCGCCCGGCCGAAGAATGGATTCTCGTCCCAGTCCCCCCGATTATCGACCAGGAGACCTTCGACAAGGTGCAATCGAACTTTAAGCAGACCACACGTAAGGGAAAACGCCAGCCTCCCGGCCTGCTCAGCCTGCTCGTCAAATGCGGAGTATGTGGCCGGGGGATGTACTATAGCCGGCATAGTGGGCGGCAAGGCACCCGGTCCTACTTCCAGTGCAAGGGCAGGTACCCTCATACGGACTCCCGTCCCGGTACGCCGGCGTGCTCCAACCGCCACCACAACACCATCCCTGTAGAGCAGGGGGTCTGGGAGCAGCTCGTCCGCTGGTTGACCAGCCCCGACCTCCTCGCAGAGCGCCTGGCCAATCAGGCGAAGGCTGAGGAGTTGAGCCTGCAGATCGGGCGCCTGGAGGAGCGGAACAAGGCGTTCAGGGAGCAACTGGCCACGAAACAGCGGGAGCAGGTGCTGATCATCCAGCGGCAGGCCCAGGGCCTCCTCACGAGCGACCTGGCCGATGAACTGCTAACAGCTGTCCAGAGCCAGGTTCAACAGATCCAGACCTCCATCGCCAGCGTGCAGCGTGAGTTCACGGTGCTGACGAAAAAGGCGGAGAGCCTCCAGCAGACGGTTGCCAGCTCTGGGGACGTTGCCGCGGCCATGGCTGAGAAGGGGCAGGAGATCCTCCACAAGCTCTCGTCGCTCTCCCGGGAGCAGAGGCGGGAACTCGTCCTCCGACTGGTTCAGTCGGTCACCCTCTATGCGGACGGGAGTTGGACCGTCACCCCGTACTGACCCGAAACAGAGCAACAGGGGAATCCGAACCAAGCTTCGGATTCCCCTGTTTTCAGGTCAGGCCGGGTATACATGCTCATCGTCGTCGTGCCTGGCCCGCTGCTTGATCCGCCCCGTATTCACCAGGATCTGCTCTCCCTCTACCCGGATCTCCATCACGTCGAGGGGGCGCGGGGCCGGCCCGGCGACATTCTGGCCCGTGCGCACGAAAACCGAGCCGTGGCAGGGGCAGGCGAACTTGTCCAGCCCGGCGTTCCAGGGCACCGTGCAGCCCAGGTGGGTGCACCGCCAGTAGAGGGCGATCAGCCCTTGTGGAAGACGGCTCAGGTAGAACTTCCCGTCACGGACCATAACAGGGGGACTCCCCACCTTGATCTGGCTCAGCGGAACAGGCACCGCCACTACCCCACCGAACCCTGCTGCCCTGGCCGGCCAGAACATGGCGCCGGCTCCCGCCAGCGCCTGGGCGGCAAGCAGCCCGACCGTCTTGAACGCCACCCCCCGCAGGAAGTCACGGCGCGTGGTGGCTTCCCCTTTCCCCTGGGGCGGAGCAGCCTGATCTGCCATGTTCACGCTTGGCACCTCCCCGCAGCAAGAGACTGCCGACGCCCGATTATCCGCCGCAATCGTGGCGGCTGCGCCGGCACAGAATGAGACAACCGAGAATCGGCAGACGCTGCTCTGCCGTCTGCGTTCCGGGTCCCCTACCGAACAAACGAGTACAGGGCTGCCCCCAGAAGACCAACGATCAGAAGGGCCGAGAAGAAGCGCACGCCGGTATTCTGATTGGCATGTTCCTCATGATTCCGGCATGAAGCATTATGCTGGTGATTCGACCCATGGTTGTGACCGCCACAGCATCCCATCCATGAACACCTCCTTCTGCCCAGCATATTACCAGTCAATTGTGAAGAAAGTGTGCCCGCTGGTACCGCTTCCGGAGACGGCCCCTCCGGGAAACCTCTCGGTTTTCACAGTTCCATCACAACTCCGGGCTATCCTGAGGAAGAAGGGGTACCCCCAGGAGGTACCCTCACACGAGGAGGTTATGCGAATGTCCCGTAAAGCGATGCTCTGGGCAGGGTGCGGGCTGATGCTGCTGGTGGGTGGCTACTTCCTCTGGTCCAGCGGCTCCGGCAACTGGCTGGCCTACGGCATGCTCCTGCTCTGTCCGCTGATGCATCTGTTCATGCATGGCAGCCATGGTCACGGCGGCCATTCGGAGCACCATGCTCCTGGCGCCAGCCGGACAGAGGGAGAGTCGGGCAGCCAGGCCGAAAAACCCGCCTGCCATTAATCACTGGCCGCGCGAAAGGATGGTTCGGGTATGTCACGGACAGGGAGCATCATACTCATCGCCCTCGCAGTTCTCGTCGTCGTTGGAACCGTTGCGTACGCATTCACATCCCTCTCACGCACCGCTGGCGGGAGGACATCTCCCACCGGAACGGCCTCCCAGGTTGGAGCGGGCACATCGGTCGAAGCCTCCGGCAATGTCCAGGCCAGCGATGGTGGCGGAATTCAGGTCCGGGCGACCTTTGACCCCCTGACCGTCGCCCAGGCCGAAGCAGTGACCTTCCTTGTCACGATGAACACCCACTCCGTCGAGTTGGGCGATTTCGATCTGGCGAAGCTGAGCCGGGTGATCATCGATCAGCAGAGCAGCCTGGCCGAAGCGACGTGGCAGCCCAAGGGAGAGAGCGGAGGCCACCATGTGGAGGGCACCCTGACGGTGAAGGATCCCGACGGGCTGGTCCGGGCCGCCAGGAGCGTGACCCTGGAGATCAAGGGCCTGCCCGGCCCCGAGGTGCGCCGCTTTGAGTGGAAGGTGCCAGGGCGATGAGCATGGCTGCCGTCGCCATCGCCTTCACCGCAGGCCT
The DNA here is from genome assembly GCA_049325315.1 of Bacillota bacterium. GTDB lineage: Bacteria > Bacillota > Sulfobacillia > Symbiobacteriales > Symbiobacteriaceae > JAWLHU01. The sequence goes on along the minus strand of JBMONB010000234.1, from coordinate 22,546 downwards.
CTTCTCCTTCCTCTCCCCGTGCATTATCCCCATGCTCTCCGTCTACTTCAGCCTGATTACCGGCGAGTCATTCAAGACCCTGCGAGAATACTCGGCGGTGGAGGCGGTGCGCAAGGGCGTTCTGCGAAGCACCCTGGCGTTTGTGGCCGGTTTCTTCATTGTTTTCACCGTAGCCGGCGCTGCGGCGGCCCAGGTTGGCTCCCTGTTCCAGAAGAGCCTCGGCGTCCTGAACGTGTTTGGTGGTCTTTTCGTGGTCGGGTTGGGCCTGATGATGATCGGACTGCTCCCGCAGGATCTGCTCCAGCGGCTCACGTTGCGTCATCGGGATATGGAGGCTCCCCCCGAGGGACCGAAGGCCTGGTCGGCCTTCCTGGTTGGGCTCTTCTTTGCCGTCGCCTGTTCCCACTGCATCGCCCCCACCCTCTACTCGGTGCTGATCTACGCCGGCGGAACCGGATCCCCTGTGACGGGTGCGGTGCTCATGGCCGCCTTCTCGGCTGGCCTGGCCATTCCCTACATTCTCTCCGGTCTCTTCCTGGGCCGGTCCGTCAGCCTCCTCCGCAAGGCAGCCGCTCCCCGCAGGTGGGTCCAGTGGACCGCCGGAGCGCTTATGGTGGTCCTGGGGATCATCATGATCACCGGAAAACTCACCTGGCTCACCGGGGAGATCAGCCGCCTCTGGCCCTTCCGGCCTCCGGTGGGCATGTAACAAGGACCAAGGGACCGCCTCGCTCAACAGGAGCCGCCGTGCTAACGTGCACTGGGCGGCTCCTTCATCTTCATATTGGAAAGAACCTCTGCCGGTGGCTCTTCTCCCTTCATACCTCCTACACAATTCAGTGTTATTACTTGTAGAGAGAACCTCCTACCCGTACCAGGTATCACCATCCATCAATCCGATTATCGTATATCCGGATATTCTGATCGCTAGACAGGTAGGTGGCGCCAGGTCCCTCATACGCCTAAGTTACCAGCTGCAGACTCCGGCGGAGGTGACGGCTGTCTGCCGAACCGACCACAGCCGGAACAGCGGTGATCGCCGGCGCCGTGATCGGCCGCTGCAGCGTGCCCTGCAGCGGCACCGTCTACCTGGGCGTCGTCTCCCCGAACTTGCTCTGCTCTTCACACGGACCTCCCGCGAGGCGCTGCTTCAGTTCACGCACTGGTACCTCCGGTACCGGTCCATGACCAAGCTGATTCTGGGGCTCTCCTGGTTCTCTGGCTGCCATGACGCCCAAAGTCAGTACTCGCCCGAGCTGCGCTTCCCCCGTGAGGAACGAACGGGGCGAGAGGAAGGGAGGATGACATGAAGATCGCTGTTGTTGATGACGAGGCGCTGATGCGCAAGCTGATTGGCCTCTATCTACGGGCGGACTTCACTGTAATAGAGGCCACCAACGGATGGGAGGCGCTCGAGTTGTTCCATACCGAGCAGCCCGACCTCGTGCTGCTGGACGTGATGATGCCGAAACTTGACGGCTGGGAGACACTGAAGCGGATTCGCTCCTTGTCGCCCGTCCCCGTTGTCATGCTGACGGCACGCGGCGAGGTCGCAGACCGGATCGAAGGGTTGAACCTGGGAGCCGATGACTATATCGCCAAGCCCTTTGACGGCAACGAACTGGTGGCCCGCATTCAGGCGGTTCTGCGGCGTTCTCGACCACCGGCCGGTGCGGAGGAGATCATTGCAGGGGACTTGGTCATCCACCCGGGAGAGCGAACTGCCACGTGGAAAGGGCAGTCCCTCACCCTCACGCTCAAGGAGTTCGACCTGCTGGTCTTGCTGGCCAACCATCCGGGGCAGACATTTACCAGAGACCGCCTGCTGAACCGAGTCTGGGGAGCCGATTATGATGGGGGCACCCGTACGGTAGACAGCCATATCAAGAACCTGCGTGAGAAGTTGGGCGACGGTGGTCGGTTGATCATCACCGCCTGGGGCGTGGGTTATCGCTTTGCAGACGTGGTGCGTGAGGCGCAGTAGCGGGGACACAGACGGAGCCGGGGCACTCCCCCGGCTCCGTCTTTATCATGCAGGCTTAGTGGCCCATCGTCATGTGTTACGAATCGTAATGCGTGTGACACCGCCGTGGGGTTTCTGTGGAAAGCGGCTCGGTGCTGCTCAGCGCTCGGAGAATCCGTGCATGGGGTTGAAGCGCTTGAGCAGTCCGGAGTTCGTCACCACCGAGACCGAGCTGAACGCCATGGCTGCGCCGGCCAGCACCGGGGCGAGGAACCCAAGGGCGGCCACGGGGATGCCCAGGGTATTGTAGATCAGGGCCCAGAACAGGTTCTGCTTGATCTTCCGCATGGTCTGCCGGCTGAGCCGGATCGCCGCCACAATGCCCCGGAGATCGCCGCGCATCAGGGTGATGCCCGCGGCCTCCATCGCCACGTCGGTGCCGGTCCCGATGGCGAAGCCAAGATCGGCGCCCGCCAGGGCCGGAGCATCGTTGATGCCATCGCCCACCATGCCCACCACCCGGCCCTTGCCCTTCAGGTGGCTCACCTGCGCAGACTTCTCCTCCGGAAGGACCTCCGCCATCACGTGCTCCTTGCTGATCCCCACCTGGGCGGCGATCGCCGCAGCGGTTCGCTTGTTGTCGCCGGTGATCATCCAGACCTCGATGCCCATCTTGTGCAGGGCGGCAATCGCCTCCGCCGAGGTCTCCTTCACCGTGTCAGCCACGGCCACCAAGCCGGCCAGTTCGCCGTCGATGGCGACCAGCATGGCGGTCTTGCCCTCCGACTCCAGCCGCTCCTTCTGCGCCAGCATAGAGCCGACTGCAACGCTGTTCTCCGCCATCAGCTTGGTGGTGCCGGCAAGCACCTGCTTCCCATCGACCACGGCCCGAACGCCACGGCCCGGAATCGCCTCGAACTCCTGGGCATCGGGCAGGGCAAGCCCCTTCTCCTTGGCCCCACGCACAATCGCCTCAGCCAGCGGGTGCTCCGACTTGACCTCGGCCCCGGCGGTAATGGTGAGCAACTGGTCGGGTGTGAGGAAGACCCGCTCAGCGGGGATCACATCGGTCACCGCCGGCTCGCCCTTGGTGATCGTTCCAGTCTTGTCAAGCACGATGGTCGTCAGCTTGTAGGCCTTCTCCAGCTGCTCTCCGCCCCGGATCAGAATCCCGTTCTGGGCGCCCAGGCCAGTGCCCACCATGATCGCAGTAGGCGTGGCCAGCCCCAGGGCGCAGGGGCAGGCGATCACCAGCACCGCCGTGAAGTAGAGCAGCGACCGGGTGAAGTCGCCGGTGCCCAGGTACCAGCCAAAGAAGGTGATCACCGCGATCACAATCACAGCTGGCACGAAGTAGGAACTGACCACATCGGCCAGCCGCTGGATCGGCGCCTTCTTCGTCTGGGCCTCCTCCACCACCCGGATAATCTGGGCCAGCGCCGTATCCCTGCCGACCTTGGTCGCCCGGAAGGTAAAGGTGCCAAACTTGTTCAGCGTGCTGCCGATCACCTGGTCGCCCGGCTTCTTGTCAACCGGCAGGCTCTCGCCGGTCAGCATCGATTCATCGAGGGCGGAGCGTCCCTCGACGATGACGCCGTCGACGGGCACCTTCTCACCGGGGCGGACGACCACATGGTCATCCACCTGCACATCTTCCACCGGAATGTCAACCTGCTCGCCGTTCCGAACCACCCTGGCGGTCTTCGCCTGGAGGCCCATCAGCGCCTTGATCGCTTCGGAGGTGCGCCCCTTGGCCACCGCCTCCAGGTACTTGCCCAGAATGATCAGGGTGATGATCACAGCGGCGGTCTCGTAGTAGTAGTCGTTGCGCCCCAACTGCTCGCCCCAGATCGTGATCGCCAGGCTGTACAGGTAGGCCGCCGTAGTGCCGATGGCAATCAGGGTCGACATGTTGGCGGTGCGGTTCTTCAGGTTATGCCAGGTGTCGGTGTAGAACTGCCAGCCGGCGTAGAACTGAACCGGCGTGGTCAGGACCAGCTGGAACCAGGGGTTCATGAAGATCATGGGCGGGTGGAAGCCGAAGAGCTCGGCGAACATGTAGATCAGAAGCGGGGCCGTCAGCACCGCGGAGAAGATGAAGAGATACCACTGGCGCTTCATCTCTTTCTCCCGGGCCTCCCGCTCGGCGTCCCCGGCGCCCTCCTCATCCTTGGCGAAGGCTTCGTAGCCCAGGTCGGCCACCGCCTTCTTCATGCGCCCCACGTCGATCGCGCCGGGAAGGTACTTGACCATGGCGGTCTCCGTGCCGAAGTTGACCACAGCCTCCAGCACACCGGGCAGGCCGTTCAGCTTGCGCTCGATCTTCTGGGCGCAGTTGGCACAGGTCATGCCCACCAGGCTCAGCTTGACGCTGCCGGTGATCACCTGATAGCCCAGGGACTCAACCTTCTGCTGGAGGGACCGCGGGTCAGCCTGGCCCGGCTCCATCGTCACCGTCGCCTTTTCGGTCGCCAGGTTCACCGTCGCCTCGCGAACCCCCGGCACCTGGCTGAGCCCCTTCTGAATCTTGGTGGCGCAGGCGGCGCAGGTCATTCCCTGAAGCCCAAGGGTCACATTCACCAGCTGTTGTTGCTGTGGTGCTGCCACTTGCCTCACTCCTTGTCAAAGCGGCTGATGACACTCATCAACTCGTCGTACACCTTCGGATCGCCCTCAAGCATCGCCCGGGTGACACAGTTCTCGAGGTAGTTCCGGAGAACGCGCTGGCTCACCTGACGGAGCGCCCCCCGAACCGCCTCTATCTGCGTCAGAAGGTCGACACAGTACCGGTCATCATCCACCATGCGCTGCAGGCCCTTCACCTGGCCTTCAATCTTGGCCAGTCGCTGCTGCGTTTCAGCCCGGAGCCGGGCTGGAAGGTGAACGGTATGCTGGTGGACGTCATGCCTTGTGCTGTGCATCCTATCCGCCCCTTTCTACCCCTACCCTGTAGGGGTAGGTGAGTCTCCCAAAAAAGGAGGCGGTACACGACTCAGGCCCTGGACCAGGGCTGTGACTGCTTGGGCTGTGTACGCCTCTTGTGGGAAGGACCAACCATAACCGGTGGTCCCGTTCCAAGATCAAGGATAGTGGATAACTGTGAAGAAACTGTGATCGAAATCAACACGAGCTGGGAAATCCGCCATGTAAGTCCGCAGCCGGGAAATCTCCGCTGCAGACACAGTCGCTCACCCCCGCCCTTGCGCAGAAATGACCTCCAGGAGATCGGAGGGAGTAAACAGGACCGGGAGGGGCGCCCAGCTCCTCCCGGTCTCGTGTGCCCGCCTAGTCGGCAGAGAGAGCCTCCCGCTGCTCATCTACCAAACGTCGCATCGTCTCAACCTGCATCTGCAGATGGCGCTGCCGCCTGGCGATGCTCACCGAATAGCCCCAGATCAGCACCCAGATCACGGCGTAGGCCAAAAACAGGTAAAGCACGGCAATCACCCTCCTATCAGTTGATTCCGAATCGCTTCCACCTCGTCGCGGCTCTTTTCCAGCCGAACCCGCTGCATCAGCAGGTAAATGAAGAGCAGGGCGAAGGCACCGATGGCGGCCAGCATGGCGAGGGTCATCGCCGGCTCCATATTGATCTTCCCGGCCTGGATGACGGTGGGGTGAATCGACCGCCACCACCGGGCGGAGAAGAAGACGATCGGCACATCAAGAAAGGCCAGAATGCCGAAGGCGGCCGACAGGCGGGCCTCCTTTTCGCTGCTGCCGGCACTGGCGCGGATAAAGAGATAGCCGATATACAGGAACCAGAGGACCAGGGTGGTGGTGAGGCGGGGATCCCACGTCCACCAGACATTCCAGACGGGCCGGGCCCAAAGCGGGCCGGTGATCAGCACCGCGGTGGTGAAGAGGACCCCGATTTCCGCTGCGGCGTAGGCCATTCGGTCCCATTGCCGGGCGCCGGTCCGCAGGTAGGCGATGCTGCAGACGAAGACGACGCCAAAAGCGAGGAAGGCGGTGGCCGCCGCGGCGACGTGGAAGTAGAAGATCCGCTGGACCGGGCCCATGGTGATCTCCTGGGGCGCCCAGAGGAGGGCCAGGTACAGGGCGGTCAGCATGGCGACAAGGGTGGCCAGCCCGACCGCCGGCAGTGGTTCACGGCGCTGGTTCATTCGCTCACCCCTCTACCAGAGAATCGAACAGGAGCCAGGGAACGATGGTGAAGATCAGGTCGTAGACCAGGATCAGCTTCAGCCAGAGGTCGTAGGCCCCTAGCGTCTCGCCGCCCATCAGCCCGCCGGTTAGCTTGACACCGCCGATCAGCAGCGGCACCGCCACAGGCAGCAGCAGAATCGGCAGGAGAATCTCCCCCGCCCGGGTCTGGGCGGAGAGGGCGGCCAGGAATGTACCGGCGCCCACGAAGCCGAGGCTTCCCAGGATCACCACGACGAGCATCTGGAGAAGCGGCAGCGGGCCGGTGATGCGGAAGAAGAGAAAGAAGGCGGGCCAGACCACCCCTACAACGGCGAGCACAAAGAGCCAGTTGCCCAGGAGCTTGCCGAAGTAGAGGGCCGACCGGTCCATTGGCGCCATCAGAACACCCTGCAGGCAGCCCTCTACCCTCTCGACGGCAAACTGCCGGTTCAGGCCAAACATGGCGGCGAAGACGGTCACCACCCAGAGCATGCCGGGCAGGAACCGGCGGGCCTGCTCGGGCGCCATCTCGAAGGAAAAGCTGAAGATGACGGCGCCCAGCAGCCCGAAGACGATCATGGTGGCCAGCACCTGACGCGTGCGCATCTCCAGCTGGATATCCTTGCGGGCAATTGCCCAGATGCACTGCAGCAGCCTCATCACCTTCGCCCCCCTGCTGCCCGCCTGGCAGGCCAACCCGCATAGACCTCGGCCAGCCGGGCGGCGCTCCACTCGGAGGCCGCCCCCGCCGCTGCAACCCGCCCGCGGGCCAGAACCAGCACCTGGTCTGCCTGCTTCAGCCCTTCACCGGCGTCGTGGGAGACGAGCAGGAGCACCCGCCCCCGGACCTTCGACTCCCAGATCAGGCGGTCGAGCAGGCCGCGGGCCGACTGGTCCAGCCCGGTGTAGGGCTCATCCAGCAGCAGAATCTCGGGGTCATGCAAGATCGTCCGGGCGATGGCCAGCCGCTGGAGCATGCCCCGGGAGTAGGTGCGCACAGGATCACCCGCGAAGAGGCTGAGGCCCACCGCATCGAGCAGAGTCCGAATCCGCCGGTCGGCGTCGCCCACGCCATAGAGCCGGGCATAGAACTCGAGGTTCTCCCGGGCGGAGAGCCCCTCGTAGAGGAAGGACTGGTGGGAGAGCAGGCCGATGCGGCTCCGGACTCCGGGGTCATCGCCGGAGACGGGGCATCCGTCGATGAGCACCTGCCCGAAGGTAGGCGCCATGAGCAGGGCCAGGATTCGCAGCAGGGTGGACTTGCCCGCCCCGTTGGGCCCGAAGATCGCCGTCAGGCGCCCCGGCTCCGCCCGAAAGGAGAGATCGGCCAGCACCAGGCGCTCCCCGATCTGCTTGCTGATTCGAACCGCTTCGATCACGGCCGCTCCCCCCCCGGTCAGTCTGCGTGCGTCTCAACCCGGCGGAGATGCATGATCACATCGACCAGCTGCGCCTTTACTGCCGCCCGTTCCTCATCTAACTCCGGGGTCCGTTCCGCCTCGGGCGTCCGGTCGATCTCGGCGATGCGCCGGGCGAGCTGCGCCTTTCGCTTCTGAAGCGAAGCCGCCTCCCTGGTGGCGCGCCCCCGTGTGGAGACGGGCGGTGCATGAACCGCGGCCGCCGCCTGGCGCCTCCGGGCCAGCAGGAAGACCGCCCCCAGCACCAACCCGAGCAAGAGCAAGCCCATCAGCAGGAGTCCCATCAGCCCGCCGTGCCCGGTGGAGCCGGTCATGCGCTGCCAGAGCATCACGTTGGCGTTGCCCCCGTGGAAGGACTGGTTCAGCAGCCTGCTCTCTGCCGGCGCCTGGTCAACCGGGGCGCCGGCCGGCAGCCGACCTGCGGCGTTGATCGCCGCTTCGGCGTTGGCAGGGTTGCCCTCCAACTTCAGCTGTACCGACAGATTCATGCCGGGTGCCGGTCGGGTGACGATGAACTGGCGATAGGCCTTCGGCCCCAGCACCACCACGCCCTTGTCGGACAGCCCGGGACCGACAGTGGTCATGGTCAGGGTGGCCTCGTCGACCAGGAGCATCGCCATATCCGCCGGGGGGATGTCCGGGTAGTGAACCTCGGTGATTCCTGCCGGGAGCATGTACCGGAAGCCGATCGATGACGAACCGCCGGCCGCAATCCCCCCGGGCACCATGACCTGCTCCCCGTTTCGGGTCACCTTGGCGGCCCCTTCGAGCAGTTCGAAGTTGGTCGCCTCCGCCGGGATCGGAATCACAAACTCCGGGCTCGGCCCCGTACCGCTGTTGACGACGGTCGCCATGTAGGCCACGGCCAGCCCGTCGCCATTCCGGCTGATCGCGACATGGCTCACCTCGGTATGCAGATTGGCGGGCAGATGCGAGTCGGCCCGTGCCGTTCCAAGCATCAGCGTCAGCACCATGGCGCTGACGATCAGCGCCGCCACGATCACAACCAGCGTGCGCCGGTACCGTCTCATGGGTGGGTCACCTCCTCCAGGCTCATCCCGCAGCTGTGACAGAAGACTTGACCGCTACTGAGCAGCTTGGCTCCACAGTGGTGGCAGAACTGCATCGCTGCCGGTTTCTGCTCAGCCCGCCCCCTCGGACGCACGGGCTGTGCACGGGGCTCCTCCTCTTCTGCGGCCAGGAGGGCGGCCACCTCCGCTTCCGCCTCGGCCTCCGCTTCAGCCACCTCATCGGCCTCCGCCTCCACCGCCTCCTCCTGCTCCAGCTCCTGGATAAGCCCGATCGCCTTGCGGGAGTAGCGGGTGCGCAGTTCCGTATAGTCCTGCTCTGAGAGCTTGTTCATCTCAAAGTCGTACTCGATCTCGTTCAGAAGCGACAGCGCCTTGTCCACCTCGAGCCCCGGATCGGCCGGCGGCTCTGCGGGCAACGCCTCTTCGAAGGCGGGCCGCACAAGCGGCAGGGTGACCAGGAGCGCCACAATGGCCAGTACGGCGACGAAGAGTGCCAGAATCATGCCTGTTCGACCTCCCTAGTAGTGGCGCCGCAGGATCTCCCGGATCTTGTCGGAGTAAGCCTGCTCTTCTTCGGACAGCTCTGCCGGCTCCTCCGCCTCACCTGGTCCCGCCACCGCTACGGTGGCGCGGAACTGGCGGACCCAGTTTCGGACCAGCCAGTAAAGGAAGGCCAGTCCAATCAAGAGCACGGCAAAGGGCGTGATCCAGGCGGAGAGGTTGAACCCTCGTTTGGTAGGTGCTGTCAGCACCTTCTCCCCGTACTCGGCGACGTAGAAGGCCAGGATCTGCGCCTTGGTCTGCCCCTCGCCCAACATGCGGGCGATGTTCTCCCGCATCTCGCCCGCGGTGCCGCAGTCGCAGACGGCCACGCCCATGGTGCAGCCGCACTGGCAGAGCAGATCTTCCTCGATGAACCGGGTCGAGCGGTCGTGCTCCTTGGGCGGCTGCATGGGCCCGCCGGCCGCCAGTGCCGCGTGCGAAACGAAGGAGACGACCAGAAGCGCCAACAGGAGCGCTCGCAGGAATCGCATCATCCTCGCCTCCTAGTCTGCGGGTGCCCAGGCGGCCTCGATTGAGCGCTGCCTGGTGGTGGCGGTGGCGCCTGCCGGGACATGGCGCCCGGGCCACATGGCAAAGAAGGTGCCGATGGTCATCAGGTACCAGCCGAGCCATATGTAGGTCATGAGCGGGTTGATCAGCAGCTTGAAGTTGGCGGTCTGGTCGGACTCCCAGCCGTTGAGGATCACGTAGAGATCCTCCTTGAAGCCGCCCAGAATCCCTACCCGAGTCGTCGCCTCCTTGGAGTTGGGGTGAAACTCCTTCTGCGCCCGGAGCAGCCCGAGGGGCTTGCCGTCTACCGAGACCTGCAGGTCGGTGTAGACCTCATCGACCGGGCCCTGGGAGCGCCCCCGCAGGCCGGTGTAGGTGACCGAGTAGGGCCCGATGGACATGGTCTGGCCCAGCTCAACGGTGAAGATCTTCTCCTGCTTGTAGACGCTGGAGCCGATAATGCCGACCATCATGATGATCACGGCCAGGTGGATCACATAGCCACCATAGCGCCGCCGGTTCTTGTTGGAGAGGTTCCAGAAGGCGGTGAGCGGGTTCTCCCCGGTCATCTTCCGCCGGGCGCGTATTCCCCGGGCGTAGTCGAGCACGATCGCTGCAACCACCAGAATACAGACGGCAAACCCCACGATCGCAAACAGGTTCCGCATGCCGAAAGCGAAGAGCAGAACCGCCCCGACCAGCGCCGCACCGGTTGGCGGAACCAGATTCTGAATCAGCTGCTTCGTCGCGGCCTTCTTCCAGGGCAGCAGGGGGCAGACGCCCATGAGCAGGACAAGGGCGAGACCGATGGGGATCATCACCTGGTTGTAGAAGGGCGGCCCTACCGTCACCTTCACCCCCCGCACCGCCTCGGAGATCAGGGGGAAGAAGGTGCCCCAGAAGACCGTGAAGGTCATTCCGACCAGAATCAGGTTGTTGAGCAGGAAGCTCGATTCCTTGGAGACAATCCCCTCAAACTGGTTCTCTTCCCGAAGAAGGTGGCTTCGCCAGGTGGTGATGGTGACCGAAATCAGCAGCACCACCGCCATGAAGCCGAAGAACCAGAAGCCGAGGGTCGTATCGTTGAAGGCATGCACCGAGGCCAGAATGCCGGAGCGGGTCAGGTAGGTGCCCAGCAGGGTCAGGAGGAAGGTGGTCGTCACAAGGGCGACGTTCCAGACCTTGAGCATGCCGCGCCGCTCCTGGATCATCACCGAATGCAGGAAGGCGGTTGCGGTCAGCCAGGGCAGCAGGGAGGCGTTCTCCACCGGATCCCAGGCCCACCATCCGCCCCAGCCCAGCACCACGTAGGCCCACTGCCCGCCGAAGATGATGCCGATGGAGAGGAAGATCCAGGCGAAAAGGGTCCAGCGGCGGGTGACCCGGATCCAGGCGTCGTCGGCCCGGTTGAGAATCATGGCGGTCATCGCATAGGCGTAGGGAACCGCCAGGCCGACATACCCGATGTAGAGCGTCGTCGGATGCAGCACCATGCCCGGATCCTGCAAGAGCGGATTCAGCCCGTTCCCCTCAGGCGGGACCGGATAAAGCGAGACAAAGGGCGGCTTCACCAGGGCCAGGATCAGCATGAAGAAGAGGTTGATCCCGCTCATGATGGCGACGGCGTAGGGCATCATCTCCTGCCCTTCCCGGTGCCTGCCGTAGGCCAGAACCGCGATCAGGATCGTCTGCACCCAGGCCCAGAGGAGCAGTGAGCCGGAGTTTCCGGCCCAGAGGGCGGAGAACTTGTAGAGCGCCGGCAGCCAGGTCGACGAGTGACCGGCCACCACCTCGTTGGAGAAGTCGTCGGTCATAAACTGAACCCAGAGCAGGCTGATCGCAAGGGTCATCAGGATCGCCAGGGCCAGTACGGCGCCCCGGCCGCTGTCGATCAGCCGCTTATCCGAGCGGACCAGGCCCAGCACAAGGGCGAGAATCGCCCACACGTTGGCGGCCAGGCCCAGGAGCATCACCGCCAGCCCGAAATCATTCCAGGTTTGTAGCAGCATGGCCAATCCCTTCTCTACTTGGCTTTTGGTACGACGATGGTCTCAAGCTTACCGGTCGGCTCGCCCGACTCGTACTTGCTGGGACAGGTCATGAGCAGCGAGTCGGCGATGAAGACGCCCTGGCTGTTGAACCGGCCTTCGACGATGGCGTCGATCGCCTCCAGCATGTTATCGGGCTTGACCCCCTTGAACTCGATCCAGATCGCTCCGCCGCTCTCACCCTGGACCTGGAACCGCAGCAGAGGCTGGCGAATGTCGGAGCTGACCGAGGCGTGAACGATCTTTCCCTTCATGCGGATCGCCTTGTCCAACTGCTGGCCCTGCACGGCCAGCGCCTCATCGACGGTCATGTAGTACATGGTGGTCCCCTGCATCGCCGAAAAGATCAGAAAGCCGATGGCGGCGAGAATGAACGTCACGCCCAGGTACACCTTCGTCTGCTTCTTCACGGTCCCTCACCTCCGATCTCTCCAGCAATGCGAAAGGCCAGTTTCACAGGGTCGGGGCTGCTGACGGCCACCCAGTAGACCGCCGCCCCCTTGGCGTAGTAGAAGTGGCTCTGACCCATGCCCTCGCTGCGGTACATCTTGGCCGTCCCTCGCCGTGTGACCAGTTCCGGCTTCGAGAACATCTTGTTGTTCGGGCCGATTCGGTCCACCATCTGGTCCAGCATGTGCCGCGCTTCGGCGGCGCTGCCCACGGTAGCTACCCAGAGGGTGAACTGCTCCTGAGGGGAGGCGTAGTCGGCCCGGTAGCCGTCATGGACCTTGATCGACTTCCCATGGAGCCGGTCAATCTCGCCTATCGCTTCCTTCCCCCGCACGAGGGCGGTGCGGGAGAAGGGCGGCCAGGACTCAGGCAGGTCCACCGCATGCTCTTCCCCACCGTCATGCTCGGCATGGCCTTCGACCGGGGCGGACATCTGGTTGAAGAGGATCACCACAAAGAGGGCGAAGGAGAGAAACCCGATCGGCAGCATCCATCTTCTGCTCATCGGCTGCCACCTGCGTCCGCATCCAGGTCGTGGATGATCTCGTGGTAGGTCGCCTCGGAGATGCGTCCCTCCAGCAGCATCTGGCGTGCCTGCCGCCGCTGCTCGACGATGGTGAGCGGCTTGCGTGGCGCGGGGGGCGGGGGCTGGGGCGTGGTGTGGGGGCCGTGCTTCGCCCTGGGGGGAGGGACCACCGGGGCCGGTCGGACCGGTGCTGCCGCCCGCTTGCCCGGCTTGCCCCCCGGGCCCCTGCGCAGCCCCAGGTAGAGCAGGCCCCCGAAGAGCGCTGCGATCACCACACCGATCGCCACCTTCGCCTCGGTGCTCAGCCCGCTGGCTACCGAGAGATCGGTCGCCTTCTTGGCGACAGAGGGCTTGTTGTCCGCCTTGGTGTAGGTGATGGCCAGGGATACCGGCTTCCCCTCATCTACGTTCTTCCAGCTGTAGTAGTAGCGGGTCATGCCGTCGCCCGCGCCGCCCGTCGAGGCGGGGGCCGGATGGAGCGTCCAATCGCTGGACCGCAGGGGCTGGGTGACCGACATGCGCAGGTTCTCCACCGTGTACGACGGATGGTACAGGAAGTCAATGCGCTTCTCCGCCGCCCCCTGGATCGGGTTGTAGTAGTACTCCACGTAGATCGGGTAGCTCTGGCCCGGTTCAATCGGCTTGCTGGGCTTCCAGGTCATCAGGGTCGAATCGCCGGTCTCCTCGGTCTTATAGGGGCGACAGAGCGCATGCTTATCTGTCCCGACCTGTTCACAGATGTGAACCTGGTTGGTCGCCCCCTTGGGCACATGAAAGGAGACCTCGGCGGTGTACGGGGTTTTGCCCGTATTGGTCAACGAGAAGTCGTAGATGATCAATACGTCACTGGTGTCGTACTCCGGGCGGAGATCGATCGTCATCTCCTGGATGATGATCTCCCTGTCGCCTGCTGCATAGGCCGTGCTAATGGGGGTGGCAAGGAGGCTGAGACTGGCTGCGAGACTTAGAAACAGCGGGATCCACGAGCACCGCTTCCCGATCATCAGGACACCTCCTCGAATCAACCACGTTCCGATTGGATCATCGGCACTTATCACCAGCGTAACCGCGTCTTATTAATGATCACAATATTCCGTTAATTATAGGGTGTAGAACCCCTACTCCTCTGGTGGTGGGAATCCCCCTCCCCCGGAACTCAGGCACACTCCTATCGTGTTTGTTACAACCATAACAAGACGACAACAGTCAGACTATTCCCCATTGGGACCGACTCGGCTCTCCCAATGGGCTACTCCCTACCCGTAGCCCGTACACCAACTGTCGATCCACCAGCGACTCGCAGGTGCCATGCCATTGCTGGGATAGAGGCTCCATTGTCATGAGGGTGTGCAGCATACCCCCCTCATGGTCCCGAGCGACGATGGGCTCACAGGGGCGCTGGGGAGAAGGAACCGGCATGGCGCCCTCTCTCCATTGTCGGCAGAAGAAGGCCCCGCGGACGAGCCGCGGGGCCGCCTGCTAGGTGTCTCCCTCTTCCCGGAGGCTCTCTGAGATCGCCCTTTCCATGTGGCCTACCACTCCCTCAAGCAGCGTCAGGCTGAGGGTCAGGAGAATTCGACTCTCATACCGGTCTTCCCAATAGCCGGGTTCCATGAACGAGGCCGCCTCGCTCTCGAGGTAGGCTGCAGCCTTGCCGGCTTCCTCCGCACCGTGGTGGCCGCCAGCCGCCGGTCTGCGCACCGCGCTCCGAAACGCCTCCCAGCGCGCCTCACCGCTTTTGGCGCTCTCCGCGCCCGCGAGGCCGGCGCTCTGACCCTGAAGGTCTGCCTCACGCTGAACGCGAAGCAGGCCCGACGAGACCAACCGGAGCAGCCCTAGGCCGTTCTGGAGCAGGGCATGCTGCTCGGGGCGGGCCATCCAGAACTCGGCGGAGCTGTAGCGGGAAGTCTCCCCCCGCATCTCCCGCAGCCGCCGCGCCGCCGCATCGGCCCACTCCCGCACCACCGCCTCGATGGCGTACCGGCGGAAGGCCTCCTCATCCGGCTCGTCGGTTGTAGGCGGCTCGCCCGGCGGCCCCATCTCACCCAGAATCACCCACTCGGCCAGACCGCCCCAGAGTCGGTCAATCAGGCGGCGTGGTGAGGCGCGCCGGGCCAGCTCGCGGGCGACGATAGGCCGGACCTCCTCGGAGAACCGGAAATCGGGCGCCAGAACCAGATCGAGCGCCTCGGCTGTCACCACCGCCTTCGCCTGCAGAATCATGGCGGAGGGAAAGACGACGCCGTACCGGGCCCCGCACAGGAGGACATCGAGGTAGGTCTGGGCCAGGCTCCGCTCCGACAGCGCCCGGTCGAAGAACCGGTCCAGGATCTGATCGTAGGCGCTGCGGAATCCTGCCAAATCGGCCCGCTGCGTCTCCTCCGCCATCCGAATCAGGTGGTGGAAGGCGCTCTCCCGCTGCCGCCGGGAGATGGCGGTCCAATAGGCCAGGAACCGATCCCGCTGGGCCGCTGTCATGCGGCCCACCATCCCCACATCGAGCACAGCGATCTTGCCGTCGGGCTGAAAGAAGATATTGCCGGGGTGAAGATCGGCATGGAAGAACTGATCGCTGATGAACATCTTCATCTCGACCTCGGCCAGTCGTTTGGCCAGCTTGTAGCGAGCATCGGCGCTGAGCCGCTCCGGCAGCTCGTACAGGCGGAGGCCGGAGACCTGCTGCATGGTCAGAATCCGCCCGCGGGTGTGGCTCCAGTAGACCTGTGGGAAGATGACATCCTCCCAGTCGGCGAAGTTGCGCCGGAACTCTTCCAGGTTCCTCCCTTCCTGGGAGAAGTCAAGCTCCCGGAGGGTCCAGTTGGCAAACTCGGTCACCGCTACAGTCAGCCGCAGTTTCCGTACAGATGGTTTCAGCCAGCTGACCAACCGGGCGAGGGAAGCGAGAATGGCGAGGTCCCGCTCCATGACCGGGCGCAGACCCGGGCGCTGAATCTTAACCGCAACCGGTGCTCCGTCGGCCAGCTCGGCCAGGTAGACCTGGCTCAGGGAGGCGGCGGCGACCGGTTCGCTGGGGAAAGACCGGAACGCCTCCTGCAGGGGCATCCCCAGCTCCTCCTCCACCACGGTGCGAGCCGCTTCGGTGGAGAAGGGGGGCACACCCTCCTGCAGCTGCCGCAACCGCTGGGAGATCGCTTCGGGGACCAGGTCCGGCCGGGTTGAGGCCACCTGGCCCAGCTTGACAAAGGTCGGCCCGAGGCGGACCACCGCCCGGTAGACCGCCTCCGGGGCAGGTCGCCGGCCGAGGCGCCAGGCTGCCCATTCGCCCGCTGCAATGCCAACGATCTGCAGCAGCCGGAGGAGGGTGTGCCACCCCTTCCGCAGCGGCACCCTACTTGTGGGAATGGCCATGGCCCTGCACCTCCGGATGATACTTATGGGTGCGTTGGAGCGACCGGTACGTCCGGAGAAAGGCAGGGGGCGGCACGCGATCTGCCAGGATCTCCGCCACCTCCACCGCCAGTCGCTCCGCCGTGATCACCCGATCGGGCTTCAGGCTGACCACCTCGTTCGGCCAGGGCTGGCCATAGGGCAGCGGCCAGTCCCGGGCGAGCGTCTGGTCGTGGTCAAAGAGGTAATCCGCATGGACACCGGAGAAGGCCCCAGACCGGAGCAACTGGTTGAACCCTCTGGCCTCCTCGTAGATGTGGAAGGTCTCAAACTCCATGTCGAACCCATGCATCGAGCCGAACCCGGAGAAGATGGGAAGGTACTCGACGGGCAGGTCGGCATAGAGCACATGATAGGCATGGGTGCCGCCATCGGGACGCGGCTCACAGACCATCGACGTACCGATGAAAACCTTCCCCCACTCAGAGAAGGGGGCCCGCCAGGTGAACTTCCGGTTTCGCTCCATCTCGGTGACGGCTGCGTAGTGCAAGACTTGGCGATCGCCGGGCTTCTCCCACAACAGAAACTTCGACCCTACACCGCCGGCCCTCAGCTCCTGCCACTCGATGCCCACGTGGATCATGGGGGTCCACTCGGCATAGCGTGCGAAGCGGGTGAAGGCATTGAACACCAGGCTGGGAGGACCGTCAAAGTCCAGCTCGCCGTCGGCGTAGAGTACGCGCACCCACTCGCCCGTCGATATGCGCCCCGGCCAATCCACGGCCACCACCCGGTTCGCCGGGAACGGATCACTTAACTCCTGGTCGGAGAGCCCACCTCCCCGAATCAAGCGGTCAAGCCCTTCCAGCCGGTCGGCGAGGAACCGGGTCATGCTGTCCGGGTCAAGCCCCTCCAGGGCCAGGAAGCCGGTCACGACGGGCAGGTGCTCCTCCCGGAGATCGATGTAGAGCGTCTCGGTCACCTGGCTCCCGCCTGTGCTGGTCGGCGACAGCTCCAAAATCGTGCCGATGAAGACGCGCTGCCACTCGCTGAACGGGGCGCGCCAGGCGAACCGCCGCCCCCGATCCACCTCGGTCACCACCCCGAAGTGGGCCAGGTGACGAGGCCCCGGCTTGTCGTAGAGGATAAAGCTGGACCCCGGACCACCCTGGTGCACCACCAGCCAGTGGCTCGGCCCCTGCAGGCCCGGCGCCCACTCCTCATAACGGGCCCACCGGCAGAAGGCGGCGTAGAACAGGTCGGGGGGCGTTTGAGTCGTCACCGTTGTACGGGCCACCTTGACACGGATCATTGCTGGATCCTGCGGGCTGTGTCCAATGCGCTCCAGTACGGCGCCCCGGGTTCCGGTCAGCCTGCTTTCCCGGTCGGGCGCGAGTACCTGCTGCTGCTCATTCTGCCTCTGCATGCTACCACCCTCTCTGCGCACGCCCCACGGCGGGTCCGGACGAGGCGCTCAAGTCTGCCGCAACCTTAGCACCGAATTGTGCAGAAAATGTGATGTTCTTGTTAGAACCTCTCAACTCGGCCTCTTTCAAAGAAGATCGCGCGAGTTGGTCGGAACAGCTTGACAATCTCTCCTACTCGCTGTATATTCATTTCGACACTTCCCGATCTGACGAGGTGATAACCCTGACACAGGAGATTGCCCCCGAGATCCAGGACTTCCTGAAAGCCCTGGCCAGCGAGACCCGGCAGCGAATTCTCCTGCTGTTCGCCGATGGTCGGGAGCGCACCGTCGGCCAGGTGGCCGAAGAGGCCGGTGTCGGCCAGTCGACAGCCTCTGAGCACCTGTCGACCTTACGACGGGGAGGTCTCCTTCAGGCCCGCCGGGAACAGAAAGAGGTCTACTACTCGCCCGACGGAGCCCGTATTCGCCGTCACCTGATGACGCTGAACGACCTGCTCCTCCGCTGCTGTCCACCAGGCCGGTAGCCGGCCCGTGACCCCGTCGACCCAACCGTGATGGCTGCCCGAAGGCAGCCATTCCCTGGCCTCAACGTTTCGGTTTATCCCGAAAAAACGATTTGATTTGGTTGATGAGCCCCCTGGGCAGCGCTCCCCCTGAGCCAGACCCGATTGTACTGGATCGATTCCACACAATAGCTACACATTTTTGCGGTATCTTGTGCCCCAACCTCCACCCCCTGACCGGCACAGCGATACCAGAGGAGGAAGAAGCGATGGATATCCGGCTACAGCAGACCCTTGATCAGGTTGCAGATCTTGTTTACCACTGCGAACGCGGCAATAATCTGGACCGCGCAGAGGCCTTGCTGCGGGAGGCAACGCAGGAGCAGCAGAGCCCGCATACCCTTGCCCGCCTCCACGCCGAACTGGCCCAGGTAGAGTTCTGGCGCTATGAGTACGCACCCGAGAGCCGGCGGCTGGCCATCGCCGAAAGCGGCGTCAGGCTGGCCAAGAGCGCCCTGACGTACGACAGCAACAGCCTGGAGGCCAACGCCTGGGCGGCCGCCCTGATGGGCATACACGGCCTGGAGATGGGGATTCTGAGTTCGCTCTTCTACATCGGCCAGGTGAAGGCATGCGCCGAGCGAGCCCTTGAGCTGAATGAGGCCTACCAGAACGCCATGCCTCATCAGATCCTGGGCGACCTGTACCGGCTCACCCCTCCCAGCCCGGTAGGTTTCCGCGACAAGCACAGGGCGCTCGGCCACCTGCAGCGGGCCCGGGAACTGGCGCCGACCTGCCCCCAGGCGAAGCTCCGCCTGGCCGAACTGTACATAGGCATGCGGAAGCACGACCTTGCCCGCAGCGAGCTTCAGGCCGTGCTGGAACAGGAGATCGAGGAGCACGGGCCCCTCTACGCGGGCCGGTGCCAGGCCCGAGCCCGCAATCTGTTGGCCAAGCTGCCGTAACCCCACGAGTCGCTCGAAGAAGGAGGCCTCACGAATGTATCTAACCCATGGCGGTGCGAAACTCTCACCACGGCTCCAGGCAATGCGCACCACCACGATAGGCGCCCCGAAGGAGATCGGCCTGATTCGGGCCCAGGCCTTCACCGATGCTGTCAGGACCCGCCCCGACCTGTCCAGGGGGGAGCAGTTGGCTCTGGGACTGCGGTGGACCTTCGACCGCCTTCCCATCGCCATCGACACGGAGGATCGCATCGTAGGCGCACCCACGGAGAAGCTGCGGGGAGCGATCCTCTACCCCGAACTGAAGAGCGACTTCCTGGCCAAAGAGCTGGAGAACTTCAGCGAGCGGGAGCAGGAGCGCTTCGTGATCAGCCCGGAGGAGAAGCGCCGGCTGCGGGAGGAGATCCTACCCGTCTGGGTTGGTCACAGCGGCTTCGACGAGATGCTCGCCCGCCAGTCCGACCAGGTCCTCTTCGGCATGCGCAATGTCTATTACGTGTTGAACAACGACTTCAGCAGTGCCAGTCACCTGGCTCATATCAACTACAGCCGGGTCCTCGAAGTGGGCTTTGCCGGGATCATTGCGCAGGCCCGAAGCGCGATGGAGCAACTTCATGCAGACGACCCCGAAGCCGGAACAAGGGCCGCCTTCTACCGCTCGGTGATCATTTCGGGCGAGGCGATGATTGCGCTGGCCAACCGGTACGCCCAGCACGCCGCGACCCTCGCTGACCAGGCCGAATCAGACAGCCGGAGGCAGGAGTTGCTGGAGATTGCCGCCACAGCCACCCGTGTGCCGGCGCAGCCCGCCCGCAGCTTTCGGGAGGCGGTGCAGGCGTACTGGTTCACACTGCTGGGGCTCATGCAGTTCGACGGAGCGGCAGAGATCCCGCTCGGGCGGCTAGATCAACTGCTCTGCCCCTACTACCGGCAGGACCTGGTGGCAGGCCGCCTCACCCGGCCCGAGGCATTTGAACTCCTGGCCGAGCTTCTGATCAAGCTGAACCGTGTGACCTACCTGCACGAGTACGCTGCCACGAAGGTCGTGGACGGCAACAGCCTGCGCTACACCCTCACCGTCGGCGGCGTCGATGAGACCGGATCTGACGCAACGAACCCGCTGTCGGAGCTGCTGCTGGAGGGCATCGAGCGGGTGGGGCTGACCAGCCCGAACCTGGCAGTTCGCCTGCACCCCCGAACCCCTGCGCACTTCATGGACCGGGTGATCCATCTGGCGACCAACGGCTCCAACCTGGTCCAGGTATTCAACGACACGGTGATCATCGCCGGCTTTGAGCGGGTGGGCTTCCCGGCTGGAGCGGCGCGGGACTATATCATCACGGGGTGCGTGCAGCCCCTCCCGGCCTCCACCTATGGGCCGACCTGCTCCGCCCACATCAATGGCCCCAAGGTGCTGGAGCTGCTCCTGAACGGCGGCAGGCCGTTTGTCTCCCTCTCCGGCGAGGAGGAGGATCTTCCCCCGCCCGGATTCGACTCCTATGCAGACCTCTGGGACGAGTTCACCCGTCAACTGCGGACCGTCACGGAGGAGGCGCTCACAGGGCTTCGGGTGGTCGGTGAAGTCCAGGATCGCCTCCTGCCCAACCCGCTTCTCTCCGCCCTGTCCGACGGGCCCCTGGCAGCCGGGCGAGACGTGAAGGCAGGCGGGGCAGAGCAGAATGCAACGGGGATCACCCTGGTCGGTCTGGGCACGCTGGCCGACTCCCTGGCCGCCCTGAAAGAGATGGTCTTCGACCGCCGGACTCACACGCTGGCCGAGGTGGTCGAGTGGATCAAGACCGATTTCGAGGAGTACGAGCCCGAGCGGCAGATGCTTCTCAACCACCCGCCAAAGTTCGGCAACGGAGACCACCGGGTCGATCAGATCGCCCGCGAGATCGTCAACTCCCTCGCCGAGGCCGTCAGCGAACACCGCCCCTACCGGGGAGGGCTCTACACCGTAGGGCTCCACTCCGAGACCCACCATGTCATCCAGGGGGTGGCGGTCGCTGCCACCCCGGACGGGCGGCGATCTGGTGAGATGCTGGGTCCCGGCTGCGGCCCCACATCGGGCATGGAGCGCCTCGGTCCGACCGCCGCCCTGCGCTCCCTGGCAGCGGTGGACTACACCATGGCGATGGGCGGCGCTTCGGCCAACCTGCGGTTCAATCCCACCCTGCTCCGCACCGGCAATCAGCGGGAGCAGTTCGGAGCGATGCTCAAGGCCTACTTTAAGCTGGGTGGCCAGCACCTCCAGGTGAACGTGATCGACGCTGCCACCCTGCGGGAGGCCCAGCACCACCCGGAGCGCTACCAGGACCTGATCGTGCGCGTAACGGGGTACAGCGCCCGCTTCGTCGACCTGACACCCGGCACCCAGGAAGAGATCATCCGCCGGGCCGAAATGAACCTATGCAGATGAAAAAGGGCCGGTGGACCAAAGTGCAGACGCCAGGCGCTCACACCTCCCGAGATGAGCCAACCGGGGTGGTCTTTGACATCCAGCGCTACTCCCTGGGCGACGGGGCCGGCATTCGCACCACCGTGTTCCTCAAGGGCTGTGCGCTGCGCTGCCGGTGGTGCCAGAACCCTGAATCCCTCCGTTCTCAGCCCGAGATGGCTTTCCGGCGAGACCGGTGCATCGGCTGCGGATCGTGCGTCGATGGTTGCCCACGCGGGGCGATTCGGTTGGGTGACGGCCACCGGATCGACCCGGCCCTCTGCGATGGGTGCGGAGCCTGCGCCGGACGGTGTCCCACAAAGGCTCTGTTCCTGATTGGCCGGCCCTATACCGTGACCGAACTGCTTGATGAGGTCCAGCGCGACGCGATCTTTCACGCCGAGTCCGGGGGCGGGGTGACGCTCTCAGGCGGCGAGCCGACGCTTCAGTACGCGTTCACAAACGCCTTCCTGCGAGCCTGTAGGGCGATTGGCCTGAACACCGCCATCGAGACCTGCGGGCACACAGATGGGCGAAGGCTCTCCACCCTGCTCCCGCTGCTGGACCAGGTCTACTTCGATCTGAAGCTGATATCGCCGGAGGAGCACAGGCGGCAGACCGGCCGAGAGAACGACCGCATCTTGCAGAACGCGGAGCTGGTTATCAAGTCGGGTCTGCCCGTGACCTTCCGAGTCCCCCTGGTGCCGGGTATCACCGATCCGCCGGGCAACCTCGACGGCCTGGGCCGCTTCCTCAGACGCCTGGGGGTCAGCGAGGTGGAGCTTTGCCCCTATCATGAGAGCTGGGAACGAAAGCTCTCCTGGCTTCACACACCCCAGGTTCCGCTGCGCCTCCCACCCCTCTCCCCTCATCGCCTGGAGCGGGCGATCGCAGCATTTGCGTCCAGCGGGATCCGGGCACGGCTCGCGGGCGGCTAACGCCGGGGATCGCACCTGTCGACCGCAGGAACGATCTTCGAGATCATCGAGCGCACCGGCGAGGAGGGCTTCCAGGACCAGAATGTCCAGCAGCTGTTCGAGTCGTTGGAGAAGAAGGGCTCCTTCTAGCCACAGCAAAAGCCCGGATGCAGGTGCATCCGGGCTCAGGCTGTTGACAAACTCATGTAGGAAGCGGATCGCACTCGCGATCTGCTTCCTTTTTTGTTAGACTATACTTACAAGAACATAATTAGGCGGTGGTCACTGTGCTGCGGGGTCCTCATG
>JBMONB010000233.1:0-2395 GCA_049325315.1 Bacillota bacterium | reverse complement strand
TCCTTCCACCGTCAACGACAAAGGGAGCGGCAAAGCCGCCCCCTTAGGTTTCTGTTGCCCAAAATGCTACCACTGTTACCACAAGCATTTTGCGCCTATGCACTTGACGAGACTTAGGAAATCAGGCGGAGGCGCCAGAGCTTCCGCTCTGGCGCCTCGCTGCGCTCAGTGGGCCGGCCGCGCCGGTTCGGCACGGACCGACCGCCCCTGGATCGTGGCGTGCCGCATCGCATCCAGGACCTGAGGGCCGACCTCCCGGGGCACCTCCACGAAGGTGAAGTTCTCATGAATGTCAATCGCCCCGATCAGCCCGCCGGAGATGTCCGCCTCCCGGGCGATGGTGCGCACGAAGTCGGCGGGGGTGACCCGGTTACGGCTTCCCACGTTCATGAAGAGCCGGACGTAGCCGGGCTCGGCCCCCGTCTCCGCGAACTCCTGGATGCCGCGGTCGGGCTGTCGCACACCGTCGGCGCCGGCGCCGGGGCGGCCCTCCACCATGGTGGCAATCAGCCCGGCCACGAGGCGCTCGGCATCGTGCTCCTGCAGGAGCCGCCAGGCCAGGTCCACATACTTCGGGTCCTGGGCGGCGCCATCGGCCACCATGGCGCCAATGCGGTCGCCCAGCAAGTCGAGCGCCCGCTCGGCCACCTCGGCAGCGGTGGGCAGGGGGCGGCGGGGGATCCGGGCCCTGGTCACCCGCTCGATCAGCTTCAGGTGCCGGGTCTCCCGGGGGTGGACCAGGGTGAAGGCGGTGCCCTCCCGCCCGGCCCGCCCCGTGCGCCCGATGCGGTGCACGTGGGACTCAGGCGCCTGGGCGATGTCGTAGTTGATCACATGGGTCACGTTCTCCACGTCGAGCCCGCGGGCGGCGACATCGGTGGCGACCAGCAGCTCGATCTGGCCCTCCTTGAACTTGGCCAGCACCCGGTTGCGCTGCGTCTGGTTCAGGTCGCCGTGAATCGCCTCCGCCAGGTACCCCCGGGCCTGGAGGGCAGAGGCGACCTCGTCGCAGCCCCGCTTGGTCCGGCAGAAGACGATGCCCCTGGAGATCGCCTCGTGGTCGATAATCCGGGCCAGGGCGTCCACCTTGCCCTGCGCCCGCACCTCAAAGTAGGCCTGCTCAATGGTGGGGGCGGTCAGCTCCTGTTTGGCAACGGCGACCCGCTCCGGCGAGCGCATGTAGCGCCGGGTGATCCGGACGATGGGGTCGGGCATCGTCGCCGAAAAGCAGACGTTCTGCCGCTCGGGCGGCAGGTGGGACATGATCCGCTCGATGTCGTCGATGAAGCCCATGTCCAGCATCTCGTCGGCCTCATCGAGCACGAACATGCGGATCTGGTCAAGCTTCAGGGTGCCCCGGTCGATGTGGTCCATCACCCGGCCGGGGGTGCCGATCACCACGGAGACCCCGGCCCGGAGCGCCTTGATCTGGCGGGCGATGGGGCTGCCGCCGTAGAGCGCCAGCTCCCGGACCCGCTTGTGCTTGCCGATCTTGGCGATCTCTTCGGCCACCTGCAGGGCCAGCTCCCGGGTGGGGGCCAGCACCAGGGCCTGCGGCCGCTGGCCGTCGGGCTCCAGTCGCTGGAGCATGGGAATCGCAAAGGCGGCGGTCTTGCCGGTGCCGGTCTGCGCCTGCCCGATCACATCCCGACCCTCCAGGAGGATGGGAATCGTGGCCGCCTGGATGGGCGAGGGCTCCTCGAAGCCCATACCCTCCAGCGCTTTGAGAATCTGTGGGTCGATGCCCAGGGCCGCAAAGCCCTGTTCGTGCTCTGTCATATGCCTCGCCTCCGACAGTGAACGTCTCCTCCCCTAGTCTCTCTAGGAATGGCAGCGCTCACCCGTCGGATTTGCCCGGTTTTCGGCGGTACAGAGGCGGCATTGGCCAGTAACTGAAGGGGAGCTTCCTGGATTGACCCTCCTGGGAACGTTACCAGTGGCCGGAGCGCTTCCCCGTGGCGGAGATTCAGCTGAGTGCCAGGGTCTGCATCTGGCGGGTCGGCCTGACCTTTCAGCCGGTGGAGCCCCGGGGTTCACCGAGGGATCAGTAGGCTGATCGAGGGCAGGGCGAGGGCGAGCAGGGCCAGCAGGTCACCCCTGCCGGCCCTCGTTCGCTATGTGCCTAGCCTCCCGCCAGCGGCGAGAGAATGATTAACCGGTCGCCATCGGCCGGGGTGTGCTCCAGCCCCACCCGCAGCCCGCCGCAGAGCACCGAGCCCGGCAGCTCCGCCGGCACCCCCGCCGCCTGCAGGATCTCCCGCACGGTGACGGGGCGCTCCAGGGGAATGCGGGCCGGCTCGCTCAGCTGGGGGAAGAACTCCTTGAGGTGTCCCTGAACCTGCAGCCAGACCTCCATGGCTACTGCACGCAGAAGGAGAGGCCGAGCTTCTCCAGC
>JBMONB010000232.1:0-32324 GCA_049325315.1 Bacillota bacterium | reverse complement strand
GGCCATGAGGACCCCGCAGCACAGTGACCACCGCCTAATTATGTTCTTGTAAGTATAGTCTAACAAAAAAGGAAGCAGATCGCGAGTGCGATCCGCTTCCTACATGAGTTTGTCAACAGCCTGAGGGGCGAGCCTGGTTGGCTCGCCCCTTTTACGCGCGGGTGGCGGATCCGGTCGTCGCTGATCTGGTCGCCCATTGCCAGGTGTCACCCCCTGCTGATCCATAGCATGAGCACCCGACCATTCGGGTCATGCATCGGGGGCAGAGGGCCGCCGGTTGGCTTCACTCTTTAGCCAGTGTCGGATCCCCTTGCCTGCAAAGGGCTCATCGCCAAAGCGGGGAATGACATGCAGGTGGGCGTGGTGGATCACCTGTCCGCCCACCTCGCCACAGTTCCAGCCGACGTTGTAGCCGTGGGGCTGCAGGTCTTTCTCCATCTGTGCCCTCACCTTGGCGAGCAGGTCATAGGTGGCCATCCACTCCTCTTTGGTCAGGTCGAAGAGGGTGGAACGGTGGGTCTTCGGAATGATCACCCCCGACCCACGGAGTACGGGTTCGTCGCCAGCGAGGAAGAGACAGTGCTCATTCTCGAAGATCACCCTGGTGGGGTCATACATGCAGAACAGACAGCCCTCTTGCATTGGCACTACGCCTCCTGATGTTGCCCCGGTTGTTGCTTCGATTCAGGCTGGGGGCCAGGGAGTTGCTGCACAGGGATACCCCGACCTCTGTCGCCGCTGGGCCCGGGGCGGGTCGGATTTTATTTTTTCCTGCGGTCTTCGAACTCCGGAGGCCCCCTACCGCCTCGTGGAGCACGTGGTCTACGCCGTCTCCCGCGGCGGGAGCTTCTGAGGGGCGATCATCCTCCTTGCCCTACACAACTTGGCAGCAGTGGCAGCGATGGCTGCGAGGTAGTACGGCGAGGCCGCAAACGTAGGAGCGATGGGGTGCCCCGACCCGGCGTTGTCCGGCAAACGCTAACCAGAGGCCTGACCCCGAGCCTTCCACTCGCGAATCTTCCGGGCCGCAGTCGTCTGGTGGATCCCCAGCACCTGGCTCACCTTCACGCTGCTGCCGTACTTGCGGTAGGCGGCGCCCACCAGTTCCAGCTCCAGCGCCTCCACCGCCTCCTTCAGCGGGACCAGCCGCTGGACCGAGACCGGGGCGGCCCCGCCCACAAAGGCGGGCAGGTGGTCCGGACGGATCTCCCGCTCCTCTACCGTCACCACCAGCCGCTCGATCACGTTCTCCAGCTCCCGCACGTTGCCCGGCCAGCGATAGGCCAGCAGCTGCTCCATGGTGTCCGGGGTGATCTGGCGCTCCACCCGGTACCGCTCGCAGAACCGGGTGACAAAGGCGCGCACCAGGGCAGGCACATCTTCGGGCCGCTCCCGCAGGGGCGGAATGGCGATCGGCACCACATTCAGCCGGTAGTAGAGATCTTCCCGGAAGCGGCCCTCCGCCACCATCTGCTCCAGGTCCCGGTGGGTTGCCGCCACGATGCGGATATCGACCTCGACCGGTGTGATCGACCCCACCCGTGTGAAGCGGCGCTCCTGTACCACGTGCAGCAGCTTCACCTGGAGGCTGGGGGAGAGGTCGCCGATCTCATCCAGAAAGAGCGTTCCGCCGTTGGCCTGCTCGATAATGCCCGCCTTGCCCTCCCGCTTCGCCCCGGTGAAGGAGCCGGGGGCGTAGCCGAACAGCTCGGACTCCAGCAGCGACTCGGGAATCGCCGCGCAGTCGACCTTGACGAAGGGCGCCTTCCAGCGGGGGCTGGCCCGGTGAATCTCGCGCGCCAGTACCCCCTTGCCCACGCCCGACTCGCCCAAGAGCAAGATGGTGGAGTCGACCGCCGCCACCCGGCGGGCCAGTTCCAGCACCTTCTGCATCGCCCGGCTGGAGGCGATCACCTCCTCCCGGACGGTCTGCCCCGCCCGCAGCCCGGCCAGCTCATGGTGGAAGCGCTCCCGCTCCTGCTCCATGCGCTCCACCTGCCGCTGCAGACGGTCCAGTTCGGTGATGTCCCTGGCGGTGGCCAGCACCCAGCCGCCCTCGACGCAGAACGCGGTCAGGGCGAGCCGGCGCCCCTTCACCTCCTGCACCAGGGTCTGGCGGCTGCCAGACTCCAGGCAGCGGCGCAGGGTGGGGGGGAGCCAGAGCCCTTCTGCCTCCAGGTCAGCGGGCCGGCGGCCCAGCAGGCTCGCCCGCTCCAGACCGAGGAGAAGCTCCATCGACCGGTTGACGGCCGCGATCTCACCGGCGGGGCTGGTGAGAAGCAGCGCCTCGCCCAATCCATCCAGCAGTGCGGTTAGCGTCTCCCCTGCGATCAGCTTCACGCGCTTCACTCCGCATTTTTTACGGATAAAAATTCTGCTGATCCGAATTCTCCGCCAGAAGTAAGTAATCCTGCTTATGCCGCTAAGCGAGTTTGCTTATAGTGCGTTTTTCGGAATAAGACCCATATCAGACAAGAATAACAACGCTGGTAACAGCTATCACCCTAAGCAGAAATGCTTAGGGTGATGTCGCGCAACCCAGAGATTTCGGCGTTCGACGGTTGGCACGACCCTTGCTGTGTCCCATCCCCAAGGAGGGACTTTGCGATGCACAACACCGCCAGCAGGCCGTATTGGCAACCCACCATCGAAACCATGGAGCGGCAGGAGTTGGAGCGCATGCAGGTCGAGCGGCTCCAACTGCAAGTGGAGCGTGCCGCCACCTCACCCTTCTACCAGCGGCTCTGGCATGGGGCGCGTGGCGTCAGGGCCTCCGATATCCGCCACCCCCGCGATGTGGCCCGGCTCCCCTTCCTTCACAAGGCCGACCTGGTGGAGGCGCAGCTCCGGGAGCCGCCCCTGGGGGACCTGCCCGTCAGCCCCGCCGAGGAGCGCCGGGAGGTCTACCCGGTCAACGCCGTGGGCGGCTCGCTCTACACCGTCTACGGGGAGTCCGACCTGGCCCGCACCGCCGAGATCGGCGCACGGATTCTCTGGGCCTGTGGGCTCAGGCCGGGCGAGCTGATCCACAATGGCTTCGGCTACGGCCTCTTTGCGGGCGGCATCTCGATTCACCGGGCGGCCCGGGCGATGGGGGCGGCGCTGATCCCAATCGGGACCGATTCGGTGAAGCGGCAGGTGGA
The DNA here is from genome assembly GCA_049325315.1 of Bacillota bacterium. Classification (GTDB taxonomy): domain Bacteria; phylum Bacillota; class Sulfobacillia; order Symbiobacteriales; family Symbiobacteriaceae; genus JAWLHU01. Next base: position 29,181 of record JBMONB010000232.1, on the reverse strand, counting down.
GCTGCTCTTCAACTTCAAGCCGGCGATGCTGGTCGGGGCGCCCTCGCACATTCTCTACCTGGCGGAGCGAATCCAGGAGCGGGGCCTCTCCCCGGGCGATGTGGGGGTCCGGCTGGGACTCTTTGGCGCCGAGCCGGGGGCGGGGGAGTCCACTACACGCTCTCGCCTGGAGCGGCTCTTCGGCTGCCGGGCCTTCGACTTCTACGGGATCACCGAGGTGGGGGCGATGCTGGCGGGGGAGTGCCACCTCCAGCAGGGCATCCACTGGGCCGAGGACCACGTGTTGGTCGAGGTGGTCGACCCCGATACCCTACAGCCGTGCCGCCCGGGTGAGACCGGTGTGCTGGTGCTCACCGACCTGACCCGGGAGGACATGCCGCTCCTCCGCTACTGGACCGGCGACATGGCGACCCTCACCCTGGACCCCTGCCCCTGCGGCCGGACCCACGCCCGCTCCCTGGGCGGGATCCGCGGGCGCACCGACGAGCTGGTCATGTTCCGGGGCGCCAAGTTCTACCCGCTCCAGGTGGAGCGAGTCCTCTCCAGCTTCGGCAGCCTCGCCGACCAGTACCACATCATCTTGGAGCGCGATCCCGCCACCTACCTGGACCGCTGCGTGATCCAGGTAGAGGCGGCGCCGACTGAACCGCTGCCGCCCCTCGGGCTCGACGCCCGGGTCGCACGGCGGCTGCAGGATGAGCTGGGGGCAGATGTCTCGGTGCAGATCTTGCCCTTTGGCTCCCTGGAACGCTCTCCCCGCAAGCAACTCCGGATCGAGGACAGGAGGTCTCGCACGTGAGCCAAGGAGAGATTCACCTGAAGATCGAGGATGTGGCCATCGGCTTCGGCGGGGTGCGGGCGCTGGACGGCGTCTCGCTCACCGTGGAGAAGGGCTCTATCGCCAGCGTGATCGGACCCAACGGCGCCGGCAAGACCAGCCTGATCAACTGCATCTCGGGCCGCTATATCCCTCAGTCGGGGACGATCCGCTTCGAGGGGCGGGACATCACCCATGTGCCCCCGGCCCGACGGGCGGAGCAGCGAATCGCCCGCACCTTCCAGAACATCGCCCTCTTCAAGCACATGTCGGTGCTGGACAACCTGATGACCGGCCGCCACGTGCTGATGAAGTCGGGGCTCCTCTCCTGCGGCCTCTACTGGGGTCCGGCCCGCCGGGAGGAGATCGAGCACCGCCGGGCGGTGGAGGAGATCATCGACTTCCTGGAGATCGCCCACGTGCGGCGCAAGCAGGTGGGGATGCTCTCGTACGGCATGCAGAAGCGGGTGGAGCTGGGCCGGGCGCTGGCCCTGGAGCCCCGCCTCCTCCTGCTCGATGAGCCGATGGCCGGCATGAACTCGGAGGAGAAGGAGGACATGGTCCGGTTCATCCTGGACATCAACCAGGAGCGGGGGGTCACCTGTGTGCTGATCGAGCACGACATGGGCGTGGTGATGGATATCTCAGACCGGGTCGCCGTGCTTGACTTCGGCCGGAAGATCGGCGAGGGCACCCCCGATGAGGTCCGCAAGGACCCGGCGGTGATCAAGGCATACCTGGGCGACAAGGGAATGGCCGGATAAGGGAGGGAGAACCGCATGACAACGCAGCTTGATACGTTGCCCAAGCGGCTCCAGGCCATGGCGCAGAAGTACGGCCACCAGCGGGTAGCCCTGCGGGAGAAGGACTACGGCATCTGGCAGGAGACCACCTGGCAGGGCTACCTGGACGAGGTGCGGGACTTCTGCCTGGGCCTGGTGGCCATGGGCTTCGAGCGGGGCGACAAGGTGGCGATTGTGGGCGACAACCGACCCGAGTGGGTGATCGCCGAGGTGGCGGCCCAGTCGGCGGGAGGAACGTCGGTGGGCATCTACCAGGACAGCCTGGCCAAGGAGATGGCCTATGTCATCGACCACGCCGACGCCAAGTTCGTGGTGGTCGAGGACCAGGAGCAGGTCGACAAGATCCTGGAGATCCGGGAGCTGATCCCGAAGGTGGAGCGGCTGATCTACTACGACCCGAAGGGGCTCCGCACCTACGAGGACCCGTGGCTGATCTACTTCCCCCAGGTCCAGGAGATGGGCCGGGAATATGGCAAGGACCACCCCGGCGCCTTCGAGGAGATGGTAGCCGCCGGCAGCGGGGAGGATACGGCGATCTTCTGCTACACCTCGGGCACCACGGGGGTGCCCAAGGGGGCGATGCTGAGCCACCGGAACCTGCTGGCCATGGGCGACACGATCCAGACGGTCGACCCGCTCACCCCCGACGACGACTTCCTCTCCTTCCTGCCCCTGGCCTGGATCGGCGAGCAGATGACCGCCCTGGCGATGCACCTCTCCATCGGCTTTACCCTGAACTTCCCCGAAGAGCCGGACACGGTGCAGGAGAACCTGCGGGAGATCGGCCCGCACGTGATGTTCTCGCCCCCCCGCATCTGGGAGGATATCGTCACCCGGGTGCAGGTGAAGATCGCCGACTCGTCGTGGCTGAAGCGGACGCTCTGGGAGAAGCTGATGCCGGTGGCCTACCGGGTGGCCGACGCCAAGTTCGCTCACAAGCCGGTCTCCACGAAGGATCGCATCTTGCACTGGCTGGGCGAGTTCCTGATCTTCAGCGCCATTAAAGACCACCTGGGGCTGACCCGCCTGAAGCGGGCCTACACCGGCGGCGCCGCCCTCGGCCCCGACGTCTTCCGCTTCTACCACGCCATGGGGGTCAACCTGAAGCAGATCTACGGCCAGACCGAGATTGTCGGCATCGCCGTGCTGCACCGGGACGACGCCATTCGCTTCCACACGGTGGGCACCCCGCTCCCCGGCGGCGAGATGAAGGTCGAGCCCGACGGCGAGATCCTCCTGACGAGCCCGGCGGTCTTCCAGGGCTACTACAAGATGGAGGAGGAGTCGGTGAAGACCCTCGAGGGTGGATGGCTCCACACCGGCGATGCGGGCTATATCGACGAGGAGTCGGGCCAGCTGGTGGTGATCGACCGCCTCAAGGACGTGATGCGGCTCGCCAGCGGCGAGATCTTCTCGCCCAACTTCATCGAGAACAAGCTGAAGTTCTCCTCGTTCATTAAGGAAGCGGTGGCGGTTGGCCACGGGCGGACCCACGTGGTGGCGATGATCAACATCGACATGCGGTCGGTGGGCAACTGGGCCGAGAACCGGGGCATCGCCTACACCACCTACCAGGACCTCTCCCAGAAGGGTCAGGTGCTCGACCTGATCGAGGGCGAGATCGAGCGGGTCAATGCCGACCTGCCCGAGGCGGCCCGGATTCGGACCTTCGTGATCCTCCACAAGGAGTTAGATGCCGACGACGAGGAGCTGACCCGGACCCGGAAGCTGCGCCGGGCCTTCGTCTACGAGAAGTACGACCCGGTGATCAGCGGCCTCTACAGCGGGGTGGAACAGATTCCCGTGCAGTCCCGGGTGCGCTATCGGGACGGCAAGGAGACGGTTACCGAGACGGTGCTGACGGTACGGCGGATCGAGAAGCTGTCCCGGGTGGGAGGTGCTGCGGTGTGAGCGACGGACTGGGCTTCTTTCTCAACCTGACGGTCAACGGCATCGTGGTCGGGGCGCTCTACTCCCTGGTGGCGCTGGGGTTCGTGCTGATCTACAAGGCGAGCGGCGTCATTAACCTGGCGCAGGGCGAGATGGTGCTGCTGGGCGCCTACATTGGCCTCCTGTTCACCACGACGTTGAAGGTACCGTTCCTCCTGGCCCTGCTGCTCTCCATCGCCTTGAGCGCCATGGTCGGCGTCACCATCGAGCGGGTGGTTCTCCGCCCCTTCATCGGCGAGCCGCCCATCTCGATCATCATGGTCACGTTGGGGCTCTCGTTCCTGATCAAGTCGGTGATCCACCTCATTTGGGGTACCGACCTGCGCTCCTTCCAGGGCCTCTTCAAGAGCACGCCGGTCACCTTCGGGCCGATCGCTATCTCGGAGGTCTTCCTCTACAGCCTGGTGGCGGCGATGGTGCTGCTGGCCCTGCTGACCGCCTTCTTCAAGTACAGCCTGCTGGGCATCGCCATGCGGGCGACGGCCGACGACGAGCAGGCGGCGCTCTCCATGGGCATCTCGGTCAAGCGGGTCCTGGCGGCCACCTGGGCGGTGGCGGCGATGGTGGCGGCGGTGGGCGGCATCTTCCTGGGGAATATCGCCGGCGTCAACCCGCTGCTGACATCGTACGGCCTCAAGGTGCTGCCGGTGGCGATTCTGGGCGGGCTGGATTCGATTCCGGGCGCCATTGTGGGCGGCTTTATCATCGGGATCCTGGAGTCGCTGACCGGTGGCTACCTGGACCAGTACATGACCGGCATCAAGGAAGTGGTTCCGTTCGGGGTGATGATCCTGATTCTGCTGGTCAAGCCGTACGGCCTGTTTGGCAAGGAAATTATTGAAAGGGTGTAGGCCTGTGATGCGATTGCGCTACCCCTTCACCATGCAGTGCGGGGTCTACCTGACCACCTACGAGCAGGATCTGGCCCTGCACCCCACCCGGCTCTCTGCCTGGCGCGGCTGGGTGCTGGTGGCCCTGCTCTTCCTGGTGCCGCCGCTGCTGCCGAACTACTACCTCTCGATTTTGAACATGGTGGTGGTCTTCACCATCGCCGCCCTGGGGCTGAACCTGCTCACGGGCGTGGCGGGGCAGATCTCGGTAGGTCACGGCGCCTTCACCGGCATGGGCGCCTTCACCGCCGGCTACCTGATGAAGCTTGGCCTCTCCTTCTGGCTGGCCATGCCGCTGGCCGGCCTGTCGGCGGCGGCGGTGGGCGCCCTCTTCGGGCTCCCCTCGGCCCGTCTGAAGGGGCTCTACCTGGCCATCGCCTCCCTGGCGGCGCAGGTGATTCTCACCTTCTTCTTCGTGCGGGCCGACTGGTTTACGGGGGGCATTCATTCCATGTCGGTGGCACGCCCGTCGCTCTTCGGCTTCAGCCTCGACAGCGAGCTGAGCTTCCTCTACCTGGGGCTGACCGTGGCGCTGGCGCTGGGGGTCTTCGCCCAGAACCTGCTCCGGACCCGGATGGGCCGCTCCTTCATGGCGGTCCGTGACCGGGACCTGGCGGCCGAGGTGATGGGGGTGGACCTCTTCCGGACGAAGGTGGTCGCCTTTGCGCTTTCCGCCTTCTACGCCGGCATCGCCGGGGCGATTTGGGCCTCCTACGTGATGATCATCTCGCCGGACCAGTTCGACTTCCATCTCTCCATTGAACTGCTGGCGATGATCATCATCGGCGGTCTGGGCACGGTGATGGGCTCTGTCTACGGGGCGGCCTTCATGACGCTCCTGCCGATCCTGGTCCGCGAGTTCGCCATGATGCTGGTACCAATCTTCCCCACCATCGGAGGGAAGTTGCTTCTGCTCCGGGATGCGACCTTCGGCATGGCGATCATTCTCTTCCTGGTCTTCGAGCCGGAGGGGCTGGCGAAGCTGTGGCGGAACATCAAGGACTACTTCCGTCTCTGGCCGTTCAGTTACTAGGTCCACATTTTGTTGAGGGAGGTTGGGGGAAGAATGCGGAAGCTCTGGTCAGTGGTTGCGGTCCTCATGATTCTGGCTCTGGTTGCGGGCTGCGGTGGATCGAAGGGGACCAGCGGGGGGGCTGCGAAGCCTCCGGTCAAGATCGGCGGTATCTTCGACATGACCGGCGCCACGGCGGACGTGGGCCATCCTCATGGCGAGGGAGCCCAGGCCTACTTCGAGTTCCTGAAGTCCAAGGGCGGCGTGAACGGCCGCCAGGTTGAGCTGGTCTGGGGCGACTACGCCTACCAGACGCCCAAGGCGGTGGACCTCTACAAGAAGCTGGTCCAGCAGGACAAGGTCGTCGCCGTCATGGGCTGGGGCACGGGCGACACCGAGGCGATGAAGGAACTGATCGCCAAGGACAAGGTGCCGTACATCTCGGGCTCCTACGCCGAGAGCCTGGTCGATCCGAGCAAGACCCCGTACAACTTCATCGTCTCGTCGACCTACTCGCAGCAGGCCCGGGTCCTGCTCGACTACGCCAAGTCCAAGAAGGCGAACGCCAAGGTCGGCATGATCTACCATGACTCCGCCTTCGGTCAGGCCCCCCTGGCAGACGCCAAGGCCTACGCCAGCAAGATCGGCCTTACCTGGGTCGGCGAGGCCGCCCTGCCCGGCGCTGCGGCTGACGCCGTGACGCAGGTGCTCGATCTGGCCAACAAGGGCGTCGAGTTCGTGCTGATCCAGAACGTGGTGAAGGGCACCACCCAGGTGCTCAAGGCCGCCCAGCAGCAGGGCTTGCTTGGGAAGATTCAGTTCCTGGGCATGACCTACTCGGTCGATGAGTCCCTGATCAAGGCCGCCGGCGATGCGTCTGAGGGCTTCGTGGGCACCCCGGCCTTCGCCTTCCCGTACGAGGATGGCGCGGGCATCAAGGAAGCGGTGGAATTCGCCAAGTCGAAGGGCAAGAAGCCGGAGCAGCTGACCCAGAAGTGGCTGCAGGGCTGGGTCTTCGGTCGGATCATGGCCGAGGCGGTTCGCCGGGCCGGCGACGATGTGACCGGCGAGAGCCTGAAGAAGGCCTTCGAGTCCATGAAGGACTACGACCTGGGCGGCATCGGCGCTCCGCTCACCTTCACCGACAAGGACCATGGCGGCGCCAAGAAGGCCCGCATCTACCAGGTCAAGTCGGGCAAGTGGCAGCCGCTGGGCAACTTCGTCGCACCGGTCGGGAAGTAGTCTCTGGTGGAGCAGGGGCGGGCTCGCCCCGCCCCTGCTACCCTACCCCAAGCGAGGTGGTCCCGTGCTCACCCTGAATAACGTAGAAGTGATGTATGAGCACGTCATCCTGGTCCTGAAGGGCATGTCGCTGGAGGTGCCCGAGGGCAAGATCGTCACCCTGCTAGGGGCGAACGGCGCCGGGAAGACGACGACGCTGAAGGCGATCTCCGGCCTGCTGAAATCGGAGAACGGCGAGGTGACCGACGGCACGATCGAGTTCCTGGGGGAGAAGATCTCCAACCGCGAGGCGGAGGAGATCGTTCGGAAGGGGATCTTTCAGGTGATGGAAGGCCGCCACGTCTTCGGACACCTCACGGTGGATGAGAACCTTCTGGCCGGCTCCTACACCCGGACCGACCGGGCGAATGTCAAGCGCGACCTCGACATGGTCTACCATTACTTCCCCAAGCTGACCCACCGGCGCAAGTCGAAGGCGGGCTACCTCTCGGGCGGCGAGCAGCAGATGGTCGCCATCGGGCGGGCCCTGATGGCCCGGCCCAAGCTGGTCTTGCTCGACGAGCCCTCCCTGGGCCTGGCGCCGCGCCTGGTCAAGGAGATCTTCGACATCGTTCGCCGGTTGAATGAGGAGATGAAGACCACCTTCCTGGTGGTGGAGCAGAACGCGATGATGGCGCTCTCCATTGCCCACTACGGCTATATCATGGAGACCGGTAAGATCGTGCTGGAAGGGTCTGTAGACACCCTGCTCAACAACGAAGATGTAAAGGAGTTCTACCTGGGCCTGACCGATGTGGGGCGCAAGTCCTACCGGGATGCGAAGGCCTACAAGCGCAGGAAGCGGTGGCTGGCATGAGTGCGCCATCCATCTGGACGTCACCAGACGGTCTGGCCCGGCTCCGGGCGGTGGTGGCCCATGCCTGGGAGCGGAGCCCTGCCCAGCGGGCCCGCCTGGAGGCAGCGGGGATTGATCCGGTCGCCGTCTCCGGCCCCGAGTCGCTCCAGCCCCTGCCGGTGATGCGCAAGGAGGCGCTGGGCAGCCTCCAGGCGGCTGACCACCCCTTCGGCGGCTTGCTGGGGGAAGACATCGGGAGCTTGGCCCGCATCTTCCTTAGCCCGGGCGAGATCTACGACCCGCAGGGGGGCCGCCCCGACTACTGGCGGTTCCGCCCGGCCCTAGAAGCCGCAGGGTTTGGCCCCGGCCAGGTGGTGGCCAACTGCTTCAACTACCACCTGACCCCCGCCGGCTTCATGTTCGACGACGCCGCCCGCGCCCTGGGCTGTGTGGTAATTCCTGCCGGCGTGGGGCAGCAGGAGATGCAGGTGAAGGTCTTGGCCGAGACCGGCGCCAGCGGCTATATCGGCTTGCCATCGTACCTGCTGGCGCTGCTGGAGAAGGCCGGCGCCATGGGGCGGGAGCTGAGCCTGCGCCGAGCGCTGGTGACCGGCGAGCCCCTGCCCCCGGCCCTGCGGGCCCGGCTGGGCGAGTACGGGGTCGATGTCTACCAGGCATACGGCACCGCCGACCTGGGCCTGGTCGCCTACGAGTGCCCCGAGCGGCAGGGAATGCACCTGGAGCCGGGGGCGCTGGTGGAGCTGTGCGACCCAGAGGGGGTTCCCGTGCCCGCCGGCGAGGTGGGCGAGATCGTGGTCACCCTGCTGGAGACCACCTACCCGCTGCTCCGCTTCGGCACCGGCGACCTGAGCGCCCTGGTGACCGAGCCCTGCGCCTGTGGCCGCCCGTCGCTGCGGATCAAGGGCTGGATGGGCCGGGCCAACGACGTGGTCAAGGTGCGGGGCATGTTCGTCTACCCCCGCCAGATTGAGGAGGCGATGGCCGGGTTCGCCGGCCAGGTGGCCCGCTGGCAGGCGGTGGTGGAGCGCGACGAGCACCACCGGGACCACCTGATTCTCTGCGTCGAGGCGAAGGGCGGGGGCCCGGCGCCCGGGGCGGTGGTGGAGGCGGTCCGCTCGGCGACCCGACTGAGCTGCGAGGTGCGGCCCATAGCGCCGGGGGTGATTGCGGACGGGGCGCCCCGGCTGGAGGACAGGCGGAAATGGGACTGAGTAAAAGCAGCGGGCGACCGTCAGCCGGGTTGTTGACGGTCGCCCTCTCCATTAGGAACGGTGAGGAGAGCTATAGCTCATTCGAATCGGTAGGTGAGCCATAGGCATTTATTATCGGTGAGATAACCCGGATTTGAAGGGGGTAATTTGTCGGACATAGAAAAGAGAGCCGCACGAAATAATCGAGTGAATTGTCATCACTCAAGGGGGCGGACCCATGAAGCTCCAGATTGGCGTGATCTCTCCATATGACGAGTTCACCGAACTCGTTCAGCACCTGGCCGCGGAGATCTCTCTGCCGGTCAAGGTAGAACAGGCGGTGCTTGCCAATGGGGTTGCGATCGCACGCCGCTGGGAGGCCGAAGGGTTTCAGTTGATCATTGGGCGGGGACCAACGGCCGTGATGATGCGCAAGGTACTGCGCATTCCCGTGGTCATGATCAACATTACCGCCTTCGACGTGATGGACGCGCTCCACAAAGCCCGACAGATGGGGCAGCGCATCGCCTTTGCCGATTACGACCTGAAGCGCCGGCCCTACGACCTCGGCTATTTGGGCGAGATGCTGGGCCTTGACTTCACCCCCCTGCTTTACAGGGATATCCCCGACCTGAAGGCTCAGATCAGCCAGGCCGCCCGGCAGGGTTACGACGTGGTCGTGGGCACGGGCTCCTGCGTGCCCCCCATGGTCGAGGAGAAGGGAATGAAGGGGGTCCTCGTCCAGTCGAGCCGCGAGGCGGTGCAGGACGCCCTTCGGCAGGCGAAAGAGCTGATGGATCTCCGCCTGCGGGACAGCGCCCGGGCGCAAATGGCCCAGGCGATTTTGGACACAACGGTGAACGGAATCATCGCCCTCGATGCCGATCGCAGGGTCAGTGTCTTCAACCGGGCGGCCGAGCGCCTCTTTGGGGTCAAGGAGGCGAGCGTGAAGGCGAAGAGCCTCGATGAACTGCGGTCGGAGCATGGGTTCATCCACCGGCTTGTGGGCAACGGGCAGGCGTCGGATGGCGAGGTGGTGAAGGTCGGCAGCAGCGCCTATGTCAGCACCCGCTGGCCGATTCGGGTGGGTGACAGCGCCCAGGGGCTGGTGGTGATCTTTCAGGGCGCCAGCGAGATTCAGCAATGGGAAGCCAAGATCCGCAAGGAACTCTCCACCAAGGGGCTGGTTGCCCGCTATTCCTTCCGTGACATACGGGGCTCATCCCCCGCGATTGTGGAGGCCGTGGCCAAGGCCAAGACCTTTGCCCGGACCGACCTGACCGTGCTGATCTCCGGGGAGAGCGGCACCGGTAAGGAGCTGTTTGCCCAGGCCATGCACCAGGAAAGCGCCCAGCGGGAGGGGCCCTTTGTCGCGATCAACTGTGCGGCCCTCCCGGAGAGCCTTCTGGAGAGCGAGCTCTTCGGTTACGAGGAGGGGGCATTCACTGGCGCACGCAAGGGGGGCGCCCCCGGGCTCTTTGAGGTCGCCCACGGCGGGACCCTCTTCCTCGACGAGATCGGTGAGATGCCGATCAGCCTGCAGGCCAGGCTCCTTCGGGCGCTGCAGGAGCGGCGGGTCCGGCGTGTCGGCGGACACCGGGTGGTCCCCGTGGAAGTCCGGGTCATCGCCGCCACCAACCGAAACCTGATTCAGGCGGTCCGGGACGGCAAGTTCCGCGACGATCTGTACTACCGGCTCAACGTGCTGCACCTGGAGGTCCCGTCCCTACGGCAGCGGATGGACGATCTGAAGGAGCTGGCGGAATACTTCCTTGCCCAACTGGGCGCTCCCCCCATGCCGGCGGCGGTCTACCAGACCCTGCGCACCTACTCATGGCCGGGCAATGTCCGGGAACTGGGCAACTTCCTGCAGAAGTACGCCGTGCTGGTGCAAGCTGATCCGGACGTCGGTACCCTGGCCGGCCGGCTGATCCAGGAGATGAAGCGGCAGAGCAGCGAGTTGAAGCTGACAGAGCCGGACGGCAAAGATACGCTGACGATCACCCTCGGCACCCTCGACCAGATGGAGGGACAGATTCTGACGACCCTTGACGCTGTTATGGGATACGACCGCACCAAACTAGCCCGGCGGCTGGGGATCAGCCGCACCACCCTCTGGAAGAAGCTGAAGGATTACGAAGATCGTCCAGATTCGGAACAAGTACCGTTCAGAATCTAAACAGCTACTTCATTCACCCTATAGGTAACTCTTATTTTCACTATCCCCGTCGTGCATAGAGCGGCGCCCTCAGCGGGCGCCGCTCTTGCGTTGGCACGACCTTTGCACATGTAAGAATTCCGAAATCATCTCACACAAGGAGGCTTGGATGGGCGTTCAATTTCTTACCGTCCTCGGCGCCGGCCAGATGGGCAGCGGCATCGCTCAGGTGGCGGCGACCGGCGGCTATGATGTTACCCTCTACGATCCCCACCCGGGAGCGATCCAGAAGGGCCTGGCCTCGATTCGGGCAGTGCTGGCCAGGGGCGTGGAGCGGTCGAGCCTGACCTCTGCCGCAGCAGAAGCCGCCCTTGCCCGAATCAAGACGGCGGAGACGCTGCCCGTGGCGGTGGCGCAGGCCGATTTTGTGATCGAGGCCGCACCGGAAGACCTGGCCCTCAAGCTGGATCTGTTTGCCCAACTTGACCGGGTTGCCCCCGCCCACGCTGTCCTGGCCACCAACACATCGGCCAAGTCGATCACAGAGATTGCCGGAGCAACCCGCACGCCGCATCGGGTCGTCGGTATGCACTTCTTCAACCCGGTGCCCAAGATGAGGCTGGTCGAGGTGATTCGAGGCCTGGAGACCGATGAAGCCACGGTGGCGACAACACTTCAGGTGGCGGCCCGCATGGGAAAGGAGACGGTGGAGGTGAGCGAGTTCCCGGGCTTTGCCACCAGCCGCATCAACGCCATGATCGGCAACGAGGCCTTCTACATGCTGATGGAGGGGGTGGCCTCGGCCCGGGATATCGACAAGGCGTTGAAGCTCGGGCTGAATCACCCGATGGGCCCGTTTGAGTTGGGCGATCTGGTGGGCTGGGACACCCGGCTGAAGAACCTGGAGTACCTGCACCAGACCCTGGGCGAGAAGTTCCGCCCCTGTCCGCTCCTGATCAAGTATGTAAAGGCCGGCCGATTGGGCCGCAAGGTGGGCCGCGGGGTCTACGACTACACCGTGAAGGAGGAATCACCGTGACCGAGTTTCAGAACCTCACCCTGGGGCAGGAGGGCGCCGTTCTGACGGTGACCTTTAACCGTCCCGAGGTACGAAACGCCCTGGATCCCCAGACCTGGGCCGAACTGCGGGCCGCCGTCCGGCAGGCGAAGGAGAGCGATTCGGTCTCGGTGGTGATTCTGACCGGCGCCGGCGCGAAGGCCTTCGCCTCGGGCGCCGATATCCGGGCGATGCGGGATCGCTCCCAGTGGGAGTACCTCCGCAGTGAGGCCCAGGACATTCTGCTCGAACTCGAAAACCTGCCCAAGCCCGTGATCGCCGCGATCAATGGGTTCGCCCTGGGCGGCGGCTGCGAGGTGGCCATGGCGGCCGATATTCGCATCGCGGCGGACCACGCCCGGTTTGGCCAGCCCGAGGTGGCGCTGGGCATTCTGCCCTCCGCGGGGGGCACCCAGCGGCTCGCCCGGCTGGTGGGATTCGGCAAGGCCAAGGAACTGATCATGACCGGCGAGATCATCGACGCCGCGGAGGCGATGCGCATCGGGCTGGTCAACCAGGTGGTGCCGGCGGAGGAGCTGCTGGGTGCGGCCCGGGCCATGGCCGAGAAGATGCTGACCAAGGCGCCCCTGGCGGTGGGTCTGGCAAAACTGGCGGTCAACCTGGGCATGAACACCGACATCGCCAGCGGTCTCGCCTACGAGAAGATGGCACAGGCGCTGCTCTTCACCACCGAGGACAAGTACGAGGGTATGACGGCCTTTATTGAAAAGCGACCCGCTCAGTTCAAGGGGAGGTAAGACATATGGACTTCACGATTCCGGCGGAACTCAAGGCGCTTCAGGAGACGGTGCGCGAGTTTGCGATGAAGCGGGTGGAGCCGGTGGCTCATCAGATCGAGGTAGAGGATCGCATTCCCTCCTACCTGATCGAGGAGGCCGCCGAGATGGGCCTCTTCGGGCTTTCGATTCCCGAGCAGTACGGCGGCCTGGAGTTGGGCGTGTTGGGCCGCTCCCTGGTCTACGAGGAGCTGGGCAAGACATCGAACGGCTTTACCAGCCTGCTCGGCGCCCATACCGGCATTGGCACCACCGGCATCGTTGACCTGGCAGACGAAGACCTGAAGCGGCGCTACCTGCCGGATATCGCATCGGGCAAGCGGCTCGCCGCCTTCGCCCTCACCGAGCCTGAGGCGGGTTCAGATGCCCGGGAGATCAAGACCACCGCCGTCCGCAAGGGCGACCGCTGGATCCTGAACGGGCAGAAGCAGTTCATTACCAACGGGCCGGAGGCGGAGATCTTCACGGTGATCGCCGTGACCGACAAGTCGAAGGGCGTCAAGGGCATCTCCGCCTTCGTGGTGGAGTCGGGCTGGAAGGGCTTCACCAAGGGCGCTCCCGAGCACAAGATGGGGCTTCACGGCTCCCATACCTGCCAGCTCTTCTTCGACGATGTGGAGATTCCGGCTGAGAACATGATCGGGCCGGAGGGCATGGGCTACGTCGCCGCCCTGAAGATCCTGACCAAGGGGCGGGCCACCCTGGCCGCCCGGGCCGTGGGCACCATGGAGAAGCTGATCCAGCTCTGCGCCACCTACGCCAAGGAGCGGGTCACCTTCGGCAAGCCCATCGCCGAGCACCAGATCATTCAGTCCTACCTGGCCGAGATGGCGGTCGATCACGCCGTAAGCCAGGCCTATACCTACAAGGTGGCCTGGATGGCCGATCAGGGGATGAACGTGATCAAGGAGGCCGCCATCGCCAAGCTCTTTGTGTCGGAGGCCTTTGCCCGGGTGGCCGACAAGGCGGTTCAGATCCACGGTGGCATGGGCTACATGCGGGAGATGGAGGTGGAACGGGTCTACCGTGACGCCCGGATCACCCGCATCTACGAGGGCACCAGCGAGGTACAGAAGCTGATCATTGCGGGCCGGGTCCTGCAGGAGTACTAGGGGGTGTAGCTGTGACCGGGCCCGATCTGGAACGATTTTTCAACCCACGGTCTGTCGCCGTTGTCGGGGCTTCCACCGACGAGAAGTCGATCAGCGGACGACCGATCTTCAACCTGAAACTGCACGAGTTCAAGGGGCCGATCTATCCGGTCAACCCCAAGTATACCGAGGTACAGGGGTACAGGGCCTACCCGACGATCAAGGAGCTGCCGGGCCCGGTCGATGTCGCCATGCTGGCGGTCAACTCCTCCCGGGTGCTGGCCAGCCTCGAGGAGTGCGCCGCAGCCGGTGTCAAGTTCGCCATCGTCTTCTCCGCCGGCTTCGCCGAAACCGGCCTGGAGGACGGCGCTGCCCTGCAGGCCCGCATGCGGGAGCTGGCCAGGGAGAGCGGCATGCGCATCGTCGGCCCGAACTGCATCGGCAGCCTGAACGTGACCGGAAAGGTGCCGCTCGGGTTCGCCGTCCCCTTCAGCGACAAGGAGTTTCCAGAGGGGCCGATCAGCTTCGTCAGCCAGAGTGGCGCTTACGGCTACGGCTTCATGACGCTGGCCAGCGAGCACGGGCTGGGCTTCCGGTACATTGCCAACCCCGGCAACCAGGTGGATCTCGACTCGGTCGACTTCCTCCAGTTCTTCGCCGACGACCCCGAAACCCGGATCGTGACCGGCTACATTGAGGGGATTCAAGACGGCAGGCGCTTCGCCGAGGCGGCCCGAACCTGCGCCCGAGCCGGCAAGCCCATGGTGATTCTGAAGTCGGGGCGCTCGCAGCTCGGCCAGCGGGCGGCCGCCTCCCATACGGCCAGCCTGGCCGGCTCGGAGACCGCCTTTGACGCCATTGCCCAGAAGTACGGCGTGATCATCGTTCACGATGTGGAGGAGATGCTCGACACGCTGAAGGTCCTCCTCCAGGGGAAGTACCCGCGGACAGGGCTGGGGGTTGGGGTTGTCACCACCTCGGGCGCCAGCGGGATCATGGCGGCCGATGCCGCTCACACCGAAGGTGTGGCCATGGCGGAGCTCTCCGAGGAGACCCGCCGGCGGCTGGGCCAATTCATTCCGGCCTTCGGCTCCATCTCCAACCCGGTCGACCTGACAGCGATGGTGCTCAACGACTCCACCCTCTACATTCGGGCGTTCGACATTATGCGGGAGGCGCCGGAGGTCGGGGCGCTGGCGGTCATGCTCTCGAGCCCCACCGGGGCCCTCAAGGACCGGACCTTCGCCGACATTCGGGCCACCGCTGAGCAGAGCGAGAAGCCGATGGTGGTCGTGGCCACCTCGGGCGAGGCCTACACCGCCGAGTTCCGCTCGCTGGTCCACCGCCATGGGCTGCCGGTCTTCACCTCTCCCTGGCGGGCCTTCCGGGCGCTCCGGCACCTGGCTGACTACGCCGCAGCGCGGGAGCGGCTGGCGGCCGAGGCGATACCGACCCTGCCCGACCTCTCCCCGCAGCGAATCGCTGTGGCGGGTAGCCTGACCGCCAACGGCGGGCTGAGCGAGGTGCAGGTGAAGGATCTGCTCGGCCTCTGGGCCATCGAAGCCCCCCGGAGCGGGCTGGCCCGGACCCCCGGGGAGGCGCTGGGGATTGCGGAGCGCCTGGGCTATCCGGTGGTGGTGAAGGCGGTTTCCCCTGCCCTGCTCCACAAGAGCGAGGCCGGGGCGGTCAAGGTCTCCATCGGTTCGGCCGACGAGCTGATTCGGGCTTACCACGAGGTCTCGGAAGGGGCTGTGCAGTTCCTGGGTGGCCGCCCCATCGACGGTGTCCTGGTGGAGAAGATGGCCCGGGGCGGCGTGGAGACCTTTGCGGCGGTCAAGGTAGACCCGATCTACGGCCCCCTGATCGGCTTCGGGCTGGGCGGCATCTACGTGGAGCTGTTCAAAGATGTAGCCTGGTGGCCCGCTCCGCTCACCGAGTCGGAGGCGCACCGCCTGATCCGGTCGGTGAAGGGCTACAAGCTGCTCACCGGCTATCGCGGCCGGCCTGTGGCAGACATACCTGCCCTGGCCAGGACGCTGGTCCACCTCTCATGGCTGGGCCTCGAGCTGAACGACCGCATTGCCGAACTGGAGATCAACCCGCTGGCCGTTCTGCCCGAGGGGCAGGGGGTCATGGCTCTCGATGGTGTGCTAGTGAGGAGGTAGTGGACCATGCAGATCGATGATGTGAAACAGGTGGCGGTGATCGGCGCCGGGGCCATGGGGCGGCAGATCGCCCTGAACTGCGCCCTGCACGGCTACCCGACCACGTTGACCGACGCCGTACCCGCCGTTCTGGAGAGCGCCGCCAGGTGGAAGACCGAGTACCTGGAGGGCCGGGTGGCCAAGGGCCGCATCACCCGCGACGAGGCAGACGCTGCCGCCGCCCGGCTGCAGATCTTCCCGACGCTGCAGGAGGCGGCCGGCGGGGCCGACCTGGTGATCGAAGCGGTGATCGAGCGGCTCGATGTCAAGCGGGAGCTCTTTGCCGAGCTGGACAGGCTCACCCCGCCCCACGCCATTCTGGCCACCAACTCCAGCACCATTGTCTCCTCCAAGGTGGCCGACGCCACCACCCGCCCGGCCAAGGTGGCCAACTTCCACTACTTCAACCCGGCGCTGGTGATGCAGCTGGTCGAGGTGGTGGAGGGACCCCACACCAGCTCCGAGACCGCCGAGATCCTCATGGAGTTCGCCCGCCGTACGGGCAAGATCCCCATCTGGATCAAGAAAGAGATCTCCGGCTTCGTGGCCAACCGGCTGCTGGGCGCCGTGGTGCGGGAGGCCTGCTTCCTGCTGGAGAACGGCGTGGCCACCCATGAGGAGATCGATCTGGCTGCAGAAAAGGCGCTTGGCTACCCCATGGGCCCCTTCCGGCTGATGGACCTCACCGGGATCGACGTGGCCTACCTGGTGCGCAAGCAGCGCTTCGAGGAGTCGGGCAGCGAGCAGGACCGGCCCCCGCGGTCGATCGAGGAGAAGTACCTGCGAGGCGAGTACGGCCGCAAGACCGGCAAGGGCTGGTATGACTACACCGCCGAGGGGGGGAAGGCATGAAGATCGCAGTCTGTCTGAAGCAGATTCTGGACCCCGAGCTTCCGCCCAAGGACTTCCGGGTGGATCCGGTGGCCAGGCAGCCGGTGCGGGGCTCCGCCAAGCTGGTGATCTCCTCCTTCGATGAGAACGCCCTGGAGACGGCGGTTCAGCTGAAGGAGAAGCACGGCGCCACCGTGGTGGCGGTCTGCATGGGACCCAAGGAGGCCGACGAGGTGCTGCGGCGGGCCCTGGCCATGACGGCCGACGAGGCGATTCGGGTCGATGGCCCGGCTGACCTGGACGCCGAGGCGGCGGCAGCGGCTCTGGCCGGAGCGATTCGGGAGGCCGGCCCGGTGGACCTAGTCCTGGTTGGCCGGCAGGCCGGCGACTGGGACCGGGGCCAGGTGGGGCCCATGCTGGCGGAGGCCCTTGGCTTCGCCTGCGTCACCGCCGCCTTTGGCCCCGAGCCGGCGGGCGAGAAGCTGGTACTCCGGCGGGAGGTCGCCGGCGGGATCGACCGGGTGGAGGTGAAGCTGCCGGCGGTGGTCTCCATTACCAACGACACCGCCAACCTGCCCCGCATCCCCAAGGTGAAGGACACCATGATGGCCATGCGCAAGCCGATCAGCGTGGTGCCCGCCCCGGTGGTCGCCACGGAGCCGGCGGTCACGCTGGAAGGACTCGCTATCCCGCAGATGGATGGCAACTGCGAGATCATCGAGGGCGACGATGCGCCTGCCAAGGCGGCGGCCCTGGCGGGACGCCTGCGGGAGCTGAAAGTGCTGTAGCCCGCCCATGAATGGAGGAGAGAGAGATGCCTGAAATCATGATCGTGGCGGGCCGGGACCGCAAGCTCACCCTCGAACTGATCGGGGCGGCGCAGCGCATCGCCCCGGCACTTGGCGGGGCCCGCGTAACGGCGGTGGTGCTGGGACCCGAGCAGAGCCTCCCCGTGCAGGTGATCTACCACGGCGCCAGCCCGCTGCTGGCCGAATACCAGCCCGATCTCGCCCTGACCGCCCTGGAGGCGGTGGCGAAGGAGTTCGGCCCCGACCTGATTCTCTTCGGCCACGACGAGGCCGGCCAGGAGCTTGGACCCCGGCTGGCTGCCCGGCTGAAGGCCGGCTGCGTTACCGATGCGGTGGGCCTTTCGGTCAGCGACGGGCGCCTGCAGATGGTCAGGCCCGTCTTCGGCGGGAAGGCGATTGCCACCTATACCGGCCGCCGGTCGGTGCAGGTGGTCACCCTGCGGGCCCGCACCCAGGAGCCCGCCGCCGATGGCCCATCCGCCCCGGAGGTGATTCCGGTAGGGCTGGTGCTCGACGGGTCGATGGGCCTGACCCGGGTGTTGGAGCAGATTCGTGAGGCGACGGCAGGCCTGCGGCTGGAAGAGGCGCGGGTGGTGGTCGCAGGCGGCCGCGGGCTCGGCGGAGCGGAGGGCTTCGAGCAGCTGCAGCGGCTGGCAGCGGTGCTGGGCGGGGCGGTCGGCGCCTCCCGGGCCGCAGTGGACGGCGGATGGTGCCCGACCTCCTGGCAGATTGGCCAGACCGGCAAGATGGTCGCCCCCGACCTCTACATTGCCGTTGGAATCTCTGGCGCCAGCCAGCACCTGGCGGGCATTGCGAATGCCAAGACGGTGGTGGCGATCAACAAGGACCCGGAAGCGCCGATCTTCAAGCGGGCAACCCTTGGCGTGGTGGGCGACTATAAGGCGGTGCTTCCGGCCCTGACCCACCAGTTCGAGCTACTGCTGGCCCGGTAGGAGGGACTCACCTTGGACTCGGAAGCCACCCGGCAGCTCTATCTGAACATCGATTACCACTGGATCATGTACCTGCTCCTGTTGCCCGCCCTGGCCTCCTTCGGCTACGGCTTCTGGCGGAAATGGCAGGCGGTGCGGGCCGGCAAGCCGGCGGCCCGGTTCGACCGGCGGGCGGAGCGGCTGCGGCTGGTGGCTCGCCACCTGCTACTCCACACCCGGCTCCGCCGGGACCCCGGCTCGGGCTACAGCCACCTGGCCATCTTCTGGGGGATGCTCCTGCTCTTCATCGGCACCCTGGTGGTGGCCATTGAGGCCGACTTCGGCGTGAAGGTGATGCAGGGCACATTCTACCTCGTCTTCCAGTCGCTCATTTTGGACCTGGTCGGTCTGGCTGCCACCGTGGGACTGGCCTACATGCTGGTGAAACGGTTTGTGCTCCGGCCCGAGCGGCTGGCCAGCGGGAAGCACGACTTCCTCACAGCCGGCCTGCTCCTGGTGATCATGCTCCAGGGCTTTGTGATCGAAGGGCTGCGCATCGCCCTGACCGATGATCCCTGGCGGGCCTGGTCGCCGGTGGGCTGGGCCTTCGCCCTCCCCTTTGAGGGGATGGCCGAGGACGGCCTGGTTCTGGCCCACCAGTTCTTCTGGTGGTTCCACCTGGTCACCGTCTTCGGCTGGATCGCCCACCTGCCCTATACGAAGATGGGCCACATCTTCACCGGAGCGCTCAACATCTACTTCGCCGACCTGGAGCCCCGCTACCAGGCGCTCCAGCCGGTCGACTTCGAGCAGGCCGAGAAGCTGGGGATCACCGGACCCGAGGACTTCACCTGGAAGGAGCGCCTGGACCTGGAGGCCTGCACCGAGTGCGGCCGCTGCCAGGAGATGTGCCCCGCCTACGCCGCCGACAAGCCCCTCTCGCCCCGGCAGCTGATCCTCGACTTCCGGGACGGCGCCAAGGTGGCAGAGGAGAGCCTCTGGGCCTGCACCACCTGCCGGGCCTGCATGGACGCCTGCCCGGTCCTGATCGAGCACGTGCCCAAGATCGTCAACATGCGGCGGTACCTGGTCATGGAGCAGTCGGAGTTCCCCGAGATGCTTCAGGAGGCGAGCCGGAGCCTGGAGAACCGGCTCCACCCGTACAAGGGAGCCGCTGCCTCCCGCACCGACTGGTGCGAGGGGCTGAATATCCCCACCATCGCTGAGGCCGGTGAGGTCGACCTGCTCTACTGGGTCGGCTGCACCGCCGCCTTCGACCAGCGCAACCAGAAGACCGCCCGGGCCCTGGCCCAGGTGATGCAGGCGAAGGGAGTCAGTTTCGCCATTCTCGGCAGCGTGGAGAGCTGCTGCGGCGACCCTGCCCGGCGCATGGGCAACGAGTTCCTCTATGACACCGTTGCCCGGGGCAATGTCGAGCTGCTGAACAGCTACCGGTTCAAGCGCATCGTGACCGCCTGCCCCCACTGCCTGCACGCCCTGGGCGGCGAGTACCGGCAGTTCGGCGGAGAGTTCACGGTGATCCACCACACGCAGCTCCTGGCGGAGCTGGGGCTGACCGCAGACCAGGGGTCGGTCACCTTCCACGACCCCTGCTACCTGGGGCGTTGGAACAACGAGTACGAGGCGCCCCGCCAGGTGCTGGGCCAGGTGACCGAGATGGACCGGAACCGGGAGCAGTCCTTCTGCTGCGGGGCCGGCGGCGGGCACGCCTGGCTGGAGGATGAGCCGGGCACTCGGCGGATCAACCACCTCCGGGCCGAGCAGGCCCGGGCGACCGGGTGCACCACCGTGGCCACCGGCTGCCCCTTCTGCCTCCAGATGATGGAAGATGGCCTGAAGGCGGTAGGCTGCGAGGAGTCCGTGGTCAGCCGAGACGTGGCCGAACTGGTCTGGGAGGCCATGGCCCGAAAGGGGGAGCGCCCCGGTGAGCGTACGCAGACTGCTTGATCTCTCCGGCCAGGTGGCGCTGGTCACCGGCGGCTCCCGGGGCCTCGGGCTCCAGATCGCCGAAGCGCTGGGGGAGATGGGTGCCCGGCTGGTAATCATCGCCCGCAAGGAGGCCGAACTCCAGGAGGCAGCGGCGCATCTTCGGGCGCTGCAGTTCGAGGTGCTGCCCATTGCCTGCGACCTGGGTGACCCGGCCCGCATTCCGCCCCTGGTCGACCAGGTGCTGGAAGCATGGGGCCAGATCGACATTCTCGTCAACAACGCCGGCGCCACCTGGGGCGCTCCGGCGGAGGACCTGCCCCTGGAGGCCTGGCTGAAGGTGGTCAATCTCAACCTGACAGGCACCTTCGTGCTGACCCAGGCGGTGGGCAAGCGGTCCATGATTCCCCGCCGCTCGGGGCGCGTGATCAACATCGCTTCGGTGGCCGGGCTCCAGGGAAACCACCCCCGCCTCATGGCAACCCTGCCGTACAACACCACCAAGGGCGGCCTGGTTAACATGACCCGGGCGCTGGCGGCAGAGTGGGCGCCGTACGGCATTACGGTGAACGCCATCGCTCCCGGCTTCTTCCCCACCAAGATGACCCGCGGGACCATGGACCGTGCGCTCGATGTGATTCTAGAGCGCTGCCCCATGGGCCGGCTGGGCGGGGAGGAGGACCTGAAGGGCGTGGCGGTGCTCCTGGCATCCGCTGCCTCTGCCTACATTACGGGCCAGGTGATCGCCGTTGACGGCGGGGTAACGGTGGTGTAAGGCGAGACCCCAAGCGTGAACCGTGTCCCAGCAAACAGGGAGGAACATGCATGGATTTTTACCACAGCTCCGAGCAGCAGGCCCTGGTCGCTCTGGCCCGGCAGGTGGCCCGGGAGCGGGTTGCCCCCCGTGCCGCTGAGATCGACCGGACCGAAGAGTTCCCGCACGACCTGTTCCAGGTGTTCAAGGAGACCGGGCTGCTGGGGGTTGCCATTCCCGAGGAGTACGGCGGAGCCGGGCTAGGCACCACCGGCCTGGTGCTGGCCGTGGAGGAGGTCGCCAAGTACTGCTGCTCCTCCGGCCTCATGCTCCTGCTGACCCGCCTGCCCCTGGGGCCGATCATGTTCGGCGGCTCCGAGGAGCAGAAGCGCGCGTATGCCTCCGCGGTGGCCGCCGGCGAGCGGCGGGGCGCCTTCTGCCTCAGCGAGCCCGACGCCGGTTCCGACGCAGCCAACATTAAGACCCGGGCCGTCCGCAAGGGCGACAAGTACGTGATCAACGGCACGAAGAACTGGATCTCCGGGGCCGGCGTGGCCGACTTCTTCACCGTGGCGGTCAAGACCGACGCGGCTGCGGGCCACAAGGGCATGAGCGTCTTCGTGGTCGACAAGAACACCCCTGGCCTCACCATCGGCCGCAAGGAGAAGAAGATGGGGGTTCGGGGGGTACCGGTCAACCAGGTGATCTTCGAGGACTGCGAAGTCCCGGCTGCGAACATGCTGGGCGCTGAGAACAAGGGCTTCAGCGTGATCATGTCGACCCTCAACTCGGTCCGACCCGTGGTGGCGGCCCGCGGCCTCGGTCTGGCCGAGGGGGCGCTCATGTACGCCATGGAGTACGCCCGGGAGCGCACCACCATGGGCAAGCCGATTATTGAGCACCAGGGGCTCCAGTGGATGATGGCGGAGCTGGCCACTCGTATTGAGGCCTCCCGCCTGCTCACCTACCGGGCGGCCCAGATGGTCGATGACGGCAAGTCCGGCAAGGAGACCGCCCATGTGCTCTCCATGGCCAAGTGGTTCGCGACCGAGACCGCCCAGCAGGCGGCCACCGATGCCGTTCAGTTCCTGGGCGCCAACGGCTACATGGAGGACTACCCCCTGGAGCGCTTCTACCGGGACGTCAAGCAGCTCACCATCGTGGAGGGCACTACCCAGATTCAGAAGGGGATCATCGGCCGGGCGTTGCTTGACGGCCATCTCTACTGGTAGACCTTCAGAAAGGGAGAAAGGGAGGGAAAGCGTTGCGGGAAGTCGCCATTGTCGCAGCGGTCCGTACGGCGGTAGCCAGGGAGAACGGAGCGCTGCGGGATTTGCCGCCCCACCGGTATGGAG
Source organism: Bacillota bacterium (assembly GCA_049325315.1). GTDB lineage: Bacteria > Bacillota > Sulfobacillia > Symbiobacteriales > Symbiobacteriaceae > JAWLHU01. Next base: position 6,486 of record JBMONB010000232.1, on the reverse strand, counting down.
CCGGGGTAATCAAAGCGGCCGTCGAGCGGGCCCGGTGCGATCCGAATGAGATCGAAGATGTGATCTTCGGCAATGTCCAGTCACGAGGCGGGAATATCGCCCGGCTGTGCGCCCTGGAGGCGGGGCTTCCCGTCGACGTGCCGGGGCTGACGGTCGACCGTCAGTGCGGCAGCGCCCTGGAGGCGATCAACACGGCGGCCAGCCGCATAATGGCCGGCGCTGGCGAGGTCTTCGTGGCCGGGGGCGTCGAGTCCATGACCCGGGCGCCGTACATACTGGAGCGGCCGGCCTCGGCCTACTCTCGGGTTCCCCCGAAGTTCCTGCGCCCCCAGCTGTCGCCGGAGCAGATTGGCAATCCGGAGATGGGCATTACCGCCGAGAACGTGGCGGAGAGGTTTTCCATCAGCCGGGAAGAGCAGGACGCCTTCGCCTTCCGCAGCCAGCAGTTGGCGGCGGCGGCGCTGGCCGAAGGCCGCTTCCGGGAGCAGATCGTCCCCGTTCAGGTGCCCAGCGGCAAGGAGTCGGTCACCTTCGCCGTGGACGAACACCCCCGGCTCGACACCACCCTGGAGCGGCTCGCGAAGCTTCCCCCGGCCTTCAAGCCGGGCGGCACGGTGACGGCGGGATCCTCCTCCGGCATCAACGACGGCGCCTCGGCCGCCGTGCTCATGGAGGCGGGCCTGGCCAGGGCAAGGGGCCTCGAGATCCTTGGGTTTGTCCGAGCCTGGGCGGTGGCCGGGGTCGACCCGAACGTCATGGGCATCGGCCCGGTCCCGGCGGTGCGGAAGCTGCTCCAGCGCACAGGCATGAGTCTGGACCAGATCGGCCTGGTCGAGCTGAACGAGGCCTTTGCCGCGCAGGCGCTGGCCTGCATCCGAGAACTGGGGTTAGAGATGGCACGGGTGAACGTCAACGGCGGGGCGATCGCCCTGGGACACCCGCTCGGCGCCACAGGTGGGATTCTGACCGCCAAGCTGCTCTATGAGATGAAGCGCACCTCCACCCGGTTCGGCATGGTCACCGCCTGCATCGGTGGTGGCCAGGGAATCGCCACCCTGTTTGAGCGGCCGTAGAAGATCAAACGGAGGGGAATAGATGCTCAAAGTCGAGCGGATTAACGTTTCCTACGGGACGGTCAAGGTGCTGCACGAGGTCTCACTGGAGGTGAATTCAGGGGAACTGGTGGCGATCATCGGGTCGAACGGGGCCGGCAAGACGACCCTGCTGAAGGCCATTCAGGGGACACTCGCCCCCGCCACCGGGAGCATCACCTTCGATGGTGCGCGTGTCAACGGGATGCCCGCCCACGCCCTTACCCGCAAGGGGCTGGTCATGGTACCGGAGGGCCGGCAGATTTTCGCCAACCTGTCGGTGCGCGACAACCTGCTCATGGGGGCCTTCCCCCGGCTCTACGGGGGCGGCCGCGCCGAGGCCATGGAGATGGCCGACGCCATGCTCGACCGCTTCCCGGCGCTGAAGATCCGGCACAAGGTGCAGGCCGGGGTTCTCTCCGGCGGCGAGCAGCAGATGCTGGCCATGGCCCGGGCGCTCATGGCGAAGCCGAAGCTGCTCATGCTCGACGAGCCCACCCTGGGACTGGCCCCGGCTATCGTGGCCAAGTTGTTCCAGACCATTGCCGAGCTCAAGGCAGAGGGGACCACCATCCTTCTGGTCGAGCAGAAGGCCTTCCGGGCGCTGCAGATCAGCGACCGGGCCTATGTGCTCGAGACCGGACACATTGCCCTGTCGGGCAAGTCCGAGACCCTTATGAAGGATGACCACGTGGCCCAGTTCTACCTGGGCGGATCCAAGGCCGCGAAACGAGCTGTTGAAGCCTAATCTCATCACAGGGGGAATGGAAGATGCGGAAGTTTTACGCAGCGATTATGGCACTGGTGCTCCTGCTGACCCTGGCGGCCTGCGGCGGCGCCAAGACCCAGCCCGCCGGCGCTGGCGCCACGACCGAACCCGCCAAGGCTGATCCGGCAAAGGCCCAGCCCGCCAAGGAGTTGCAGACGGTCAAGATCGGCATTCTCGGCTCCCGGTCGGGCGCCTCGGCCACCCTGGGGCAGTACCTGGACGCCGCCATCGCGGCGATTCGCAAGGCGAACGACGACGGGGGCATCAATGGCTACAAGTTTGAGATCGTCCTGCGCGACGACGAGGCCAACCCGACCAAGTCCACCGAGCTGGCCAAGGAGCTGATCTACAAGGAGAAGGTCGTGGCGATCATCGGTCCGACGAACACCTCCAACGCCCTGGCGATCATGCCGCTGGTCTTCGAGGCCAAGATCCCCCTGATCGATCCGGTCGCCACGGGCACCGGCATTATGCCCAAGGCGGTGGAACTGGCCAAGGGCGGCCCCAACTGGTTCTTCATGGTGACCACCTCGGACGATGTGCAGGCCGGGCGGCTGGTCAAGTTCGTGAAGGATCACCAGTTCAAGAAGCCTGTGATCATTCATGACGATACGGCGTACGGCAAGGGCGGCGGCGGTCTGCTGGCCAAGCAGATGGAGCAGGCTGGCGTAAAGGCCGTGAAGGTGATCACCCACAACTACTCCTCGCCCGACCTGACCCCGCAGATGCTCCAGGCCAAGGAAGCGGGCGCCGACATCGTGCTGCTGTGGAGCCTGGGCCACGACCAGGCGCAGGCGGCCAAGGCGAAGGCCAAGCTGGGCTGGGACGTCCCCCTCGTGGGCTCGACCGCCATGCAAATGGCCAACTTCCGGGCCCTGGCGGGCGATGCCGCCCAGGGTGGGCTCTCCATCTGGCCCGCCGGCCATGTGCGGCCCAACCCCGCCCGCAATGGGCAGCTGCCTGCCCGCATCACCGAGGGCTACAACACCTACCTGAAGTACTACGGCAACGATGCCAACAAGATGCCCCTGGAGAACTTCGGCTCGGCGATGTTCGCTTACGATGCTGGCATGATCGTGGTGCAGGCGATCGGCGCTGTCGGCCCCGACCCGGCGAAGATCCGGGACTACATTGAGACCCAGCCGCACAAGAACGTGGGCTCCAAGGACGTGATCCAGTTCACGAAGGATAACCACTTCGTGTGGAAGGTAGAGGACCTGACCATGGTCCTGGTCAAGAAGGACGGCCTCGAGGAGTACGACGACACCAAGAAGTAAGCCCGATGTAGCCTTGGACTGGGTCCGGGGAGATCCCCGGACCCAGTGCGACCACCTCAAGAAAGGGGGCTGGCCGTGAAACTTGAGTTTCTCCTCCAGCTGATCTTCACCGGACTCACCATGGGCAGCATCTACGCCCTGGTAGCCATCGGCTACAACCTCATCTTTTCCACCACCGGGATCATGAACTTCAGCCAGGGCGGGTTGGTGATGATGGGCGGCATGGTAGGCCTGGCCGCCATCACCGCCTGGAAGGCGCCGCCTTACCTGGCGATCTTCGCTCCGCTCTTGATCGTGCCGCTTCTGGCGATCCTGGTGGACCAGGTGGCCTGGCGCCCGCTCTCCCGCCGCAAGGGTGGGAGCAAGGTGGCCTGGATCATCTCCACCCTGGGGTCGGGGATCATTATCCAGAACGTGGCCATGCTCCTGTGGGGCAAGGAGTTCCATCCACTGCCGGCGCTGGTTCCCGAGATCAACTTCCGCCTTGGCGGCCTGGTGATCAACTCGGTCCAGGCGTTCATTCTAATCGCCGCCATTTTGCTGGCGGGCGTCACGGAACTGCTGCTCAACCGCACGTATGTTGGCAAGGCGTTCAAGGCGACCAGCTTCAACGCCGAGGCGGCGGAGTACATGGGTATTAACACCCGCACCATGGTTACCTTCAGCTTTGCGCTCTCGGGGGTCCTGGCCGCCCTGGCCGGCTTCCTGGTCAGCCCGCTCACCTTCGCTTCCTCGACCCTGGGCCTGATCGTCGGCCTCAAGGGGTTCGGCGCTGCGGTTCTGGGTGGGTTGGGCTCCAACCGGGGCGCCATGGTTGGCGGCCTGCTGCTCGGGGTGATTGAGGTCTTCGGCGGCACCTACATTACCGCCGGATTCCGGGACATCACCTCCTTCCTGCTGATCATTCTAGTTTTGGTGGTCCGCCCCGAAGGTCTCTTCGGTGAGCATGTCCTTGAGAAAGCGTAGGTGAGAGCGATGAGGTCGACACGTTTCAACGCCGGCACGATCCTCTCACTGGTAGGCCTGGTGGCTGCGGCGGCCCTCCCGCTGCTGAGCGACAACCCCTTCTACATGCAGAAGTATCAGTTGGTAGGGATCCTGATCATCGCCACGCAAGGGCTGAACATGATGGCCGGCTATGCCGGTCAGGTCAGCCTGGGCCACGCCGGTCTCTTCGCGGTGGGGGCCTACACCTCGGCCAAGATGGCGCTGGCACTGCAAGCGGGCTTCATTGGCGGCTTCATTGCAGCGATTCTGGTCACGGTGGCGGTGGGGCTGCTCCTTGGCGTGCCTGCTCTCCGGGTGCGTCACCACTACCTGGCGATCGTCACCATCGGCTTCGGGATCATGGTCGAGCGCCTGGCCAACGAGTGGGGCTCCTTCACAGGCGGATTCGCCGGGCTGAGCGGAATCCCGGGGCTGATTATCTTCGGCCGCGAACTGAACGATCTGTGGGCGTACTACGTGATTCTGGCCCTGGTGGCCGGCAGCACCTGGACGCTCTCCAACCTGGTGAAAAGCCGCACCGGCCGGGCGTTTCTGGCGATCCGGGAGGGAGAGCTGGCCGCGGAGTCGCTGGGGATCAGCGAGTACCGGTACAAGCTCATGGCCTTTCTCCTGGGCAGCCTTGGCGCCGGCATGGCGGGCTCCCTCTACGCCCACGTCTTCAACTATGTAAGCCCCGACTCGTTCACGTTCCATGTCTCGGTGGAGATGCTGGTCATGGTGCTCATGGGCGGCATGGGAACGATCGCCGGCCCGATACTGGGCGTGCTGGTCCTGCAGATTCTGCCCGAGCTGATCGCAGGGCTCGACGCCTACCGGCTGATCATTTACGGCGGCATGCTTCTGGTGATCGTCCTTGGCTTCCCGGGCGGAATCGCCAGCCTGATTCCCCGCCGCTGGGTCGAGCGCCAGCAGCCCCTTCCCGGCGACGTGGAGCTGAAGCAGTTGGAACACCAGGCTGCCGGGCTTCTGCGGAGTGGCGCCCAGAAGGGCGCCGCCGGCCCAATTCTGGAGGTGCGGGGGCTGACCAAGCGCTTCGGCGGCGTGACCGCCCTGGAGAGCGTGGACCTCGCCGTGGAGAAGGGGACGATCCATGCCCTGATCGGCCCCAACGGGTCGGGCAAGACCACCTGCCTCCACACCATCTCCGGGATCTACAAGCTCACGTCGGGGGCGGTCTTCCTCAAGGGTCAGGAGATTACGGGGCGCAAGGCGCATGAACTGGCCGGGCTTGGCCTCACCCGGACCTTCCAGCGCTCGCAGACCTTCCCGAAGCTGACCGTGATCGAGAACGTGATGATCGGCCAGCACGTCTGGCGCAAGTCTGGCCTCCTTGACGGCGCCCTGGCGACGCCCACCTCCCGCCGGGAGGATGAAGAGGTCCGGCAGTTTGCCCTGGGCCTGCTCGCCTTCATGGGCATCGCGGACCGGGCCGACCAGGTGGCGGGCAGCCTGCCGCACGGCCTCCAGCGCCTGCTGGAGATCGCCCGGGCCCTGGCGGCACGGCCGGAGATCATCCTCCTCGATGAACCCGCCGCCGGCCTCTCCGAGACCGAGGTGGAGGAACTCGATGAAGCGCTGCGGCGCATCCGGAGCCTTGGGATCACCATTCTGCTGATCGAGCACGACATGCGGCTGGTGATGAACATCTCCGACGCCGTCACCGTGCTGGACTCCGGCCAGGTGATCTACGCCGGCACCCCGGCGGAGGCGCAGACCGATCTGCGGGTGATTGCCGCCTACCTCGGCGACACCGCTGCCGACTGAGCGATTAGGAAGGGAGACAGAGCATGTCTAGGCGCAACGCCGTCATTGTCGATGCGATTCGCACCCCGGTTGGCCGGTATGGCGGGGCGCTGAAAGGTGTCCGCCCCGACGACCTGGCCGCCCTCACGATCAAAAGACTGCTGGAACGGAACCCGGGGGTGGACCCCGTCCAGATCGAGGACCTCTACCTGGGCAACACCAACCAGGCGGGCGAGGACAACCGGAATGTGGCACGCATGGCGCTCCTGCTGGCCGGTCTCCCGGTAAGCGTGGCCGGCGCCACGGTCAACCGCCTCTGCGCCTCGGGGCTCGAGGCGATCAACCAGGCCGCCCGGGCGATCATGCTGGGCGATGGCGATATCTACATCGCCGGCGGGGTGGAGTCCATGACCCGGGCCCCCTTCGTCATGGCCAAGCATGCCGAGCCCTTCGCCCGGAGCGTGGAGATCTACGACACGACCATCGGCTGGCGCTTCACCAACCCGAAGCTGGCGGAGATGTACTACCCCTACAGCATGGGCGAGACGGCGGAGAACGTCGCGGAGAAGTGGTCGATCTCCCGGGAAGATCAAGATGC
>JBMONB010000231.1:0-2417 GCA_049325315.1 Bacillota bacterium | reverse complement strand
CGATGAAGCCCGGGGCCACAGCGTTGACGGTGATCCCCTGCGAGCTCAGCTCCCGGGCCAGGCCGGCGGTCAGCCCGTGCAGCCCGGCCTTGGCGGCGGCATAGGCGGTGGAACCCGCACGGCTGCCGCCGGTGAATGCGGCGATCGATGAGACCTGAATGATCCGCCCGCCCGGCCTGACCATGCGGGGCGCCACCGCCAGCGCCATGAGGAAGGCGCCCTTCAGGTTGGCGTTCAGCACCTCGTCCCACAGCCGCTCTGCCTCGGCGGGCTCCATGTCGGTGGTCACCCCGCGCACAAACCCGGCGTTGTTCACCAGCACGGCGACCGGCCCAGAGCGGTTCACCACCCGGGCGACCGCAGCCTCCACCTGCTCCCGCCGGCTTACATCGGCCACCTGCCAGGCCACCCGGTCGCCCAACTCCTCGGCAGCCTCCCGCAGCGCCTGCTCGTCACGCCCAATCAGGGCCACCTGGTCGCCATCTTCCACGAAGGCCTGGGCAATCGCTCGCCCAATACCCCGTGAGCCTCCTGTCACAATCACCGTTCGTCCTGCCATGCAAAGTCGCACCTCCTACAGGCTACGATAGGAGGTGTGTTCTGATATGTCCAATATATGAATGACACTCAATTGATATGAAGGAGATATGAGCGATGGAACTGCGACACCTGCGGTATTTCATCGCCGTGGCGGAGGAGCTTCACTTCGGCCGGGCCGCCGCCCGGCTCCAGATGGCCCAGCCGCCCCTCAGCCAGCAGATCCGGCAGCTGGAGGGGGAGCTGGGGGTGGCGCTCTTTCACCGCTCGCGGCGCCATGTCGCCCTCACCGAGGCAGGGGCCGCTTTTTTGGATGGCGCCCGCCGCACGCTGGCGGAGGTCGACCGGGCCGCACGCTCCGCCCGCCGGGCCGCCCGCGGCGAGACGGGCCACCTGGCCATCGGGTTCGTGGGAACCGCCACCTACGAGGTGCTGCCCGCCCTGCTGCGGAGCCTGCGGGACACCTACCCGGAGATCACCCTCTCGCTGCAGGAGATGACCACCGCCCAGCAGGTGACGGCGCTGACCGCCGGCGAAATCGACCTGGGGCTCCTACGCCCACCCGTACATGAACCCGCCCTGAGCCTGAAGGCGGTCCGGCGAGAGGAGTTGGTGGCGGTGGTGCCCGTCGGGCACCGGCTGGCACGCCTCCAGCAGCCGCTGGACCTGAAGGCGCTGGCAGAGGAGCCGTTTGTGCTCTTTCCGCCCGCCTTCGGGCAGGGCCTCTACGGCCAGATTCTCGACGGATGCCGCCAGGCCGGGTTCACCCCCCGGGTGGTCCAGGAGGCGGTGCAGATGGAGACCCTCCTCTCCCTGGTAGCCGGGGCGGTGGGGGTGACGCTGGCGCCCGCCTCGGTTCTGGCGCTCGGGCGGCCCGGGGTCGTCTGCCTTCCCCTGGACCGCTCACCGGTTCTCCACCTGGCTGCCGCCTGGCGAACAGGGGAGCAGCGGGCGGTGCTGCAACGTGCTCTGGCGCTGATGCCATCGTGTTGGCAGGATTGACCGGCGTGAGGGGCAGGGCTGTCGGGGACCGTGTCGAATAGAGTCATCCTGAATATTCGCAGCAGGAGGAGAGAGATGAAACCCCAGACCTCCACCGTCAGCTCATCCACCGTGTACGGTGTTCCCCTCTCCCTGCCGGAGCGGATCGCCCGGCTGGTCCACCATGCGGCTTTCACCAACAGCGTGCTTGCCCTCATCTTCGGCAACGCCCTGCTCATCGGCCTCGAGACCGCCGGGGTTCTCCACCACAGCAGTCTCTGGGTACGGGTGGTGGAAGGCGTGGTGCTCTGGGCCTTCACCCTGGAGATGGTGCTCCGGTTCGTGGCCGAATGGCCGCGCTGGACAGTTCCCCTCACCAGCGGCTGGTACCTGTTCGATCTGGCGATTGTGCTGTCGGGCCACCTGCTGGGGGGCTCCAGCGTCGTTCAGGTCCTCCGGCTGCTGCGCGTTCTGCGGGTGCTGCGTGTCGTCTCGGTGGTGCCCAGCATGCAGCGGCTGGTGGGCGCCGTGCTGGAGGCGCTCCCCTCCATGGGTTCCATTCTGCTCCTGCTCGGCCTGCTCTTTTACGTCTATGGGATTCTGGGCGCTTCCTTCTTCGGGCAGATTTCCCCGGACCACTTCGGCAGCCTGTCGGCCTCCTTCCTCACCCTCTTCGAGGTGGTCACCCTGGAGGGCTGGGTCGATGTGATGATGCCGCTGCAGGCCGTCTACCCATGGGCCTGGCTCTACTTCGTCAGCTTCATTCTGCTGGGCACCTTCGTGGTCTTCAACCTCTTCGTCGGCGTCATCGTCAACGCCATGGAGGAGACCAACCGGGCCGACCTGAAGCTGATTCGGGAGGCCGACGAGACCCAGGAGCACGTGGCCCGGCTCTCGAA
>JBMONB010000230.1:0-2426 GCA_049325315.1 Bacillota bacterium | reverse complement strand
CGGCGTTCGGGGTGTCTTTGTTTTGCCCGATCGGGCAAGGCGGCGTTGCCCGAAAGCGCGCCCACGCAGCCCGAAAGCACGCCCACGGAGCCGGAACCCGCGCCCACGGAGCCTGCCCCCCCTCCGCCGCCACCGGCAAACCACGGTCGCCCCTAGCAGCAAGATGACCGAGAACCCTGAGACAGACCTGTCTCAGGGTTCTCTCGATATTCTGCGGTGTCGACAGCTGCGATTGCGAGGCGTCGCTACGCTGGGAACCGCTGCGATGGCCGACCAGGCAGCGAGCCGGACCTGATCTGTTCCAGCACAACTGCCCACCCGTCGCAGCGGTGGATCAGCGGGTGGCTGAGGTCACGGTTGTAGGGCCTGCCAAACAGCAAGACGGGCACCCCGGCCTCGGCAAGGGCAAGGGCGTTATGGGGAGCATCTTCCACCATGCAGTCCAGCCCCTCGGCCAGCGCCGTGGGCGCCTTGCTCGCGCCCTCCAGGAAGTGGAGCCGGTGGATCGGCACGCCGTGGTAGTCGAGCCAGGCTTGGGTCAGCCCCCGCATGCGGGGGTGGCGGGCGGTGACCACCACCAGCTCATGCCCACCGGCATGAAGCGCCTGGGCAGCCTGGGGGCCGCCATCGACGGGGCCGGGCAGAATCAGCATCTCCAGCTCGTTCCGGTCCGAGTGGTAGGCCTGCTCGGGGGAGCCGTGGGTGTCGGGCAGGTCGTCGGGCCCGTAGTGGGCGCCCGCCTCCCGGTTGAGCACAGCGATCCAGCGGGGAATGGAGTGGACGAGCACGCCGTCGAGGTCGAGGCCAATGCGCACGCGGGTCATCCTCTCTGCGGGTTTGGGATTAGATAGTTCTGGGAGATTCCACAATTCCCTGCGTGGGGCGGTGAGCGAATCACCTGTCAGAACATGGAAATCTGGTAGGCGAATCCGGTAGAATGGACCTACCATCCACCTGCAAGGGGGTCTTTTCTCATGGCTCTTCCCCAGATTCCGATCGTGAGCGCCGACCAGGCGCTGAGCGACATGCTGGAGGCGCTGGCGCTCCAGGAGGCGGCCCTGGCCAGCCTGCTGAACGCAGAGGCCGCCAAGATCGATGCCCTGGTGGCGGCCGGCATGCCCATGCCCGCAACTATCCAGGAGGTTGAAGCGTTCCAGGCAGCGGTGGCCAACGTGGTCCGTGCGGTGGCGGAGCGGCAGGATGCCAACCTGGCCAAGCTGGAACTCCTCCGCAGCTTCATGGTGAAGTAGCCTGCCGTGATCTCTCACAGGGAAGGCCTTCCCCCCGGGGGCCTTCCCTGCCTGCTTTCGGGGGCTGGCGGGGGCTGGCGGGGGCACTGGCGGGGTGGAACCCGGCGCCGCAGCCGGTGTGGTGGACTCCCCCCACGGCGGGCCACTCCAAGTGACCCAAGGCCCGAACTCGGCCTCTCACGCAATAATTTAACAGCCAGTTCGGTCCTGGGCGGCAAAAAATTGCACGAGATCACGCCCCGAGCCCACATCAGGCCGATTTGGGGCCTGATCAATCCCCACAGAGGCAGCGACTGACCCTCGTCAGACCCTCTCGTTCAATAATTTTACAGAGATCCTGCTCGCCCTCCGTTAGAAAACTGAAGGAGAATTAGGCGGCCGGCAGAAATCCTCCTCACCAGCGCAGAAGGGGGATGGGTCCATGGCGAAGGAAGTGGTGCAGGTGCCCGCCTCTCTCCTGCTGTGCCCGGGACTGCCGGCTTCGGCCAAGCTGGTCTGGATGATCTCCTGCCTCCGGCCGGCTTCCGACCAGGCCGGCACAGCGTGGCTCAGTGATGCATCGGGGCTCTCCCGCCCGACAGTACTCAAGGCAATGTCTGTCCTGACGGCTGCCGGGTGGGACCTCGCCGGGACCGGGAGCCCCACCGGCGCCTCGGTCGCCGTCCCCGTCAGCCTCCTGACCAACCGCAGGCTGGGGATCACTACCCGGGTCCTGTATGGAATCTTGCTGCTGACGCCCGGTTTCAGCCATCCCTCCGGCCAGTTTACCTATGCTGAACTGGCTGCCCTTGCCCACGCCAGCCGCAACACGGTGGCCGGGGCCGTAGACGAACTGGCCCGTGCGGAGTGGATCAAGGTGGAGCGAGCCAATCGGCTTGCTCGGGTTCGCTTTGAGCTGACCTTCCCCGGCCTCAACTGGGGCATGACGGCGATCGCCGAGGCTGAGAGGCGCCTGGAGAAGGTCCGGTACTTCGGGGAATGGCTGATGCGGGAGTACCTGTCGCTTCTGGTTGACTCGGAGGACTACGAGGACGATGCCACCCCGGGCTTCCTGGTGAATCCACGAACCGGCGAGCGGCTGCAGCTGGACCGATTCTACCCGCCCGCTGTGGCCTTCGAGTACAACGGACCCCAGCACTACCGGGCCACCGCCCGGTTCTCTGCCGACGAGGTTGC
>JBMONB010000229.1:0-2430 GCA_049325315.1 Bacillota bacterium | reverse complement strand
TCCTTCGCCAGCGCCCAGGGGGCCTGCTCCTCGATATACTTGTTGGCCCGGCCCACCAGCCGCCACAGGGCGGCCAGGGAGTCCGCCAGGCGCAGCCCCTCCAGGTTGGTCTGGAGCGCAGCGATCGCCTCGCGGGCGGTGGCCTCCAGTATGCCATCGGTGGTGGCGGGGGTGGGAATTCGCCCGCCGGCGAACTTGTTGATCAGTTGGGTGGTCCGGGAGAGCAGGTTGCCCAGGTCGTTGGCCAGATCGACGTTGGTCCGCAGGACCAGCGCCTCCTCCGACCAGTTGGCATCGGAGGCGAGGGGGAGCTCCCGCAAGAGGTAATAGCGGATCGCATCGACCCCGTACCGGTCGATCAGGGCCACGGGGTCCACGGTGTTGCCCCGCGACTTGGAGATCTTCTCCCCGTTGACATTGAACCAGCCGTGGGCCCAGATCTGGCCGGGGAGGCTGACGCCCAGGGCGGTGAGCAGGGCAGGCCAGTAGATGACGTGAAAGCGGGCGATATCCTTGCCCACCAACTGTACCCGGGCCGGCCAGAACCGCTGGTAGAGGTGGTCATCCTCCGTGGTGTAGCCCAGGGCGGTCAGGTAGTTGGAGAGCGCATCCAGCCAGACGTAGATCGTGTGCCTTGGATCAAAGGGAACGGGAATCCCCCAGCTGACCGAGGTGCGGGAGACGGCGAAGTCCTCCAGCCCCTCCCGCAGGAAGGTGAGCATCTCGTTGCGGCGGGACTCGGGCTGCACAAATCCGGGTCGCTCCAGCAGTTCGGCGATCACCGGGGCGTACCGGGAGAGCCGGAACTTGTAGGCCGACTCCCGGGCCCACTCCACCGGGCGGCCGCACTCGGGGCAGAGGTTGGACTCCTTCAGCTTCGCCTCGGTCCAGAAGGACTCCTCGAACGGGCAGTACCAGCCCTCGTACTCGTCGAGGTAGATATCGCCCTGCTCGTAGAGCCGGGTGAAGATCGCCTGCACCGCCTTGCGGTGGCGCTCCTCGGTGGTCCGAATGAAGTCGTCGTAGCTGATCCCCAGGGCGTCCAGCGCCCGGCGGTCTGCGGCGGCGACCTCGTCGACCCAGTCTTGCGGGGCCCTGGCGTTCGCCTCGGCCCGCCGCTGAATGTTGACGCCGTGCTCATCGGTGCCGGTAAGCAGGTGAACCTGGTCTCCCTTTGCCCGATAGTAGCGGGCCAGGGCGTCGGCGGCGACCGCCTCATAGGCGTGGCCGATGTGGAGCGGGCCGTTGGCATAGAAGATCGATGTGGTCAGGTAGACAGACCGGTTCATTGAAGCTCCCTCCTGTGGTGCGATATCGGCCGCGCCGGACGGCAAAAAGCCCCGCCCCCGCGCAGCGCGCAGGGACGGGGCTTACTCTCCCCGTGGTTCCACCCTGATTCGCCCCGCGCTCACGCGCAGGGCCTCTGAAGGTACGCGGCCCATGGGGGCCGTTATACCCCGGCCCGCTAACGGGGGCCAGCCGTCTCAGCCTACCGCCCCGGTGGGGGCATCGACCTGCGGTTCGGGGGCCATCTTCACGCCGTTCGCCTCCGCCGGCTTGCACCAACCCCGGCTCGCTGTGGGAGCACTGGCAGCGCTACTCCTCCCCGTCATCACCTTTGATTGAGTATTCTACTCCCCGCCGGTCAGCCTGTCAACCCCAGAAGCTGCGAGACGGTCACCATCTCAAAGCCCCGCGCCCGCAGGTCCCGGATGATATCGGGTAGGGCGGCCACCGTACCGGAGAGGTCCTCGCCCGGCAGGGTGACGCCGGAGTGCATCAGGATGATCGAGCCGTTCTGCACCCTGGGCAGCACGTTCTGGAGGATCTGCTGGGCCGAGAGCGACTGCCAGTCTAGGGAATCCACATCCCACAGCACGGTGGGGTAGCCGAAGCGGTTGGCGGTGACCAGCACGAAGCTGTTGAAAAAGCCAAAGGGCGGGCGGAAGGTGCGGGGCGGGCGTCCGGTGAGGCGGGTGATCGTTTCGTGGGTCCGGCTGAGGGTGCGCAGCACCTCTTCGGGCCGGAGCGTGCGCAGGTCGAGGTGGCGGTCCTCGTAGGCGTGGTTGCCCACCTCGTGGCCCTCGGCGGCCATGCGGGCCATCTGTTCGGGAAGACGGTCGGCCCGTTCACCGATGATATAGAAGGTTGCCGGAACCCCCTCCCGGCGCAGAATGTCGAGAATCTGGGGGGTGTAGAGCGTATCCGGGCCGTCATCGAAGGTGAGGGCGACCCGGGGCGTTGTGCGGGGCCCGTGGGTCACGACTCCGTTCACAGCGAACCCTCCTGGTTGGAGTGAAGTACATCTCTCCAGGATATGGCCCGGCGTGCGCTCTGGAGCCTGACCGGAAACAGCTACCGGAGCCGGACCTGCACCACCAGGGGCCGGTGGTCGGAGGCGAGGCTCTCGGGAATCCGGGCCTGGAGCGG
>JBMONB010000228.1:0-2458 GCA_049325315.1 Bacillota bacterium | reverse complement strand
GGGCGGGAGACGCCGCTCCTGGCCAACCTGCGGCCCGCCGGCAAGTACCAGATGGAGGAGTTCGCCCGGGCCGGCGGCGTGCCGGTGCTGCTCAAGGAGCTGGCGCCCCTGCTCCACCTGGACTGCCTCACGGTGACCGGCAAGACGCTGGGGGAGAACCTGGCGGCGGTGCGGCGGAGCGAGGTCTACCGGGAGATCATCCGCCCGCTTTCCGACCCGCTCCACCCGGGCGGGGGCATCGCCGTGCTGAAGGGGAGCCTGGCGCCGCGGGGGGCGGTGATCAAGCCGAAGGCCGCCTCGCCCCACCTGCTGAAGCACCGGGGGCGCGCCGTGGTCTTCCGCTCGCTGGAAGATCTCATGGCCCGGATCGATGATCCGGCGCTCGAGATCTCGCCCGACAGTGTGATGGTGCTCCAGAACGCCGGCCCGGTCGGGGCGCCGGGCATGCCCGAGGCGGGCCTGCTGCCGATCCCCCGCAAGCTCCTGGCGCAGGGGGTGCGGGACATGGTCCGCATCTCCGACGCCCGCATGAGCGGCACCGCCTCGGGCACGGTGATTCTGCACGTGGCGCCGGAGGCGGCGGCGGGCGGGCCGCTGTGGCTGGTGCAGGACGGCGACTGGATCGAGCTAGACGTGGAGGGCCGCCGGCTCGACCTGCTGGTGGCAGAGGAGGAGCTGGAGCGCCGCCGGGCGGCCTGGCAGCCGCCCGTCCCCACCTACGGGCGGGGCTACGGCTGGCTCTTCCAGCGCCACGTGCTCCAGGCCGACGAGGGCTGCGACTTCGACTTCCTGCGGGGGAGCCGCCCGTAGCCCCGGTGCCTTGCCGTAGGTCTTATATCATGGTACAGTCGCTAGTATGAATAAGACGCATCTGGGCTACCTGTTCATGGTTCTATCGGCCGGCTCCTTCGCCGCCATGTCCTTCTTCTCCAAGATGGCGTACAACATGGGGTTGAGCGTTCCGGCCCTCATGCTGATCCAGTCGGTGATCACCCAGGCGATTCTGGGGTACATGTACCTGCGGGAGTCGAGGCCGGCTCTTCCCCGCGGCCGCGTTTCTCCCGGGCTGCTGGCCCTCTTCGCTCTGAGCGGCGGCGCTTCCACCGTCGCCATGAGCTACGTCTTCTTCTACCTGTCGCTCTCGCTGGGCACGATTCTCCTCTTTACCTACCCGGCCTTTGTGACCATCTTCGCCTGGCTGGTCCTGGGGGAGCGGCCCACAGCGGGCCATCTGGCCGTGCTGGCCCTCACCCTGTTGGGGGCGCTGCTCACGGTCAACTTGCAAGATGTGGCCTCCGGCTCGACCACCCTGCTCGGTATTGTCCTCGCCCTGCTGGGGGCGGCGCTCTACAGCCTCTACATGGTCCTGGGCGAACGGGTGGTCGGCGGGCTCTCACCGGTGGCGGCTACCAGCCTGGCCCGGGCGACCGTGCTGGCCACTGCGCTGCTTCTGAGCGGCGGGGTCTGGAGCGAGCTGCCCACGATTTCCGGGGCGGGGTGGCTGGCGGCGATTCTCTCCGCCGTGGTCGGCGGGGCTGCGCCCTTCCTCTTCCTGCACCGGGGTGTCGCCCTGATCGGATCCAACCGGGCGGCGATTGTGAGCGTGGCCGAACTGCCCTTTGCCCTCACCCTGGGGATGCTCTTCCAGGGCGATGTGATCCTGCCCCTGCAGTGGCTGGGCACCCTGCTGATCGGGGCCGCCGTGGTGGTAAGCCAGCGGCAGGCACGCGGGGGAGCCGGCGCATCACGCGGGTATGGACCGGGCGCCTGAGCCTGAGCACACAAAGAACGCCGTGGGCACTGACCGCCCACGGCGTTTTCGTTAGTTCCCTGCCTCCAGCGCCTCCTGCGCCAGGGCGATGCAGCCCAGCACGCCGGCCTGGCCCCCCAGGGCCGGGGCGACGATGTACTGGTCGATCCCTTCTGTAATCGCCGGCGACTGCACATACCCGTTCAGCAGCTCCTGCACCTTCTGGCGGACCAGCGGCAGGAGGTGTTCCTGCTGCGGCACGCCGCCGCCCAGAATGATCCGCTGCGGCGACAGGGTGCAGATCAGGGTGGCCAGTCCGGTGGCCAGGTAGTGGGCCTCCAGTTCCCAGGCCGGGTGGTCGGGCGGCAGTTGCTCAGCCGGAACGCCCCAGCGGCGCTGCATGGCCGGTCCCGAGGCGAGCCCTTCGAAGCAGCCGTTGCCGTGATAGGGGCAGACCCCCTCGAAGGGATCATCGGCCCGGCGTGGCAGGAAGATGTGGCCCATCTCCGGGTGGACCAGACCGTGCATCAGCCGTCCGGCCAGCATGCCGCCGCCGCCGATGCCGGTGCCCACCGTCAGGTAGATGAAGCTGTCGAGCCCGCGCCCCGCTCCCCAGCGGTGCTCCCCGAGCGCCGCGGCGTTGACATCGGTCTCAAAGCCGGCGGTTACCCCGAGCCCCTCCTGCAGCCGGGCAAGGAGAGGGGTGTT
>JBMONB010000227.1:0-33619 GCA_049325315.1 Bacillota bacterium | reverse complement strand
CGCTTCTACCGCGGAACCCGGCAGCCCGCCGGCTCCCGGGGCAGCGGCCTGGGCCTGGCGATCGTGCAGGCGGTGGCTGCGGCGCACGGCGGCCGGGTCTCGGTGCAGAGCGAGCCGGGGGCGGGCGCAGCCTTCACCCTGTGGCTGCCGACAGCCGGGCCGCACCGATCGTTGACCAGATGACGAAACCGTAATCTTAAACACATCCCTCCTGTTATCTGCCCTCGCCATTCTGAGGACAGTACAGGAGGGATTTTTATGACCATGCTGGAGACCCGGAACCTGGAGAAGTGGTTCGGATCGGGCGAGGGCGCCGTGCGGGCGCTGGGTGGAATCGACCTATCGGTGGGTCGGGGCGAATTCGTGGCGATCATGGGCGCGAGCGGTTCGGGCAAGTCGACCCTGTTGAATGTGCTGGGCGGCCTGGAGCCGCCCTCCGGCGGCGAGGTGCTGATCGCCGGGGAGCCGGTCACCGCCATGAGCGAGCACGCCCTGACGCTCCTGCGCCGCGACCGCATCGGCTTCATCTTTCAGGCCTACAACCTTCTGCCCGTGCTGACGGCGCGTGAGAACGTGGCGCTCCCCCTGGTGATTCAGGGCCGGAGCCGCGCCGAAATCACCGAGCGGACCGACCGGGCGCTGAAGCAGGTCGACCTGTGGGAGCGGCGGGACCACCTGCCCTCCGCCCTGAGCGGCGGCCAGCAGCAGCGGGTCGCCATCGCCCGGGCCCTGGTGAAGGAGCCGGCGGTCATTCTGGCCGATGAGCCCACCGGCAACCTGGATTCCCGCACCACGCAGGAGATCATGGCCCTGCTCTCCCGGGCCTCCCGGGAGTATGGCCAGACCCTGCTCCTGATCACCCACGACCCATCGGTCGCAGCCCATGCCAACCGGATCCTTACCATGCAAGATGGCCGGCTCACCGACGAAAGGAGGCTCCGGAGCGATGCGTGAGACCTTGAACTTCGCCCTGCGCAGCCTGGCCGCCCGCAGTGGCCGCACTGCGGTTACAGCGGCGGCGGTGGCCCTGGCGGTCGCCCTGGCCTCCGCCCTCACCCTGATCGGGCTGAGCTACCAGGGACATCTGCTCCGGGAGGCCGAGGAGAAGGGCGGCCTCTTCGACCTGTCGGTCCGGGTGGCCAACCCCACCGAGGGGGAGCAGGTGCGGGATCTGGCCCGCTCGACCCCCGGGGTGCGGGAGGCGGTGGGCTCGCTCTCCTTCGGCGTGGGGCAGCGCGGGCCTCACTCCCTGGTCTCCCTCGCCTTCGAGCCCTCGTCGAGCCTGGGCCGGCTGATCCGGCCGGTGGCCGGGCGACTTCCCGTCGGGGAGGGCGAGATCGCACTGGAGGAGTGGGCCGCCGCCGAGTTTGGCCTCGCCCCCGGTGACCGTCTCACCCTGGGCGGCCAGGAGGTCGAGGTGGTCGGCCTGGTGGCTGAACTGCCAGGCAGCCGCCCGCTCCGCCGGGCCTGGGTGCTCTTCTCGGTCCCCGGGCTCCAGGCGCTGGCCGGCCGGCCTGGAGAGCTGGACACCATCAATCTGCTGGTCGACCCCGGGGTCAGCGTGCAGAGCGTCGCCGACGCCCTGGCCCGGCGGGTGGGCCAGCGAGGCCGAATCGACGTGAACCAGCCCCTGATGGCCGCCCGGGCCAGCATCGCCTCCATGGGCCGGATCCTGGCGGCGGTGATCCTCTTCACAGCGGGGGCCGGACTGATCGTCACCCTGAACACCTTCCAGATCTCCGTCATGGAGCGGATCGGCCAGGTGGGCATTCTCAAAGCCCTGGGCATGGGGCGCCGCCAGCTGGCTGCGCTCTGGCTGGCCGAAGGGCTCCTCCTGGGCGGCGCCGGCGGGCTGGCCGGGCTGGCGGCCGGACTCGGCCTCGCCCCCCTGCTGGCTCGGCTGGCGGCGGTGGTGCTGCTCGCCCCGCCCTGGTGGCTCTACCCCGCCGGCCTGGGTCTGGCCCTCGCCATCGCCCTGCTGGCCGCCTGGCTGCCCGCCCGGCGGGCGGGGCGGGTCCCGGTGCTGGAGGCGATGCAGCCCTGGCGCAGCGCGGGCCTGAAGGGCCTGCAGGGCGACCGGCGCGCCCTGTGGGCCGGCAGCCTGCTACTGGCGTCTGGCCTGGCGCCCTCGGCGCTCTTCGGCCTGCTGCAAGATGAGCATCCCCTTGGGCTGCCTGCCGGCCTGGCGGGGGTCTTCCTCACCGTGGCGGGAGCGACCCTTCTCACCCCGGCGGCGCTGGCCTCCCTGCTGCACCGGCGGGACCCGGAGGCCGGGCTGGGCTCGCTGGCCCGGGCCAACCTGCTCCGGCACCGGAGCCGCACCGCCGTCACCATCTCCACCCTGCTGCTGGGCGTGACGCTGCTCACCAGCTTCAGCGGGGTGCTGAACGGGCAGCGGCTCCGCCAGGAGGCGGACCTGGCCCGCCGGGTCCCCACCGACTACGTGGTGGAGCATCACCCCAGCCGGGGCGGGCTTGCCGCCGCCACGGGCCGGCAGGTGGCATCCTGGCCGGAGGTGGAATCCTTCACCGCCGTCAAGTTCGCTCACGTCCTGGTGGGCGGCGGGCAGGCGGGCCCCGGCCCGCGGGGCAGCCAGTCGATCTTGCTGGGGATTGAGCCGGACGCTTACTTCACCCTGGCCCGGGTCTCGCTCAGCGATGCGGAGCGGGCCGCCCTGGAGGACGGGGCGGTGCTGGCAACAAAGCGGGCAGCGGAGCACTTCGGGCTGAAGCCCGGCGACACCGTCACCGTGCGGCGGAACCAGCAGAGCTACACCCTGACCGTCGCCGGGGTGGTCGATCATGAGCCCGAACTGGCCATGGGCGCCTTCCTGATCGAGAAGGAGCGGGTGGTGGCCATGGACGCCAACGACCTGGAACACCGCTACCTGATCAACCTTGCCCCCGGCGCCGATGGCGCTCAGCTCGCCCGCCGGCTGCGCAGCGCCGCCCCCGGGGCCGATATCATCAGCCTCGTGGGTGAGCGGGAGCGCCTGGCCCGGGAGGCGGCGGAGATTCTGGCCTACGTGGCGGCCATGGTGGGCCTGGTGGCGCTGATCGCCATCAGCGGGATGTTCAACACCCTGGTCGCCTCGGTGCGGGAGCGGACCCGCGAGATCGGGCTGCTCCGGAGCCTCGGGGTGACGCGGGGCGGGATCTTCGCCCTGATCGCCGGGGAGGCGTGCCTCATGGCCCTGTCCGCCGTGGTGACCGGCACCGTGCTGGGCGGTCTGACCGCCTTCGTGCTGGGCTGGGGGCTGAGCGGCGCAATCCCGCTGGCCTTTCTGCCCCCGCCGGCCCTCCTCCTGGTGATTCCGGCGGCGGCCCTGGGCCTCGGGCTTCTGGCCTCCGCCTGGCCGGCCTGGTGGGCGGGGCAGATTCCGCCTGGCACACAGCTGCGAGCTGAGTAGCCCTGGCAGCCCGGACAATCGCAAATCCTGGGTTCCGCAATCTTTTCCCGGATGCCGTTCGATGCGGGAGGGAATATGTCGTGGAATCACGTGGATGAAGGGGCTGATCGCCCCCTGAGATCGAGGTTCTTGGTTTCAGAGGCGACGGTTTGGTAAAATCAGGCGAAAAACGGTGGCTCATTGGCCTGATTGGACCCGATTTTCAGCGATTCAGCGAGATTTTCCCCACCCGGCCCGAGGTGTGATGGGAGTTTCCAGCGGAACCTCTCATCGGGCGGCAATCTGGTCCTCCGCCGGCGTGAAAGAATCGGCGCCCATTCATGTGGCAGAGGGCATAACCGCACGTCTACGCAAGAATCCGCCCGAGTCGGCAAATTAGACATCCCCGTGTTGCGACACTGGTCACAGCACGGGGATGCACCGTTATGCAAGCCACATAGCTTTCAACAGGCCCCCAAACGGAGGGGCTCGTTGTTCTACCGGGCCTCCTCCAACAGCTCCCGCAGGTCGAGCGCCTTCAGTTCAGCGAGCGTCTCCCGCAGCAGGGCGAGCGCCCACTCCTTCTTCCCCTCCAGCTCCTCGGACCCGCCCACGTAGACCAGCGAACGGATCTGCTCGTAGACCGGGCCCGGCAGGTCGTGCTGAAGGTAGCGCAGGCCGAAGTTGTAGCGCCAGGGGCTGTGGCGTATCCGCAGCGCCTCCACCAGCCGGGTGAGAATCACCCCCTGGTAAAAGCTCAGGGCGTCCACCTCACGGCCCCGCCGCAGCTCCTTCCCCACGAAGATGTGAAAGAGCTCAGCCGGCACCTCCAGGAGCGGCAGCCGCTTCGCCAGCCGTTCAGCAAAGGCGACCGCATCGGTGGGCTCCTGCTGCACCAGCCCCTTCTTGTCGAAGATCACGGCAGCCTTCCCGTGAATCTCCGGCTCCAGGAACCGGTTCGGGGCTCCCGCTTGCATCAATAAGATATCGATTTGCAGGTAGGGGCTGATCCCGGCCAGCCGGTAAAATCCCTGCCAGTGGCCGTGCCAGGCCGGCTGGGGCACCACGAAGCGCAGGTCGATTGGTGCTACCCGCTCCAGCGCGGTCTCCACCCGCTGCCGGGCCGCCTCCACACCACCGCTCTCCACGATGACGTACAGGTCCAGGTCCGACAGCTCATCGGCCCGCCCCATCGAGGTGGACCCCTGCTCCCAAAAGGCCAGGACCTCCTCCCCGGCCTCCAACTCCGCCTGCAGCGACCGCAGAATCTGATCACGCGTCGACATTCATCTACCTCCGTGCTCTTTGCCTATAGCGCTATTTACCGGATGACCCCCCGCTTCTCCTCCTGTAGGAGGAGTCCCGCCTCCACTTGTTCTACGATTCACAAATAGACGGATGACTCATAGCCAGCCCCCGCCCCATCCCGTATACTAAAGCCACGAGGTTCGTTCCCCATTTCACAAATCGACACCACCACCGGTCCTGCCCGAAGGGGGGGTTCGCAATGTTCGACGTCACCCCGGAGTCCCATGCCCTGCTCAGCCTCTTCATTATGGCTGTCGCCTTTCTGATCGCCCAGATTATCACCCACCCAGCCGAAGAGCCCGCCCCGGTGCCCCACCCGGTCACCAAGGAAGCCTGAGCCCCCGCCCTCCGCCCCCCGGCGGAGGGCCTTTCTTATGCCGGCACCAGGTCGGTATGCACGGTGAGAATCCGGGCGAAGAGGCGAAGCTGTGGCGAGGGCTCCAGCGGCAGCACAGGCGACATGGGCATGCGCAGGATCGCCCGCCCGCCGCCCGCCTCGTACTCCCTGAGGGTGTAGGGGCGGGCGCAGAGCCGCGACAGCCAGGCCCGGTCCGGCAGGAGCAACCCCTCCGCCTCGGCGGCGGGCGCCGGCTGACCATGGCTGACGGCAAGGTAGATGGCAGCAAGCGACCCGTCGGCCCGCTCGGTCACCAGCACGGGCGGGGTGGCGCCAGGCCAGTCGATGGTGGGAAGCGGCCTCCCCGGCAGCGGAAGCGGGGTGCCGGCGTAGTATGTGACCGGCGGGCGGAGCAGTTCGGCGGCGAGCGATGCCTCCTCCTTTACCTCGCGCAGGGCGCACTCCAGGCTCGACTCCCCCTCCTCCCGGTGCCCCCCCAGGCGCACAACCCCCAGCCGGTCGCCGCTCCGGGTCGGACCCACCATGAAGACAAGGCGACCGTCATTCCAGACGAAGGCGCCCGCTGTCGTCACCCGGGACTCCCAGTCCATCTCACCACCCCCTTCAACTTTTTCGCCACAAAACGCGAACGAACCCAGGGTGAATCACGTATCTACAAAGTGAAGGTCATTACCTTAAGTATTCCCGCACAGCCCGCAGGAGCGCCTGAGCCGACTGCTCCTGCCCCCATTCGCTGAACAGGAGCGCCTCCTCCGCCGGGTTGGTCAGGAAGCCAAGCTCCACCAGCACCGCCGGCGCATCGCTGTAGCGAATCACATTGAAGGGGCGCTGCTTCACCCCGCGGTCTGCCAGGCCCAGGGCCTTCACCAGCTCCTCCTGCGCCAGTGCCGCCAGGCGCCGGCTCCGGGCGGCGTTCAGGTTGGGCACCGCCCAGAAGACCTCGGTCCCGCCATCGCCCGGAGGGCCGCCGTTGGCGTGAATCGACAGGACCAGGTCGGCCTTGGCCCGGTTAGCCAGAGCCGAGCGGGCCTGCAGGTCCACCTGGGTCCGCTCCTGGTAGGAACGCGCTTGAGCCGCCGCCTCTTCGCCAATCACCCGGCGGTCCTCGGTGCGGGTCATGATCACCTCGGCGCCCTCCGCCTCCAGCAGCGACTTCAGCCGCAGGGCGACCATCAGGTTCAGATCCTTCTCCGGCGCTCCGGTCAGCCCCACAGCGCCGGTCTCCTCGCCGCCGTGGCCGGGGTCCAGCACGACCCGCTTGCCCTTCAGGCCCGGGGCGATCCAGCGCAGCTCGAAGAGGCCCGGCTCCGGCTGGCTCAGGGCGTAGGGCTGCTGGGGCAGGGGAGGTCTAAGGCGCAAGCCGCCCGCCGCCATGCGGACGGGAATCGAGGCCCGCGCCGAGGCCAGCGATTCGCCGGGCGGCGCAGCCTCCGGGCCGACCACCTCCAGCGACAATCCGGCCGGGCTCCCCGCCAGGTTGTCCGCGGCGGGGAAGTCGATTACAAGCGCATCTGCCTCCGGCCGCAGCACCGGCCGGCTCTCTCCCCGCACCGCGAAGCGCCAGCCGTCGTTCAGCCGCTCCACCCGCTCCAGCCCGGGGCGGAACTCCACCTCCACCCGCTCCGCTGTCCGGGCGATCACCCGATCGACCGAGGGCTTGTCCAGGTCAACCAGCACCCCCTGCGGGCTGACCGAGACCCGGCTGATCGAGCCGTCGCCCACATCGAGGGCGCCCTCAAAGCTGCCCGCAGCCGGGGTCAGCAGGGCGATGGCCCGGTCATCAAGCGCAACCACTTCGGCCCCGGAGGTAACCGCTACCCGCATCACCCCCGGCGCCTGCCGGGTCACCTCCACCTTCAGCCCCGACGGGGCGGTCACCTCCCAGTGGCCGGCCCGAACCTGGTAGGCTCCACCCGGCTGCCGGCCATCGGTCACCGTGGTGTCGTTCCCCACTACCCAGGCGCGGCGGCCGTCGGCCAGTTCCACCCAGAGCCAGCCCTCCCGGCTGCCCAGGTAGGTGAGCGGGGCGCCGGGCTCCATCTCAGCCACCAGCAAGTACCAGGGGCCCCGGCCCGTAAAGCCGAGCGCCCGCTTCGTCGTCGTGACCCCCAGGGCGGGGGCGCGTCGCAGGTCGGCGGCCTCAGGCAAGGGAGGCAGGGCCGGCTGCAGCTTCTCCTCGGGGGCCGGGGGCGGCTGTATCTCCGCCGGGCTCCCACAGGCGGCCAGCAAAGCGGCCACCACCAGTCCCACCGCCGCGCGCATCATCAGCCGCTGCTGCATCCACCCATCCCCCACACGGCAGGATTTAACAGTCTCTATGCGAACTTACTATAGTAGATAACGTATCATGATTACAGGCTCCGCGTCTCTCGATAGGAGGTTAAGCCATGTCTTCATTTGGCCAGGGCCCCTCTGATCCCATCTTGAAGCCGAGGGACCTGGGACAGCTGCTGGACCAGTCGTTCAAGGTCTTCGGACGCTCCTGGAAGCCGCTGATCGCCATCGGGCTGGTCGCAGCGATTCCCAGCGTGATCGCGGGGCTGATGACGCTCACCATGTTCCCATCGCTGAACTCCCCCGATCCGATGAACAACTGGTTCATGCGCATGTTCATAGCGGCGGAGCGCGGCGATTTTTCCGGCGTGATCGCCTTTTTCAGCGTGATGGGCGTCATGATGATCGCCTTCCTGCTGCTGGTGCCGCTCTACATGGGCGCCCTGATCGACGTCTCGGCCCGGGCGGTGCTCTACATGGAGCCCGTTCCACTCATGGAGTCGCTCCGGGTGGGCGCCCGCCGCTACTGGTCGCTGCTGGGCACCTACCTGCTGAAGGGGCTGATCTGGATCGTCGCCCTCCCGGTCATGGTCCTGGCCGGCCTGGTGATCTTCTCCTTTATCACCGTGCCCCTGGGCTCCCTCTCGCTCCTGGTGGTGATGGTCTTCGCCAACCACGCCATCATTATTGAAGGGCGGGGCGGCGGCATGGATGCGCTCAAGCGCGCCTACGAACTGGGCCGGTCCCGCTTCTGGCCGCTGATGGGCATCGGCATCGTCTTCTACCTGCTGGTTTACTTTGTTCAGATGATTATCGTCATGCCCTTCTCTTTCGGCACGATGATCGCTGTTGCCTTCACCGAATCGACGGCGTTGATGGGTCTGCAGTACGTGATTCAGGGGGCCACCACCGCCGTGGCGTACCCCTTCCTGGTGATGGCGCAGACCCTGGTCTACTTCGACACCCGCATCCGGCGGGAGGGCTACGACCTGGAGGTGATGGCCCGGCAGCAGCAGGCCCAGGAGCAGGAGCCGCAGCCGGTCTTCACCCCGCCGTCTCCGCCCGAAGATCCGCAGAGATGATGCTTCGGCGGATCATCGCCCTGCCCGCCCTGCTGCTCCTGCTGATCGCCCTGCCCGCCCTGGCCGCTGCGGCGCCCCGCTCCATCGCCCTGGGCGAGTACCAGGCGATGCTGCGCCAGGGCGTCGCTCACCTGGAGCGGGCAGATCAGTTGATCAAGGCCGGCAAGAACCCCGAGGCAGCGAGGGAGATTGCGGCCTCCCGCACCTTCCTGTCGGGCCAATGGCGGGTGGAGACGCCCGACGGGACGGTGAATGGTGACCTGAGCGACCTCGACCGGCTGCTCAGCCGGGCCGGGGCGGGCCAGCGCCCGGACCCGAAACTTCTCGGTCAGGCCCGGGACCTGGCCCGGGAGCACCTGGCCGGCGCCGAGGCGCTGGACAGGCTGGAGCCCGCCAGCGTCCCCGGCGCCCGGGCCACGCTGGAGAAGGCGCTGGAACAGACTACCGCCCGCACTGTGCTCCAGCGCTTCAACGACTGGATCAACCAGCTGCTGGGCCGGCGCATGGACCGCGCCACCGATGTGGATCTCCCGACCTCTGTCTACGTGGCCGGCGGGGTGGTCGCCCTGCTCGCCCTGATCTGGCTCGGTTTCAGCCTCTATCGCAACCTCGCCGGCCACGGCGCCGCGGGGGAGGCCACCCTGCGCCAGGGGCGTGAGGGGCGGCCCGACCGCCCACCCACCCCGGCCGAGCTGCGGGCCCGAGCCCAGGAGCTGTCGGTGCGGGGCGAGCACCTGGAGGCGATTCGCTCCAGCCACCTGGCGCTGCTGCGGCACTTTGATGCCATTCAGCTGATCCGCTATGTCCCGGCGCAGACCAACCGGGAGCATGAGTGGCAGCTTCGCCGCCGCCACCCGCACCTGGCCCGGACCCTGCGTACCTTAAACGACCTGGTGGATGACCGGCTCTACTCGGGCCACGGCGCCACCGCCGAGGACTTCATGCGGGTCGACGGACTGGTCGACCAGCTCTGGCGAGAGGGGGATGCAGCATCGAGAAGCGCAGAGGCGACTACTGGGGCGTC
Organism: Bacillota bacterium; assembly: GCA_049325315.1. Taxonomy (GTDB): domain Bacteria; phylum Bacillota; class Sulfobacillia; order Symbiobacteriales; family Symbiobacteriaceae; genus JAWLHU01. The sequence continues at coordinate 24,185 of JBMONB010000227.1, read as the reverse complement.
CTCATCGGCGTAATCGCCCTGATCTTCGCCAGCATGCTCTTCGGGGAGACCAACCCGGGGCGGCGCCTCTCGGCGCCGGCGGGCTCGAGCTACTCGGTGCTGGAGGACGGCCTGTACGGCATCTACACCGTGCTGGAAGAGCAGCAGCTGGCCCGCCGCTGGACCCTGCCCCTCGACCGGCTCGACGAGCAGATCGACCGCATCGTGATCTGGGATGTAGGAGATCTCACCGCCGCCCAGATGGAGGCGCTGCTCAATTGGGTCAGCCTGGGCCATGTGGCGCTCATCGGCGGTGAGGTGGGCAAACTTGAGGCCGCCGTTTTTGCGATGGAAGGCGAGGTGGCCCGCTCCGCCGCCGCCCACCCCGCCACCCTGGGCGTCGAGTGGGTGAGCGTGGGCGAGGGCCGCTTCAGCCACGAGACCGGTGCACAGCTGGTCCACCTCAGAGATGAGCGGGGCCAACCGGTCCTGGTCTCCTGGGAGGCGGGAGCCGGGCGGATCTACCACTCCGCCGATGTGGAGTGGCTGACCAACAAGCGGATCGCCAACGGCCAGAACCTCGACCTGGCGCTGCAGATTCTCCTGCCCGCCGAGGGGCGAATGGTCGCCTTCGACGAGTACCACCACGGCTACCAGACCGCCACCCGCTGGTGGCAGATCCTCCGGGGTCCGCTGCGGCTCTTCGTGGGGCTGCTGGCGGTGGCGGTGGCGATTCTCTTCTGGGCGTACGGCGCCCGCTTCGGCTCCCCCCGCCCCGCCCTGCCGGGCCCGCCCCGGGCGGCGGTGGAGTACGTCTACTCCATGAGCCAGCTCTACCGGCGGGCGCAGGCCCGCAAGGTGGTCGTTCAGGCGCTCTACCGCTCGCTCACGTTGGAGCTGGGCCGCATGCTCGGCGGGGTTCGGGGCCTGACCCACGCCCAGATCGCCGAGCGGACCGCCCACCGGGCGAAGGCGAAGCCCGAGGAGATCATCCGGCTGTTGAACCGGCTGGATCCGAAAGCAAGCGCCCTGCCCTCCGAGGCCGAGCTGATCCGGCTGGCCCGGGAGACCGAAGACCTGCAAAGGAGAATGCATCATGGCGGATACCGCGATCAGCGCAACCCTGGAACGGGTACAGAGTGAGCTGCAGAAGGTGATCGTCGGGCAGGACCAGGTGCTGGAGCAGCTGCTGGTCGCCCTGCTCTCCGGCGGGCACGTGCTGCTGGAGGGCGTGCCGGGCCTGGCCAAGACGCTGCTGGTCCGCAGCCTCGGGCAGGTGCTGGGGGTGCAGTTCAAGCGTATCCAGTTCACCCCGGACCTGATGCCCGCCGACGTGATCGGCACCACCATCTTCAACCCGAAGGAGCTGACCTTCCAGGTGAAGAAGGGCCCCCTCTTCACCAACCTGCTGCTTGCCGACGAGATCAACCGCACCCCGCCCAAGACCCAGTCGGCGCTGCTGGAGGCGATGGAGGAGCGGCAGGCGACGATCGACGGCGTGCCGCATCCGCTGCCGGAGCCCTTTATGGTCTTCGCCACGCAGAACCCGATTGAGTATGAGGGGACCTACCCGCTGCCCGAGGCGCAGCTCGACCGGTTCCTCATGAAGGTGAAGATGACCTACCCCGGCGCCGATGAGGAGCGGATGATCCTGGAGCGCCACTACCAGGGCTTCCGGGCGCAGGAGCTGGAGAAGGCGGGCCTGCAGACCGTGCTCGACGCCTCCGGCATGACCCAGCTGCGGCTGGCGCACCGGAAGGTGACGGTGGAGGCGAAGGTGCTCGACTACATTAACGCCATTATCCGGGCGACCCGGGAGTGGTCGTCGCTCTCCATGGGCGCCAGCCCCCGCGGCGCCGTGGCGCTCTTGATCACATCGCAGTCGCTGGCCCTGCTGCGGGGGCGTGACTTCGTGGTGCCCGACGACGTGAAGGAGATGGCCAGGCCGGTGCTGCGCCACCGGGTGCTGCTGAGGCCAGAGGCGGAGGTCGAGGGGGTGCAGGCCGACCAGGTGCTGGAGCAGATTCTCCAGGCCCTGCCGGTCCCGCGCTAATGGCCCCCCGCCGGCGCTTCAACCCCACCCCCCGGCTGGCGGTCGCGCTCTTTCTGGCCGCCCTGCCGGCGGTGCTGCCGGGCATGGCCTGGCTGAGCGGCGCCCTGGTGGCGGTGCTGGCGGTGGTGGCCGGGGTCGACTTCGCCGCCTCACGCCGGTCGATCGAGGCCTCCCGCAAGCTGGAGGGCGTTCTCTCCCTGGGCGCCGAGAACCCGATGCACCTGGAGATTCGCTCCACAGGCGGCCCGGTGGAGCTAGAGCTGAAAGATGACCTGCCGCTCTTCTTCGAGCCGGTAGGGGAGTGGCCCAAGGTGCAGCTGAAAGAGGGCCAGTGGCTGCCGGTGGAGTACCGGCTCCGGCCCATGCGGCGGGGCCAGTACGCCATCGGCCCGCTGCACGGCCGCTACCGCTCCCCCCTGGGCCTCTGGGCCCGCCGGATCACCTGGCCCCTGGTGGAGCCAGCCCGGGTCTACCCGAACCTGCTGGCCGCCCGCCAGTGGGAGATTGCCATGCGCAAGGGGCGCCACCTGGAAGGGCTCAAGCGGGCCCGCCTGCGGGGCGCCGGCACCGAGTTCGAGTCGCTGCGGGAGTACCAGGAGGGCGATGAATACCGGGCGGTCAACTGGCCCGCCACCGCCCGCCGGGGCACCCTGGTGACCAACCTCTACCAGACCGACCGCTCCCAGCCGATCATGCTGGTGATCGACACCGGGCGGATGATGATCCCCCAGGTGAAGGGCCTCGCCAAGCTCGACCACGCCCTGAACGCCGGCCTCTTGCTGGCGACGGTGGCCGCCGAGCGGGGCGACCAGATCGGCCTGATGCTCTTCGGCGGCGATGTGAAGTCCTTCGTGCCGCCCCGCAAGGGCCGCGGCCAGGTGATGGCGATCGTGGAGTCGCTCTACGACGTTGCCCCCGAGCAGGTGGAGCCCGACTACAGCCGCATGATCGGCTGGCTGCGGGCCAAGCACAAGAAACGCTCCCTGGTGGTCTTCTTCACCGACCTGATCGACCCCGATATCAACAAGGGCTTGATCAACCACCTCTCCGCCCTGGCGGCCCACCACGTGGTGCTCCTGGTCTGCCTGAGCGACCCGTCGCTGCTGGCGCTCAGCCACAGCCGCCCCACCGACTCGAAGGAGGTCTACCAAAAAGCCTCCGCCCTGGAGGTGCTGGCGCAACGGGCCGAGACCCGCGCCAGGCTCCAGAGCAGAGGCGTCATGGTGATCGATGTGCCGCCCGAGGAGTTCTCGGCGGCGGTGGTGAACCAGTACCTGCTGATCAAGGAGCAGGGGCGGTTGTAGGGTCGGGCTTACGGCGGCCGCCCAGCAGCCAGTAGGCGAGCCCCAAAAGCCCGGTGACCGCCGCCACGCCGTACTTGCCCGCCTCGGAGAGCGTGGTCATCGGGGTGATGAACCCCTCGATCACCGCGGCGACGACGAAGAGGGGCAGCGCCCCCATCATCAGCACAACGGCCCGGCGGGCGCCGGTCGCAAAGGCCTGCCGGCGGGTCTCCTCGCCGGGCGCCACCAGCGGCCAGCCCAGGCAGAAGCCTGCCGCCCCCGACAGAAAGATCGCCATGAGCTCCAGCGCCCCGTGGGGCAGAATCAGCGCCCAGAAGGGGTAGGAGAGCCCGGCCCGGAAGTAGTGGGCGGCCAGCGCCCCCACCACCACCCCGTTGTAGAACAGAACCACGGCGGTGCCGATGCCGGCGGTCACCCCCAGCCCGAAGGCCAGCAGGCCGACCCGGACGTTATTGATGAGAATGGCGGTGCCGATCAGCGAGCGCATCTCGACGGGAAAGATCTCCCCGGTCTTCTCCTGCGCCTCGTGGAAGCGCATCTGATCGGGCACCAGCGCCTCGGCCAGGTTCGGGTCGGCGAGTATGGCGAAGAAGCCGATCAGCCCGCCCAGCAGCATCAGTGCGGTGGAAAGCGCCAGCGGCCGCCAGGCGCTGCGGATGCCCTGGGGCACATCGTGGGCAAAGAAGCGCCAGAGCGTCTTCCAGCGCTGCGGCTCCTCGGCGTAGACGATGTTGTGCGCCTGGGTGACCAGCTGGTTGAGGTAGGCGGTGGTCTGCGTCTGGGGGAAGTATGTGCGGGCATAGGCGAGATCGGAGGCGGTCTGCCGGTAGAGCCGGCCCAGCATCTGCACCTGGTCGAGAGGGAGCTTGCGGGCGCCCTGCCGCTGGGTCTGGTTTAAGATCTCCGCAAGCTGCTTCCACTGCTCCTGCCGGCGGGCCACAAACTGATCCTGGTTCACGCCCCATCCCCCTTCCACGAGGTGATTAGATTGGATCAGATAAGGATCGATACCCCTGAGAGCGTCGACCTGGCGCTGGAGCCAGCCGGCCTGGGCAGCCGCTTCCTGGCCGCCCTGATCGACGGCCTGATTCAGGGGGCGGTGCTCTTCCTGCTCTTCTTGGTAGGCATTCCGACCATGATCCTGGCGGAGTCCGCCGGCGGCGACTTCGAGACCGTCGGAATCGCTATCATTGCAATTCTCTTCCTGGGCGTCGGTCTCCTGTTCTTCCTCTACAAGCTGCTCCTGGAGGCGTTCTGGAACGGCCAGACCATCGGCAAGCGGGTGGCGGGCATCCGTGTGGTGCAGGCCAACGGCATGCCTGTAGGATTCCTTCAGGTGGTGATTCGCAACCTCTTGCGAATCGTGGACTACCTGCCCAGCTACTACCTGATCGGCGCCATCGCCATCTTGGCCACCAGGCGGAAGCAGCGCCTGGGCGACATGGCCGCCGGCACCGTGGTGGTGCGGGACCGCCCCACCTGGGCCCCCCTGGTCCCGGTTCAGCTGAGCCACGAGCCGAAGACCGACCTGAACCGCCTGCGCGAGCACGTGCTGCGCCTGAGCGAGCAAGACCTGGCCGCCGCCAGGGGCTACTGGGAGCGCCGGTGGTCGATGGAGAGCGAGGCGAGGACCCGGGTCGCTGCGCAGGTGGCGCAGTCGCTGGCTGCGCGAATGGGGTGGGGCGAGCCGCTCCCGGCCTACCCGGACGATTTTATCGAGGAAGTGCTCTACGTGCGCGCACGATAGCTTGTTTAGATGTAGCCCCCCTCCCCACAGTAGGGGCAGAGTGTCGCAGAAACCCCCTCCCGGCCCGGTCGGGAGGGGGTTCTTGGCTAGCGTGTGATACGCTCGTTGGCGGCGGCTCTCCTTCGAAGCAGAGCGCCTGCAAGGATCAGCCATCCACCGATCAGATAGGACCAGACCGACCCAAAGGAGCGACCGGATTCGCCGGTGCAGGCCAGGGTGAAGTCTGGCACAGTCGCGGTGGTTCCCGCCACCACGGTCACGGCCCGTTCGAGGAGCACCCCCTCGCCGGCCCTGAGCGCGACCACCCAGATGCCGGGGGCCAGGTTTTTCATCTGGTATGGCCGCCACTCGCCCAGGCGACCGTCGGAGGCCACAAAGAAGGCGGAGATCTTTCCCCCCGGGCCCGTGGCAGTAACCTCCGCACCCGGCTCCCTGGGGGCGCAGATGCGCCCGGCCAGGGCGCCAGTCTCCTGTGGGAGGCTGGTGGGCGGGGCTGCCGGCCTCTCCCACGCCAGCAGGAGAGTGACGAGAGCATCCGGCTCCTCCGGGGTGAGGGTGGTGGTCGCCGTTGTTCCCCGCCGGTCCTTCCCCGACGGGTTCCCGGGATCGATCGCCTCCGCCCAGACCGTGTACTCATCCAACGGCAGGTTCCTGAAGACGATCTGGCCGCTTGCGTCCGTGGTTCCGGTAAGGTCGGGGAGCAGGCGCACAGAGGCGTCGGGGATCGGCACCGGGGTGTTCGTCTCGTTTGGCGTGTTATCCAAAACTCGCACGGTGATACTGCCCCGTACCGGCGGCTTTGGCGGCGGGGGTGGCGGCGTAGGCGGAGTGAGCGGCCGAGTCCAGGTGAGAATCACGGTCAGTTCGGCGGAACTCTCTTCTGCCGTGATCGTCAGCCAACCGCTGCCCGACTGGGGATCGGAGCCCGGATTATCGGGGTCGGTTGCCCGGACCTGCACCTGGTATGTGCCCAGGACAAGCTTCGAAAAGGTAACGCTGCCCACCTCATTGGTCAGACCGGAGTTGCCGTTGGATAGGGTCACCGTCGCATTCGGGATTGGGTCGGCCCCGCCACCGGTACCGTTCACCACCCGAATCAGGATCGTGCCGAGCTGCTCCACAGGCGGAGGCGGAGGCGGAGGTGGTGGAGGCGGAGGTGGGGGCGGTGGCGGTGATGGGATCTCAACGACGGTGCCCTGAATGGCGAAGAAGCCGCTCAACCCCTGGCAGTCATTGCCGGCGCCCAGGGCTAGCTTGCGCCTGGCCTTGAAGGTGGCGCTCTCCCCTGGCTCCAGCCGGCGTACCGGCTGGTTGGCCATGTTGTCGCTGTAGGTCTCGTTGTTATCACCCACGATCGAGACCGTAAACATGCCGCCCCCCGAGCAGGTGGTCAGACCGCCTGCCTTGGAGGTGGTCAGATAGAGCATCACCGGCACGTTCCCAGTGTAGCTGAAGCGAAAACTGGTCGGCTCTGGATCCTCGTCGCCGGGAGCCCGATTTGTCTGGTCCTTCATGTTGGTGGAAAGGTCCAGCGCACTGGCGAAGACCCGGCTCTCATTGGAGCCCAAGGCCGCGGTCCAGGCACCGTCCTCCTCCTGGTAGGCGGCGAAGGCTGGGGTTCCGAAGATCAGCGACCAACCATTTTCCGGGCGCGACACTTCAACCCCAAGCGGGGTGAGGAGCCCGAGCAGAATGAGCAGCAGACCCAAGGCGCTGAATAGACGAGAGCGCACGAGGCTTTCCTCCCATGGATACAGGGCGCCCCCGCACCTGAGGGCCGCTCCCTTTATTTATATATATTGAAGTCCAACCGGCAGTAGGAGTTGGCTCGTATGGCCCCCAAACCAAACTGTCGCCGTTTGCGATCACGTTAGCCGGGAAGACCTGGCCTACGGATTGTTCCGCAGTTGTTCAGCGTACACCTGGAAGGCGGCCTGCACGGTCATCCCCTGGAGGGTGTCATTTGCCGACAGGGGCACGGTGACCACAAAGAAGAGCGTGATCAGATCGCCGTCGTCAAACAGATTCCCGGCATAGAGCACAACGGGCGGAGCGAAGTTCTGCGGCGTTTGGGCCAGCGCCCAGAGCGTGCCGTCGTAGAAGACGTTAACGGAGCAGTCGGGCACCTCACAGACCTTGACCTCCACAACCTCGGCCAGAGCCTGGTCGCCGGTAACGGTGGCGCTCAGTTGCTTCAGCTGGGCGTCCAGCGAGCCGGTGTTCTGAACTTGGAACGCCAGTCTCACCCACCCGCTCTGTCTCCGTCGACATGAGCAGATCGGACCGCACGGTGTAGATGCGGTAGCTGGCAGCGCTGGCTACGGAATCCCAGGTGAGTGTCACCTGGCCGTCACTCCGGCTGGCGGTCAGGTTCAGCCCCGGATACGGGGCGTCGTGGCCCGCCCGGAGTTCAGTTACAGATGATTCTGACTATCCTAGGCAATAGTTTGACCCTCTTATAACGCACGAAAGGAAGAACCGGACTCCAGCCTGTCTTTCGGCGAAAGGTGCTGCAACCGGCCGAATCGCAGCCGGGAATGCAGCTCACCCAGCGCTGAACAGCCGAGAGCGCGCCAGTTCTTCCTTGTGAGTCAAGGGCGCCTCCTCAGGTGGAAGGCAGCCCCGTCTTCTTGATTCTGCGCCGGGCGTGCAGCGCCCCGCGCCCCCGAACGCCTACTGGTTCCAGCCGGGGTTTTCTGGCTGCGTGGCCTGGAACTCGAAGTTGACCAACACGGTCTTGCCCGCGAGATTATTACCGGCGGTAGTCGGCAAGGTGACCTCCAACCGCAGCGTCTCGCTTGCTCCGCTGATGAGGATATTGCCGCCATCTCGAACGATGGCGCTGCTCTCAACGAATGCGTTTAGAGCACCCTCATAGAGCGTGGCGTTTCCGTTGCCCGGATCGACCACCTTCAGAATCAGGGCGCTGGCCAGACCCGCGTCAGAGCCGGGCAGCACGACGCCGAACATGCGGTACTTCATGGTGAGGGTGCCCGTGTTCGAGACAGTCAGTTCGCTGACAACCGTCTGACCGGGCGCCATGTTGTTGTAGCCCTCGGTCCAGGCAACGGTCCGGGCGGCAGCGATCGCAATGGTGCCGGAGGTGAAGGTCGTGCCGGTGTCGGTTGTGCTGCTGGTAAACCAGGCCATAGTAGCGCTGCCCATGAGGAAGGCTGAAAACCCGAAGCCGATCACGCCCAGCAATATCCGATTCCACATGTTTCTCTTCCTTTCATCGATGGTTTTAGCCGGCCCGGGGCTGCTCTCTCTCGCTTCGGATCAGTCGGGTGAGCCGGATGATCTCGCTGCTCATGAGTACCAGACTGGGTATGATAATGAGCACCACCAGCCCCACCCAGCTTTGGGCAAGCCCAAGCAGGTAGCCGGCGTAAGGAATGCGGAAGCTGTAAACAGCCACGACGTCGCGTGCCAGAACCGGGTTCCCATCGTTGATGTCGTTGGCATCGCCCTGGGTGATATAGGCGGGCTGACTGCCCAACTGGGTCACCTCGATCACCCGATGGGTGATCAGCCGGCGGGCCATGTGGTTGCGGTAGGTGACAATATCGCCTACTTGAATCTCACCGGGCTTTGGGGGTATACCCACCACCATGTCACCCGCGCGCATCGTGGGAACCATCGAATCGGAGAGCACCATCATGAACCGGTGGCCGAAGAGTTCAGGCCCGGTAGGAGAACGGCCAGCGGCGATCACGTAGACCATCGAGATCCCCGCGAAGGCGATCCAGAAGATGGCGAAGGCCCAGGCCAGAACGTTCAGGAGGCGCTTCGTGAACCCTTTCAACGGACCACCTCCCATTAGTTATGGCCCCCGGCGTTGCCGCCGCCGTCGCCGCCGCCAGGCCCCTGGTCACCGTTGCTGTCGTCGCCGCAGTGCTGCATGGTGAAGGTGTAGGAGAGCGACCCATTCACCCACACGGGCGGGCTGGACAGCGTGATCGTCACATCGATGGGGGAGTAGTGGAGCACATCATCTACGCCGAGGTACAGATCGACACTGGTCTGGGAGGGGGGCATCGACGCAATGATCTGCCCGCCATTTCTTGGCCGGCCGTCATAGAGGTAGACCTGATCCGCATCTGGCGGCGCCGGTGACTGCGAGAGGGTAAAGTCGATCTGCGGGGCCAGGGCGCCGGGCACCCGGGTCAGTTTCAGCACCGGGTTATGATCGAACCAGGGGGCGGCTGTGCCCGTGCACCTGGGAACGCCCACCTCAGCCGAGATCAGTTCCTCGATCTTGTAGGTGATCCCGGTTACCTGGACCGCGAGCGGTCCCCAGTCGTACTCATGGCTCCCAATCCAGACCAGCAGGGTGCCGCTGAAGTCGGAGTAAGCGCCCGAAAGGGTTATGGTCACCACATTGTCGGGGGAGCCCGGAGGGTTAATGGTGGAAGCGCTGAGCTGGACATTGGGCCCCCAGACAGTTCCCTGCCAAACCGCCTTGATCGGCAGCGGTACCTTCGCCTTGCTGGTGACGGTGAAGCTCTCGGTGTAGGAGTCACCCAAGAGGCCTGAAACGCTGATCTCTGTCGTGCTCAGGTCCATGAGCGTGGCAAAGGTGCCGCTGGTCATGGTGGAGTCACCAAGGCTGGTCTGGGCAGTGAACCAGGCCAGGGTTGTATTCACGAGGAGGAGCAGGGCCAGAGCCAGCAGGGGCAGCGTCCCGAACAGTCGCCACAGCGGACGCGGCGGACGAAGGGCTGCGGCAGTTTCCCGAGCCCTTCGGCGCTCGATGCGGCTGAGACGAACGGGGTATTGCATAGCGTTTGCCTCCGGTTGGCTTTACTTTCTTTCGTGTAAAGGGACCAGTTCAGCTGCCTATGTCAGTCTAAGGGGTGACCACAGCCGGGTTCTGAGCGATCCGGAAACCCGGCTGCGGTCTGGTTCCACATGCAAACTACGGATTGTTCGGCATCTGCTCGGCGTTCACGGCGAAGGTGACCACCAGGGTCTGTCCCTGGACCGCATTGGGGGCGTCCAGGTCGAACTTCACCTTGAACTCGAAGTGCTTGTTCGACGTGAGAAGCAGGGGGATACTGCTGCCGTCCACGTGGCCCGCCGGGTAGTTAATGGCGACCGGCCCGTTCAGGAAGCTGCGCAGCGGCGCCTCAGCCACCTTGACCAGCCCGGTGGAGCTCTGGGTCCAGACCTCCACGGTCAGCTCGTCTACCATGGCCACATCGGCGCTCTGGAGGCTGGCCTGCACGCTGGTCAGCCAGGCGCTCATGGTGGAGCAGCTGGTGGGGTTGGAGACGGTCAGCGTGCGAATCTTGGCATCGCCAGGGGCCCACAGGCCGGTGGGATAGGCACCGGGCATGCTGGGCGACCCGGTGGTCGCACCCTGGGCAGCCGTTACGTAGAACATGGGGCCCGGCACCGTATCGCCGTTGTCACGCTCAGAAGTCAGGCAGAGCGAGCCAGCGGTGAAGGTGTTGTCCACAGTCGCCGTGCTGGCGGAGAAGAGGGCGAAGGTTCCGCCCACCGTCAGCCCGATCACGGCGGCTACCGCCACAAGCGCCAACAGGAATCTCTTACGCATACTCTTTTCCTCCGATTCCGCCTCGGGTGAGACGGGTGATCACGCTTGGGGGAGGCTCGGCGCCCGTCAGGGTGCAGGGGTCGCCTGCACTGCCGGGCGCCGGGCCGTTAACCCTTTCCCTTTACGCCCATCTGGTGGGTTGGGTCAGGTGATCGTGTGCGGTTGCTTACCAGGAATCGGGGTAGCCGTCACTGTTGGCGTCGTTGTTGGCCTGCTGGACGGCGTAGACGCCGATGGACAGCGTGGCGCTGGCGGTCTGGCAGGCGTTGGGAGCGTCGAGGTCAAAGGCGTAGGCGACGTTCATCGTGGCCACGCCGTTCTGGTTGAGCACGCCGTAGAGCAGCCCGGTGGCGCTCGGGGTGGTCTCGTTCAGGGTCTGGGCGATACTGCCGCCGGTGACGGTTACAGCGAAGTCATCGACGCCGCAGGTCACCAGGTTGGGTGTGCCGCCGGTCAGGGCCAGGTCGACGCCGATGAAGGCGGCCAGGCTGCCGGTGTAGGTCACGGTGTAGGTGCCAAAGGCCGGATCAGCGTCGCCAGGGGCCAGGTTCACGATGTCGATGGCGGTGTAGACCGGGGCCGCATCGAGCGTAACGGTGCCGGCGGTGAAGGTGTTGTCAACGTTGGCGGTCTGGGCGGTGAACAGGGCGAAGGTGCCGCCGGCGATCAGGCCGGCAATAGCGGCGACCGAAACCAGGGACAGGACTAGGCGCTTCATCATCTGATCTCATCCTCCATCTAGCTGTATTTTCAGTGAACCAAGTTCACCGGAACCCGATGGGAGAGGATCCGGAGCTGAACTTACTGGGCCTGCTGCTTCTCTTGCTGAACTTCAGCCGCTGCCGCTTTTCGCTGCTCTTCCTCAGTGAGGATCTGGTAGATCTTGCGGACCTCGCCGGCGATGGCCAACAGACCGGGAATCACCAGGAGCAGAATGATCCCGAGGGGGGTTTTCAGGAAGTTCGCCACGAATCCGAAGTACGGAATCCGCCCGGCGTAGACGCCAACCACCTGGTCGCGGCTCACGGGGTACAGGTCCTTGGAGTCGTTGGCGTCGCCCTTCGTTACATAGGCAGATGGCTTCTCGTTGACGTACACGATGCCGATGATCCGGTGGGTGATCAGCACCTGCCGGGAGGCGCCTTTCTCGTTGGCCTTGAAGGTGACCACGTCACCCTCCTTCAGCTCCTCCGCGGGGCCCAGTGGCCGGATTATGATCACATCGCCCGCCGAGATGCCCGGCTCCATGGAGCCGCTCAAGACGTTCAGGATCTTACGGCCGGCCAGGGTGGGAATGCGGTCTGGCGAGCGCCTGGCTGAGAGGGTGAGAAAGAGCGACGTGCCGATGATGAGGACAAGTATGAGTGTTACAGTGTAGTTGAGGACTTTTAGTAAGATTTTCATCCACAATTTCCGCCTTTCCAAATAGCGTGTTACTGGGAGCGAGTTTAACGATAGCACGTTTGCCCCATATTCTTGGACTATACGTCAGGGGTAATTTTGGGTTAAGTCAAGTTCCGCATGGGGTTGTAGGCCATAGGACTACTGCGGAGCACAGACAGAAGAGACCCCGTCGCTACGGTCTCCCCGTGCGATAGGGTCTCTTCCCTTTGTTATACAAGACTCCATTTGGTCAACTTCTTAGTCAGCTTCGATGCGTGCTGCTGAGGGTCACTAGAGTAGCAGAGCCGTTACGGGTGCTGCGCAGGCCGTGAATGACCGCCTGCGCCCGGTTTGGCTGGCCCATCTTCGTCAAAATGCGACTCACGTGGGCCTTGACCGTCTGCTCCGCAATATGCAGTCGGGCACCAATCTCTTTATTGGAATAGTTCTCTGCCATCAGCTCAAAGATCTCCCGTTCCCGGGGCGTGAGGCCGTTCATAATCTCGTCGTCCAAGGGAACCGGATCCACGATATGTATGTTGGGACGACTTGGTTCAGTGACCTGGCCCAACGCCGCCTTCAGGACCCTGGAGGTCACAACCACGCCGGTGTCGACCACACAGCGCAGGCAGGTCATCAACTCCTCCGGAAACATGCCCTTCACCAGGAAGCCGTCAGCCCCTGCCTTCAGCGCGTCCAGCGCATCGCTGGGCTGATCGTAACCAGCAAGAACGACGATCTTCAGGCCAGGAGACTGCGCTCTGGCCTCCCTCACCAGGTCGAGCCCGGGCGCGTGTAGGTCGACCAGCAGCAGGGTAGGATCGACCCGCTGCAGCAGTTCCAGGACCTCATGTGCGCTGCCGGACTCAAGAACTTGATGATTCTCCGACTCCATTCGAAATGCCATAGTGAGCGCCCGACGAGTTATTCCGAGCTTGTCAGCGATGATCACTTTCCACCCCGTTTGCATGACATACTGCCTCCCGCTTCTTGATTCCACAACGGTGCCTGAAAAGAGAATTTAAGTGATCTGAACACAAAGACCTAAAGGTTAACTATTGACAATCTACACAATACACTGGTACTATACGGGTGCAATCTTCAGTATTGCATCTCTTTGCGGTATTTAATACCCCCCTACCCTACCAGTATTAATACTCACCTTATCTATTTAAATCTTGCGAATCAGACTTTATCATAAATACGTCACCCCGTCAACGACAATGGGGCTGAATACTCTGTTCATTACGTTTGGGATCATGGTCACTAACCTAGGTCTATGGTCCTATCCTAAAATGGGTCTATCCTACTGCGAACCAAACAGAGGCTGGACCCGTTTCATAGTATAGGAAGTTCTGCCGTTTGTTGGGAGGGGGAGCCCAACCGTATAGCCTTCCAAATCTACATGAAGGGATCGAGATTCATGCGTATGAAGTGGACCGGGCGTTTGCTGTCGTTGGTGACAGCTGTCTGCTTGCTTATTCCGGCGATGAGTGGAACCGTCGAAGCGTCAGCGCCCCGGGGATTCAACCCAGAGCAGATCCGAACCGCCTACGGTATCGACAAGCTTCCCTTTAATGGCGCCGGTCAGACGATTGCCATTATCGCCGCCTTCGACTACCCCAACGCCGCTGCGGACCTGGCCGCCTATAACAACTACTTCGGTATTCAGCAGATGAACGGACTCCCTGGCCAGCCGGCCTGCACGGCTGACGCCGGCCCGAACCCTTGCTTTGAGGTTGTGAAGGTGGAGAGTGCCAACCAGAACGGGGTTCTCTACTGGTCGGGCAACACCACCTGGCAGAAAGAGGCGGCTGCTGACGTTCAGTGGGCCCACACCATCGCCCCGGGGGCGGACATTCTGCTGGTTCTGGCCAAGACCGACCAGCTGCCCGACATGATCAAGGCGGTGGACCAGGCGGTCGCCATGGGCGCCTCCGTCGTCTCCATGAGCTGGGGTATTCCCGAGAAGCCCGAGTATACAGAGCTGAACAGCCACTTCGACATTCCTGGTGTCATGTTTGTCGCTGCTTCGGGCGACCGCGGCAAGGCGATGCTCTATCCAGCGACCGCGCCCAATGTACTGTCGGTTGGCGGAACCTATTTGAACATGGAATATGACGGCACCTATCGTAGCGAGACGGTCTACAATAACAGGGTCGGCGGCTCGGTTGGCGGCGTGAGCCAGTACCAGCCGGCACCCGCCTACCAGCAAGCCCTGGGCAGGGTGAACCGGAGCGGCCCCGACGTCGCCTGGGCGGCCGGTTTCAACGGATTCCCCACCTACGTGAACGGTAAATGGGTCGCCCTGGGCGGCACCAGCCTTGGCGCTGCCCAGTGGGCGGGCATGATCGCCCTGGTCAACCAGGCAAACGGCGGCCGCTTCACCGACATCGGGCGAATCTACGCGGCAGCGGCCGACGATGCGAACCGCTACTTCAACGACGTGACCAAGGGTGTCGGCGCCTGCCAGACCAGCGACTGCAGTGCCGGAGTGGGCTACGACCTCGCCACCGGACTGGGCTCACCCAAGGCGGACACCCTGGTCTACTACCTGGCGGGCCTGCCTCAGCCGGTGAACTCGGCCCCGCCGGCGACCGTGGCGGCCACCTGCGCCAAGTTGGCTTGTGCCACCGAGTTCACGGGGATTGTTGAAGGGAGCGCTTCTGACAGGAACGGAACCTACGTGAAGACCACCCTGACGGGTGGCACTCGGTATCACTTCGACTTGGCCATGACCGGCGCTACAGGCGTCCTCATTTACGACGAAAACGGGAAGTACCTGACCGTCTTCGCCAAGGGACAGGCTGGGAAGACCGGCTACAGCTGGACCGCCCCGGCCGATGGTACCTACTACCTGAAGGTCTTTGCGCTGAAGGAGCCGGTCCAATTCACCCTGGTCGTCAAGTAACCCTCTGAGTACCTCCCCAAATGGGGAGGTACTCGCAAGCGAATCACCCCGCCGGACACGGCGGGGTGATTCGGCTTTCAGTCGGGCGGCGCTCTACTTGATCCCCGTCAGGGTAATGCCCTTGATAATCTGCTTCTGGAAGATGGCGAAGACGAACAGCACGGGCACCACCGCCATGGTGGCGCCGGCCATGACCAGTTCATACTGGTTGAAATTCTCGTAGGAGAAGAAGGAGAGTCCGACAGGCAGGGTGCGCATCTCCGGGGACTCAATGGCGATGACCGGCCAGAGGAAGGCGTTCCAGTTGCCCAGGAAGGTGAAGATACAGAGCGCCGCCAGGGCGGGCCGCACGTTGGGCAGGGCGATCTTCCAGAAGATGCCGAACTCGCCGAGGCCGTCGATTCTCCCTGCGTCTAGCAGGTCGCTGGGGATCGAGTCCATGAACTGGCGCATGAGGAAGATGCCGAAGGCGGTGATCAGGCCGGGGAACATGGTGCCCAGGTAGGTATCGACGATGCCCGCCTTGGTCGCCCCGATGTACCAGGGGATGATCAGCATCTCTGTCGGGATCATGATCGAGCTGAGGATCGCAAAGAAGATCACGTCGCGCCCACGGAAGTTCACCTTGGCCAGAATGTAGCCGACCAGGGCGTCGAAGAAGGCGACGCTCAGGGTCGTGGTGCTGGCGACGATGATCGAGTTGAGGTACCAGCGGGCGAAGGGGGTCTCCTCGAAGATCTTCCGGAAGTTCTCCAGGGTGGGCTCCGCCGGAATCAGGGCGAGGGAGTAAATGTCGTGGCTCGGCTTGAAGGCGGTGGCGATCATCCAGAGGAAGGGGAAGAGCGTGATGGCGGCGCCCGCAATGAGTGCCAGGTAGGTGAGCGCCTGTCCCAGATGCTTCGAAAGCGGAGCACGGTTCAATGCGTTCACCTCCCTAGTACTCAAACTTACGGGTGATCACCTTGGACTGCACGATCGTCAGTACGAGAATGATCACGAACAGCACCACGGTCGTCGCGGAGGCGTACGACAGGTTAAACGACTTGAATGCCTCTTCATAGATGAAGAGCACCAGCGTCTTGGTGGAGTTCAACGGCCCACCGGCGCCCTGGCTCGACATGTTCAGCACCTCGGTGAAGACCTGCAGGTAGCGGATCGTCCCCATGAGGGCGCTGAAGACGATGGTCGGGTTGAGCAGCGGGAAGGTGATATGCCAGAACCGCTTCCAGCCATTCGCCCCGTCGATCTCGGCCGCCTCGTAGAAGGTTTGGGGAATCGCCTCGAGGCCGGCCAGGAAGATGACCATGGAAAAGCCAAGACCCTGCCAGACGATGGCGGCGATGATCACGTAGATCGCCTGGTCGGGGCTGCCCAGCAGCTTCTGCGCCGGGAAGCCAAGCCCCAGGAGGATCTGGTTGAAGAGGCCGCCGTGCTCCTGCATGATCCAGCGCCATACCCAGGCCACCGCCACCGAAGAGGTGACATAGGGAATGAAGTAGAGCATGCGGAAGACGCCCTGGAACTTGTTCAGCCGCTGGATCAGCAGAGCGACGGAGAGACCGATGGTGATCTGGGCGGGCACGCCTACCAGCACGTAGACAAACGTGTTCTTAAGCGACTGCCAGAAGACCTTGTCCTGGAAGAGCTGCTTGTAGTTGGCGAGGCCGATCCAGGTCTGCTCGTCGGCGAGAATCTGCCAGTCGTAGAGGCTGATATGCATGGCGTAGAGCGTCGGCGCCATGCGGACGATCACGAAGAAGGCCAGCGGCACGGCGAGGGCGCCCCACGCCCAGAGCGTGCGCTTCTGGTGGAGGGTCAGCCCCCTGTGGCGGGTTGCCGTCTTGGGTCCGGAGGGCTGCGGTGCAGTTGCCAAGGCCGTTCCCCCATTTCAAGCTTGTAAGGTGGGGTAGACCCCGCTTTGGCCCCTGTTTGGGCAGGGGCCAAAACGGGGTCGGTCTGTTTTACTTCCGCTTGGACCAGTAGCTGTCGAACAGCGCCTGGACCTGCTTCTCGGCATCCTTCAGGGCCTGGGCGGGATCCTTGCCCTTCAGGGTGACCTCGTCGACGGCGTCGATCAGGGCCTGACGGTCCTTCTTCTCATCGACGAAGAAGGTGGCATGGGCGTAGGGCAGGCCCTCGACAAAGCCCTTCAGCTTCGGGTCATCCTTGAACTTCTGGGCGACCTCGGGGCGGGCGGGCAGCTCGCCGATCGCCTTGGTCCAGCGCTCCATGACATCGGGCTGGGTGAGGAACTGCAGGAACTTGACCGCCGCTTCCTTCTCCTTGCCCTGGGCCTTCTTGGTGATGCCGTTGGCCCAGAAGGAGGACATGGTGGCGGGCTTGCCGTTGGGGCCGACGGGCAGCGGGGCGGAGGCCCACTCGAACTTGAGATCCTTCAGGCTGCCGACGCGGAAGGAGCCGTCGATGTTCATGGCGGCCTTGCCGGCCTTGAAGGCGGTCACGTCATCGGTCATGAAGCCGATCTCGCCGACCTTATGGACGGTCTGCAGCTGGACCCACCACTTGAAGGCCTTGATACCGGCCTCGGAGGACCAGTTGATCTTCTTGAGGTCAGCCGACTGCGGCTCGCCGCCGGCCTGGCGGATCAGGACCTCGCGGAACCAGTTGTGGCCCTGGCCGCCGACGTTGAAGTAGAAGCCGACCTGCTGCAGCTGGCCGTTGGCGTCGCGCTTGGTGGTCTTCTTGGCGTAGTCAACCAGCTCGTCCCAGGTCTTGGGCGGGCCGGAGATGCCCGCCTCCTTCAGGAGGTCGGCGTTATAGAGCATGGCCAGGGTGCGCACAGCGGTGGGCAGCACGTAGTACTTGCCGTCCATCTTGGCCGCCTGGACCAGGGGGAAGAACTCCTTGTCGATCTTCGAGGCCGGGAAGGCATCTTCCGGCAGGGGCTGGAGGTAGCCGGAGTCGACGTAGAGCGGCAGCCAGCCGTAGTACAGGTTGATCACGTCGGGGCCACGGCCGGCGGAGACGGTGGCGGCCACCTTCTCGTTGTACTGCTCATAGGGGAAGGTGACGTGCTTGACGGTGATGTTGGGGTTCTTGGTCTGGAACTCGGTGATCAGCTCGTCCATCAGCTTCTTCTTGGAGGCAAAGTCATACTGCCAGTACTCAATGGTGACCTTCTCCTCAGCCTTGGGCTGAGAGGCAGCGGGATCCTCCTTCTTCGGCTCCTCTTTCGCCTTGGAGCCGGACCCGCCGCAGCCAGCCAGCGCCACGGAGAGCGCCAGCACGCCGGCGAGAATCGCTGCGAACCGCTTCTTCATCGTTCTACCCCCTGTATTTACTGCTGAACCCCGGTGCCGGAACCCCCTCTACGCCTGCAGCAGCGCAAGGGCGTCGGCCAGCATCAGGGATCGTGCCGTCTGCAAGGCGCTGCGCCTGCCCGCCGCCGCCGTACGCCCGTCTGCCACGGCGTACAAGGCAACCTGCAAGGCCCGCCGGACCTCGGCCGGGGCCGGTCCGCCTGTGACCGCCCGGCGCTCCACGAATACCCGCGGATCGATCGCCTGGGTAAAGGCCTCCCCGGACAAACCGGTAGACCGTCCAGCTACTTCCTGTGCAACGGCATTTAGTTCGACGAGCGAAGCACCTGGCAAGGTACGGTTTTCCGATCGGAGAACATGGACAAACCGGGTCACAATGTGGTGCGCCTGCCGGAAGGGGAGTCCCGCCTCCCGGACCAGCGTATCCGCCAGTTCAGTAACCGCCGAGAAACCATCGCGGGCCCGGGCATACAGGAGATCGGTGTCGAAGCTGACCTTGGCCAGGATCTCCTGAAGCAGGTCGAGCGCCCGCCGGGCCTCCTCCACCGCCTCCTCCAGCATCGGCTGGAGGTCGTCGCCCACGTCGTTGATGTCGCCCAGCGGCACGTTGTGGGCGAGGGGGAAGACCGAGGCGGCCCGCCCCATCAGCCGGCTGAGCACCGCCCGGAGGTGCTCCAGGGCGACCGGGTTCCGTTTCTGCGGCATGATGCTTGATACCTGCACCAAGCTGTCATCCAGCTTCAGGATGGCGAACTCGTTGGTGGACCAGAGCATCAGGTCCGATGTGAAGCGGCTCAGGTTAGAGCCGAGCACCGCCAGGGTCGAGGCGGCCTCCAGGGTGTGGTCGGAGGCGGAGACGGCGTCGTACGAGTTCTCCACCAGCCCCTCGAAGCCGAGCCAGTCTGCCACCAGGTTCCGGTCGATGGGGAAGGAGGTGGTGGCCAGCGCTGCGGCCCCCATGGGGGACCGGTTCACCCGGGCGTAGAGCCCCAGGAACCGCTCGGTGTCACGGGCCAGGTTCGCCTCCACCGCCAGCAGGTAGTGGGCCAGGGTGGTGGGCTGGGCCTGCTGGTTGTGGGTGTGGGCTACCATGACCGTCTCGGTGTGGTTGGCCGCCAGCTCCAGCACGGCGCTGCGCACGGCGAGGAGCCGGTCCAGCAGGTCGAGCAGGTCCTGCCGGAGCGCCATGCGGAAGATGGCGCCGTCGAGGTCGTTGCGGCTGAAGGCCACATGCATGTGGCCGGCTGTATCTGCCCCAATCGCCTCCTCAATCTGATGCTCGATCAGGAAGAAGAGGTCCTCGTAGGTCGGATCGTATCCCTGCTGGGGCGGGGATTCCATGCGGTCGAGGAGCGCCCGGGCGATCCGCCGGGCCGCATCTGCCGCGATGACTCCGCAGCGCCCCAGCATGAGCGTGTGGGCCAGGTTCACCTCCATGATCGACCGGTAGAAGCGGCGCTTGGCCACCTCAAAGCAGGGCGAGAGAATCTCATGGACGTAGACCCGCGAGCGTTTGGACATGGTGTACGACTCCTTAGGCCTGGATTTTCAGCAGGCGTGCGGCGTTGTTGTGGAAGATGTCCTCAATGTCTTCCTCATGCAGGTTCAGGTAGCGCACAGAGCGCATCTGGTCCTGCAGGTAGCGGTAGACAAAGCCCCGGGGGAACCACATGGAGTCGGTGCCAAAGATGATCCGCTTCGGCCCGATGGTCTCGTAGAACTTGCGGAAGGCGGTGTCGAGATCCATCGGGTAGGGCTCCCAGCGCATCCACTGATTCGAGCCCGAGGTATCGACATAGATATTCGGGCAGGACCAGCAGAGCTGCAGCAGCTCCCGCATGTACCCGCACCCGAAGTGCGGCACGATGATCGGAATGTCGGGGAACTCCATGGCGATGGGCGTAATAGTGAGCGGGTTCATATGCTTATGCCAGACCACCCCGCCGGCCCGCCCCAGCGGCCCGAAGTGGATCAGCAGCGGCAGCTTCTTGTCGGCCATGTAGGTCCAGAGCGGCCGGAGCTTGGGGTCGGTCCAGTCGATCGAGACCCGGGGGCCCATCATCTTGTACCCCGAGAGCCCCAACTCTTCGATGGCGTAGATGAACTTCTCTACCACGTCGTCGAGCTCCGGCCGGTGGTGCGCGAAGCCAAAGAACTTCCCCGGATACCGCTTGATCACCCGGGCCAACTCCTCGTTGGAGGAGCCGGTCAGGAAGTTGACCGCATGCAGGTCGTACTTCTCGACCTCCGCCGCCCACCGTTCGATCAGCAGGTCCTCCGCCTCCGGCGTCTCCACCATCGGCTCCGGCGGGCCGGGAAAGTCCCACTCGTCGTTCATGCGCTGGCTCCGCTCCCGGTTGTACTCCAGGTGCATCGGGTGCGGTGTGTGGGTCGCCGAACTGCTCTTGCGGGTGGCCCAGAAGTGAGCGTGGATGTCGATGACTCTCTTGCCGCTCTTGAGTCGGATCACAAGGTTAACCTCCCTACGTGGTTAAGGGACAGAGGCCGGGATCTTACGCCTCCACCAGCACCGAGCGCCGGTTTGTCTCCAGCACCAGCGCCACGCCGCCCAGCACCCCGGCCTCCTCCTTCAGCTCGGAGAGGACCAGCCGGGGCGGGTACGGGACCAGCCGGTCCAGCACCTCGCGGATCGGGTCGAGGAGCAGATCGGCGGAGCGCATGACGCCGCCGGTCAGAATCACCAGTTCCGGATCGAGCAGGCAGGCCATATTGGTGATGGCGAGCCCCCAGGTGCTCCACCGTCTCCTGCACCACAGCCAGGGCGGCGGGGTTTCCCTCCCGGGCCAGCCGCATCACCTCGGGCGCATCGACCGGGAATCCGAGGGCAGCGGTCCCCCTTCGGGCGATGCCCGGGCCGGCGGCCTGCTCTTCGAGGAAGCCGAAGGTGGAGCGCCCGGGCCGTGGGCGGCGCAGGCTGTCGCGCCCGGTGATCATGTAGCCCACCTCGCCGGCCGCTTCGTGGGAGCCCCGGTAGAGCTGCCCATCCATGAGAATGGCTGCGCCTATGCCGGTGCCCACCGCCACGCAGAGGGCGTTTCGGGCCTCGCGGGCTGCGCCGAACCAGCGCTCGCCCAGCAAGATGGTGTTCACGTCGTTGTCCAGGAAGACCGGAAGGCCAAAGGCCTCCTCCAGCTTCCGCCCCAGGGGGAAGTCGCTCCAACCCAGGCCCGGGGCAAGGGTGACCACCCCTTCGACCAGGTTGGTGACCCCGGGGACGCCGAGGCCGATGCCGCGGATCACCGAGCCCCTTGGGGCCTCTTCCAGCAGGGAGCCGATCAGGGTGACGAGGCGCTGGTACGGGTCAGACGGGCCGTTCTCCCGGGTGAGGGTCTGTCGGGCCAGAATCTGGCCGGAGAGGTTGGCCAGCCCGCCGGCCATCTTGCTGCCGCCCACGTCGACCCCGATCACCAGGGCTGCGTCGGGATTGAACTCGTAAAGCAGCGGCTTGCGGCCACCGCTGGAGGCGCCCAGACCCACGGTCTGCACCACGCCCTGTGCGCTCAGGGCGTCCAGCAGGGAGCCGACGGTGGGCAATGTGAGCCCGCTGAGGCGGGCAATTTCGGCCCGGGAGACGGGGCCCAGGTCACGCACCAGTTTGAGGACGGTGCCCTCGTTGATGGCCTTCATCAGTTGTACGTTGCCGCGTGGGACTCCGGTGACCGATTTCATGTGCGTACCAGCCTTCCAACGAGCGAGACTTTTGAAGGTGCTTTTCAAAAGTTCTTTCCGATCGGGGATTTTCCTTCCTGTCTGACTATCGATCGCAAAACTTTTTTATCAACGACCTGTCCGTTCTCTCTCATGACAGAAGGTTTTGCTTTTAAATTGTAGAATCAGGTTGCATGTCGAAACATGGGAGGTATGTGGGGTGCGGAGCAGGAGAGGGATCGCTGTTGCGCTGATCCTGAGTGTTATGATGCTGGCCGCCTCATGGGCCGAGGCCCGGACACCGATCACGGTCAACGAGGAAGGGCTTCCTCTGGCCTCCTTACAGGTAGATGGGGCGGTGCTCGACGGCGTGACGCTGGTGGAAGGCCTTGGGGTGGAGCGGCCGCTGGAGGAGGCCTACTGCGCAGACGATGGAATCTGCACCGGGGCGCTGCGCCTGGCGATCGATGACCTGGATGCGGCGGCGGACAGCCTCACGGACAAGGCGCGCCACGACACCGCGAAGAATGCGATCGGGAATGTCCGTGCCCGTGTGGCTGAACTGGATCAGATCCTGGGCATCAACGACCCGGACGACGACGGAGACGGGCTCCTTGACCGGGTCTGGGCGCCGGGGCAGCCGCACTTCGGCAACATCACCTTCGAGCGGAAGCTAGATGGCAGTAAGGAGCTTCACCAGTGGTGGCTGGATGCCTCGCGGGGCAAGAATATCCGCAAGTCGATCTCGCTGATCTACCTGGACCGGGCTGGCAATGAGGTAGCCCGGTACAACCTCTTCGAGTGCTTCCCGGTGGCCTGGAGCGTCTCGCTGGGTGATTCCGGCCTGGTGGAGCGGCTGGAGGTCCGGGTGAACCGCATTGAGATGGCCCGGGTGGCGGGGAGCGATCCCGGACAGGGCCCCCGCGGCTCCTACTCCGTGAGGCTGGAGGCGGGCGGCGAGGTCATGGGCTCCTTCGACCTGGACAGCAGCCTGTCCGGGGCCCTGACCTGGGGCGGCGGTGTGGATGATGACTGCGACGGCGCCTGCACGGCGGAGGCCGTGGCGGCCCTGGATGAACTGGCGGAGCAGGTGGGGGCGCTGGGGGACCGGGCCCGGCACGATATCGCCATGAACGCCATTCGCAACATGAAGGCGCGGCTGGCCGAAGTGGAGACGCTCCTGGCCGGCGCCTACCGGCCGGGGCGGGTCAAGTATGCCAATATCACCCTGAAGCGGGGCCTGAACGGCGATGAGCGGCTGGTCGGCTGGATTACCGACACGGTCTCGGGCAAGCCCTGGAAGCGGAGTATGCTGCTCACGGTCTTCGGGCCCGATGGCAAGGAGGTCGCTGCGTTCGCCATGCAGGGCGGGCCGGTGAGCTACACCTCCGGCGGCGATGCGCTGGCGATCGAGAGGATCGAACTGGCGGTGGAGAAGATCGAGCGGGCCAAGTAATCGGGAGCGCGACAAGCCCACCATTCCCGCGGGGGATGGTGGGCTTGGGCTTATGGGGGGTGGCTAGCGCCTGCAGACGATGCGGGTGATTCGCCACTGGTCGCCGTACATGGTCAGATAGACCTCCATCTCCGACCAGGTCTTGGGCTCGCCCCAGGGCCCGTGGTAGGCCATGAGGGCGGCCTCTGTGCCGACGATGTCCGCCGGGCCGGCGATCAGCTCATCGCCGACGTTCTGGGCACAGAGGAAGGGATCCAAGCCAGGCTGGCGGGCCTCCCGCCATTCC
The DNA here is from genome assembly GCA_049325315.1 of Bacillota bacterium. GTDB lineage: Bacteria > Bacillota > Sulfobacillia > Symbiobacteriales > Symbiobacteriaceae > JAWLHU01. The sequence continues at coordinate 556 of JBMONB010000227.1, read as the reverse complement.
TTGACCTTGGCGTCGACCCTGGCAACCCACTCGGGGTGCAGGTACTGGCTGTTCCGATAGGCCTCGTCAACCACGACGTTGCCCCTGGTCTTGGCGTAGCCCATGTACCAGTCGTAGAAGGCCTGGGCCCTGGACTCCGGGGATCCGGCGGTCCAACTCTGCCGGGCGATCTTCTCCGGCGGCTTGGGAACGGGGGCAAGGGCTGGCTCGGTCTTGGCCGGCTCGGGTTTCGCGGGTTCGGACTTGACAGGTGACGGGTCCGGGGCGAGCCGGGCGGGGCTCACCTGGCCACAGCCGGCAAGCAGAATGGCGGCGGCGAGGAGAGCGATGAGGAACTTCTCCGGGGCGGTCATGGTTCTTGCGCCTTCCTTCTATAACAAGAGGACCGATGGTTTCATCATCCATAACGAAGGGGTGTGGAGAAGGATACGTACGGCCCGCCCTAATCGTTTGGATGCGGGGCATTCATGGAGTTGATGCGGGAGCCCCACCTCCCTTTGGCGGAGGTGGGGCTCTCTGTCAGGGTTCACCCATGACCGACTTATATAGGAAGAGT
>JBMONB010000226.1:0-34046 GCA_049325315.1 Bacillota bacterium | reverse complement strand
TCCCCTGTGGCCGGTCGAGGTCCCGGGGAATCTGGGGCCCGATCAGCGCCCCTGGCAGCAAGCCGGAGAGGATCTCCACCATAAAGGCGAGGCCGGAGCCCTTGGGTCCGGCCAGGGGCAGCATCAGGCCATTTAGCGCCTCCAGTGGGTCGGTGGTGGGGTCGCCGTTCCGGTCGAGGGCCCATCCGGCGGGAATGGCTCTTCCGGCCTGCGCCGCCGTGAGGATCTTTCCGCGGGCCACCTGGCTGGTGGCCATGTCCAGCACGAACGGGGCGTTGAGTCCGGCGGGGGCTGCCAGCGAGAGCGGGTTGGTGCCGAAGAAGGGCTCGCGCCCGCCGTGGGGGACCATGGTGGGCATGGCGTTGGTGGTGGCCAGGCCCACCAGCCCCTGGTCGGCCATCAGGAGGGTATAGTACGCAAGGCACCCGCAGTGGTTGGAGTTCCGGACGGCGACAGCCGCCAGCCCGGATCCCTTCGCCTTGGCTGCGGCCAGCTCTGCCGCCCTGCGGGCAACCACCTGGCCCATGCCGTTCCTTCCGTCTATCAGTGCGCTCACCGCGGTTTCCGTCATCACCTCGGGGGCCGTGACCGGTTCCATCGAGCCGGCCTCCAGGCGCTTCATGTAGAGGGGAAGCCGGCAGAGGCCGTGGCTGCTCAGGCCCCGCATCTCCGCGAAGAGCAGATGCTGCGCCACCTCTGCCGCATCCGCCTCCGGGAGCCCGACCTCCCTTAGCACCGCCGCTGCCCACGACTCCAACTCTGCGGCGGGCACCCGAATCAGATCGTTGTGCAAGGCGAGGAAGCCCCCCTTTTCTGCATATCGGGAGATGGCGTTATCCGCTGACACCATCCCTCCCCAGATTACGTATCTGGGGCAGAGGGGTTCCGTGGTCTACAGATTGCCACGGGTGCCCGAAGGCAAACCCGTGGGCACCTGCCATGGCTCGGGCGACCTTCCTTCCGGCCCCCCGCCGCCGGGAGACCGGAGCTTTTTCGGGTCAATGAGGAGGAGGATGACGGCTCCGGTCAGGGCCAGCAGCCCGCCTGCCACCCCGAAGGGGAGCAGCTCGCCGACGGACATGAACCAGCCGAAGAGCGGCGGCCCCAGGGCGGTTCCCAGGAACCGGACCGCCCCATAGGCAGCGGTGATACCGCCCCGCTGCGCTGCCGCCACGGTTCCGGTCACCAGATCGTTCAGCCCCGGCAGCTGCAGGCCGGTGCCGATCCCCACCAGGACCGCCCCGAGCAGGGAGGCCCAACCGGCGGGGATCAGCGCCATGACGCCGGTCCCGATCAGCACGGTGGTCACGCCGGCGAGCACCGCCCCCTTGAGCCAGCCCTTCCGCCGGTCCAGCACCAGGCCGGCCACGAAGGCGCACAGGGAGAGCGCCAGGAGCGGCCAGAGGAGGTAGAGCCCCTTGGCCAGACCGTGGATCCCGTGCTCGTTCTCCAGGTGCTGCGTGAGAAAGAAGAGGACGCCGAAGAGGACGAACTGGTTGATCAGCCCCGTCCAGAGACAGGCGCCCAGCGAGATCCCCTTCTGCTGAATGACCCGTACCAGGGATCCGAAGTAGCCCTGCGACTGCACCTCCTTCTCCCGCGGGGGTTCCCGGGTAAGAAGCCAGACCGCAAGGGCGGCGGAGAGCGCTACGGTCGCCTGAATCACGAAGATGGACCACCAGGCCAGGACAGAGCCGGCGACGGCGCCGCCGATGGGGGAGAGCAGCTTGCCAAGGCCGGCCGCTGCTTCCAGGAGGCCCAGGGCGGTGACCCGGGCGCCGCCATCAAACAGGTCACCGACAAAGGCCATGGCCATGTAGGCCATGCCCGCTGCCCCAAGCCCCTGCACAACCCTGGCCCCTACCAGGGCTGGGAAGCCCGCCTCTCCCAGCAGCCAACCGCTGAGTGCGGCAGCGGCTGCGCCGGTGGCGAACAGGAGGAGACCGGGCAGCACCACCGGTTTGCGCCCATAGCGGTCGGCCAGGTAGCCGGCGAGCAGGATGCCGAGGCCGGCCGTGAGGGAGAAGGCGGTGACCGCCAGCCCGGCCGCGGACCCGGAGAGCCCCAGCTGCTCGCCCATCTGGGGGAGAACGGGCATGAGCATGGCATTCCCAAGAACCATGGTGAACGGGACCAGGCAGAGCGCCGCTAACTGGCCCCAGGGCTGAGGGCCTGGGGTCGATCCGTTGCGCAAGCGGGTGTGCCTCCCATCTGAAAGGAAAGGCGCTCCGCCCGGGAGCGCCTCGTCCTGATTCCCTATCCCTTGGTCACCATGCCGCGCCGGCCGGTCTTGATCTGCTCCTGGATCTCCAGGAGCCCCTGGATCAGCATCTCCGGGCGAGGCGGGCACCCCGGCACATAGACGTCGACCGGGACGACCTTGTGGACCCCATCCACCACATTGTAGGTGTCCCAGTAGGGGCCACCGGTGGAGGCGCATCCGCCCATGGCGATGACAAACTTGGGTTCAGCCATCTGGTCATAGAGCCGGCGGACCACGACCGCCATCTTCTCGTTCACCGTACCCGCCACGATCATCACGTCGGCCTGGCGCGGCGACGCACGGAACGCTTCGGATCCGAAGCGGGCGAAGTCGTATTTGGCTGCACCTGCAGCCATCATTTCAATGGCGCATCAGGAGATACCGAACGCAATCGGCCAGGTGGAGTTCCCCTGACCCCAGCCGAGTAGCTTCTGTAGTACCTTGGGCAGCTTGCCCACAATGGCGTTCTGGTTCACCTCCACATCGGAGACCACAACGGGGTCGTTCAGCCAGTCCAGTTCGTGGACCCGGTTCTCAGACATCTCCTCACCCCTCCTTTTGGCAATGAGATTCTTGCCATCGCCCCGGCCCTTCATGCAGGAGAATGAGAAGAGGCTCGCCCCCAGTTGGGAACGAGCCTCTTCTCCTTTACCGCCCCACCACCGCCGGCGGCGCCGAGCTCACTGCGTGCGCCGGGTGGAGCAGCTTCTCCATCATCAGCCCCCAGAGCCGGAACCCCTTCTGCATCGACGCCTTCTTGCCCAGGGGGTTCTGGGCGTGGACCCAGTTGGTCGCCTTGCGGATGCCGATCCGGCGGAGGTAGTCTTCGCCCAGGCGGTGCAGCTCCTCGGCCAGCCCCTTGCCGCGGTACGGCGGATAGATGTAGATATCGGCCATGTAGCCCTGCATTTCGCCTGTCCGGTCGTCGGGGCGCAGGCCGATCAGCAGGTACCCCACCGGGCGGCCTCCGTCATCGATCACCACGGCGGTTCCACCGGGAGATGAGAGGCAGCCGATCAGGCTCTTGTGGGCGTTGGCGGCGACCACCTCGGGCCGGGCGACCGCCTTGTCGCTGGGGTTCATGATCTCCCAGGCGGTGATGGCGGCCATCTGTGCGAGGCCGGGCAGATCGCTCTGCCGCCAGAATCGGACCTGTACCATGGCGGTGCCCTCCTTTCTGCCATCACGGTACGCTGCGCTCCCGCGGGAGGTACCAGTACGGCGGTGGGTCCATACCATGAAGGAGGCCGGACCCCAAGGTTCCGGCGCGAGAGGAGGGAGCGCATGTACCACTACCGACTCGGCCAGATTACGGACCTCCCCTGGCTGGACCAGGCGGTCGCCGCCGGGGCCTGGGAGTCGCTGGCGCCCGAACAGCGCGTGCTGGTCTCGCCGGCGATGGCAGCCAGGCAGGGGCAGATGCAGCTCCGCCAGGTGACCTCCATGCCGGGCAGTGTGCTGATCGTGGCCCAGGCGGGGCGGGAGCCGGTTGGCTATGTACTTATCTCCATCGCACCCGACAGCAGTACCGACGAGCCGACGGCGCACGTGCTCGACCTCTGGGTGGTGCCGCACCACCGCCGGCGCGGGGTGGGAACCGGGCTGCTCTCCCATGCAGAGCGGTGGGTCTCCGGCCAGGGGCTGCGCAAGATGAAGCTCTGGAGCGGCCTGCACAACCAGCCGGCAATCGCCTTCGCCGAGCGGCATGGTTTCGCGCCCGCTGGGCTGATTGGAATCAAGGATCTGTAACCGCAGACAGCACGGTTACATAAGCTACTAGCGGAGACGTTCCACCCATTCGGTGGCGCAAATCCCTGTACAGATCGAAAGGAGGTCCCTTTCGTGTCCCATAAGACACGGGTCGTCACCTCGACCGCTTGCCCTGTGAACGTGACACGGCCAGCCGTGACCGTGAGCTGCCCGGTGCCGGGTGTGGCCGGAACGACGTTCCCCGCCACCACGGCGGTTCCCACCACCACGCTTCCCGCTGCCACCGCGGTACCCACGACGGATCTTACTGCAGCGGTGACTCCCACCGTCGGCACCCAGGATGCTCTCGCACAGTTGGCCGCCCAGCTCGGAATCACCGGGGCGGTGACTCCTACCGCCGGCGTGCAGGATCTCCTCGGTCAGCTGGGCCAGGTCAGCCCGTTGGGCCAGGTCAGCCCGCTGGCCCAGGCGGCCAAGACCCAGAGCGCTCCCTCGCAGATCTTCAACAACCCGATCGATCAGCTGGCAGCGCTCAACCCGCTGGCCTCCCTGGCGGCCCTGAACCCGGCAGCCGCCCTGGCCTCCAAGAGTCCGGCGCTGCAGATCTTCAACCCGGCCGTCAACCCCCTGGCCGCCCTCCTGCAGTTCAACCCGGCTGCCGCGCCCACCCTGGCCCTGACCGGCAAGGGCTTTGGCAAGCCGTTCGGCAAGGGTTTCGGCAAGGGTTTCGGCAAGCCGTTCGGCAAGGGCTTCGGTGCCATCTAAGGGTACCCAGGAGCATTCTGGCTGCAAACCGGCAGGCAATCCCGGGAGATTGACTTGACCGGTTTGCAGTCCTGGGTCAGGGAGCGTTGAGGCGAGCCGGCTCCCGGCCGTCTGTGCCCCTGCCAGGAAGACTACCTTACTACAGGGAGGTTCCTACCTTGTTTAGCGCTTTGAACCCACTCGCTCAAGCGGCGAAACCCAGCTCGCCCACGGCGATCTTTAACAATCCGGCGGTTCAGTTGGGCGCCCTGAACCCGGCCCTCGGCCTGGCAGCGTTCAGTCCGACATCAGCGCTGGCCGCCAAGAGCCCTGCGCTTAACATCTTCAACCCGGCTGTCAACCCGCAGGCCGCCCTGCTGCAGTGGAACCCGGGCGCCGCTCCCACCCTCGCCCTGACCGGCAAGGGCGGCTTCGGCAAGGCGGGTAAGGGCGGCTTCGGCAAGGGCTTTGCCAAGCCGTTTGGCAAGGGATTCGGCAAGGGCTTTGGTGTCATCTAACCCAGCCTCTGCGATCACGGGGAGTCCCACGGGGCTCCCCGTTTTCCACGCATAGGTCCGCCCAGGAATGGAGGTACATGCATGTCTCATATGAATCTCAACGAGCCCGTCACCCAGGAGGTCTTCACCGACCCCATTGTCCAGCTGGCAGCGCTCTGCCCCATCTGTGCCCTCTCCGCCCTCTCGCCCGAGGCGGCGCTGGCGGCGCTCTCTCCGGCGCTGACCATCTTCAACCCGGCGATCAACCCGCAGGCGGCGCTGCTGGCCTTCTCCATGTCCAATCCGCAGGCGCTGTTCGCCCAGGCCGCCTACGACCGGGCCCATGGGCGCTTCGAACAGCTTCGGCTGAAGCACCAGGTGCGGCGGCCCTGGCTCTTTGGCATACCCCATGGTGCCTTTGCATTTTGAGGCAGGAGGAAAGACCGTGAAGAGCGAAGTCATTACAAGTTATCCAACGCATCACTACGATTTAAATACGAACCAAACGTTTGGTAGGGAGACTTGGACACGACAAGGAGGAATTGATCGTGGCTTCGGAGGAGCGGAAGCAGCGCTTCGCCGGCGTCTCTGACCGTGAGGTCAAGCGCTTCTACGGTCCGGATGATGTCAGCACCCTCGACTACGACCGGGATCTGGGCGATCCCGGGGAATACCCGTATACCCGCGGGGTTCATCCGACCATGTACCGCGGCAAGCTCTGGACCATGCGCCAGTTTGCCGGCTTCGGTTCAGCGGAGGAGACCAACGCCCGCTTTAAGTTCCTGCTCCAGCAGGGCCAGACCGGCCTCTCCACCGCGTTCGACATGCCCACGCTGCTGGGCTACGACTCCGACCACCCCTACGCCAACGGCGAGGTGGGCAAGCTCGGCGTCGCCATCGACTCGCTGAAGGACTTCGAGATCCTGTTCGACGGGATTCCGCTGGACAAGGTCTCCACCTCCATGACCATCAACCCGCCGGCCTCGATCATGCTGGCGATGTACCTGGCGGTGGCCGAGCAGCAGGGCGTCTCGTGGAATCAGGTCTCGGGCACCATCCAGAACGATATTCTGAAGGATTATATCGCCCAGAAGACCTATATCTACCCGCCGGAGCCCTCGCTCCGCCTGATCACCGACGTGATGGCCTTCACCGCCAAGCACGTGCCCAAGTGGAACACCATCTCCATCTCGGGCTACCACATTCGCGAGGCGGGCGCCACCGCCGCCCAGGAGCTGGCCTTCACCCTGGCCGACGGCATCGCCTACGTGGAGGCGGGGATCAAGGCCGGCCTCGATGTGGATGAGTTCGCCCCGCGCCTCTCCTTCTTCTTCGATGTGCACAACGACTTCTTCGAGGAGATCGCCAAGTTCCGGGCCGCCCGGCGGATCTGGGCCCGGGTGATGCGGGAGAAGTTCGGCGCCAAGAACCCCCGGTCCTGGATGCTCCGCACCCACGCCCAGACGGCGGGCGTCAGCCTGACCGCCCAGCAGCCCGAGAACAACATCGTCCGGGTGGCGCTCCAGGCGCTGGCGGCGGTGTTGGGCGGCACCCAGTCTCTGCACACCAACTCGTACGACGAAGCGCTGGCGCTCCCCACGGAAGATGCGGTGCGCATCGCCCTGCGCACCCAGCAGATTGTGGCCGAGGAGAGCGGCGTGGCCAACGTGGTCGACCCGCTGGCCGGCTCGTATTTCGTGGAGAACCTGACCAACAAGCTCGAGGAGGAGGCGCTGGCCTACTTCGCCAAGATCGAGGCGCTGGGCGGCGTGGTCAAGGCGATTGAGAAGAACTTCTTCCAGCAGGAGATCGCCGACTCCGCCTACCGCTTCCAGCGGCGGGTGATGAACAAGGATTACAAGGTCGTGGGCGTCAACGTTTACGCCGATCCCAACGAGAAGCTGGAGACCAACATCCTCAAGATCAACCCCGAGGTCCAGCGGCGCCAGATTGAGCGGACCCGGCAGGTGCGGGCGACCCGCGACCAGCAGCGGGCCAACCAGGCGCTGGCGGAGCTGCGGCGTGCCTCCCAGACCTCTGAGAACCTGATGCCCTATATTATCGAATGCGTCAAGGCGTACTGCACCGAGGGCGAGATCGCCAATGTGTGGCGTGAGCTCTGGGGCGAGTACCGCGAAGAGTCGGTCTACTAGACGTAGGAGTGAGTGAAGGTGGAGCGCAAGCTGCGTGTTCTCGTGGCCAAGCTGGGCCTCGACGCCCACGACCGCGGGGCGAAGGTGGTGGCCCGGGCCTACCGGGACGCCGGGTTTGAGGTGATCTACACCGGCATCTACCAGCGCCCGGAGGCGGTGGCGGAGGCCGCCATTCAGGAAGATGTGGACGTGGTGGCCGTCTCGTCGCTGGCGGGGGCCCATACGGTCCTGATCCCCCAACTGATTCAGATCCTGAAGGACCAGGGGGTCGACGATGTCCTCTTCCTGGCCGGCGGGGTGATCCCGGAAGATGACGTCCCGCCGCTTCTGGAGGCGGGGGTCGCCCGGGTCTTCGGCCCCGGCGCCGACCTGGAGGAGATCATCGAGTTTACGAAGGCGAATGTGAAGCGATGATGACGGACGAGTTGTTTGCACGCTTCCAAAACGGCGACCGGCGGGCCCTGGCCCGGGCGATCACCTGGGTGGAGAACGGGGCGGACCAGGGCTACGACCTGATCCGCAAGGCGTTCGCCCTCACCGGGCAAGCCCATGTCATCGGCATTACCGGCCCTCCCGGGGCGGGCAAATCGACCCTGGTCGACCGGCTGGCCACCACCTTTCGGGCCCGCGGCAAGTCGGTGGGCATTGTGGCGGTGGATCCCACCAGCCCCTTCTCGGGCGGGGCGATTCTGGGCGACCGGATCCGCATGCAGCGGACGCTCTCAGACCCGGGCGTCTTCATGCGCTCCCTGGCCTCCCGGGGCCACCTGGGGGGCATCTCCATGGCCACCAGCGACGTGGTCACCCTGCTGGACGCCTTCGGCTTCGAGGTGATCCTCGTGGAGACGGTGGGCGCCGGCCAGTCTGAGGTGGAGATCATGGAGCTGGCGCACACCACCTGCGTGGTGCTAATCCCCGGCATGGGGGACGACATTCAGGCGATCAAGGCCGGCATCTTGGAGATCGGCGACGTCTTTGCTGTGAACAAGGCGGACCGGGACGGCGCCGACCGGACCGTGACCGAGATCGAGATGATGCTCGACCTGGGCCACATGGGCGAGGCGGGCACCAACCGCTGGGCCGCCACGCCGGATGCGCCGGCCCCAGCCGCCAGTGGCGCCCTGGAGCGGCTGGACCGCACCGGGCACCACTCGACCGAGGAGGTGGGCGGGACCGGCGGCTGGCTGACCCACGCTGCCCGCCACGCCGCCCTGCGCCACGGCACCGCCAACCCCGGCGACGTCTCCTGGCGCCCGCCGGTGGTCAAGACGGTGGCGAAGGACGACCAGGGAATCGACGGACTGACCGACCGGATGGAGCAGCACCTCGCCTTCCTCAAGGAGACCAGCCGCTGGGAGCTGCTGAAGCACCAGGACGCCGCGGCGAAGCTGCGGGAGTTGGTGGGCGGCCGGGCGGCACGGCGGGTGCTCGACCGGGCCAGGCAGACCGGCGATCTGGAGCGGCTGACCCAGGCGGTGGCCGAGCGCCAGATCGACCCCTACACCGCCGCCGACCAGATGCTCCGAACCCACTTCGGTCAGTAAGTAGCAGCCAATACACGCTCTGATATTCGCTATTCAGATGGGGAGGCAGACCGATGAATTTCTTGCTAAATGACGAGCAGAAGATGATCCGCGACGCCATTCGTGACCTCTGCGACAACGAGATCGCACCTCGCGCCGCCGAGTTTAACCAAAAGCACGAGTTCCCGTGGCGGAACTTTAAGCTGCTGGCGGAGAACGGCTACCTGAACATGCACCTGCCCGAGCCCTACGGCGGCGGCATGGACTGGATCAGCTACGCCATCGTGATCGAGGAGCTGGCCCGGGCCTGCGCCGTCACCTCGGTGATCTTCGAGGTCCACTGCTCGCTCCACTCCGAGGCGCTCTACCACTTCGGCTCCCAGGAGCAGAAGGATAAGTACCTGCCGAAGCTGACCGCCGGCGAGATCCTGGGCGCCTACGCCCTGACCGAGCCGGGCGCCGGCTCTGACGCCGCCGCCCTGCGCGCCACCGCCATCAAGGATGGCGACTCCTACGTGCTCAACGGCGAGAAGACCTTTATCACCAACGGCGGCCAGGCTGGGCTCTATGTGGTCTTCGCCCGGACCAACCCCGACCCGTCGGTGGGCCACAAGGGGATCTCCGCCTTCCTGGTGGAGGCCGACACCCCCGGCTTCTCGGTGGGCAAGCCGATGGAGAAGATGGGCCTGCACGCCTCCCACACCACCACGCTCCACTTCGAGGACTGCCGGATTCCCGCCGGCCAGCTGCTCGGCAAGGAGGGTGAGGGCTTCAAGATCGCCATGGCGATTCTCGACCGGGGCCGCATCGGCATCGCCGCCCAGGCGGTAGGCATCACCCAGGCGGCGCTGGATGACTCGGTCAAGTACTCCAAGGAGCGGACCACCTTCGGCAAGCCGATCTCGGAGCACCAGGCGATCGCCTGGAAGATCGCCGACATGGCCACCGACCTGGACGCCGCCCGCCTGATGCTCTACCGGGCCGCCTTCCTCATGCAGCAGGGCGCCCGGGCCACCAAGGAGATCTCCATGGCGAAGCTCTTCGCCTCGGAGATGGCGATGAAGCACACCGTCGAGGCGGTCCAGATCCACGGCGGCTACGGCTACATTCAGGAGTACCGGGTGGAGCGCCTGATGCGCGAGGCGAAGATCACCCAACTCTACGAGGGGACCAGCGAGATTCAGCGGCTGGTCATCTCCCGTTCGCTGCTGAAGGACTAAGTGATCCGATCCCGACGGCGGCATGTATGACCGCTGGCGCCCGTCTTGGTATGGCAGAGGCAGCGGCAGCTGTGGGGGAAGTCCGGCGCTCTCTCCCTGCTGCTCCTCATTCCGGGTGCGAACGTCATCGTCCTCTTTGTGGTGGCCTTCAGCGACTGGCCCGTCCACCGGGAACTCCGCCAGCTGCGGCAGTGGGTACAGTACCAGCAGAACCCCCCTCAGGCGCCGCGCCCACCCATGCCCCAGTAGCCTACATACATACAAAGCGGCCGCCTGCGTCTGTGCAGGCGGCTTTGTCACGCTGGTGAAAAACAGAAACGCCCAGCCAAAGCTGGGAGTACACCTCTAGGGGGATCGCTATGGGATTCACGACGAGCGAACGAAGTTCCCCGGCAAAAGCCCACCGCAAGGTGGACCAATTTGCCGTGCCTAACTGCGTTTATGGACAACCGATATTATCGCTTCGAAACCGAGTTCTCGAGTCGAGAAAAAATCAGTGCGGCCCATAGGAAGATGCGTTCGGCAAGCGTGGCGTTGTTGAGAGCAATGATGGCTACCACCAGCATCAAGGCGATCCACATCTTCAGGATCAGGTCCGAAGTCATACCATCCCCCCGTTACCAGCAATGCGGCAGGATAATTTTCCCACCGGCTCAATCTTATGGTAACACAAGGGAGGGGAAGCTGTAAATCCCGGATAAGGGAATAATTTTAATTATCGTTCGCTCCCGGCGACTGCATCCGACAAAGGTATTGCCGATATTTGACAGTAATGTTATAATATGTCTAGCCAGCAACTCGACGATTACGGAGGAGGGGTAGGTTGGTTAGCGTCGATGGACGAGCCATGTCCTGGGCCCGGAAGGAACGTGGGTATACCTTGGGGCAGGTCAGTCGCATGACGGGGATCTCCAAGTCATTTCTGTGCGAGTTGGAGCTTGGCAGGAAGCATGTGATCCATCCGGATCTCTTGACACGGTGGGTCCAGGCCCTTCGGGTGACCAGTGCCTTCGCTCGTGGGGAACTCCCTAAGATCTGGGAGGACCCGGACTTCTTTCGAGGCATGGCATTGGATGCTTTCCCAGATCCGTACAGCATTCGCCGCGACCTATCTTCGTCGGTGGTGGTCGACCAGATCGCAAGGCACTACACCGGTACGATTGCCAAGAGATCCAAAAAACTGCCGGAACTAGTTCTTGCTTATATTCTGCACCTGAAGTTGACGACGTTGCAGGGAATCATCTCGGGAGAGGCATGCCTGCCTGCCGGTTTCCTTCCGAACCTCGCGCATCTGCTTGGTCAGCAGGATGATCTCTTCCGGGCGAGTCTCCCCACATCGGATCCAAGTGAGAAGCGGCTGCCAGAAGTACCCGTTTCCGAGGAACCCAACCCCGCCTCCCGTGTAGGGCGGAAGGCGAGGAGGAGTTCCCCTGGCGGTATCTGAGGCTGAGTAGTGTGTGGCAAGATCGCTAGGTGATGACCGGCCAGACCGGGCGGCTTACGTACAGGGTGTAGCCCATCCACATGGTCACCATCGTAAGCCACATGAGAAGCTTGACAGAGCGCTTCATGCCCGCACACTCCTTTCTGAAGACGGGCGGTCTGCGGACCGCCCGCTTCGCGTTGCCTATTCGTTCGCAGACAGCGAACGAATTCGTCAAGAAGCAAGGGCAGGATTACTGCCCCTGATTCTGTTCTGTCATGGAGGCCATGAATCGTTCAAGACGCCTCAACTGGGGGGGCCACAGTTCCTTCCGCGCGTGCTGGTACGCGCTCTCCGCCAGTGTAAGGGCTTCAGCGAGATCGCCGGAACGGTGAGCCACTAACCCCAGGATCCAGAGAAAATCAGCCCTCTGGCCGGGGGTGAGATCCGGCCGGTCAAGAAACTCGAGACAGATTGGCTGGGCCGCCTCGTTCTTTTGCTCAAGATAATGGAAGAGGGCTCGGCAGATGGCGTAAGTGACCTCAAGGTCGGGATCCCCGTGATCAGCCAACTCCTGATCGATGAGTTCCAGGTGGGGGAGGGCCCTCTTCACGTCCCCTTCAATTAGGTGAGACCAAGCTAACTCGGCCTGACACACCAGAGAGCGACTGAATCGACCGGCATGAGCGTACAGTTCGGCTGCACGCTGGAAGGCCTGAATCTGTGCAGTGGTGTTCTTGACGAAATAGAAGGCAAAGCCCCGGTTGAAATATGCGTCTGGCACCAGTCGCTCAAGCCCTGGGGTTACCGGGGGCTGTGCCAGAAACCGGTCGAGGTATTGCAGGGCAGAGTGTGGGTCACCCGCCCAGATATGGGCTGTACCAAGGAGGAAATACAGCCAACCGGCAGCTTCAGCGTCGGGCTGTTGGGCCAGGCCGCGCTCGGCCCATACGATCGCCTCGCCCCACTTTCCCATGGCTCCCGCTGCCTGACATGCGTAGACCGATACCCAGATCGCGTTGTCTCCCAAGCCCCCTGTTGAAGACGCCTTCTCCCGCGCCCGCTCAAGGATGAGGCTGTGCTGTCCTGCCCGCATGAGGGCGCCCAGTTCCGCACGCACCGACCCTACCCCCTGGTCCAGCCTTTTTCTAAACCCCGCAAGGAAAATAATACCAGAGTCTCCGTTTGGAGACAAGTCCCAAACATGCTTGTCAGTGTGCCAAACATCCGGTCTGGTTCGCCATGAATGAACAGATAAGGGCCGGGGATCACTCCCCGGCCCGTCAGTCCAGCAGTTTGGCCATGTAGTACTCATCGACGTATTCGCCGTCTACCTTGAGGGAGTCCCGCTTGGTCCCCTCGAAGCGGAAGCCCATCTTGCTGTACAGCACCACAGCCCGGTGGTTGTGCGCCATCACCGTTAGCTCCAGCCGGTGGAGCCCCACCTCGCGGGCCCAGCGTTCCCCCTCGGTGAACAACTCCCGGCCGAGCCCCCGGCCGGCGTAGGCCTCCAGAATGCCGGCCACGATGTAGGCGCTGTGCCGGTTGCGCCGGTAGCCCCCGCCCAGCAGGGCGATATAGCCCACCAGCTGGCCGGCCTCCTCGGCCACCAGAATGGTCTGGTTGGGGCTCTCGCCCACCGCCCGGAGGCGGTCGGCCTGTTCCGCCACCGAGGTGGTGCGCTCGTCGGGCTCGAGCATCATGAGGTTGGTCTCCGCATCCAGCCGGCGGGAGAGGCGGAGGAACGCCTCGGCATCCGACTCGACGGCTGTTCGAATGACCATGGCTAACCGCTCCTCTGCGTCGAATCCTGCTGTGGCTCAGGGACGGTCTTGTTGGGGAAGGAGTTGTGGAGGAGATCAATGAAGGCCTTGGCCGCATCGGGCAACTCCCGCTCGAAGGGGAGCACCAGGTAGGTGGCGGCGGTGGGCAGGGCCATGTCGTCCACCGGAATCGCCTCAAGCCGCCCCTCGGCCAGTTCACGCATCACCGAGGACCGGGGGAGGAAGGATACGCCCAGCCCCTCTTCTAGCATCCGTTTGGTAATGTCCACACGGTCGACCGCCAGGGTTCGCAGGTGTGGCTGGCGCTCCGAGAGGGCGATTAACAGCGCATCCCAGTAGACGGGGTGGTTGCCGGTGAGGAGCAGGCGGGTCGAGAGCAGCTCGTGCCAGTTCCGTGCGCCGGCGTTGACCGGGGCGGCTACCAGCACCACCGGATCCTCGTACAGGATGGTGGAGGTGGTGTCCGGATGGTTGGACGGCATCCGGGAGAGCCCCACATGGGCGGAGCCGGAGGCGACGGTCTGGCCGATCTCCGGGGAGACCCCCGCCAGGATCATCACCTCGACGCTGGGATGGCTTCGGGTAAACTGCTTCACCAGAGCGGGCAGTACCGATGTGGCCACAAGCGGAGAGGTCACCACCTGGAGCCGGGTGTCGAACCCCTGCCACCAGGCAGTCATGTCATGGACCGCATGCTCGTAGGTCTCAATGACCCGCCGGGCGTGGGGTAGGAAGCGGTGCCCCGCCAGGGTGAGTCTCACCCGTTTGCCGACGCGCTCGAAGAGCTGAAAGCCGAGCATCTCTTCCAACTGGCGGATATGGGAGGTCACGGTGGGCTGGGTCAGGTAGAGCCGCTCCGCTGTCTGGTGGAAGTTCTCCAGTTCAGCGGCGGCGATGAAGGTGTGGAGGAGTTTGAGATCCATGGTGCCACCTCCCGGACGAAATGCGCATTGGCGAAGCAATTCGAGCCGGGGTGCGGGTTTCCTTTTTACATGCAGCCGTTTGTCTGTCAACCATACCAGGAAGGAGTATTTGGCGGGGCGTGGAAGTCATCAGAAGGCTGGCACTTGTAGGGAGGGGGAGCATCGCATGCCGCTTCGTATCGCACATCGCGGGGCCGCCGGGACACATCCGGAGAACACGATGGCCGCGTTCCGCCGGGCTGTGGAGATCGGTGTCGATGGGATCGAGTTCGACGTCCATCGAACCATGGACGGGCACCTGGTGGTGATTCATGACGCCTCAGTCGAGCGGACCACAGACGGCAGCGGACTCGTGATGGCGATGACCCTGGAGGAGGTTCAGGCGCTGGACGCCGGGGCGAAGAAGGGTCCCGAATTTGCTGGGGAGCGGGTTCCCACCCTGAGGGAGCTGATTCGTTCCACCTCGCCGGAGGTCTTCCTGTTCCTGGAGCTGAAGGCGGGCTCCGTCCACTACCCGGGAATCGAGGAGGAGTTGGTGGCGCTCTTGAAGGAGGAGGGGGCGATGCAGCGCACCCAGGTCTCCTCCTTTGACCACCACGCCCTGAAGCGGCTGCATGAGATCGAGCCGGACCTGCCTCTGGGCATGCTCTTCACAGCGAACCTGCTCGATCCGGTGGCGCTGGCCCGGGAGATCGGGTGTGAGGCGCTTCACCCGGCCTGGGAATGGGTGACCGAGGAGATGGTGGAGAAGGCCCATGCTGCAGGCCTGAAGGTGAACACCTGGACCGTGAACCACCCCTTCGCCATCGCCCGGGTACAGGTCTTCGGTGTGGACGGCATCATGTCCGACTACCCGGAGCTGCTGCAGGGATAGACGCTTAAAACAGGCCCTCCGGCTCAGCCGGGGGCCTGATCTGTTCTTTGTCGCCTAGAGCCGCATGCCCAGGGCATCTGTCAGCGGGCGGTCGCCCAGCCAGCGGCGCAGGTTCTCCATGTCGGGGTCGCTCAGGGCATAGGAGAGGTAGGCCAGGTCGCCGGACA
Source organism: Bacillota bacterium (assembly GCA_049325315.1). Classification (GTDB taxonomy): domain Bacteria; phylum Bacillota; class Sulfobacillia; order Symbiobacteriales; family Symbiobacteriaceae; genus JAWLHU01. The sequence goes on along the minus strand of JBMONB010000226.1, from coordinate 18,765 downwards.
CCGCCTCCCGCAGCCAGCGCACGCAGTCTTCGAAGCGACTGCTCAGGGAGTAGTAGCAGGCAATGGTGTAGGTGATCAGCGGGCTCTTGTGCTGGCTGCCCACCGCCTTGTCGATCGCCTGGCGGGCCAGCCAGTCGTAGGTGTCCCGCTGATCGAGGGGGCTGGAGAGCGCCCAGTTCCGGTAGGAGCAGGCCAGCGCTGCCTGGATCAGCGTCAGCGTAAGCGGGTTGCGGGCCTGCTCTGCCACCTCGGTGTACGCCCCCACCGACTTGTCCTGCAGGCCGAGGAAGGAGTAGAGGTTGCCCAGGTTGAGGTGCGCCTGGTAGTACTGGCCGCAGTTGCCCGCCCGGCGGGCGTGCTGGGCGGCGGTGGTGAACTCCTTGAGCGCCATCTGCCAGTCGCCCATGCGCTGGTAGAGCAGGCCGCGGGTGTTGGCGTCGCGCGACAGGGAGACGAGGATCGCATCGGCGATCAGCCGGGCCATCACCTTGACCAGGTCACCCGGGTGGCGGTAGGGGGCGGGATCGACGGCGACCACCTGGAGGTAGCGAACGTAGCCCGTGGCGTTGTCGGCCAGGGAGACGGCGGCGTGCAGCAGCCCCGCCTCCTCGGTGATCTCCACATGGATGCGCTGGAACTGCCGGTTGTAGACCATCTCCATTAGCTTGGCCAGCAGCTTCGCCTGGGGAAGCCCTGTCTCGCCGATGAAGTTAAAGTCGGGCAGAATGGCGCCCTTCTCATCGTAGATGGTGAGGCCGGCGTCGTTCATGTTGGTCGCCAGGTAGTGGGGCAAACCGGGCAGCCTTAGGGTCGGGTCCAGAAACTGGCCCAGCCCTAGGAGCGGAATGCCGCGCCGGCGCAAGATCCACAGCCGCAGCGTCTCCAGGGCGACCTTCAGGGAAATCGCCAGGAAGAAGACGAGCAGGGCGGCCCAGCCGAAGATCTCCACCAGGATCGTCATGAAGCTGCCGCTGCCGTCGCCGGGGATCCCCAGCCACTTCTTCCACCAGGGCGGCTGAGCCGGCGGGGCCGGGGTCCCGATCAGACCCGATAGGGCGCTCCTTGCCTCCATGTTGTCGGGCCAGAGGTCGAGCGCCTCCATGTACATCTGACGGGCGCGCTCAATGTCCCCTGCCTGCTGGTACATCTGGCCGAGGTCGTAGCGGTTCCGTGACCTGGCAATCGCCTCGTCGGTCACGGCGGATGCCTGGGCACCAGCCCCAGCTGTCTCCGCCAGGGCCCATCCGGCGCAGAGAGCGCCGAATGCGAGCAGGAAGATCACCAGCACGGGCAGTCGCAGCCGGAGGCTCATACCGATCTCCCCCCCAACTCGGCATGATCACTACACCTTTCGACATCCCACTCGTAAATCCCTCTTTTTCCCATGATTGGGTTTTTGCTGATCGCGATTTCTGGTGGTGACCAGAGGGAGGGGAAGGTGACAGGAGCAGGAAAAGCGGCGAGATATCCCGAACTTTCGGGTGTGCATTCATCGCGAACCTAGAGGAACGGGTCTGCGACCAATTGGAGGGAATGGTATGGGCCGTCTCGGTGTGACGGAGATTCTGCTGATCGTTCTGGTCATCGTGCTTATCTTCGGCGCGGCAAAGCTGCCGCAGCTGGCGAGGTCGGTGGGCGATTCGATCAAGGAGTTCAAGAAGTCGGTCAAGGAAGACGAGAGCGAGAAGAAGGGGTGATGGGTATGCTCGACCTGGCGGGGGTTTTCCCACCGGTTCCCACGACGTTTGATGAGCAGGGCGACCTTCACCTCAACGGGTACCAGAAGAACATCCGGGCGTTGTGCGATGCCGGGGTGGATGGTGTTGTCCTCCTCGGTTCCAATGGTGAGTATGTCTACCTGAGCGAGTCGGAGAAGCTCGAGGTGATTCGGGCCGGTCTGGAGGCGCTTCCCGCGGGGAAGCGCGGCCTGGTGGGCACGGGCTGCGAGTCGACCCGGGCGACGATCAAGCTGACGGAGGAGGCGGCCCGGCTGGGCGCTGACGCCGTCCTGGTGATCCACCCGAACTACTACAAGCCGGCCATGACCAAGAAGGTGCTGCTGGAGCACTACCGTGCGGTGGCTGACGCCTCGCCGGTGCCGGTAGTCCTGTACAGCATGCCGAAGTTCACCGGCTTTGACCTGCCGGTGGACGTGGTCGCGGAGTTGTCGCAGCATCCGAATATCAGCGGGATCAAGGACAGCGCCGGCAACGTGATCCAGCTCCATGAGATCCTGCTGAAGAGCCGGCCTGGCTTTAACGTGCTGGTGGGCACCGGTTCGGCCCTGATGCCGGCGCTCTCGGTCGGCGTGACCGGTGGCGTCCTGGCCCTGGCCGACGTGGCCCCCCGGGAGTCCGCAGCGCTCTTCCGCCTCTGCAAGAACGGGCAGTGGGAGGAGGCCCGGGCGCTCCAGTCCCGGCTGCTTCCGGTCAACCAGGCGGTCACGGGCACGTACGGGATCCCGGGCCTGAAGGCGGCCATGGAGATGCTGGGTTACTACGGCGGCGCTCCCCGGCGCCCGCTGCTCCCCCTGGGGGCAGAGGAGCAGGGGCGCCTGCGGGATGTGCTCGTGACCGCGCAGTTGCTGTAGGAAGGGAGAGATGAGTGGATGCTATTCCGGCGAATCGGGCGGCTGGCGCTCAGCCTGACGTTGCTGGTGGCGCTTGGCCTCCCGACGGTCGCTCGGGCTGAGACGACCGCCCCGGCGCAGCCTCAGACTGCGACTGAGCAGGACTTCAGCGCCCCCCCGAATGGGTTTGTCTATATCTCTCTGGGCGCCACCAACGACGAGCAGGGCATCCGGCTGATCGAGGGGCAGCCCGACGGGCTTTCCGCGGCGGCGCCCAAGGGCGGGCGACGCGCCCTGGCCAACGCGGTGGGGCCGGACCGGTTCCTCTACTTCGATGTGCATGATACCTATATCAAAGGCGGCTTCAACCAGGTGATCATGACGGTGCTCTACGAGGATGTAGGGCTCACCCCCATCGATCTGGAGTACGACGCCTACGATGTGATCAACCCGGACAACATGGCGGACGCCTGGATCAAGAAGCGGGTCAGCGTGGCTGTCCGTACCAACTCGGGCGGCCTGAAGACGGCCCGGGTGGTCCTCGATGACGCCCGCTTTGCGGGCAATCAGCCGGGCGGGGCCGATTTCCGTCTGGTGACCACCGATGATCTCACCGTCCACAATGTCTCGGTAATGCGCGCCTTTGGGCCGCGCAACCTGCCGGTGCGGGTGATGGTCGACGGCCAGGAGGTCATCTTCGAGGACGTGGCGCCCTTCATCAACCCTGAGACCAACTCCACCGTGGTGCCGATGCGCAAGCTCTTCAACGCCCTGGGCGTTCCGAACCATGCGATCCGGTGGGATGACGCCACACGCACGGTTACGGCCCAGAAGGGGGAGACTACCATCGTGCTCACCATTGACAGCAAGGTGGCGCGGGTGGGCAGCCAGATGGTCCAGCTGACCCAGCCGGCCATCATCAAAGATGGGCGGACGCTGATTCCGCTGCGCTTTGTCTCCGAGAACCTGGGCCTGAAGGTCCACTGGAACCCGGAGTCCCATCTGATCACGATCACCTCGCCCCCGCCCCCGTCGCCGACCCAGCCGTAAGGAGGCTCCGCTTGTGCTCTGGATTATCCCCCTGATCGCCGGCTCCCTGTTGATGGCGCTCTCGGTCAACCTCTTCCTCGTCCCGCTCAAGCTGGCCGAGGGAGGCGTCGTCGGTGTGGGGATTATCCTGTACCACAAGTTCGGGGTGCCCCTCTGGGTGACCACCCTCCTGCTGAACATCCCCATTTTGGCGCTGGGGGTGAAGGTGAAGGGGATGCATCTGCTCTGGCGCTCGCTGCTGGGCGTGGCGGCCTTCTCGGGCTTCCTGGCGCTCACGGCGGGGCTGCCGCCCATGACCGACGAGGTGGTGCTGGCCATCGTCTACGGCGGCCTCACCATGGGCATTGGCCTGGGACTGGTCCTGAGATCGGGCGGCACCACCGGTGGCACCGACATTCTGGCGATCGTGGGCCAGCAGAAGTTCGGCTTCTCGGTAGGCACGATGGTGATGGCGGTAGACGCCCTGGTACTGCTGGCCGCAGCGCTCACCTTCTCGCCGGAGGCGGCCATGTGGGCAGCGATCACCCTGACCATCTCCTCCAAGGTGGTCGACCTGGTCCAGGAGGGCTTCTACGCGGCGAAGGGCGTCACGGTGATTACCGCCAGGCCGCAGGCGGTCGCCCGCCGAATCCTGGACGAGGTAGGGCGAGGGGTGACGATCATGCCCGGCGTAGGCGCCTGGACCGGCGAGCCCAGGAGCGTGCTTTACACGGTGGTGCAGCGGGGCGAACTGACGAGGATCAAGCAGATCGCCTACTCCGTTGACGCCAAAGCCTTCGTGGTAGTGGCCGACGTGCACGAGGTGCTGGGCGAGGGGTTCCGTGACCCAACCAAGATGTAAACAAGAAGAGCGGCTGCCCCTGAAAGGGGGCGGCCGCTCAAGTGTTTGGAATGAAGACATAGTAACCGCAGCCGCTGATGAGTCCCACCCTTGGTTTTACCGATTGCGACGCCTAAAGACCAATATATTAAATAAAATCTGCGCAATCATTAAAAATCTGCGTAATCTGCGGTAAAAAGTTCCTTTTAGACCTTTGAGCCATCCAAAACGGCTGCCCCATAAACAGGGCAGCCGCTGGCGTTTACTTCTGCTTCGCCGAGATCAGCCGGAGGTGCGACCGGGTCTCCAGGGCCCGGGTGGTGCCGCGGGCTACGGCGTTGGCGGGCTCTTCGGCTGGCTTGACGGGGAGGCCCGTCAGGCGGGCGAGACGCTGGGACAGGCCGGCCAGCTGTGCGCCGCCGCCGGTCAGGACCATGCCGTCGTGAGAGATGTCGGCCAGCAGCTCGGGCGGGGTCCGCTCCAGGATGCTCAGCACCAGGGCGTCGAGGTGGGCCAGCGACTCGCGCAGGGCGGTGTGGATCTCGCCGGCGGTCAGCTCGATGGCGGTGGGCAGGCCGGTGGTCACCTGCCGGCCGGAGACCATGGTGCGCTTCCCGGTGGGCTCCACGGCGGAGCCGAGCTCGATCTTGATCCGCTCGGCGGTGGGCTCGCCGATGATCAGGTTGCGCTCCCGGCGGAGGTGGCGGATGATCGCTTCATCCATCTGGTCGCCGGCGATGGGGAGGGTGCCGGAGATGACGACCGCCCCGAGGGAGATCACCGCTGCGTCGATGGTGCCGCCGCCGAGATCGACCACGAGGGAGCCGGTGGGTTTCTGAACGGGGAGTCCGGCGCCGAGGGCGGCAGCGACGGTCTTGTCGACGAGGAAGACCTCGCCCGCTCCCGCCTGAACGGCGGCATCGAGCAGGGCCCGCCGGTCCACGTCGCTCACCCCGGTCTGGGCGGCAAGCACGATACGGGGGCGAAGCCAGCGGCTGTTGGCAATCTGGCGGATCATGTGGCGCAGGAGCGCCGTGGTCCGGTCCTGGTCGCAGATGACCCCGCCTCGAACCGGCTGCACGGGGAGAATGGTGTCAGGGGTGCGACCGATCATATTGCGCGCCTTGGAGCCAACGGCCAACACCTCGCGGGTGTACCGGTCAATGGCGACGACAGAGGGTTCTCTGGCGACGATGCCCCGACGCTTGGCCACCACCGCCGTATTCGCCGATCCGAGATCGATGCCGAGTTCCTTGGCAAACATGTAGTCCCCTCCACCGTTGAACACTCTCCCTATTATCATAGAAACTTCATGACGTTTCTACAATCGGGACCTGATGGAGAGGAAGGGGAATTTAGCCAGATTGACGAGCGATCAGGTCGCACAGCGCCTCGGGGGTGAGCCCCCGGGCCTGGGCCAGCGCCAGGGCCTCGGCGTAGCGCTCCACCAGCCCGGGGGAGGGGAGCAGAAAGGCGCCCGGCAAGCCGATCTCAGCAGCCAGGGCGAAGAGCAGGGCCGGGCCGGCTGCGTGGCTCCGGACCCTTCCGTCAAGGGCGTCCTCCAGCGCATTGGCGGGGAGCCCGAGCCGCCTAGCCAGGGCAGTGACCGACATTGCTTCGCCCCACTTCTCCTCCAGGTCGGCCAGGACGAGGCGGAGCCGCTGGTGCAGCGGCAGTTCACCCAGGGCAGCGGCCTCGGCGGCTGGGAGGGTGGCCAGCCGCACGCGCAGGTAATGGGATGGGCTGTCGGTGGTGAAGTACTCCACGGGGACCTCCAGGGCGCCCGCCAGCGCCCGCAGTGTGGCGGGGCGACAGGCAGTGCGGGAGCCCCGTTCAATGTGGGCGATGGTACTGGCGCCAATGGAGGCAGCTGCGGCCAACTGCTCCTGCGACCAGCCCTTCCGCTCCCTCAGGCGAACAACCTTCTCGGCCAGGCTCAGCATCTGCCTGCACCTCCTGGTAGCAGTGTACCATGGGGCCTTTCAGATGCAAGCGGCAGTTCGAACGAAACATCAGTTGCCTTTGTTTACAAATTATGGTACAGTGAACCCATCTCGACAGGTGGGAGGGGTGAGGTTGGACGAGACTCGCTGGCCGAGCGGAATGGACCAGTACCGAGCGGTTCAGGAGCTGATCCGGGCGGGGCGGTACGAGGAGGCGCTGGAGCGGGCCCGCAACGGCCTGATCGTGGGTGGCCTGGGGCGGCGCTACGCTGCCCGGCTCAACAGCCTCGTCTGCTGGCTCTACGTTTCGGTGATGCAGGAGCCATCGCCCGCCGCCGTGCTGCACGGCGAGGAGGCGGTGCGGCTAGCCGATCTGATGCGCGATGAATGGATTCGCTGCGAGGCGCTCTCCCGCCTGGTGCCTGCCTACTGTCACATGGGCGATATCGGCCGGGCGGAGGCCAGCTGCGAAACGCTGGCCCGGGAGCTTGAGCGCAACGAGATGGTGATCCCCGGGGGGTGGGCAGCCCTGTGGCTGCTGCGGGCCCTGGTGGCCCTGGCGGCGGGGGAGCTGGACCAGGCGGTGCGCTTTCTTGACCGGGCCGAGGAGATTGGGGGCACGGGGGTTCCGGGGGTGTCGGAGCGGATCCGGCAGCACCGGCAGGTGATCGAGGCGTTGGGGGCGCCCGATCGGACCGGGCCGGTGGAGGCACGGCGGCGGGCCCGCACGGTTTGTCTGGAAGGCGACGGCAACCTGGCCCTGACCGTTCGTGGCGTGACCATGGAGGCGCTGCTGGCGGAGCCCCATGACGCCCTGGTGGCGCAGGAGCACGCCCGGGAGGCGCTCTACCGGGCGATTGCGATCGGGCGAGCCGACCTCGCCCGGTTGGTGCGAAGCCGGCTCGCCCATCTTTTGTAGCTACTCATTGTATATGAGCACGAGGGTGGGCACGACCACGGTCAGGACCGACAGGAAGAAGACACCCACCGCTCCGAAGCGGTACTTCTGCTTCCAGGCCCAGCGGCCGTAGTTGAAGGTGTAGATCGCCACGAGGACCGGTGGCAGCAGCAACAGGGCCCAGGCAATGGCTCTCACGGAGTCGCCTCCTAGTCAACCGGCTCCACGGGGCTCAGGGTGAGCCCGAACCGTCGGAGCCGCACATCGATGGTGATGTTGAACTCGGCGTCGGGGTACTTCTCGGGCCACCTGTACTGCTCCCAGGCGTCCACGGTGGGGAACTGGGAGACGAGGTGCCGCCCGAAGCCGACCACGTCGGCCTCCCAGCGCTGCGTCTTCTCAATCAGCCTGTCAATGGGTTCTCTCACCTGCCGGGCGATCGACGTCTCCAGCAGCGCCTGCAGTTCAGGCTCGGAGTAGTCGATTCCCGATTGAACTCCAAGGATTTCCGCCTCCAGCGAAACCAACCCGTACAGGCGGGGGCGGGGGCCGGAGAGGTCGGCGTGGAACTGGAAGGGCCGGCTCCGGCTGAGCTGAACGGAAATGTACCTCTCGGGCATCTTCGGGTCATGGACGGAGACGAAGGCTTGGCGGAACTGGTCCTGGAGAATCAGCAGATGGCGGACCTCGTCGCCGGTCAGCACCCCGACCATTCGCTGCTGGCGAAAGGCTGCGGCCCCGATCATCTCCACGTTGGAACCGCCCTTGCGGGGGAGTTCACCCGCCTTGAAGCCGGCCTCTGCCTGGGCGGAGACGGACTCGGATTCCCGCTTCTCTTCCTCGTCCACGAGGGCGGCGTAGTAACTGAGCGGCTCGGCGTAGGCCACATCGAGCCGGCTGATAATGGCGTTGAGTTGGCCTTCAGCCGGCATCATGGCGTTGCGGCGGTAGTTGTAGGCCAGCTCCTCAATGTAGCGCATCGGGTTTTTGGCCAGCTTGGCATCGATCTCCTCCAGGAACTCCGATGCCTTCTCCCGGGTGACAATGAAGAACATGGTCTGCCGGCTCTGCCGGAACCGGACCAGTTCGTCCAGGAAGTTGAGTCCGTCTTCCCGGGCGAGCTCTTCGTGGACAAAGACCGCTCTCACGTGGTGCAGGTTGACCATGCGACCGGTGAAGCCGTTCAGCATGGAAAGGGCACTGGAAAGGCTGGGCGCTTCTACGGTGGACAGGACCGCCGGCTTCTCCTCGCCGCCACCACCCTCCTGGCCTGCAATGGCGCCGGGCTTGGCGATCTGTACGGTAACGCTATACGGCAACTCCTCTCCCCTGTCGATCCCGATGGCCAGGGCGTAGGCGCCCTCCTCGATCTCCATCTTGTTCCAGCAACCCGACAGCAGGGGGATCACCAGCAGGGCGAGCAGCATCCGGGTCAACGGCCTACGCCGCATGGGAGGAGTCCCCCTTTCCGCGCACTGCCGCCAGCAGCCAGAGAACGAGCGGGATCGCGAGCACGACAAAGCCCAGCGGGCGCAGCAAATCCCGGTCCCACCGCAGCACCTCCAGAAAGTCGTGGGGCACCATGGCGAGCGAGACCAGCAGGATCAGCATGGGGAAGAGGAGCGGCCGGTAGAGCGGCAGTCCCAGGGCTCCCCCGAACGAGACGGCGGCCGCGTGCAGGAGCAGCGAGAGGCGGATGGCGGCGGCGAAGAACCAGAACGTGATGATCACCGCCTCGGTTCGCTGGAAGAACCGTCCCAGGTAGACCAGCCGCGCCAGGTTGTAGAGGGGAAAGGGGTTCTCCCCGGCGGTGGGGGCGCCGAAGACGGTCACCAGCACCGCCACGGTGGCCATGGCGGCCAGGCCGAAGAGAAGGGCGCCCAGAAGGGAGCTGTTCCGCAGGACAGTCCCGTCGCGGAAGGCGTAGCCAGCGGCCAGCAGCACGATCGCCTCTGCCACCATGCTCGAATAGTAGAGCCCGCCGGCCATGGTCGGCATCAGGCCCTGGCCCCAGAAGGGGTAGATCAGGCTCAGATCCACCCGCGGCAGGCTGAAGAGCAGGACCAGCAGGGCGCCTCCGGCCACCAGCGGCAGCAGGATCACCGCCGACCGTCCGATGGCCTCAATGCCCTTGTACGAGGCGAAGACAGCACAGGCCGCCCCGACCACAACCAGCACGCTGGGCGGAGTGTCGGGCAGAATGGAGATCAGGAAGGTCTCGGTGAAGTTGCGCAGGGTGAGCGCTGCGGAGGCGAAGAGCCAGAGGGCGACCAGGAGGGTGAACAGCGGGCCGAGGAAGGGCCCTGCCGCCTCGCGGCCGATCTCGGCCAGCCCCCGCCCGGGGAAGCGCTTCGCCAGCGCCCCCATGGGGAGCAGCAGGACCAGGCCCGCCATGGTCACCACCAGGGCGACCTGCCAGGCTGCCGGTCCGCCGACACCGATCAGGAACTGGGGAAACTGAAGGAAGAGCATGGCCGAAAGGGCGATAAAGATCAGCGTGGTGCCCTCCCGGAGGCTGATATGGCCCTCATATTCCCGCATGGGCTAGCCTCCCTTCTCCTCGGGGTTCGACTTGGAGGCAAGGGGGTCCCAGGAGCGGACCACCTTCTCCTGCCGCTTCTTGTCTAGTGTCCGCAGATGGGGCGGGCGCTCTTCCATCCGGTAGAGCGGGTTCCGGTTGAAGATATCCTTGATCTTGCCCCGTGTGGGCGCCACCGGCGAGAGGTAGGGGACACCGAAGGAGCGCTGGGCGGCAATGATCACCACCAGCACAAAGAGCGCGGCTGCCACGCCGAAGAAGCCCAGCACGACGGAGAGGGCCAGGAGGAGGAAGCGCATGACCCGCACCCCCCAGCCCACCAGGTAGTTGGGAATCGCAAAGGAGGAGAGGCCGGTAATCGCGACCACGACAATCATAAGCGGGCTGACGATCTTGGCCTCCACGGCGGCATTGCCCAGAACCAGGCCGGCGACGAGGCCGATCGTTGGGCCGATGACGCTGGGAATCCGGGTGCCGGCCTCCCGGATCAGCTCAAAGGCGACATCCATCACCAGGAGTTCCACGACGGCGGGCATGGGCACCGGCTCCCGGGTGGAGGCGATGAAGAGCATCAGCTCGGTGGGAATCATCTCCTGGTGGTAGTTGATGATGCCGATGTAAAGGGCGGGGAGCGTGAGGGCAAGGAGGATGGCGGTCAGGCGTATGTACCGGAGAATGGCGCCGAAGGGCCAGCGGAGGTAGTAATCTTCCGCTGTCTGAATCAACGACCAGAAGGTGACCGGGACCACGATGGCATAGGGGGTGTTGTCGACAAAGAGCGCCACGTGCCCCTCTGAGAGGTAGGCGGCAGCCCGGTCGGGCCGCTCGGTGATCAGCGTGCTGGGCAGGAGGGAGGTGGGGCTGTCCTCGATATACTGCTCCAGGATGCCGGCGCCGTTGACAATATCGACCTTGATCGCTTCGATCCGGCGCTTCGCCTCGGCCACGAGCTTGGGGGAGGCGATGGTGTCGATATACATCAGCCCGACGATGGTCTTGCTCACCTCGCCCACGGTCAGCAGTTCGGTCACAACCCGGGGGTCCTTCAGGCGGCGGCGAACCAGGGCGATGTTGGTCCGAACCGCCTCGTTGAAGGCATCGTAAGGCCCCCAGACCACATTCTCGTTCTTGGGCTCACCGACGGACCGGGTGGGCGGCTTTTTGGTCTCCACCGCCAGGGCTGTCCGGTTGCCGTCGAGGAGCACCACCGTATCGCCCATGAGCAGGGACTCGACCACGGAGGCCATGTCATGCTTCTCGCTGGTCTGGTTTCCGGGCAGGAGCCGCAGCTTGACCGTCTCAACGGAGGGCTGGGTAGGGCCATGCTCGCCCCCTTGCCCGGTGTGGTGGTCCAGGTGAGCCAGGAGCATCAGCGGCTGGAGGACATGGTCGTTGATGACCTCTGTGTTGGTCAGACCCTCCATGAACAGGACGGCTGCCCTGGTAGGGGGCTGGGTTGCCGCGATGATGTCGCGGATCACCAGGTCCTTGTTGTCCGGCAGGCGGAAAAGCTCCCGGATTCGCCTCAGGTTCTCGTCAAGGCTGTCGGAGAGGTCGCCCACCTTTTCCAGCGCCTCCGGGCCCTGTGGCGAAGCCTCCAGCAGGCGGTCGATCCGGGTGAGAACCGACTCGGTCCGTATCCGGGCGTCGGACAGCATCTCAGCGCCCTGCTCCTCACTGGCGGGCTTCTCTCCACGGTTGCCCAGGCTGAAGGTATCGTCAACCAGCGTCGCGGACGGGTCGAGCCACCGCTTCAGCGACTGCCAGATGGACACAGATACCCCTCCTCATTCGCATGTGAGCAGGTCTAACGTGCCCTGTTGGTCGGTGCTGCTATTCAAGAAGGCCCCTTCCACCCGAACTGGGCAGAAGGGGCCGCGCGGTATGCGCGCAGCGGTGCGGGGTATGCTAAGCCATGAGCATCGCGGAAATCGTTGAGAGGGGGCCTCCATATGTGGCGGCAGTTGAGCTTGAGACTGCTGGCATTGATTTTGACCTTTAGCGTACTGGCGGGCACCACCGCCTGCATGGGCCCGCAGCAGCGGGGCGGGGAGCAGCAAGAGGAGACGGAGAAGAAGGAGAAGAAGGAGAAGAAGGAAGAGGGCGAGGAGAAGGACGAGAAGAAGGAGGACAAGGAGAAGAAAGAGGAGGGAGGCGAGGAGAAGAAAGAGAAAAAGGAAGAGGAGTAGGGGTTCCCCCCGTGACGACGTCCGCCGTCACGGGGGTTTTACTTTACATGTGCAGGGGCGGAACCGTGCCATCCGTCGGGGCCAATCAGCCACCAGGAAAAGGAATACTCCGCTGGAAGTCGAAGTACGTCTTACGATTCGGACCACGATGGGTCGTTCCGCCTGGTGGAACGACTGGGCCGGGAGCCAGCAGCGGTCTGTGATGCAGGCCCTGCAGGGTGGGAGAAGCGATTGGGGGAGACGTATGAAGGGGATGCTTCCTCCTGAGCGGTATGAGGTCTCCGGTGTCATTCACTGTCACAGCACTTACTCCGACGGCATGGAGCCGGTTCCGATGATCGCACGGGCGGCGAACGAGGCCGGGCTCTCCTTCCTTCTGATGACCGACCATGACACCCTCGCGCCGCTTCACGACCTGGGGGAGCAGTGGGTGAACAACACCCTGCTGCTCTTTGGGGTGGAGATTACGCCGCGATCGAACCACTACCTGGCCTACGGGGTCTCGCAGGCGGTCAGCCCGCACCTGCCACCGGCGCTCTACACCGCCGCCGTGGCGGAGCAGGGCGGCATTGGCTTTCTGGCCCACCCCGACGAGCAGGGCAGCTCCTTCCTCGGTCAGAACAGCTACGCCTGGAAGGACTGGTCGGTCAGCGCCTACACGGGCATGGAGATCTGGAACTACTTCTCCGACTGGATCGGGGCGTGCACCGACCGCTGGGCGACGACTCGCAACCTGGTGGACTGGAGGCGGGCTGTGCGGGCGCCGAACCCCCGGACGCTGGCGCGTTGGGATCAACTGGGCCGGCAGCGGCGGGTGGTGGGGATCGGCGGGGTAGACGGACATGGCTATAAGGTTTCGCTGCTGGGGCAGAAGGTGACGCTTCTCCCCTACCTGCGGTCCTTTCGCACCGTTCGGACCCACCTGATCCTGCCCCGGCCCTTTGTCCGCGACGTTCGGGCAGACCGGCTCCTGGTCATGGAAGCGCTCCGGGAGGGCGCCTGCTTCTTCGCCAACCACGAGGAGGGCGACCCGAGCGGCTTCCTGTTCATTGGCCGGCTGGGCGACCGCTGGGTGGAGATGGGCCAGGAGGTGAGGATCGGGGCGCCGGGTGAACTCTTCCTTTCCACCCGGATTCCCTATGTGCACAGCCGGAAGCCGCTGCTGCGGATCGTAAAGGACGGGGAGGTAATCGCCGAGACCCGTGACTCCGACCTGCAGGCCTGGGACCTGGGGCCCGGGGTATACCGGGTGGAGGCGTGGCGGAATGGTCGAGGCTGGATCTTCTCGAATCCAATCTACGTACGGGGATGATCTGCATGAAGCTGGTGATCATCGGCGGAGCGAGCGCGTACACGCCGGACATCATCGAGGGTCTGCTGAAGGAGAAAGAGCTCTACGCCGGCGGTGAGATCTGCCTGCACGACGTGGACGAGGTCAACCTGAAGTTGATACAGCGGCTGACCGAGGGCCAGGTCCGGACGGCGGGGGTTGACCTGAAGGTGACCGCTACCCTGGACCGCGCCGAGGCGATTGCGGGGGCTCGGTTCATTCTGACCCAGCCCCGGGTGGGCGGGCTGAAGCACCGGGCGCTGGACGAGCGAATCCCGCTGAAGCACGGGGTGATCGGTCAGGAGACGCTGGGACCGGGTGGCCTGGCCTTTGCCTGGCGGACGATCCCGGTGATCCTCGACATTGTGGCCGAGGTCCGGCAGCTGGCGCCGGAGGCCTGGATTATCAACTACGCCAACCCGGCGGGCATGGTGACCGAGGCGGTGATTCAGCGGTACCCGGACGCCCGGTTTATCGGGCTCTGTGACATGCCGACCGGGGTGCAGTGGGGCATTGGCAAGCTGCTGCGGGTGGAGTCCCACCGGATTGCCCTGGATTACGCCGGCATCAATCATGGTGGCTGGTCCGAGCGGGTCCTGCTCGACGGGGAGGATGTGACCGAGCGGCTGCGCCGCTGGGGGCGCCTGCTGGGGCCGGTGGCGGGGGTGCTCCCGCTCACCGAGGAGACAGGGACGCTGCGGCTCTTCCGGGAGCATGGCATGGTGCCAGACCCTTACCTGCGCTATTACTACTACACCGACCGTATTCTGAAGAAGCTGATGGGGTCGGCCAAGACCCGGGCGGAGGTGCTGATGGAGCGCCTGCCGCAGCTTTACGGCCACTACGAGGTGGCCTCTGCTCAGGACCGTCCGGTCCTGAAGCTGCACCGCGGCCACCAGTCGCACGCCGACCTGGCCTCTCAGGTGATCGCTGCCATGGCGTCCAACCGGCGGAGCCGGTTTGTGATCCAGCAGCGGAACGGTGGGGCGGTGCCGAACCTCTCCCCCGATGAGGCGGCTCAGTTCCCCGCCTGGGTGGACGCCGGGGGCTTTGAGCGCATCCCGCTGCCGCCCATTCCCGAGGCAGAGGCGGGGCTGATTCAGCGGATCAAGGCATCGGAGACGGTCAACGTGAAGGCAACCCTGACCGGCGACCGCTCCCTGGCGGTGGAGGCGGCGGCCATGAACCCGCTGGTGCCGTCGAAGGCGCAGGCGGAGCGAATCGTAGGCGAGTTGCTCCATGTTCACCGGGAGTATCTGCCCCAGTTCACCCAGTGATCTCCCTGGCCAGTTTCCCACAAGGAGGGGTCCCATGGGCCGCTACCTGATCGTAAACGCCGATGACTTCGGGCTGACGCCCGGGGTCAGCGATGGAATCCTCCGGGCTCACCGGGAGGGGATTCTCACCTCGACCACCTTCATGGTCAACTTCCCCTGGGCCGGGGAGATGGCGGGCCTGCTGCGGGAGGCGCCGGACCTGGGGGTCGGCATTCACCTGAACCTGACCACCGGCGCCCCGGTGCTGCCGCCGGAGCGGGTGCCCAGCCTGGTCACCCGGGCCGGAGCCTTTGTCCGGTCGGTCTGGCGGGCGCTGGCCCGAATCCAGCCGGAAGAGGCCCGGGCGGAGTGGATGGCCCAGGTGGAGAAGGGGGTTAAGCTACTGGGGCGGACCCCGACCCACCTGGACACCCACCGCTTTCTGCAGGCCTACCCGCCGCTGTGTGAGGCGATGCTGGAGGTGGCCCGGCAGTTCGGCATCAAGGCGGTGCGGATTCTCTACCCGGAGTTCGTGCCCAGGGGCGAGTTCAGGCGCTGGAGTCCCGCAGGGTTCATCGTGGATCGTTCGCTCCGCCGGTCGGCCATGCTGACCCGGGAGAGCGGGCTGAGCCACCCGGACCAGACCCTGGCGGGGGACTTCGACCTGACCGGATTGCTAGAGCGACTGGACCGGGTGGAGGAGGGGGTAAACGAATTGATCTCGCACCCCGGCCAGGCAGATGACCAACTCGCCGCCCTGACCTCGCTGCGGGAGCAACGGGAGGTGGAGCTGGCGGCGCTCACAGCCCCGGAGGCCCGGCAGCGGATCGAAGCGCGGTCCATCCAACTGATCCACTTCGGCCACTTCGGCTGAGCAAAGGAGGAGCTGTCTTGCGCTCTCGGGAGGCGTTCTTTCAACGGGTGGCCTCCAGTCTGATCGTGCCGCTGACCTTCCTGCCCCTGGCGGCGATCTTGCTGGCCATCGGCTCCCAGCTGGGCATCGGGCCGGTCGAATCGGCCGGGCTGACCCTGATTCGCACCTGGCTCCCGCTCTTCTATGGCATTGGCATCTCCATCGGCTTCACCGAGGCCGACGGCATGGGGGCGCTTACCGTCGCATCGGGCTACCTGGTGATGGTCTCGGTGGCCGAAGCGGTGGCCGGCGATCCGACCCTTAATGTGGGCGTGCTGGGCGGCATCATCGCCGGTGCAGTTATGACCTGGATCTTTAATAAGGTAAAGCACGTGTCGCTTCCCGAGTACCTGGCGCTCTTTTCGGGCAAGCGCATGGGCCCCATGGTGGCGGCGCTGGCCGGTGTGGTGCTGGGCTATCTCTTCGGCATCTTCTGGCCCCCGATTCACCAGGGGATCGTCACCCTCGGCGAGTGGATCTACTCGGCTGGGGGAGTTGGCGCCTTCGTCTACGGCGGGGTGCTGCGGCTGTTGATTCCGACCGGCCTGCACCACATTCTGATGCAGCTGGTGGACACCCAGTTGGGCGGTTGGGTCGACCCGACCACCGGCAAGCTGGTGGCGGGGGAGTATGTGCGGTTCCTGCACGGCGACCCGTCGGCGGGCCGGATTCTGAGCGGCTTCTTCCTGACGCTGGGCTTCGGCCCGCTGGGGGCGGCGCTGGCGATCACCAAGGAGGCGAAGCCGGCACAGCGGGCCAAGGTGGCCGGGCTGATGACCACCGGCGCGCTCACCGCCATGCTGTTGGGTGTCACCGAGCCGGTGGAGTTCGCCTTCATCTTCGCCTCCCCGCTGCTCTTCGGCCTCCATGTGGTCCTTTCGGGCTTCGCTTCGCTGCTGGGGTATATCATGGAGATCCACCTGGGCGGCTACGCCCTGCCGATGATCCTGATCAACTGGCACCGCCAGCAGAACGGCCTCCTGATCTTCCCGCTGGGACTGGCCTGGACCCTGCTCTACTACCTCTCCTTCCGGGCCGTGATCCGCTGGCTGCGCCCGCCGATTCTGGGCCAGACCGATGACCCGGCGCCCGATCTGGAAGGGGTGGAGGCGCTGCCGGGCGAGGCGCCCGAGGCCAGCCCCGAGGGCGAGCGAATCCTGGCAGCCCTGGGCGGGGCTGCGAACATTGCCGGCCTTACCGCCTGCATGACCCGGCTCCGGGTGGAGGTGCGGGACCCGGCGGCGGTCGATGAGCCCGCGCTGCGGCGCCTGGGCGCCTCGGGCGTGGTCAGGGCGGGGTCGAACATTCAGGTGGTGGTGGGCGTGCGGGCCGGGGAGCTGGCCCGGAGTGTCGAGGCGGCCATGGAGGCGGGCTCCGCCCGGGTGGCCACCCAGACCCCCGCTGCCGCAGCACAGACCCAGGTGATAGCCGCTGCGGTCACCCTGGTCAGTCCGGTTACGGGCCGGGTGGTGCCGCTGGAGCAGGTGGACGACCCGGTCTTCGCCGGCGGCATGGCGGGCCGTGGCGTGGCGATCGAGCCCGCCGCCGACGACCTGGTCTCCCCCGTGCGGGGCCAGGTGCTCACCGTCTTCCCCGGGGGCCACGCCATTGGGCTGGTAACCCCCGAGGGGCTGGAGATCCTGCTCCACGTTGGCATCGACACCGTGGGGCTGAACGGGCAGGGGTTCGAGATCACCGTCCGGTCCGGCGATCAGGTAGAGCCAGGCACCCCCCTGGGCCGTTTCGACCGCCAGGTGATCGTCGCCTCGGGCCGGTCCGCGGTGACGCCCCTGCTGGTGACCAACGCCGACCAGACCAAGGCGATTACGGTCTTGACCAAGGGGAATGTGAGAGCAGGTGAGCCGCTCCTGCTGGTGGAGCTGGAGGGGTAAGCAGGCAGGACCGCCCGGGGCGAGCCCCTGGCGGTCTTATGCTGGCCCGGCCCACAGGGGTACGCGAAGGGCCGCCAGACTTCTCATCTGGCGGCCCGCTATAGCTATACAGTTTCGAGACCCGCTACGGTCGCATAGGTGGTACACAGTTCTAGGAGTTCATCCGGTTCAATCGACCGGTTGCCCCATGCATCGAGGGCGACTCTGGTGAAGTCGGTCGCTCCCGCTGCCAGCAGTTGAGCGAGGATCTGCGGCAGGCGGTCTTGCGCTTCCTCCGGACGCTTGAGCATCTGACGGCGCCGGGAGTCGAATGCGATCAACATGCCCACGTGGCACCACCACCTATACAAAGTATGTTTCGCCTCTAGCCAGATCGTACCAGGTTTTCCCATGGAAATCAAGAGGGTTTTTGTAAGAAAATGTATTCATTTGTAGATGGGTGTCGAAATGTCCTGGAGGCGGCATCATGGCTTGCGTTGCCGCCCTTTGATCCCAGGGGTATAATGACACCATGACGACCGTGGGGGAGATGCTGCCACATGCAGGTGACCATGGCCGTAGCGAAGGTGCCCAAGTTCGGACTCAGTGAAAGCGGGGACTCCGTCGAGATCGTGGAGCGCCCCCGGGGCGGAATAACGGCGATTCTCGCCGACGGGCAGACCCACGGGCGGGCGGCCAAGCGGGTCAGCCAGATCGTGGTGGCCAAGGCGGTGCAGTTGATTGCCGACGGCGTGCGCGACGGCGCTGTGGCCCGCGGTGTGCATGACTACCTGTTCGCCCTGCGCGATGGGAAGGTTTCCACCGAGTTGGTAATGATCTCGGTCGATACCCGGACCAAGAGCCTGGTGATCGCCCGGAACACCCATGTCCCGGTTCTCCTGCGGCACGCCGACGGGCGTGTGGAGCGGCTGGTGGAGGCGGTCGAGCCGATTGGGATCCGCGAGGTGATGAAGCCGCTGATCACGGAGGTTCCCCTTCAAGGGGGGCTGATGGTGGTGGCCTTCACCGATGGCATCTACTCGGCGGGACGCCGCTACGATACGGAGATGACGCTGGACAACCTGGTCGCCCGGGTCGAGAAGTCCGCGCCGAACCAGGCGCAGGGGCTGGCCGACTCCATTTTGGCGGAGGCGATGCGGCTGGACCGCGACCGCCCCGGTGACGATATGTCAGTGCTGGTGGCGGGGCTGACGGCTGCCGGTGGCAACCAGGCGCGCAGGATGACCGTGACGATGCCTTTCTAGTAGTACTCCGTTAGCAGGAATCTAAGATCCAGTCGCGAAAGGCTTCTTATGAAGCAACATGAATTGGAAGCGTGTCGGGTTAGATTGGAAGAGCACCTGGCCGCCACGTTGTACCCGTCCTG
>JBMONB010000225.1:0-34059 GCA_049325315.1 Bacillota bacterium | reverse complement strand
TACGACTACAACCACCACCGCTACCAATGGGAAAGAAAAAAGATGGCCCCTGTGGAATACAGGAGCCACCTTTTGGCTGGATAGAATGCGGACTATTTAAGGTGTCCACAAAGAGGGGCTCAGTTCATACGTGGCCGGGGGGCTTTGTTCTTATGCTGCTACATGGTCGCCGGGGACTCGGTCTGGTTGGGGGGGCAGTACTTGCCGAACCAGCGCAGGATCTTGTGGAACCGGTCGACCCGGAGGGTGGGCGGGCCCTGGCGGGTCAGGTCGTGGTTGGAGCGGGGGTGGCGCACCAGTTCAGTGGGCGCCTGCTTGTAGAACTTGATCGCCATGTAGAACTGCTCCGCCTGCTCAATCGGGCACCGGTAGTCGAACTCCGAGTGCATGAGCGAGATCGGGGTCTTTACGTTCTTCACATAGGCCAGCGGCGAGATCTTCCAGAGCGCCTGGACACCCTCGGGCGACCAGGGGTCGTCCGTCAGGTGCTGGATCTGGTTGAAGAAGGGGCCGAAGTCGGGGGTGCCCGAGAAGGAGACCCAGTTGGAGATGGAGCGGTGGCTGATGGCGGCGGCGAACCGGTCGGTCTGGGTGACGATCCAGTTGGTCATGAAGCCGCCGTACGAGCCGCCGGTGACGCCCAGCCGCTTCTCATCGACCCAGCCCTTGGCCAGCACGTGGTCGACGCCGTCCATCAGGTCGAGGTAGTCCTTGCCGCCGTAGTCGCCCCGTACGGCATTGACGAACTCCTGCCCGTAGCTGGTGCCGCCCCGGGGGTTCATGAAGAGCACGCCGTAGCCGTTGGCGGCCAGGACGTGGAACTCCTGATAGAAGGCGTAGCCGTAGCAGGTGGCCGGGCCGCCGTGAATGTCGAGGATCAGCGGGTACTTCTGCCCCTCCTCGAAACCGACGGGCTTCATCAGCCAGCCGTGGAGGTCCCAGCCGTCGCGCGCCTTGAAGTTCAGCTCCTCGACCTCGGGCCACTCGATCTGCTCGAAGAGCTCCTTGTTGACCTCGGTCAGGCGGCTCTCCTCGAACTCCCGGCAGTCCATGACGTAGAGGTCGGAGATGTTGAACAGGTCGCCCGCCGTAAAGGCCAGCTTCTCACAATTGGCATCGAAGGTGCCGTCGGCGATCTCCCGATTGCCGCCGGCGATCAGCTGCGGCCGGCCGCCCACCACCGGGAAGGCGTAGACCGAGCAGGCGCCCCGCTCGACCACGGGCACGTAGAGGAAGTTTGAGTCGGGCGCCCAGGTGACGCTGACACCGCCGCCGCCGGGCCGGACATCGGCGCCGACGCTGTCCCGCATGTCCATGTTCCAGTTGTCCAGAATGCGGGGCTCGCCACCCTCCACCGGATAGAGGTAGATCTTCGGCTGGGTGGTGTTGGCGAACTCGTTCTGGTGGCCGAGGGCAGCCAGGGTCTTGCCGTCGGGCGAGAACCAGGCGCCGTAGAAGACACCGATCGAGCCGGTGATGTTCCGGGGGCTGAAAGCCGCCTCAGCCGCCTCCGCCGCCGACTTGCAGGCCTCGGCCAGCGCCTTGGCCTCCTCCTCCTTCGGCGCCTCTGCACCGGGTGCCAGCGGGGCGGCGCAGGCCTTCACGGCCGGGGCATCGCCGGTGGGCAACTCAGTAACATAGACATCGCTGATGCGGAAGGACTCATCTTCGGTCCGGTTGGCGGTGAAGGTGAGGTACTTGCCGCAGGGAGAGAAGCGGTGGGCGTTGTGATCAAAGGCGCCCCAGGTGACCTGGACCGGAGCGGGCAGCGGCTCGCCGGCCTCGGGCACGTCGACCACCCAGATCTGGGCGTTCCGGTCAGGCTTGATCCCAATATGGTCGGCGCGCCAGCGCATCACGGTAAAGGTGCGGGCCTCGTCCTTGGCCTTCTTCTCCTCAGCCTTCTTGTCGGCCTCGGTCTTGGCACGGGCCAGCAGTTCCCGCTTGTCGTCGGGCCCGACCGAGGAGACAAAGGCAATGCGCCTGCCGTCGGGCGACCAGACGGGCGCCCCTGCGCCATGGCGCATGCTGGTCAACTGGCGGGCTTCGCCGCCGAACCGGTCAATCAGCCAGATCTGCCGGTCACCGCCCCGGTCGGAGACGAAGGCCAGGGTCCGACCATCGGGGGACCAGCGCGGCTGCGAATCGCTCTTGTTGCCCCGGGTAAACTGGACAGGCTTGCCGCCGGCGGCAGGCACCATCCAGATGGAGGAACGGGGCTCCTTGGACTCCTTGTCGATATGGGTCCGCACAAAGGCGACAGCCTCACCATCCGGCGTGATCTGGGGCTCGCTCACCGTCACAAACTGGTACAGGTCCTCGGGCGTCAGACGCCGCTTCTGCTCAGCCACTGGAAAGCCTCCTCGTCGTGGAGCGTGGAATCGTTCTGTAGTTTTATACAACGAGTCGGTTATCCCCTGCCGCTGCTGACGATTTTGTTTACGCCACGAATCATTTTGCTTGTCGTGGATGGATGGTTCTTTTTCGCCACGGATTACACGGATGTTTCACGGATTTGCACGGATTTGCGGTGACCTCAGGTAAACGTGCTGTCTGGAAACATGGCATATGCCGAAACCACATTATATATAATATATTTCCGATAACCCGCAGGGGCTTACAAATCCGTGATAATCCGTGTTTAAATCCGTGAAATCCGTGGCAAATGTCCGGAAAAAGCCAGCAGGGGCGCCAGCCCAAGAAGACTGGCGCCCCACTGTGAAATCACGCCTGCACGGCCCTTGCGGCGGCTCGGTTCCGGCGCCTCACCCGCCAGGCTTGCCAGAACTTGACCGGCGAGATGGCGAAGGTGGCGAGGAGGATCGAGAGCAGCGTCGCGACCCCGCTGATGCCGAAGTAGTAGACCCAGGGGGCCCAGGTCTCCTTGAACTCGGGCTGGCCGGTCTGGGGGTCGACCCGGTTGACCACCCGGACCTTTGCCGGGCTGGTGGCGACCGGCGCGGCGGGGCCGCCGTAGTAGCCCATGCGCAGGGTGCGGCTTAAGATCTCCTGAACGATCCCGCCGCCGCCCATGGTGCTGCCAGGCAGGACCGAGGAGACGGCGCCCAGGGGGCTGACGTGGGCGTAGATGGGCGTCTGGTTGGTCATCATGCCGAACTTGTCGGGCGGGGCGGTGCTCCGCTGAATCAGGCCCACGAAGGGCAGGCCCAGCACCAGCACGAAGACCAGCAGGTAGGTGACCAGCGAGGCGACGCCGGTCCGCTTGAAGACGGCGCTGAGCAGCAACCCCAGGGCCGAGTAGGTGAGCGCCGTGACCGCGGCCACCGCCATGACCATGCCCAGGTGTTTCAGCGGGACCCCGCCGAACAGGTAGACCAGGGCGAAGGCGGGCAGCGAGGCGATCAGCAGGAAGAGAATGTAGAAGACGGAGCCCAGCCACTTGCCGATGATCACCCCGAAGGGCGAGGCCTGGGTGATCAGGAGCAGGTCCAGCGTCTTGCGCTCCCGCTCGCCGCTGACCGAGCCCGAGGTGAGGGCCGGGGTGATCAGCGCCAGGAGCACCACGAAGCCGGTGGCCAGGACCGTGAAGAACTGGAGCCCCACGTTGGCCCGGACCGGTTGGCCGGCCTGGTGGGCCAGGGTGAGAAAGCCCGCCGCCCCCAGGGCCAGGGCGCCCAGGTAGCCGGTCAGGAGCCAGACGGAGCGCCAGCCCCGGCTGCGGGAGCGAAGCTCCTTGGAGAGCAGGCCGGAGAGGCCCAGCTTCAGTCCGTTCCAAAAGCGCTTCACCGGTGCACCTCCTCACGGGCGAGTCGAATGAAGGTCTCCTCGAGGCTCGACTCCACCTCGGCCAGGCGGGTCACCTTGTGGCCCGCCCGGACCACCGCCTCCAGGGCGTCAGCGGCGCCCTCGGCCCCGCCGGCGCAGCGGAAGGTGATCCCCTCGTGGCTGATGTTCACATCGCCGACCCCATCCACCGACTGGAGCAGGGCGGCGGCTCCCTCGGTGTCGTGCAGGACCCGCATTCGCCAGAGGGGGTTCTCCGAGGCCCAGAGGACCTCCCCCACCCGCCCCTCCCGCACCAGCCGGCCGGCGGAGACCATGCCCACATGGGTGCAGAGATCGGCCAGCTCGGAGAGAATGTGCGAGGAGATCAGGATCGTCTTGCCCATGCGGGTCAGTTCCTTCAGCAGGTCGCGCATCTCGGTCCGGGCCACGGGGTCGAGGCCGCTGGCCGGCTCGTCGAGCAGGAGGACCTGCGGGTCGTGAATCAGGGTGCGGGCCAGGCAGAGCCGCTGCTGCATGCCGCGGGAAAGCCCTTCGACAAAGTCCTCCCGCTTCCGGCCCAGGTCGACCAGCTCCAGCAGGTCGTCCCGCAGGCGGTGGGCCGCCTCCCCCTTGATGCCCGAGAGGGCGGCGTAGAACTCCAGGTACTCGCCCACGGTCAGGTCATCGTAGACGCCGAAGAAGTCGGGCATGTAGCCCACCAGGCGGCGGACCTCCAGCGGGTTGGCGATCACGCTGACCCCCGCCACCTCGGCGGTGCCCTCGTCGGGGAGCATCAGGGTAGAGAGGATGCGCATGGTGGTGGTCTTGCCGGCGCCGTTCTGGCCGATGAAGCCGTAGATGGCGCCCTCCTGCACGGTCAGGCTCAGGCCGTCTAGCGCCTGGGTCCGACCGTAGCGCTTGCGCAGGCCGGTGGCACGAATCACTGCTCACCCCTCCCTTCGAGGCTGATCGACGGCGTGACCACCCGGACCAGCATGCCGCTCTGCGCGGCCACCTGCACCCGGACCTCATTCTGCGGGCCCAGGTAGGCGACCGGGTCGGTCAGGCGCACGCTCTCCTGCCCGCCGGGCAGGTTCTCCCAGGCGGCCCGCTGCCAGTTGTAGATCTGGAAGACCCCGCCGGTCGCCGCCTGCGGCTCCTCGTTGGGATTGAATCCTCCCCGGGGGCCGTTGCCGACGGCCACGGGGTCGCCCATCATCCGGGTGGTGACCTCAAGGGCGGTGATCCGGGCCTCCTTGGGCAGGGGCGGGGTGAAGGTGAAGGAGACGGAGCCGCTGTCGATCTCCAGCCACGTAATGGTCCCGTTGCCGCCGGAGCCCATCCCGCGGACGTTGTTCATGGCCATCTCCGACGGGATCAGGGTGGAGGGCAGCGTGAACGGGCCGGCGGGCAGCTCCAGCTGGAGCCGCTGCTCGATCAGGTTCAGGTGGTGGTCGGGATGACCCCTCAGATCCACCACGGGAGAGCCCACAGGCTCGCGGGTGAAGGCGATAAAGGTGAGCGGCAGCGAGGTGGAGTCGGGGCCGGCCTTGGGCCGGTAGAGCATCGACTCCAGCAGCCGGGCGCGCCGCTGAATCTCGGGCTCCTGCGGCACCTGCAGCTGCTCCGGCATTCCGGGCCGCACCGGCCCCCGGCGCTGCTGCTCCTCCGGGCTCAACGGCTCGCCGAAGAAGAGCATCTGAATCGGCATCCAGTGGAGGGGCTGTGTGCTGGCGCGGGGCTCCAGAACCACCTCGACGGTTGCTCCGGGGGCGAGTTCGCCCAGCCTCGCCGCCTTGCCCCCCACCGCCACAGCGGCATGCTCCAGGTGGTAGGGCGTCTCATTGGTGATGGTGCCCCTGATCAGATCGCCCTCCAGCTTCAGGCTGGAGGCAATGCGCCCCACCTCACTGCCCAGGCTGCGGCTGACGGCGATGGGCCGCATCGCCCCCTCGTTGCCCCTGAACTCCAGGCGGGTCTCCCGCCCGTTCACCATCCGGAAGGGCGGCTCCTTCACGCCCAACTGCTGTGGCCCCCACGGGCCCCACTGCGGCTGGCTCAGACCCATGGCGCTGGCCGCATGGGTGGGGTCCAGGGTGACGGTCAGATTGGGGTGCATGGGGGCGTAAAGCCCGACCATCAGTGACTGCGATGCGGTCTGGCTCGCCGGATCGATCTGGACATAGGAGAGGGTGTTGCCCAGCAGGTCCCTGCCACCCATGGCGACACCGACCCCGTAAATGGAGCCTGCCACCAACAGCGAGGCCACCGGGACCGCCAGCCAGACCCAGGAACGGCGCCGTCCCTGCCAGAAGAGCAGGTGAATCAGGGGGCCGGCGAGGAGGGCGAAGGAGCCCAGGTAGAGCAGCACCTGCTTCCAGCCGGGGAAGGCATCGGTAGGCAGGGCGTCGATCGTGTTGCGTAGCCGCTGGGACATCTCCTGCTCCATCATCATCATGCGGAACTTCTCATCGCCGCCCTGGCTCTCGGCCAGGAAGGCGGGCTCCAGCGCCTTCTTCAGCAGTCCAACGCTCCCGTCCCACGAGGCGAGGGGCTCCAGGGTGGGGTCGACCGCCAACACGGTAATGCTGCCCATGCCTGCCCCGATGCGCCAGGCCAGGGGCTGCTCGGCGGTGCCGGCCAGCAGCGTCCCGCCGATGGTCTTCATCTTCACCGCGGGCCCCTTTGTAGAAGCCAGTAGGGTGCCACCGCCGGTCCAGGTCAGCAGCGGGTCAAGGTCGACGTTCAGCTCCGCCCCGCCGAAGGTGACCGGGAGGCTGCCAGCGGGCAGGGCGGCCGCCGAGAGGGCAGAGTCGGGCCCACCGGCCAGCAGCAGGTGGCCGCCGGCCTGGATCCACTGGAAGATGGCGGCTCGCTGCCCCTCGCTCAGCTTGGAGGGGGCGTTCCCCTGGACCACCAGCGCCCGGAGCCCCTTCAGGCGAACCGCCTGGGTGGGGAGCGCCTCCGGCTTCAGTTGGGCGACGTTAATCTCCGTGGGCAGGTTCTGGAGGGGCAGTTGGATCTTCCCGAGCCGCCCCTTGAGCGACTCGTCGTCAGCGAGTACGCCCACCAGGGGCCAGAAGGGAGACTTGGTCATGCGGAACTGGATCTCTTCGGTGCCCAGCTCCTCATCGCCCACCTTCAGGCGGACGGTCCCGAGGAGGCCGTGTCCGGGGGGCACCCAGAGGGTGACCTCCTTGGAGGCGGACGCGGGCAGGGAGACCTCCTGGGCATAGGCCGACAGGGGGAAGCGAACGGTGGTGTTGGGCCCGGTCTGGTACTGGCTCTCCAGGGTGACCTCCACCAGGCCGTCGAGGTCCCGGGCGGAGCCGTTCAGTCTGACCCGAATGGGAGCCCAGGCGCCAGTCGTGACGTGTCCGTCCCACCCCACCTCCAGCACCTGGAGGGTCGGCTTGGCCTCCTCTGCCCGAACCACGGAGGCGGTGGGCAGAAGGCCAAGGAGTCCGAAGAGGAGGGCAAGCAATGTGGCGCCGGTGCGGCGGGCGAGGGGTTTTCGATAAAGGTTCACGTGTGGTTTCATCCCCCTTGCTGGATCATCTTTCCTCCATTGGACTGACACCCTCCGGCATTGGTTTCGAAATCACGCCAAGTCGGACGATTCGATTAGATAAGCGGAAAAGAGGCACCCGCCAACGGAGCGGATGCCTCCTCTGCTAGGGGACTCGAATCAGATCCGGACGGATCGCCACCAGCCGGCCGGTGCCGAACTCA
Source organism: Bacillota bacterium (assembly GCA_049325315.1). Classification (GTDB taxonomy): domain Bacteria; phylum Bacillota; class Sulfobacillia; order Symbiobacteriales; family Symbiobacteriaceae; genus JAWLHU01. Next base: position 26,601 of record JBMONB010000225.1, on the reverse strand, counting down.
TAGGCGTAGCCGGGAGGCGGGGGTGTGTAGCCCGGGATCTCCTCGGCGGCTGCATCCCAGACCTGCTCGGCAGCCTCCGGCTGGGCCGGGCCCTGGGGCTCTGCCTCCGCCGGTGGCGCCACCGGGGCGAGGGGCGGCGGCGCCGGCCTCGTTTCTGCCTGGTGAACAAAGATCACGTCGCCGTTGGTCACCATGCGCTGAACACCCGCGTAAAGCCTGTTGGCACGTCCCACGGCACGGGTCACCTCCACTCTACTCTATGAGCAGAGGGGGCTGTGCGCTAGAAGAAGGCGGCCAGCACCGCGACAATCACCAGGGCGGGAAGCATGTTGGCCACCCGGATCTCGGCCGCCCCCACCAGGTTGAACCCGAGGCCCAGGACCAGCAGGCCGCCGGTGGCGCCCACCTCGCGGATCATCGGCTCGGTCAGCACCTGGCTGATGAAGGAGGCGCCCAGGGTCAGCGCCCCCTGGTAGAGCAGGATCGGAATCGCCGCCAGCATCACGCCCGGGCCCATCACCGAGCCGAACATAACGGCGGCCACCCCGTCGAGCACCGCCTTGGCATAGAGAATCGAAGGATCGCCCATCAGGCCATCTTGCAGGGAGCCGGTGATCGTCATCGCCCCGACGCAGAAGAGGAGCGTCGTCTGCACGAACGCCTTGGCGAAGCCGCCCCGCTGGGTCCAGGGCCAGCGCTCCAGCCGGCCCGCCAGGTTCTGCAGCCGGTCGTCGATGCGCCAGAGTTCACCGGCGATCGTGCCCACCGCCAGGGAGATCAGCACCAGCAGCATCTCCTGGGTCGCCCAGGCCATCTGGAGCCCGATCAGCATGGTGCCGAGGCCCAGCGCCTGCATGGTGGACGTGCGCACATGATCAGGTACCCGCGGGATCACAAGACTGCCTAAGGCTCCTCCGATGATGACGGTTGCCGCATTTACCAGGGTACCCAGACCGATCACCACATGCGCCCCCTGTTCAAGCTTCAATAGCTGAAGAGAGTTCGCTGATAAGAGCGCCGGCCCCTTCCCGATTCATGCAAAAGATTGAAGACTCTCCTACGGCGCGACCGGCTGCATGGCGCCGCCCCGGTAGCGCCAGATCACGGCCCGCCCCTGTTTCTCACAGGTCCTTGCGCATTTCGAAGGTCCCCGGCTCGGGCACCTAGCCCATCTTCCGGTTGACCGCCAACATCCGCTGGTTGTCTGAATGGTTGTAGGTCTGCAGCCGTTCCACCCCCGCCGCCATCGCCCACTGAAGGCTGGCTGCCTTCACCGCCAGAGAGAGCCCGCGGCCCCGGTACTCCCGACGGACACCGGTGAACTGGTGGAAGTAGCCGCCGTCGTTCTGCCGGATCATGTGGCAGAGGGCCGCCCAGCGGTCCCCGTCGACAGCGATAAGAACGGCCGCCGGGTCAAAGCGTGGGTTCTCCACCAGCGACTTCTTGAAGAGGTCGTAGGGGATCTCCGGGGTGTCCTCCTGTCCCGGGATATCCCGTCCGGTCGCCTCGTAGAAGTCGTACAAGAGCCGGTAGGTCTCGTCGCCAGCGGGAAGCTCCGCCAGGCTGAGGAAGCGGAAGCCATCGGACCGGGCCCGCTCCAGGGCGCCTGTGTATGGGGTCGGGTCAAAGCCCTTCAGTGTGAGCGTCGACTTGAAGAGGTGGTGCAGCTTCCGGAAGCCCCGCCGCTCCGCCCAGGCGACAGCATCTGTATCCGCCTCCCGGATGAACCCCTGGAAAAAGGTCGCCCCGTGCTCCCGTCCCCACTCCTCCAGGGCCGCATAGAGCTGTCCGCCCAGCCCCTGCTGCTGGTAGGGAGCTTCCACCCGGACCGACAGCCGCGCCTCCCCGGGCCGGTACAGCGGGCCCGCGCTTATCGTGCCGAATCCAGCCATGACCCCCGCTTCCGTTTGGCCCGCCAGCCGGTAGACCTGCATCTCCTTCGGCCGGACCGCCTCCTGCCGCCGGAACTCCTCCAGGGTCATCGGGAGATCTACCTGGGCGTTGATGATCTCCACCATGCGTTCATGGTCGGCCTCAGTGAGAGGCCGGAGCAGAAACCCCATCTTCTTCACCCTTTCCTATGAATAGCTTGAGTATAACATCGCGATTGATTTACAGAACAGCGGTAATCTGTGCACGGAAAGAACCCCTATCATCGTTGCTTTTGTAAGAATGGTATTGAGTTAAGTGATGATAGTGATTAAATTGACAACCGGGAATTTATGAGCGTATGATGGCAAGGAAAACTCCACCTCCACCTCATCCCAGCCTAAAGGAGGAAACGGATGTGAAACCTGCCCGCTTCGTCGTCGCCCTGGTCCTGTTCGTCTCCATGCTCTCCACCCTGGCCCTCGCGGCCTCCACCGAGACCATCGAGGTCCACCGCAACTATGTCAACTTCCAGGTCAATGGCCGCCCGGTGGCTGCCGATACCTTCCTGTACGACGGAACCACCTATGTGCCGATCCAGGTGGCTGCGGAGGCGCTGGGTGCCCGAGTCGGGTGGGATGACGCAACCAAGACGCTCAACCTCCTCACTGCAGCGACGGAGACGTCCGCGCAGCAATGCCCCGAGACCGGCACCACCCCCGCTACAGCGCCCACACAGAAGGCGATCACCTACGATCGTCCGGTAAACTACCTGGAGCCCACCTTCGGACTGGGTCTGCTCAACCTGCGCCCGGTGCAGATTGAGGCGGTCAGGCTCGAACGGGACGGCAAACCGGTTGAGGTCCGGTCGCTGTTGAGCATTGACACGCTCACCCTGAAAGTCGAGAACTATCTGGAACCCAAGACCCCCTACACCCTGAAGCTCTACCTGGCCGACGGAGGCCGCCGGGTCGTCCGCTTCCAGACCAGCGACCTGCTGGCCCTTGAGCCGGGCAACGACCAGAAGATCATCCTGGTGCCGGCCGCCCCCGAGAAGGGCTTCAATTACCCGTACTACCTGGTGCTTCCCTCCAAGAAGCGGGTCGATCTGAACAAGGGCAAGCGGAACTACCTGTTGGTTGAGACCCATAACACCGGTCAGGTCGGGGACAGCCTGACGTTCCACATCGCCGAGGCGATGAAGATCGCCCAGAGCAACTCAGCCAGCATCGCCGAGGAGCTGGGGCTGCCCCGCATTGTGCCGATCCTCGTCCGGCCGGAAAGCACAATTCACGGGCAGCACATCTACACCCATGCCCTCACCCGGAAGACGATGCTCCTGGAGCAGTACAAGCGGCAGGCGGGAACCTATGATCCGGTCTTCGAGCCGATGGACCGGGTGGACCTCCAGGTGATCGCCATGATCGATCACGCCAACGCCTACCTGGAGGCGAACGGCTGGCAGATGGAGGAGAAGATCTTCATGTGGGGCTTCTCCGCCTCGGGCAGCTTCACCAACCACTTCACCTTCCTCCACCCACACCGGGTCAAGGCCGCGATCTACGGCGGCTTCCCGGTTCTGCCCCTGGCCCGGGCGGGCGGGTACAACCTGATCTATCCGCACGGTACCTACGACTATAAGGAGATCACGGGGCGCTCCTTCGATCTCCAGGCCTACAACAACGTGGCCAAGCTGGGGTATATCGGCTCGGAGGATCACAACAACCCGACCCTCATGGACGACATGTACACAGGTGAGGAGAAGGCGATTATCGAGGGCCTGCTGGCGGTCAGGGAGTACCCGGACCGGTGGAACCGGTACCGCGAGCTGTTTGCCACCTCCGGCGGCCAGGCGCAGGCGAATGTCTACATCGGGGCCGGCCACGTCACCTTCTACAAGGGGATGACCCTCGACTACCTCAACTTCTTCAAGGCGAACCGGGAGAGCGACCGGCCCGTCTACGTGCGCCCGTCTCAGCCCGACTCCACCCTGACCGATATCTACTCGGAGAACGTGATCGAGGTCAAGGCGGACATCACCGGCTACGAGAAGACCACCATCGACGATGCCTGGTGGTCAGGGAGCGCGCCGACACGGCTGCATATAGCCATCGGAGGCAGGTGGCTCAGCTTCCCCGGGAACGAGTACGCCCCCGGCGCCTTCTTCGTCTCGGTGGCGGAGTGGGATACGGCGAAGGGGCGTGAGCAGATGGACGAGCGCCTGCGGGCAGTGGGCGGTCCGTTCACCCTGCGGGCCGATGGCCATAAGGATGTGACCTTCACCCTCTCCCCCCACATGGCGGGAACGCTCTCCGGCATACAGCATCAGATCTACCTCGCCACGGTAGAGAACCCACAGGATCTCGCCTCGGGTGTCGCCTACCGGATCATTCCGCCCAATGCGCACTGGGTGGTCCCGGCCGACCTGCGGGTCACGCGGCCCTAAGGGTTAAACGGAAAAGCGCACCGCCGCTCAGGTGGTGCGCTTCCGTTCTTACCGCCGCCGGTCGCCCTCCTGCCGGACCGCCCGGTCCAGCACATCGACCAGCCGGTCGATCTCCCCTTCGGTGATCACCAGGGGCGGCGTGACCATCAGCGTGTCACGGTAGGGGGCCACGCCGGTGATCACCCCTTCGGCAAAGGCCGCCGCCTCGATCCCGAAGCCAATCGGTGTGGAACCTGGTTCGAAGCGTTCCTTCGTCTGGCGGTCCCTGACCAGCTCCACGCCGACCATCAGGCCCCGCCCCCGGATCTCGCCGATGTACGGGTTCTCCCGTGCGGCGAGCCCCTCCATGAAGCGGCGGCCCATCTGTGCGGCCCGCTCCGCCAGCCCCTCCCGCTCGTAGATGGCGATATTGGCCAGCGCCACCTCGCAGGCCACCGGGTGGCCGGCATAGGTGAAGCCGTGGGTAAAGGGCAGGTCGGCCTCGGCGATCGCCTCGATCACCCGGTCGGCCACGATTACCGCCCCGAGCGGCAGGTAGCCGCTGGTCAGCCCCTTGGCGGTGCAGATCAGGTCGGGGGTGACGCCGAAGTGTTCCATCCCCCAGTTGGTGCCGGTCCGGCCAAAGCCGGTCATCACCTCATCGACGATAAGGAGAATGCCGTACTTGTCACAGATCCGCTGGACCTCCGGGAAGTAGCCGTCGGGCGGGACCAGAATCCCCCCCACCCCCAGGATCGGCTCCGCCAGGAAGGCGGCCACCGTCTCGGGCCCCTCCGCCAAAATCCGCTCCTCCAGCAGGGCTGCATACTTCGCCCCCGCCGCCGGGTCATCGGCCCCGAACGGCCCCTCGAAGGTGTCCGGCGCCTCGATGTGCAGAAACCCCGGCACCAGCGGCCCGAACAGCTCCTTGTGCCTGGCCAGCCCGGTGGCCGAGAGCGCCCCAAAGGTGTTGCCGTGGTAGGCCAGGTTCAGGCAGATGATCTTGTCGCCCGCCGGCCGCCCCTGCGCCCGCTGGTAGAGCCGGGCCACCTTGGCCGCCGACTCCACCGCCTCGGCGCCGCCCAGGGTGAAGAAGACCTTCCCCAGCCCCTCCGGCGCCATCGCCGCCAGCTTCGCCGCCAGGCGCACCGCCGGCTCGTTGGAGAAGTGGAAGTAGGTGTGGTAGTACATCAGCCGCTCCATCTGCTCCGCCGCCACCCGGGCGATCTCCGACCGGCCGTAGCCGATGTTGACCAGCACCAGGCCGGCCTGCGCGTCGAGGTACCCCCGCCCCTCGGTGTCGTAGACGGTGGCCCCCTCCGCCCGCACGATAATCGTCGGCCCCCGCCGGTAGAACTCCCGGAAGTGAACCTCGGCATGGATCAGGTGCTGTTTGTCCAGTTCGTGCAGACTCATTGGCTATGTACCTCCAGGAAGGGTTCCATATCGACCCACCGCACCAGGTCGGCTGCCGTGGGCCGGCCGTCGTGGCGCCAGAGCGGGTGCGGCTGCTGCGCCTGCCCCACCGGCGTCACCCGGCTCGCCCCCAGGCGGCCCAGCGCTTCGGCCAGGGCAAGCCCGCGCTCATCGGGCCCGGCGAATGCGATGGTCTGCAGGAGCGAGCCGTGGGGCGCCACCAGCGCCACCACCTCCTCCAGCGAGTCGACGGCGTAGGTCCGGAGCAGCCGGTTGAGCGGGCTGGGCAGAAAGGCGGCCGCCTCGTGGTGCAGCACCGCCCAGGCCAGGTCGCCGGGGCTCAGGTGGCAGGCGTCGGCGGTGAACTCCGCCTCGTCTCGGGCGGCGCGCAGCGCCGCCGCCTCCTCGAGGGTCAGGCGGCCCCGGGGCATCTCTGCCTGCAGCCGCTCCAGGGCTTCGGCGCAGGCCCGGGCGAACTCGCCGGGGCTCAGCGGGCCGCCCCGCTCCACGAAGGCCATATGGGGCGAGACGCATCCCTGCTGATCGTACATGGCCACATCGAGCGCCAGCCGCTCCGCCGTCTCCGGGGTGGCTGCCTCCCTCGCCACGCAGGCGAAGGAGAGCTTGTGGCCATGTCCGATGAAGCGGACCGTGTCGGGCACCAGCCGGCGGACCGCCGCGATCGACTGGTCGGAGCCGTAGGCCAGCACGGCGCCGGCCCGCTGGTAGGGAGCGGTCTCGGTGTAGTCCCACCGGGTCACGTGGAGCGCCTCGCCCAGCCGAGCGTCCACCTCGGCCACCGACCGGGCGAATAGCGGGGCGAAGTGGGGTTCCTCCGCCGCCACCCGCACCAGGCAGGCCGACTTCAGAGCAAGGGCCAGCGCCATGTCGAAGGCGGGAATGCCGGGCACGTTGCCCGAGAAGACGCAGGTGAGCAGCCCCGGCCCGAAGGCCATGGAGCGGACGCCCCCGGGACGCTCCACGAAGCGGTCCAGGGCGTAGCGGCTCCCCAGGTCGGCGTCGAGCAGGGCGGGCAGCCCCTCTACCCGCCGGATCATCTCGCTCAACCCCCGGCGGAGCATGGCCGGGGCGAGGCCTGTCCCCTCCGCCAGCCGCTCCTCCGCCTCCCGCCGCACCGGGTCAGCCGGGTCCAGCCAGCGGCGGCAGACCCGGTCGAGCGCGGCGAGAAGCTCATCGACCGGGCGCCGGGCCAGCATCGCCTGGGCCGCCATCAGCCGATCCGTTACTCCGCTATCCATGGCGGTTCACCCGCAGGAACTCATCCATGGCGATCGAGCAGCCCCGGGCCTCGGCCCCGGGCGCCCGGCCCAAGATCTCAAAGCCGTCCTCGTGCTGCACGCCGATATCCTGTGTCAGAAGGAAGGCGCAGGAGTAGAGGTTGGCCAGGTCGGCGATCGCCACGATGCCGGGCTGCCCGGCCGGGACCTCGGTCAGCGTCTCGGGGTCGAGCATCCGCACCCGGACCCAGTCCGGCCCCGCCTTCCGGGGCGAGCCGCTGACCAGGGTCTGGTCGTAGCAGTTCGACGACATCTCGGTCATGCCATACTGGTTGACGCAGACCACGTTCTCCCCGAGGGCGGCGCGGATCAGCTCGTAAAGCTCTGCCCGGGAGACCTCCCGGGACTTGCCCTTGAAGCCCCCGGTCTCCATGACCCGGGAGCCGGGCGGCAGCTTTACCTTGACCCCGCTGTCCACCAGGTGGACGAAGGCAAAGGCGGTGCCCAGCAGGGCGACCGGTTCATCCGCTGCCTCCAGGGCGCGGCGGAGCGCATCGAGCCGCAGGCCGGTCTCGTCCACGTACCACTCGGCGCTGGAGCCGAAGGCCTCCGCCTGCCGGGCCAGGTACCAGGAGAGCGAGGAGTGCGGGTTGGCCGCCGGCGACTGGGCCAGCATCAGCATCGGGATCCGCTCCCGGTCGGGCAGCACGAACCGCTTGAAGACCGGGCGGGAGCAGGCCTGGTAGAGGTCCAGCCGCTCGAAGTAGTGGCGGCCCCGCAGCTCGGGCCCCGCGGTGGTGCCGCTGGTCTGGAAGTAGTGGCCCGGCTCGCCCAGGCCGCTGTAGATGCGGGCGTGCTTGAAGGCGGTCACCGGCAGGTGCGGGATCTCCCGCCAGTCGGTGACGCTGCCCGGGGTGGCCGACCGGGCGTCGCAGTAGCGCCGGTAGGGGGCGCAGCGCGCGTATTGATACCCGAAGACCGAGAGCGCCACGGCGCCGAAGTCGAAATCCTCTCCCGCAAAGATCCGCAGCAGCTGCGCTTCCATGCTTACACCCCCCGGGTGGCCGGATCCCAGATGATCTTGTGCAGTTGAATCTGCACCCGCGCGTCGATGCTGCTCGCCAGCACCCACTCGGTCAGTTCGACCGGCCTGACCGCATCCCAGACCGGGGAGAAAAGCAGGCCGGCCCGCCCCTCCAGCTGGTAGCGGCGAATCAGGTCCACCGACCAGTCGAAGTCTTCCCGGCTGCCCACCACGAACTTGACCTCATCGTGGGAGCGCAGGTGGTTCAGCGAGTCGAAGTCCATCCGCTCCACCTCGCCGGAGGAGGGCGTCTTCATGTCGAGAATCCAGCGCTGCCGGTCGTGAAGCTGAAAGGGGGCGATGGGCACGGCGCCGGAGGTCTCGATCGAGAGTTCGTACCCCTCGGTGTGCAGCAGGTCAAAGAGGGCCTGCAGCTCCGCCTTCGGCTGGATCAGCGGCTCGCCGCCGGTGAGGCAGACCCGCTTGCACCGCTTCTCCCGGACCGCCGCCATCACCTCGTGCACCGTCATGACCACCGAGCCCTGGGCGGTGAGGGCGTAGGGGGTATCGCAGTAGGTGCAGCGAATCGGGCACCCCCCGGTGCGGACGAAGATGGTGGGCAGCCCTGCCGACCGGGTCTCGCCCTGAATGGAGAGGAAGATCTCATTGATGCGCACGGCCGGCCCTCCAGTCGTCGTAGGTCAGGGTGACAAAGGCGTTGGGCGTCTCCCAGATGCGCAGGCGCGCTGGCTCCACATCGGGATGCTGGGGGCGGACCACCTCTTCCCAGCGGTCGAAGAACCAGATCGCCAGGTTCTCGGCGGTGGTGTTGACCATGGGGAGCGACTCGTTCAGGTACTTGTGGTCCAGCACCGGCTCGTAGTAGCGCTTGAAGATCTCCTTGAGATCGCCGAAGTCGTAGACGATGCCACGGTGGTCGGGGGTGCCCCGCACGGTCAGCTCCAACTTATAGGTGTGCCCATGCAGGAAGTTGCACTTGCCGACGTAATCCTCCAGGCGGTGGGCCGCATCGAAGGTAAAGATTCGGGTCACTTCCAGAAAGACCGGCACGAAAAGCCCTCCTCCGCCAGAAAAAATGAAGGACCGGGCCGAAGGTGGCCCGGTCTCAAAACGCGCACAGCAAAGGTGAGCGCAGTTTTGATGACGCGGGTGTTCGCTGCGACCGCGGGCATGAAGATGCCGGGCTTATTATAGCGTAGTCTGCGCGCCTTGCATAGCCAAAAATACCCGGCCCGCCAGAGCGGACCGGGTACTGCGCTGCTCAGTTTGTGCGATCAACCTGGGGCCGTAGGCGACGGACCGCCTGTTCCACCTCTGAGAAGGAAACCGCCCGGGCGAGCATCGCCAGCAGCAGCCGCCGGCGGTCACGGGTCTGTTCCGGAGAGGGATCCCGGTCCAGCTCGGTCGCGACCTGACTCGCTGCGCCCCGGCTCAGAAGTTTCTCACGCAACCATGCTCTCCTCCCTGTGCACCGAACTTGGCCGATCAAGGATTCGAGGCCTGTAGCACCAGAATACATTGCGAAGACCGCGCATTGCAACGTGGAAACCTGGATATTTTCTAGTCAAGATGTCAACTGGTACAGAACCGCAACAGGAAATTGTTAAGATCCGGCGAATCAGGTTAGGACTTTGCACCTGTCTAGGACTTTGCACCTGTCCGCTGCCCGGGGTCGAAGGAGGATGTTGATGTCCCACCCTTTATCTGCCACCATCTGCAGCCTGATGCACGACCTGGCCGTGGGACTGCGCTCCATTCTCGGCAACCGGCTGGTCGGGCTCTACCTCGGTGGCTCCGCTGCCATGGGAGATTTCTGCGAGGCCAGCAGTGACCTCGATTTTCTCGCAATTACCGAAGGCCCGCTCTCCCCGGAGGATCTGCTGGCCATTGGGATGCTGCACACCGAGTTGCTGAATGAGCACCCCCTCGCCGTGCGACTGGAGGGGGACTATGCACCCAGGCATTTCCTGGTGGCCACCGGCACCACGGTTCCGGTTCCCGGCTGCGAGCGTGGGGTCTTCCGACCCAAGGTGGGAGAGATCATGTTATCGGCCGATAACATTTACAACGTGCGAGCGTCTGGCATCCCTTTTGAGGGGCCGGATCCGAGGGAAATTCTGCCAGATGTGACCCCCAACCAGGTCCGGGCAGCGGTGCGTGAGATGCTCACCGAAGGGCCCGGCAGTTGCCATACCCCCGAGGAGGCGGCGCATGGGATCCTCAACCTCTGCCGCTCATTCTGCACCCTCCAATCGGGCAGGCCCTCTACCAAATCGGCGGGCGCTGCCTGGGCCATGGAGAACCTGGAGCCCCAGTGGCACCCGGTGATCCAGGCGGCCATGGACCTCCGGTGCAACGGGGTCCTGGACCCAACGCAAGATCTATGCGGGGCGGCCCAAGAGCTTGACCAGCACCTGCGGCAGCGGTATCTGTAGAAGCGACGAGCCAGCGCGTGAAGCGCTGGCTCTGTTTTTCGTGCCCAGGCAGGTCACGGCACCCCCTGCAGCCCCACAATCCGGGTCAAGCCGGTGCCCGGGTACCGCTTGCCGCCATATGTAAACCCTTCTGTGTCCACCTGGACCCTCAGCCGCTCTCCCTTCACGTGGAAGGTGAGGATGAACGGGTCGCGGAAGGGCGCCTCCCCGGGGTCGCCCGCCCCGGCGTTCAGCAGGTGCCGGACCACAGTGTTCTTCCAGCGGGTCAGGTCGTTGCCCGGGCCGATCTCCAGCCTGTCGGCCAGGAAGAGGTAGCTGACCTGATCGGGCCTGAGTTCGGGAACGGGAAGCCACTCCTGCACCAGGGCCGCCAGCCCGCCCCGGCACGCTGCTGCTCCCCCGTGGGCGGCAACCAGGTGGTGATCGCCCCGCAGGGTGACCTCGCCCTTCCACCCGGGACCTTCCAGGTGGATCGCGTAGACCGGGAACGACGGCTCCAGGGGCTGTGGCGCCGAGGCGGGGTGCACGGCAACCGCCGCCTTCAGTTGCTCAGCCAGCCGCTGCCGCTCGCCGGCGGTAAGGCTTCGCTCCACCCCGGGCAGGTCGGCCACCAGGAGGCGGACGGAGCCGGCGGCGGCTACCGCCCCGGCCAGCCCCTCGCCGGAGGCGCGCAGGGCGTTGAGCAGCCCGTGAAGATCGCCGGCGGTGCGCAGGTTGTAGCGCGCCCCCTCCACCGACAGCTCACCCGCCCGCAGGTGAAGGGTCAGACGGCTCCCATCGGGGAAGGCGGCCTGCATCTCCACGGGCCGGTGCGAGCCGGGCAGCGGCGGGTGGTTGGCGGGCTCCACGGTGGCCAGCAGCCGCCAGAGGTTCCACCGGTCGACCTCGCTGCGCACCGTCACCGGCGCCCAGTCCGGGAAGCGCAGGAGGACCTGCTCGGGCACGGGCCGGCCGAAGACGGCGGGCTCCTCGGGCGGGGCAGCCGGCCCCGCGGCGGTTGGGCTGCTCACCGGGGGCAGCACCTCGTGAATCCGGGCCCGCTCGACCCGGTTCTGTCCCCACTCCCAGGTCAGGGCGTAGAGCCCGCCGCCGGGGCTGATCGACCAGTCTACCACGCCGCCGGGCTCGAGGGCTCGGGCCAGCGTGCGGCCATCGCTGCTCACCCGGCGGATGAAGGGGCCGGTCGAGCCGATCACCCGCTCATAGCGGTTCCCCTCGGAATCCGCCCCCAGGAGGACGGGCTCCTTGCTGTCTTGGAAGGAATCGCTCTGCCGGGGCAGGGCGCGGATATCGCGAATCCGGCCGGCGAGGTCGAGGGTGAAGGCCCGCATGCCATTGCTCACCACCAGCGCGCCGTCCGCCAGGCGCAGGTCACCCACCTGATCATCGACCCAGGGGGTGAGCAGGCTGTCCGTCAGCCTGTCGCCCTCGTAGTGCAGCACCCGCCCCTTGGCCTGGTCCAGCAGGTAGATGGTGGTGGGGCCGGCCACGGCGAGCGCCAGCGGCCCGCGGGGCGAGACCCCGCCGACCCGGGAGGGCAGCCACCCTGGCTGGCCAGGCTCATCGCCCAGGGCCAGGTCGAGCAGCAACCGCGAGGGGGGGTCAGCCGGGGCCGGACTCTCTGCCCGGGCCGGCGCCTCCGCGGGCCGGATGGCCGGCTGCTCCTGCACCGGCGCAGGACCGGGCCGGGCGCAGCCGCTCACGGCAGAGATCAGCAGCAGGGCGAGCAGCGATACGGCCATACGGGACACGGGGGCCACCTCCTCCTCTTGAACGGGCGCATCTACCCCTAAGACGGGGCAGGTGTGCTCCCAGTTGCAGTCCGGAGGCAGGCATCGGGCCTATCCGGGTGGAACATCATAAAAAATGGGGTTCTTTGGGTCGTAGTCGCAAGGAGCCCCCGCCATCCGCCCCTGCACTGGAGGAATCACGCTGATACCCAAGGGCCAACTCCGCCGCATCGCCCGCCGCATCGCAGACCGGCTGGAGGCGAACATCACCGTACCGGATCCCACCCGGCCCATCGATATCGCCTACCACCTGCCCGCAGGGGTCCGACACCAGGCCGAGGTCGATGTGATTCTCGAGCGGCTGTGGAAGTTTGGCTGGAACTGCTACTCCTCCCGGACCCTCGCCGGCGACGCCGGGCCCTTGTCCAAAGCGGGGCGCAAGGAGCGCAAGCAGCAGGCCGCGGATCGGCTGCGCCACCGGCTGGGCGATCAGATCGCCGTCGACCTGGTGACGCCCCGGCGCCGGCAGGTTCACCTGCACATCGGCCCCACCAACTCGGGCAAGACCCACCACGCCCTCCAGCGGCTGGCCGCCTCACGGAACGGCCTCTACCTGGCGCCCCTGCGGCTGCTGGCCTGGGAGGCGGCAGAGCGGCTGAACGAGGCCGGCTGCCCCACCAGCCTGCTGACCGGCGAGGAGCATATCCCGGTGGATGGCGCCCGCGTCGTGGCCGCCACCACGGAGATGTTCCCGCAAGATGTCTACGAGGTGGTGGTGATCGACGAGGCCCAGATGGTGGGCGACCCCGACCGGGGCTGGGCCTGGCTGCGGGCCCTGGTGCGGGCCAATGCCGACGAGCTGCACGTCTGTGCGGCGCCACAGGCCGAGCAGTTCCTGCGCCGTCTCTTCGCCACCCTGGGCGAGGAGGTGACGATCCACCAGAACGAGCGGCTGGTCCCCCTGCGCCCCCTGCCCGAAGCGATCCCGCTGGATCGGCTGCCGGAGCGCTCGGCGGTGGTCGCCTTCTCCCGCGCCGCCGTGCTCCAGCTCAAGGGGGAGATTGAGGCGCTGCACAAGAAGCCCTGTGCGGTGATCTACGGGGCGCTGCCGCCCGACGTGCGCCGGGAGCAGGCCCGCCGGGTTCGGGAGGGCGAGTGCCCCTACGTGGTCGCCACCGATGCGATCGGCATGGGGATCAACTTCCCGGTCGACCATGTATTCATCATGGAGATGTCCAAGTACGACGGCAAGATGGAGCGCCCACTCCGGGCCGACGAGGTGCTCCAGATCGTCGGGCGGGCGGGCCGGTTCGGCCTCTCCGCGGCCGGCTGGTACGGCTCCACCAGCCGCACCAACCACCAGGCTTTGCTGGAGACCGCGGCCGAGACGCCCCTTCCGGTGGTGAGCGCCTACCTGCAGCCCACGGTGGACCAGCTGCGCTTCTTCTCGGGCCGGCTGCACAAGCGGCTGCAGCTCTGGCAGCAGATGGCCGAGCCGCTGGTGCCCGAGTTCGTGAAGATCGCCCCCCTGGAGCAGATGATCGAGCTGGCCCGTCTCCTGCCGCCGGCCCTGGAGGAGAACCTGGAGGAGGCCTACATGCTGATCACCGCCCCGGTCAGCCGGGAGAGCCAGGCCTACTGGCAGGCGGTGGTGGCGGCGCTGGAGGCGGGGCGCAAGGCGCCGGTCCCGCAGCACCCCCCGGGCGAGATTCACAATGAGAACGATTTGAAGGATGCGGAGAGCGCCCTGAAGCAGCACGAACTCTGCCTCTGGCTGATCCGGCGCGGGGTGGATTTCCGGGTGGGCGAGCACCGGGTCCGGCGCAGCCGGAACGAGATTGCGGAGCGGATGAACGCCGCCCTGGCCCGGGGCATGAGCCTGGGCGGCTGCCGGGTCTGCGGGCGCAAGCTCCCGCCGGGCTACCGCTTCCGGCTCTGCCGCCACTGCTTTGAGGCCCGCACCGGGCGGCGGGACCGGTCCACGGTGGAATAGACGAAGCCCTGACCGTTGCCAGCGGTCAGGGCCTTCCTTTAGCCGGGCCTATGCCCAAACTTGGTCATCAGCATCTCCTCGGGCGAGATCGAGGGCTGGGCCATGAAGTGGACCACCCGCCAGCGGGGGCTCTGCGCCGCGATCGCCTCGCCCAGCTCCGGCAAGAGCGCCAGGGTCCGGGCCACCGCCTCGTGGTGGTCCCGCCCCGGCAGGGCGGGGGTGAGGCGCATCAGGTTGTACAGCTCCCCGCCGGGCTCGGTGTCGGGCCGGGCCGATTCGATCTCCTGCAGCTCGAAGTGGAAGGGCTTGTAGCGGGCCATGGTCAGCGTGCCCTCGATCGAGCGCTGGTTGGGCAGCCGGTCCACCTGCGGCAGCCCCCGGCTCAGCTCGCCCCGCCGGTGCAGCTCCTGAATCAGGGCGTACTGCGGCGAGACCACGTCGCCCCCGGTGTTGAAGTAGGTGCCGAAGAGGTTGAAGCAGAGCCGCCCCGTGGGCTTGATCTTCTCCCGCCAGGCGGCCAGCACCCCCTCGGGGCTGGGGAAGGTCCAGAGCGACATGTTGCAGAGCACCCGGTCGACCTTCGCCTCGATCAGAGCGGCCCCCTTGGCGGCGTCGGCCACATGGTAGGCGGTTACCCGGTCGCCCAGGTGGCGGCGGGCCTCATTCAGCATCGAGGCGCTGGAGTCGATGGCGATCAGGTTCAGCCCCTCAGGCACCTGCTCCAGGGCGGCCAGGGCGGTCAGCCCGCTGCCGGCGGCCAGGTCGACGACGGTCATGCCGGGCCGCAGCTCGGCCAGCTCGCAGAGGCGCCTGTTCGACTCCCGGTAGAGCGCCATCTGCGAGGCGATCTGGTGGTAGTACTGGCCCCAGGTGGTCATCTGCATCCCTCCCGGTCGATCAGTGCCTTCAGCTCCCGGTACAGCGCCAGCTTGTTGGCCAGCGGCTCCCGGCTCCGCCCGCTGGGCGAGGCGGCGACGAAGTCGAGCACGCCGGGAAGCAGCGGTTCGGGCTGGAGGCCGTAGGTGACGTGGCTGGTCCCCGCAAGGGCGGCGTAGACCCCCTTGCCGTTGTAGCAGGCAAACCGGGGCCGGCAGCGGGCCAGCTTGGCCAGCAGCTCCTCCCGGCCCTCCCTCATCTCGGCGGATGAGAGGTCGCTGCTCGACTTCGAGGCCCGGCCCACCAGGTCGGTCAGGCCGAAGCCCAGGCGGAGCAGGTCGCCATCCTCCTCGGGGGCGTAGAGCCGGTCGGTCAGCCCTGCCTGCCAGAGCAGCCAGTAAAAGCGGTTGCCCTTGTACGCGTAGTAGTGCCCCTCGCGGGCGGCCGTCTCGCCGGGGTTAAAGCCGATGAAGATCACGTTCAGGCCCGGCTTCAAGTACTCGGGGAGGGCGCGCATCGCTAGGCCCCCTCCTCCGCCTCAGCCAGCGGCAGTTCGAGGGCGTCAAACTGCTGGCTCAGCCATTTGACATGATCGAGCATCTCGGGGTCCTGCATGAGCAGCGCCCAGGCCTCCCCGGCGGCCCGCACGAACTCGGGCTGAAGCTCCTCCAGCCGGTAGCGCTCCACCAGGGGGCAGATGCCGGCGGCCAGAAAGGAGTAGCGCATCTCCAGCCGCCCATCACCATGCAGGTAGGGCAGCAGCGGGTAGGTGCGGCACTCGAAGGGCCGCTTCTCCCGGCTCTTGGCGCAGACCGTCTTGCACTGCATGAAGACCACGTGGTCGTACTTCTCCCAGGAGGGGGCAAACTCATACTCGTCGGTCCGGTGGAACTGCCAGATGGGGAACTCCTCGGTGCCGTCGAAGAGCGGCAGCTCTCCGGGGATCAGGTAGACCCCTTCGTCGGGCTTGAAGTCGGTGCAGCAGCGGTTGCCGCAGAGCGTGCCGCAGTCGAAGGGAAGCGGGGTGATCTGCTCCAAGATGCGGCGGGCCTGCGCAATCAGCTTCGGGTCAGCCATGGACCTTCCCCCTTCCCTGGTACTCTACCACATTCGCGCGCACGGCGCTCATCCAAATATGGTAGGATGGTCTTGTCATTTTGCACGAGGAGGATGAAAGGCCGATGGCCGAACTCGGATTTATCGGACTGGGCAAGATGGGCCGCCACATGGCCCGCAACCTGATCAAGGCGGGCCACAGCGTGGCGCTCTACAACCGGAGCCGACCGGCGGTGGACGAGCTGGCGGCGGAGGGCGGCAAGGCGGCGGAGAGCCCGGCGGATGCCGCCCGGCAGGCGAGGGTGCTCTTCTTCTGCCTGACCACCCCCGAGGTGGTGGAGGCGAACGTGCGGGCAGCGCTGGATGGCGCCAGGTCCGGCGATATCTTCGTGGACCACTCCACCATCGGCGTGGCCGATGCGAAGCGAATCGCCGCCCTCTGCGCCGAGCGCGGGGTGCAGTTCATTGACGCCCCGGTCTCGGGCGGCCCGTGGGGCGCCGAGGCCGGCACCCTGACGATCATGTGCGGCGGCGAGCGGGCGGCCTACGAGGCGGTGCTGCCCTACCTCCAGGTGGAGGGCAAGCAGCTCCACTACCTGGGGCCAGTGGGCGCCGGCTCGGTGGCCAAGCTCTGCAACAACCTGCTGGTGGGAATCCACACCGCCGCCATGGCCGAGGCCTTCGTGCTGGGCACCAAGGCGGGGGTCGACCCGCAGGCGCTCTACGAGATCATCTCGAACGCCACCGGCCACTCCAAGCAGATCGAGCGGCACATGCCGAAGTTCGTCTTCCCCGGCAAGTTCGAGGCGGCCTTCTCGATCGAGCACCTGCACAAAGATGTGGCCCTCGCCGTCAACCTCGGCAAGGACGAGCAGGTGCGGATGGTCCTGGGCGCCATGACCCAGCAGCTCCTGGAGGAGGCGCGGGCCGCCGGCTACGCCGGGGAGGATATCGCCGCCCTGATCCGCCCGCTGGAGGACCTGACCGGCGTGAAGGTGCGGGCTTGATGACCCCGCTGCCGCAGGAGTTCCCCCGGGAGCTGGCGCTGCTCCGGCTCGATGATGTCCTGGGCGACCTGCCCGACGAGGCCGCCCGCCGGGCCTACGTGGCCGCCTTCGAGGCCCGCCGGGCCGACCCGCTGGCGCCGGGCGGGCTGGTGATCGTGGGGGCGGAGCCCGCCGCCCTGCGCCTGGTGATGGCCCTGATGCGCCTGACGGTGCTCCGCTTCCGGGACCTGAACTTTGAGCGGTTCGAGGCGGTGGGCGGCAAGGAGCGCCTGCTGACCGCCTACGTGCGGGGCGAGAACCTGGCCCTGCCGCTGCCCGACCGGGCCGGGGCGCTCTTCATCGAGCGGGCCGACCGGGCGGAGGCGGGCCTCGCCGGGGCGCTGGCGGGGTGGGAGCGGCCGCTCTTCGCCACCTGGGAGGGGCCGGCCGGGGGGCCGGTCTGGGAGGCGCTCACGAGGCGCTGCGCCGTGCTGAAGGTATAGGAAAGGGGAGCCATCCTGCTGGATGGCTCCCCTCATGCGCCTCCGTCAGAAATTCGTGGGTCCACGCCCCAATGGGGGGCGAAAAGTTGACGCAGTCGGGCATGAAGTGGGGCTGACTGGGCTGAAACCCAGGGGAGATGGCAGATTCCCTCGCTCTCCGTCAAAAATTCGTGAGTCCACGCCCCAATGGGGGGCGAAAAGTTGACGGAGGAGCGTGCAGCCACCTTCCGCCGAAGGCACCTTCGCTGAGGGGAATGGAGCGTCTGGTAATAATCCCAGCCAGGTTCTCCACCCACGGCGGGAGGGGAGACGGGTGCGTGAGCCATGCATGAGGGGTAGGTGAGCCATGCATGATGGGTGCGTGAGCAATGCATGAGGGGTGCGTGAGCCATGCATGATGGGTGCGTGAGCCATGCATGAGGGGTGCGTGAGCAATGCATGAGGGGTGCGTGAGCAGTGCATGACAGATGCGTGAGTGATACCGGACTAGTGGATCACCCCGGGTGAGGCGGTGCGCCACGCCTCCCAGGGCTCCAGCACCCCCAGGGGGGCCTGGTCGGTCACCACCTCAGCCAGTACCTCCAGCCAATCGGCCCACGGGTGGCCCTCCCGGACCGCGATGGCCACGTGGGGCTCCAGGTGGAAGCCCGGCGAGCGCACCCCGGTCTCCAGCACCCGCCGCAGGGCGGTCAGTGCCGTGCCCCGGCCCTCGGGCGCCCCGTGCACCACGGCGTAGAACCAGCACTCCGCCGCATCGGCCGAGGGGCTCTGGAGCGAGCGATGGCGCAGGGCGGTGGCGAGCGCCTCCAGCCCCTCCTCCCGCTTCCCCGCCAGCAGCAGCAGGCCGGCGTAGTTGGCCAGCATGGCCGGGTTGTCGGGAGCGACGGCGAGGCCCCTGCGGTAGAGCGTTTCGGCCGCCTCGTACTCCCGCCGCACGTCGGTCAGGAAGATGGCGTACTTGAAGAGGGCGTTGCGGTGGGTCGGCGCCACCTCCAGCGCCCGCTGGTAGAGCGACTCGGCCCGGTCGTACTCCGCCCGCACCTCGGTGAGGAAGGTGGCGAAGTTGGTCAGGTTGTTGGGGTGGAGCGGCGCCACCTCCAGGGCCCGACGGTAGAACTGCTCGGCGCCGTCGTACTCGCCCCGGGCGGTCTCCAGGAAGTCGGCAAAGTTGCCCAGCAGCACCGGGTCGTTGGGGGCGACGGAGAGCGCCTGCTGGTACTGCTCCTCGGCTCCATCATAATCACGGCGGACCGTCTCCAGGAAGACCGCATAGCGCCCCCGGTTGGGCACATGGTCCGGATCGATCGCAATGGCCCGCCGGTAGTAGCGCTCGGCCAGGTCGTGGCGGCCGCGCACCGTCTCCAGGAAGAGGGCGTAGCGGCCCATTAAGTGCGCGAGCAGGGTGGATGACATGGGCGGCGCCTCCTTTCCGTCGGCGCCATGGTACCACGACGGGGAGAGCCATGCAAGTTGCCGGATCAGTTGAAGCTTCGCTCCAGCTCATCCACCAGGCTGCCCACGTAGGCGATCGCCTCCTGCAGGGTCTCCGGGGCGGTGATCTCCACGCCGGCCATGCGGAAGAGCTCCTCCCCCGACCGGCTGCCGCCGGCCTTGAGCACCTCGACCCAGCGGCTGGCGGCCGCATCGCCCTCGGTCTCGATCATGCGGGCCACGGCGGTGGCGGCGGCGAGGCCCACCGAGTAGGTGTACGGGTAGATGCCCATGTAGTAGTGGCCCTGGCGCATCCAGGTGAGGCGGGCGCCCTCGTCGATCTCGGCGGCGTCGCCCCAGAACCGCTTCAGCAGGTCGGCGGTCTCGTCGCCCAGCACCTTGGCGGTGATGGGCCGGTCCTGCTCGGCGATCCGGTAGATCCGCCGGAGCAGCTCCGCCTCCAGCAGGTGGGTGACGAAGTTGTGGAAGTAGGTGGAGAGCACCGTCATGATCACCTGGCGGTGCAGGGCGGGGTCATCGGTGACGCTGCGGATATGGCGGGTGAGCAGCAGTTCGTTCAGGGTGGAGGGCGCCTCCACGAAGTAGAGGGCGGTCCGGCTGCTCATCAGCCGCTGGTAGCGGTGAGCCATGGCGCCGTGGCCGGCATGACCCAGTTCATGCGCCAGAATGAACAGGCCCCGCAGCCCGCCGGTCCAGGTGGAGAAGACGTAGGGGTGAACCCCGGAGACCGTGTTGCAGAAGGCCATGCCGGGCTTGCCGGCGTTGTCGGCCCGGTCGATCCAGCGCTCGGCGAAGGAGGCCTTTATGATCTCCTGGTACTCCGGCCCCAGCACCGCCACCGACTCCTGAATCCACTGCGCCCCCTGCTCGTAGGAGAGGGCGTAGGGCTCGGTGAAGCCGAAGGGCGCCTGCAGGTCGCAGTGCAGCAGCTTGTCGAGCCCCAGCACCCGGCGGCGCAGCTCGGCGTAGCGGCGCATGTGGGGGGCCAGGTCGGCCAGCACGGTCTCCATCCACCGGTCAAAGGCCTCCACCGACGGGGCGTGCGGCCCGCCGATGGTGGCAACGGAAGGGTAGCCGCTCTTGACAAACATCTCGATCGCCGAGTTGTAGCCGCGCATCCGGGCGGTGAGGACCATCCGCCGGACCTGGCCGCCCAGGCTGGTGGCCAGGGTCTGCTCGTAGCCCTTCAGCCCCTTGACCATCGACTCATAAGCCCGCCGGCGCAGGGTTGTGTCGGGGGAGTGCTCGATCTGCATCATCATGGAGCCGAGGGTGACGTGCACCGTCTGCCCCTGGCTGTCGGTGACCGGCTCGAAGCGCATGTCTGCGGCGGTGGTCCGGCGGAAGAGCTGGGTGGGCAGCTCCAGCGGCTCGCTCATGATCGCCAGCGCCGCCTCGGCCTCGGGGCTCAGCGCATGGGGGCGGTCGACCAGCAGCTGCTCCAGCATGGGCCGGTAGGGCGCCAACTCCGGGTCGGCGGCGAGGAAGCGCTCAATGGCGCCCGCCGGAAGCTGCAGCAGCTCTGAGCGAATCCGGCTCCCCTCGGACTCCATGCGGCTGGAGATCGCCTGGGCCCGCCCGGCCAGCACCTGGCCCGCCGGGTTGGTGAAATCGACCACCTGGTTGAGCATGGCGTAAGCGCCGACCCGCATGGCCCGCGCCATCAGCGCCTCCAGGGCCTCGAGGCAGGCCTTCAGCACCGCCGGCCCCTCTCCCAGCCGCCCCTTGAAGGGCGCCAGGCTCTGGTCGGCCAGAATCGCCTTGAACTCCGCCTCCCAGGCCTCGGGCGAGGGGAAGATATCCTCTGTACGCCAGGTCTCCTCCACCGGAACCTCGGCACGAATCCGCTGCTTCTGCATGCTGGCGACCTCCACATCCTCATGAGATAGAGTAGTACTTCAAATAGTTAATCGCATTATCCTCCCTGGCAGACGCCAAGACCCCCGCCTCCCGAGGGGCAGGGGCCTCAAGCATCAGTCATCCAGTCGGGTGAGACGGTAGTAGTGGCGGCGCAGCGGGTCCGCCGGCGGTTCCACCTCGCCGGGCTCGCCAATCAGCAGCTGGCCGGCCCCCGGTCGGTGGCGACCATCAGCGTGCCCTCCGGCACCGGGAACTGGTCGGTGGCCGCCGCGGCTGTGAATGCCAGGGGCCCCGGTATCTCGGCCCCTGAGCCGACATACTCCGCCATGTAATTGGCGCCGCCGGCGGTGATCAGGTACTCTCTCGGCACTCCAATCGCCAGGGTAGATAACCCCCTTCGCCTGGTGTTACGTCTTGTGATGCCACCAGGCGAAGCGGTTCATGCAGGCTTAAAAATCCAGTTCGCGGCGGACCTCGCCGAGGTGCACGGTGCGCACCGTTCCGATGTATTCTGCCAGCGCCTTTACCAGCAGTTCATGGTAGCGCTCCCCCTTCTCGGCGGTCGAGCGGGTCGGAATGCCGGTGCCGCCGGAGGGCGCGGTGTGCTCCCGGTAGGCGGGCAGGTTGGAGGGCGCATAGACCCGGTCGACGGTGACGAAGGGGTTGAGGCTGTGGAACGGCCGGGGGGCCGCGGGATTATCGACGGCCAGATCGAGCCGGACCTTATCGGGGTGGATGTGCATCATGTGCGAGGTCTCCATCTCATCGGCGTGGCCCAGCACGGTGGGATGGGGCTCAAAGACGGTGCGGCCTGCCGTGTCGCCAATGTAGGCGGGGTCGACCACGCCGACGTAGGCGCCGGTCCGGTTGCGCACCCGGGCGGCAGCGATCTGAAGTGGCGGCAGGTTGGCGATGCGGTGGCCGTTCACGATGATGATCCGCCGGAAGCCGTGCCAGATCAGGCTGAGGGCGTAGTCGACCACCACGGCGGTGGCGGTCTCGGGCCGCAGGGAGATGGTGCCGGGGTAGGCCAGGTGGTGCGGCGACCAGCCCGCCCAGATGGGCGGCGCCACCAGCACCCCGGTCTTCCGGGCCGCCGCCTCCGCCAGGGCGATGGCGACCATGGAATCGACCCCCAGGGGCAGGTGGAAGGCGTGCTGCTCGGTGGCCCCGATGGGGATCAGCACGGTGTCGTTCTGCTTCAGGTACTCCTCGATCTCCTGCCACCGCAGGTCCTGCATCCAGACAGAGCGGTTCGACATGAACCAAAGCGCCTCCTTATATACCCAGGTACGCCTTCTCGACCAGCGGGTCGTGCCGGAGCTCATCCGACGGGCCGGAGAGCACGATCTCCCCGGTCTCCAGCACGTAGGCCCGGTGGGAGACCGAGAGCGCCACACCGGCGTTCTGCTCCACCACCAGCACCGTGACCCCATCGGCGTTGATTCGCAGGATCGTCTCAAAGACCTTCTCCACCAACAGCGGCGCCAGCCCCATGGAGGGCTCATCCAGCAGGAGGAGCTTGGGCTTGGCCATGAGCGCCCGGCCGATGGCCAGCATCTGCTGCTCGCCCCCCGACAGGGTGCCCGCCGGCTGCTTGCGCCGTTCGTGAAGCCGGGGGAAGAGGTCGAAGACCCGGTCCAGGTCCTGGCGGACCGCGGCCGCATCGTTGCGGGCGTAAGCGCCCATTAGCAGGTTCTCCAGCACGGTCATGCGGGTGAAGACCCGGCGCCCTTCTGGCACCTGGGCGATGCCCCGCCGCACGATCTCCTCGGCCGGGACGCCGGCGATCAGCTCCCCGCCGAAGCGGATCTCCCCCCGCGCGGGCACCACCAGCCCCGAGACGGCGGAGAGGGTGGTGGTCTTGCCGGCGCCGTTGGCGCCGATCAGGGCGACGATCTCGCCGGAGTGCACCTCCAGGGAGATCCCCTTCAGCGCCACCAGCGAGTCGTAGGCGGCCCAGACCTCACGGAGCGTCAGGAGCGCTTCAGCCATGGGCGACCGCCCCCTTCCCCAGGTAGGCCCGGATCACGTCCGGATGCTGCCGCACCTCGGACGGCGCCCCCTCGGCGATCTTCTGGCCGTGGTCGAGCACGGTGATCCGGTCGCAGATATCCATCACCAGCTTCATGTCGTGCTCGATCAGCAGCACGGTGACGCCCCGTATCCGGATCCGCCGGATCAGCCCCAGCAGGTTCTGCTTCTCCGCCGGGTTCATGCCCGCCGCGGGCTCGTCGAGCAGGAGCAGGTGGGGCAGGGTGGCCATCGCCCGGGCGATCTCCAGCAGGCGCCGCTGCCCGTAGGGGAGGCTGGCGGCCCGCTCCTCCTCCTTGCCGGCGAGGCCGACCAGGTCGATCATCTCCCGGGCCATCTGCCTCGCTGCCTCCTCGGTGCGCCGGGCGGCCGGCAGCCCCAGCAGAATCGCCAGGGGCAGGGTGCGGGTCCGGCTGTGCTGGCCCACCATGACGTTCTCCTCGACCGTCAGGTTGGGGAAGAGCATCAGGTTCTGGAAGGTGCGGGCGATGCCGGCCTCGCAGATCTTGTGGGCCGCCAGGTTGGTGATCTCCCGGCCATCGAAGAGCAGGCGACCGCTGTCGGGACGAATCAAGCCGCTGAGGATGTTGAAGAAGGTGGTCTTGCCGGCGCCGTTGGGACCGATGATCCCGTGGATCGCCCCGGGCTCCACCGCCATGGTGACATCGTCCACCGCCCTGAGGCCGCCGAACGCCTTGCTTATGCCTTCCGACGCAAATAGCGCAGCCATGAGGCGCCCTCCTCCCTCTTGCCGAGAATCCAGGCCTCCAGCAGCCCCACGATGCCCCGTGGAAAGAAGACGGCGCTGCCCAGGAGAATGAAGCCATAGGTGATCAGCCGGTAGTCCTTGAAGGCGCGGAGCAGCTCGGGCACCAGCCCCATGAGCAGGGCGCCCACCACGGCGCCGGGCAGGGTGCCAATGCCCCCCACCACGATCATGGAGACGAAGGCGACCGACTCTTCAAAGGTGAAGCTGTCGGGGCTGATGTAGGTCTGGAAGCTGGCGAAGAGGCTCCCCGCCATGCCCGCCAGCAGGGCGCTCAGGCCGAAGGCCAGCGCCTTGTACCAGAAGACCGGCACCCCCATCGCCTCGGCGGCCAGCTCGTTCTCCCGCACCGCCCGCAGCGCCCGCCCGATCTTGGAGTGCTCCATGCGCCGGGTGAGGAAGATGACCAGCCCCAGCAGGGCGAAGATCAGGTAGAACCAGCCGGTCTCCCCGGCGACCTCGTAGCCGAAGGCGGCGGGGGCGGGAATGTTCAGCAGGCCGGCGGTGCCCCGGGTGACCGGGACCCAGTTGATCAGCACCAGCCGCACGATTTCGGCGAAGCCGACGGTGGCCATGACCAGGTACGGCCCCTTCAGCCGCATGGCCGGGAGCCCCATGAGAATGCCGAAGAGGCAGGTGCCCAGGGCGGCCAGGGGCATGGCCAGCCAGAAGGAGAGGCCGAGCCGGAGCATGGCCAGCGCCGAGAGGTAGGCCCCGATGCCGAAGAAGCCCGCCTGCCCCACCGAGAGCATCCCGGTGTAGCCGGTCAGGATATTCAGGCCGATCGCCACCACGGCGTAGATGCCGGAGAGGTTGATCACGTGGAGCCAGTAGGGGCTGGTGATGAGGACGGGCGTTGCCACCACCAGCAGGAGCCCGAGGGCGAGCACGGTGTTGCGAATGTGGCTCATCTCAGGTCTTCTCCCCTTGGTGGCGGGACAGGAGCCCCGCAGGTTTGAACCAGAGCAGCAAGATCAGGACCAAAAAGGCGATGGCGTCCCGGTAGCCGGAGGAGACCAGGCCCGAGGACATCGACTCCAGAATGCCCAGCAGGAGCCCGCCCACCACGGCGCCACCCAGGTTGCCCAGGCCGCCGGTGACCGCCGCCACGAACCCCTTCAGCCCGATCATGGCGCCCATGGAGGCGCTCACGAAGAAGATGGGGGCGACCAGCACGCCGGCCGCTGCGCCCAGGGCGCAGGAGAGGGCGAAGCTGAGGGCGATGTAGCGGTTGACCTGCACCCCCATCAGCCGGGCGGCGCCCTGGTCCAAGGCCACGGCCCGCATTGCCATGCCGGGCTTGGTCTTGTAGAGGAAGAGCTGGAGCGCTGCCACGAGGCCCAGCGCTGTGACGAAAATCCAGATATTCTGCGGCACCACCCGCAGGCCGCCCACCGAGATCACCTCCTCCCCGAAGACCGAGGGGAAGAACTGGGACTCGGCGCCCCAGATCAAGAGCGAACCGTTGCGCAGGATGATCGCCAGGGCGATGGTGGCCAGCAGGAGGTTGATATCGCGCGCCCGGCGACGCGCCATGGGCCGGAGCAGGAACCGCTCCATGGCCAGGCCGATCAGGGCGGCGCCGAGCATGGCGAGGAGCAGGGCGATGGGGAAGGGCAGCTTGAGGCTGACGAAGAGGGTCAGCCCCAGAAAGGCCCCGACCATCAGCACATCGCCCTGCGAGAAGTTGAGCAGCCCAAAGGCGGCGTAGATCAGGCTGTAGCCCAGGGCCACCAGGGCATAGACGCTTCCGATCGGCAGCCCGTTCATGAAGAGCTGGAAGGACATGTGCGCCCACCTTTCTGCCAGGAAGGGAGAGGCGGCCCGCAGGCCGCCCCATCCACACTACTTCACCAGTACGAACTTGCCGTCCTTGACAACGGTGAGCAGGATGCGGTTGCCGGTGTCGTCGCCCTGCTTGTTAAACTCGGTCCCGCCGGTGACGCCCGTGGTGAGCTTGGTGGCGGCGATGGCGTCCCGCAGCTTGGCCGGGTCGGTCGACTTGGCCCGCTTGGCCGCATCGGCGATCACATAGACGGTGTCGTAGGCCTGGGCGCCGTGGGGGATCGGGTCGACGTTGAACCGGCCCTTGTACTTCTTGACGAACTCCTGGACCATGGCGTCGGGGTCATCGGGGAGGAAGGACTGGGTGATCACCATACCCTCCACCGCGGCGCCGCCCAGCTCCATGAGCTTGCCGGTGGCGATGCCGGAGCCGCCGAAGAGCGGGACGTTGATGCCCAGGGTCCGGGCCTGCTTGGCGATCAGGGCCGCCTCGGTGTAGAGGCCCCAGAAGAAGAGGCTGTCGGCGCCCTTCTCCTGAATCTTGAGGAGCTGCCCCTTGAAGTCCTTGTCGCCGTTGGCGAAGTTCTCGGCGGTGACCACCTGGAGCCCTTCCTTCTCGGCGGCGGAGCGCAGGAGCTTGGCGCCCGACTGGCCATAGTCGTCGGAGGCGGTGATCAGGGCCAGCTTCTTCAGCCCGCGGCCCTTGGCGTGCTTGACCAGCGCCTCGGCCTGGAGGGCGTCGTTGACCGCCGTGCGGAAGATGTAGGGGTTGCCCTGCTCGGTGATCGAGGCGCCGGTGGAGCCGGCGGTGATCTGCGGAATGCCGGCCTTCTGGGTGACGGCCATGTCGGCCAAGGTGGCCGAGGAGTGGATCGCCCCGATGATCACCGAGACCTTGGTCTCATGGATCAGGCGGGTGGCGGCGTTGGCCGACTTGGTGGGGGAGCCCTCGTCATCTTCAAAGAAGACCTTGATCTGCATGCCGTCTACGCCGCCCTTGGCGTTGATCTCCTCCACCGCCATGGTGACGGCGTTCTTCTGAGCCTGGCCCAACTGGGCGGCGCCGCCGGTCTCGGGGCCGATGACGCCAATGCGGATCTCACTGGGCTTCTGGGCGGCCGGGGTGCTGGGG
>JBMONB010000224.1:0-156672 GCA_049325315.1 Bacillota bacterium | reverse complement strand
ATCCGATTCGATGGCGATACAACGTGGCACACCGTACCGCCCGAAGCGGCTCGGGTTCTTCAGCCCCTCTTGCAGCAAGTACCGGGAATGAAGATGCCTTAACTCCCGGTGGACCGTGCCCCCCGTATAGAAGCCGGCCCAGGTGTCTAGAATGAAAAACGGCCCGGTGGTTGTGCACCGGGCCGGGCGGACGCCGTTGACTTGAAGCCTGAGGAGTAGGGTTCCTACCCCTTACAAGCTAGAGGTAAGGAGTTTCAGCAGGAGTGCCAGGAGCAGTATCCAGAAGACACGCTCGTCCAGCTTGCTCATGCGTCCACCTCCTTCCGCTCAACGAGGCGCCGCCACTTACATATACGGAGGGACTCGCGATCTGGTTCGCGAGTCCCTTTGTTCTGTTCCGCTCTAGCCCATCCCGGTATAGAAGCAGGCCAAGGTGTCTAGAATGAAAAACGGCCCGGTGGTTTAGCACCAGGCCGGGCGGCAGCCGTTGTCAGTTCCACTGCGGGGTAGGAGTCTCCTACCCCTTAGAGGTAAAGGGTGAAGGGTTTCAGTAGGAGTGCCAGGAACAGGATCCAGAAGACCCGGTCGTCTAGCTTGCTCATACTGTCACCCCCTTCCGCTCAACAAGGCGCCGCCACTTACATATACGGAGGGACGCGCGATTTGGTTCGCGCGTCCCTCCGTCTCTTTTCGCATCCGCACCGAGCCTGCACCTCTAGATGAATAGATGCAGGCTCGGTCTATGAACAGCATCTCAATCACTCAGTCACAGCCACTTGCGGAGCCGCTGTGGGCCAATGCCTCGAAGCATCTGGTCCTGCGCCCAGACCTCAGGCAGATACAGTTGCCACGTGAGCGGCACGCTCGCCGTGGCGGTAGCGTAGCTCATGCTGACGCCTATCTGGCACCATCTCAAAAATGTTCATGAAGTCCCTTTCGCGACTTCATTGGAATCTCGTGCTGAGACTCAACAGAGTAGTACTAGGCTTTTCTATCCAAAGTGGCAAGAAGATCCTCCTCAAGGGCAATCAACTGGAGTACCTTCGTCATCTGTTTCTTCCACGGTGGGCAGGGGCGTTGACCGTACTCGATTCGCATGAGCGGGCATGCACTCCCTTGGCAGGCTGGCCGTACATAACACCGTTCACATACCGAGTCACCGCTCTCGTCCGACATGATCCAGAGCGCATGCTTGTCCTGGTCCAGGACGAGGTTCCCATCTGCCTTAATCCTCCCCAGCCGATTATAGGGTCGGTCGAGCGCCACTGTACACTTGTATACGGAACCCTCGGCCCCGATTACGAAGGCATTGGGGTTCGACGCATAACAAACAGAGCCGTTTGGTGCCAGTAGTTCCCGCTGCAATACGGGCATTCTAGAGTTGATCGCCCGCTTGGACAGGTCTAGGCCGAGTTGGATGGCTTCATACGCATCGCAGACGGGGAGATTCTCATCGTTCGGGCCTCCCCACTGACCGACGGGAAAGAAGTAGAGCGAAAACCTACGATCACCCGAGAAAGAGTCCTTAAGTCGGCTGATTAACGTGGAGATCACCTGGTTGCTCTCCTTGTCATAGTTGACCCGAACGACACACTGGAACGGATCGGTACGGTTCTTGAGTTCGATCAGGTTCTCCAATATCCGATGAAATGTACCTCCTCCGCCAGCCAGCTTGCGCCGCTTGTTGTGCACCGACGGGGGGCCATCTAAGGTCACCTGCATATGGCGTACATTGCAGGTAAAAAGGCGGTTTACAGCCTCAGAGGTGAGCAGATAACCGTTGGTTGTAATGCTGGCTGAATATGATATCCCATAATTTGAGCACTGCTCCTGAAAAGCTGTAGAGAGTTCCTCGATAACATCAAGAGCGAGAAGAGGCTCTCCTCCAAACCAGCCAATATCCAGGTGGGATAGGTTCCTGGCACGCTGTCGAACCATCTCCTTTAGGCCAACTCGAACACTGGGGTCCATTTTGTTGTGGGCGAAATCCTCGTAACAATAGACACAACGGAAGTTGCAGTTCTCGTGCGGCATCAGAATGAGATGAAGTCGGTCGGGTCGGCGCGCTTCAACTTCGTGCATGTACCTGGCCCGATGTAACTCATTCGCTTCTTCTGGAATGAGAAACCCTCCATCAAACAACTGCGCTTGGAGGGAATCCAGTTCATCCTCAACGGGGCGGACAAGGGACGCTTTCACGAGTGAACTGGCCTCTGACGGGACGACCACAAACTGACCGGAATAGCTGTTATAGATGACCAATCGGCCATCTGGTAGGTGCGTACGCACATTGAACCGAGATGGAACCCACCGCTTTGGTCCGGCCGGGACTGCCGTGCGTCGAAGCCGAAAAATGCCATCCATCTGCCCCCTCCTCCCAAGGATATGCACCTAAGGATTGTAAAATGAGACATCTGAGCCACCCTCCACAAATACGTAGGTATTCGCTGTTCCGCCCACAGGAACCGCCTGCCCATACTTGATGCAATAGGAGTATAGATCTGAGACCGTCTCCCCGATTCCAGCGACAATTCGCGGGAGGATGGACTGGGCTGTGCCGACCAGTATCCCCCTCTTGTGAGGCTTAACACCCTTCGGCCCTACCAAGTAGGCCCCATCGCACTGTACGCTGAACCGTCCCGTCAGGGGGTCTGCTTGGCCTGAACCACCTTCGCCGAGGAGAACCAGGACGGAGGACTTTGCGTCGACTAGTCCATGGAAGCGCATGAGTTCGTAGAGAATTCGGGGGTCTTGCTCACTGGTAAGCGAAATTCCTGGCTCCACGTGAATACCAAGATGGCTCATGCGTGGAATAGGGAGTGACCGGTATGAAGCGACACGGTCTGATCCATTAGAGTCAACTCCCGCTTCCGGTCCGTAGTAGGGATCGGTGAGACCTCCCCTAAGTGTGCCTCTATCCACGAGTTTAATAGGTCGGCGGGGGTCGCCAGACGCACTGAAGGGCTGCCAACCGTATTGGTTCGGCCACCATCCGTCTGTTATGGTCAGTCCAGGAGCAGCCACCTTTTCTCCCACCCGAAGGCGGCCGCGATTCGCATACATTGAGGTGGGCCACTGATCGATTTCGAGGGCGTGCCCCAGCGTCTCGTGAATCAGGGTCTGGGCAATGCCTGCGCTCATGAGCATGGGCCCCGAGTACGGGGAGGTCGGAGGTGCCTCAACCAACTCGAAGGCCAACTGAACCAGGCGCTGTAGCATGCCTCCGATCTGCTCGACCCGATCGGGCTGAATCAGTGCATCAAGTGATGGGCTTACACGCTGAAGGGTGAGTGAAGTCCCTCGAACTCGCCACTTCATGGATGCATAGTCCTGGCGGTACTGGACCCTGGTTCCGTCAGAGCGAAGAATGTGCCACAGTTCTTCTCGAACACTGAGGCTACCGAGCAGCCCGGCTGGCATTGCCGCTCTCTCTTTAAGGACTCTCCCCATCGTGACTAGTTGGTGGTATACCTGCGCTGGGTAGCGACTAGGAATCGGTTCAACCTGGTGTTTACCTGGGGCTGCAAAGGCGGGAGTGCCGGCGGTGGGGTTAAGAGGCATTACGCTAGCGAGTCTCTCCGCTTGACTGAGGAGGTCACGTGGAGCGTGTTTGGGCTCACATTGATCTGTCGCGGCGAAGACCATACCCCGCCCTGGAATCCATAGCTGGATGCCCATGCCCTGTCGCTCTTCAAAACTTGCCTCTGCATCATCATCTCCAATGGAGACTGTGTGAATAGAGCCTTGCTG
This sequence comes from Bacillota bacterium, assembly GCA_049325315.1. Classification (GTDB taxonomy): domain Bacteria; phylum Bacillota; class Sulfobacillia; order Symbiobacteriales; family Symbiobacteriaceae; genus JAWLHU01. Next base: position 152,922 of record JBMONB010000224.1, on the reverse strand, counting down.
AATGCGACAGACTCCGACACTTCCGCAACGACGAACTCGCTCTAGCTCCTCTGCGGCTCCAGCAATAACACTTGAAAGATCAGGTCGGTTCACAGAAACTCACACCTTACCGTAAGGGAGTTAAGCCCACCTTCGTGCCCTACTTTGGTTTCGGGGTCACGGAGCAGGTTCCACCAATTTCCTCGAATGAGCCCTCTGACCCGACCTATGGGCCGATTCTCGTTCATCAGAAACGCCGTCCTTAAGCCCAAGGCAAACTCTCCATCCGTGCCGTGCTGTTGGAGGCCATCGATCGCTGTCACGAGGACCCTTGGACCGTCGTCGACTGTTTGCCTTCGCAGGTCATGAAGCACCAAGCTCTGAGAGTTGTTTGGTAGCGGGGTAGGAGGGGAAGATCCGCCCGGTTCAGTTCCCAACCTAGCCGTTAAACACCCCCTCTCAGTGACGAACAGACGTTGACCTGGAATCCCTCGGCTGTCAAACCGGAAGGAGCTGATATGATATGGTCTCAAGGTGTCCAGTTCTATGGAAAGCCAAGGGGCGATCACTTGCTGCTGCCCCCTTAGGGTATTCTGGGCACCCATCTGCTCTCGTTTCGTCTCCTTCCGCGTGAGCATAGGAAAGAGATAGTGGTCCAGGAGCATGTGGGTAATAAGGGGGGTCAGTTTCACTGAGACGTCGCCAGATGGCCGCTGGCAGTCCATCTGAGATAGTCGTTCGTGACGGAGAGTGCGCTCTACCAACTCGGTAACGTGAGACTCATTGAACATCCGGCGCCCCTGTAAGGTCTCGCCGAAATCGCCTGCGTGGACCCACAGCGTCGCCTCTGTTGGGGAATCGACAGCTGAGACTCCCCGAGAGGTCCTCACCAGCATCCGCCCCGAGATCACTTCAAGTCCAACCTGCAAGTGTGCACCACGTGCCAGGCGACCCACGGTAACGATCAGTTCCTTCAAGGAGGCGGCATCGCCCTGAGCCAGTGAAGCCAGTTCCGGACAATGGGTCTCAACAGTTGGGATAGGGGCTGGGTCCGCTACGTTGCGGAGGGTATCTGAGCGCCCAAGGGTGCTCAGGAGATTCCAGTCAAGGGGCGTCCGGATATGTCCGCGCCTCAGGTCCAGCTGCGCCGAACGGGTCTCTGAAAGCCAGACCTTTAATTTACCACCGAACTGGTTTTCGGTTTGGACTCCCAGAGCGGTTAAGCCATGCTCATCGATCCGCCACTGATAACTCAGCCTGTCAAACTCCCATAGGTTGTAGTACCAGTCCGAGGAGGTCATCAGGGGCGATTGGCCTAGCAGATGCTCGTCCATGTGTTGAACGGCGTAAAACATGCCCACTAGCTCCGAGTGAAGGTCGGACTCGGAATGGCCAGTCCAAGATGGACGAGCTCCCGAGCCAGACTCAACAGGTTGCTTGTGGGAAGTCCGCTAGCTTGGTGATGCCACGATACGGCTCTCTCGAGAGTCCCTTCTCGCTCGCAGGAACTGAGAAGCTCAAGCGCCACGTTTGGCACTTCGAAGATAGTCTCTGTGCCAACGACACTCCCGAAGATGGTGGAGCCAGGCTGCAGTCGCCATCCACCTGCCTCATTCACCAACTTCCACGGCAATCGAGCAAAACCGGCCAATGGAGAACGGGCAAGAGAGAGATGCAACTCTGGCTCGATTAGCAACCGTCCGCCTAACCCGGGGTTGCGCAGCCTTTCTGTCAGACCGTAGCCGGTGCATAAGAACACATGCTCTCGGCCAATCAGGTCGACCTGATTCAGGTGGGGGTATGCCGGGAGGATTTCTTTAACTATCTGCTTGACCTCCGCATAAGCTCCAGCAGTACCAGGGTGACCTGGCAGATCGAATTCGTAATACAGGGTGTAGTCGTAGTCTTCGTTGATAATGAGTGATCGGATACCGTACTCTGCATAATTGTTGCGTATGGGTGCGTGGCGATTCAGGGTAAACGGCGAGTAGCCAAAGGAATCTATGACCGAGGCATTTCGCCTAAGGAAACCGGCTGTCTCAAGTGAGTCCTCTGGTTCCTCACCCGGGAAGCGGTGAATGACAAAGACGTGTGTCCATACTCCGGCCCTGTGGAACCGGGCGATGATCTCCTCCGCAGAACGAGGGGAGATCCCCTTTTTCATTAGCTTAAGTATTCGCGGCGAGGCTGATTCCAGACCAAACATCACATAGCGGCATCCCGACTCTGCCATACGACCGACTAGATCCGCATTGAAGCGTGCATCCAGGCGGGTCTCAACCGACCAGTGAACCTTCAATTGTGCGTTGAGGATCGCGCTCGATAGCTCGGCAGCTCGAGCTGGCGGGAAGTCTTCGTCAGCAAAGAAGAAGTACCGGGCACCGTATCGCCGCTGTAAGCGATCAAGATCCTCCACGATCATATCTATCGGGCGAAATCGCCCTCCTGACTCGTAGGCATAACTATGATCGCAGAATGTGCAAATGCCCCAGGGACATCCTCGAGAGGTCAGGACTGGTAGAATTGGTTCGGGTGACAGATACTTGCTCAACGGAAGTCCATCGAAATCTGGAGTGGGGAGCGCCTCCATACCGACATTGGGTAGCGTCAATGGGGTGGTAACAGTGCCGTCGGCCCGGCGGTACAGCAAATTCGGAACCTCATCCAGGTTTCCACCGGACTCAAGAACATTGAGTAAGTGAAGAAGCGGACGCTCGCCTTCCCGGACAATAATGCTATCGACAAAATCAAAGACAGGTGCAAGCTGATCCGGTTCATCCGCCAGTCGAGTAAAGAGTGCACCGCCGATAACGACATGTGTTTGTGGTCGAGCGCTCCTGAGAAGACGGGCTAACGTGAGTCCGGGGATGAGTTGCGACTGGTCCGTTATGGAAATCCCGATGACGTCAGGGTCGCTGTTCAACAGCTCCGGAAGAAACCGGGGGATCCACTCCCGAAAGGGATTGGTAGCATCATCAAGTGCCGTCAGCACCTGTCGAGAAGATCGAGGGGATAGATCCATTCGAAAAGTAGAAAAACTCATGGCAGTAGGGTAGAATCGGGTGCTCACAATCACTAGAGCTGACTCCAGCAGTTTCTTATACTCTATCGTTCGATTGATATCCGTGAACCTTGGTGAACGCAAATGCTCTTTGGCCAAGTCCACCTTCGGAATGACCACCTCGGACAGTGCAAGAGCACGTGCGATCGCTTCGTAGTGCTCGGCGGCACTAGATTCCTCGGGATCAAGGCGACCAAGGTCCGCCTGCAGCTTAGCGACACAGTTCTCGAGGTATTCCCGACTAAGAATGTAGTCGTAAACGTTTACGTTCAGATCGTACTGGGTTGCCTGGTGTCCTTGCTGATTCAGCCAGGCAACCAGGGACGGTGTAGCTAGATATGGTTGAAGTGGGCTCCACTGTGGAACAAAGACTAGCAGACACTTCACGGCAAAGCCTCCTCTCAATAGTTGTCACCTTGCATGGGGACTTTCCCGATAAGTATGGACCTAAAGTGCGGACTAAGCTGGAGGACTGCACCCCCGATAACAAATAAGGCGCCAGCTGACAGGTATATGAGTCCTACACTGGATCGCTCACTTACGACGCCCACGGTCAGCATGCCACCTATGAAAAAGGGAGTTGTTGTGGCGTTTAGGATGCCAAAGAAACGACCCAGCATGCTGCCGGGGATCTGTTGTTGAAAAAACGTAATAGCTGTGGCTTCTTGGAGGTTCTGGAAGGTACCCAATGCAACGAACAGGAGGATCGAGACAGCAGCCCCGGGAACGAAACCAATCAAGACAAGCGTTACGCCAGTGGCAAAGTAACCAACCCATACCAAGAGTTGAGCCACAGTCAGCTTTAGTCTTGAGAGGAGCACAGCGGATAGTATCCCGCCGATAGCCATGGCTGCCAAGAGGGTGCCATAGCCAGTAGCCCCTAGCCTCAACCCTCTCTCCACGTAGACAATCGTCATAGGAGCGATCAATCCGGCAGCGAAGGCGCCTACTAGAAAGCTTGATAGAAGCGTCTTCAGAACAGGTCTGGTATACGTGTAGCGGAACCCATCAAGTAGGCCCGCCCAATAAGGGGTTGGTGTGGATGCCTCAGGGACCACATCCCTCGAAGATGGGATGGATACAATCAGGACAGCGGAAACAAAGAACGTCGCAATGTCTATCAGAATTGCCCCTCGAAAACCTAGAACCGCAGCAAGTAGTCCCCCTGCAAGAGCTCCAATCACGCCAATGGTTTCTGTCGTCACGCTGAATATTCCATTAACGACGCGGAGGCGATCGTCTGGAACCAATGAGGGAATCCAAGCCAGTCGTGCTGGTGCGAAAAACCGCGAGGCGATAACCACTAGACTACTAGTAGCAATGAACACTGGTATCGATGGATACATCAGTGGGAGAATCAGCAACGCCCCTCGCACCAAATCAGCACCGTAAAGGACTGGCCTGCGACGCCACCGGTCAACAAGGGGCCCTGCTAGAACGCTCACCACGATCAGAGCACCGTTGCGAATGGCACTTTCGACACCCAGGACCAGTCCCGATTCTGTCCGGTTGTACAACTCCACCACTAAGGCGGTAAAGAAGACGAGGTCTCCGAACTCGGAGACCATCTGCGCTAGCCATAGGCGGAGCAAGACTGAGTCTCCAAAGATGTATCGCACGTGCAGGCACCTCCTGAGGTTGGGCTAGTACCACTCCGTTACGCGATGTAACTTTCTCGTATATCCTGAAGGGTTCCCAGGATAATGTCGCGACAGGGTCCCTATGAAAGACTTCGAACTCGATGCCGTACGGGACCGCTTCGAGCAGTTTCTGGCCGAAACCCTGTTCCCTGCTTGCTCGCTCACGCAACAGCGCTGCGCTCCCGGTTTGCCGCAGCCCGCATCCATGCGTCAACTCGTCCGTCTGGGCAAGATTCGCTGGCAGATCGAGCAGGGGTACCAGCAACTCAAAGAGGAACTGGGGCTGGACCACTTCGAAGGTCGCAGCTGGATCGGCTGGAACCGCCACGTCACGCTAACCATGGTCGCGTTCGCCTTTCTCGTTCGGAAAAGGCTGTGGGGCCAAAAAAGGGGCGCCAAGCTGGGGCCACCCTAGCCCTGCCGACCATTCGTCGGATGCTGCAGCGTGCGTTGGGCACCTGGACCGGGGTTTGTGCGATATGTGGCTGCAGCATCCCGAGGCGATCAAGGCGTCGTAACTGTGGATAACGGAGTAGTACTAGTCGGGCTTCGGGATATGGTCAGTTCTGCCACTTGCGAGCCAACTGGACAACCTCTCCACGACAGCAGCAGGTCCAGGCATAGCTCCCATCTTAGTGCGTTCACCGGATCCAACGGAGAAGCCAGAGGCCCCGATAGGAGGGACAATGAGGTGTCCATAAGACGTTATGCTTGCGATATTGCGGACGGTGGCAGGATTCATATACATACGTTCATTCATGTTCGGAAAGAAAGCGACAGGTCTTGGAGAAGCGAGAACTGCTGTAGATAGCAGGTCATCGCAAATGCCGTTAGCTACCTTCGCTAAGCAGTTTGCACTAGCGGGAAGCACCACAAAGATCTCAGCCCACTCTGCAAGATGTATGTGCGGCACGCGAATCGTTGAGCTGGAATCATAAGGGTCCACAAAGACCTCGCTGCCGGACAGCACGGCCATTAGATCTGGCGAAACCAGACGGGTGGCGTTCTTAGTCATGATTACCTTTATCTCTACGGCCAATCTCTCCCGAAACAGTATGATGTACTCATGGATACCCACAAGTCCAATCGACCCTGTCACACCTAAGAGGAGTCTCTGACTGACTACCGTGCTCATATTTGCGCTCTCTCCTGTTCCTTGAAGTGGGTGCTGGGGGCGATCTCAGGATCGGGCCGGTTCCCTAGGTTCCCTTGTAGTGGGCCTGATCTGGCCGCGCTACACTTTCATGAATTGGCTGTCCGAGAACCTGCTAAGTGTCAGATTCGCCTTGGATAGGCGAACAACTAGCACAGCACGTTGTTGTTAGTGGTGCCTCCGTCCCGGGAATTCCAAAGCTGCTCGACATCGGAGTGCTTTCCAACAGGCTTGATGGTCAGAGTCACCTGGGCCTCGGTCTTCTTCTCGGTGCGATCGTTCATGATTGGTGCCTCCTAGCGGTTATTTCACCCCCAGCAATAGTTATACTTGTCCAAATAATCATGTTTTCCTTCTAGTCTTGAAATAAAAGCGTTCGACATTAGTCGACTGCATATCATCACTGCCTGTGTATTTTCGCACAGATATCTCTATCGACAATTCGCTAGTTACCCGTTTTCCTCTCAGCCCAGAAAGAGGGGCCGCAGCACCGTCTCCTTATGAGTGTCCAGGTTCTTGATCCCCGTAATCGTAACGGGTGGGAGTGCGGCCTCGATTGCTCTTGCGTGGTAGTAGTGATACGGATATGGGCGGGATCCAGACACCCGCGTTCTCGTGAACCCCCAGGTGCGAACGCGATCGAGCATGGTCAGGTGAAGTTGCCACTTGGCCTGAAGAACCGTGTCCGTAGAGCATCATCCTTCCATCTCTTGTCTTGGAGCACTCCTGTTCATGTAGGTTCAAGCAAACAAAGCGCTCACGTCCTCTTTGGGGTCAAAGAGTGTGGGCACCTGTCATTACCGCCGCTCCGCGGCGATCGCCGTCGGTCGGCGTTGTCAAGCGACACCTACCACTCGCCAACGGCGATCTGCCATTTCGTAGGAATAGGCTAGAACAAGGTTAGCTGTGTCTGGCCCAAAGGCTGGCTCCGATACCAAGGCTTGCTGCATGATGGTGTCAAGGGAACGAGACGGGGTGTGGCGGATTCTCTGGACGCCTGAGGGGTAAGCCCGGGTATAGATCGAATCGCTAGGGCTTACAATGGAAGAAGGCACCCGAATGAGGGTGCCTTGGGAGCCCGCATGTTGCCGCCTCTAATGCTGAGACGGCGGTCGATTGATTGGAACTGAGAGTGGATCGACCGCTACTTCATAGCGGAGAGAATGGCCTTAGCGATGATCAGGATCACCGAGAAGAGCGCTTTGCCACTCAACTCAACAGTGATGCGATTCTGATCTTCACCCTTGGCATCCTCCTTTCGGAGGCAGGCCTGCATGCACTCCCAAATCCAGGATACCACAGAACGCACTTTCGGCCTGTCGAAGGCTGGAGGTGCGTTCAGCATTGTCCTACATTGGTCCTCATACGGTTTCCATTGGATTCCCCCTAACCTCTCCATTGGATTACTCGCCGTTTCCATTGGACGACATACGGCTTTCATTGCTCTCCCCCACAAAGACATTGCCAGGGTACAGGGGTTTCCATTGCCCTACATTGGCCTTCATTGTCTTACATTGGCCTTCATTGCCCCCCACCGCAAGACGAACGGACCGCCCCGCAAGGCGGTCCGCACCTATACTCAGCTTCCCCACCGGGCCTTCGCGTACGCCTGCGCCAGCACCCCCTGCGCAGCCAGCCCGTCCGCAATCGTCGCCGCCAGCGGTCAGGCCCAGCAGGTGGGTCCGGGCAATGCTGCCCCAGGCGTCAAATCCGATGCCGATCGGCTGCCGCTCCACCACCGCCGCCTGACTCGCCCGGGCGACCATGCCGCTCACGCACCCACACCCCCCGGAATCCGCCCGGCGTACTTCGCCCGGAGGGCCTGGTTGTGGGCATCGCCGCAATCGACGTTGGCGCTGATCAAATCCAGTTAGTCATCCTCTTCCTCGTGCAGGTCCGAATTAGACCAACTAACATGAAAAGTCGAGGAATATGGTTGCTGGTCGGCGATTTGTTATTTATTATTGTGTTAGACTTTCTTAAGAGTATGCTAAACACAAACTGGATAATCTGGTACTTCAACCCTTCAGAGCAAAGGAGACGGCGGTTATGATCAACTACTACGCAGCGCTGAGCATTCACGCGGATCTCAGTACCAGTGATTATTCGCAGATTCTCTCGATCGAAGAGCAGAAGTGGCGCCTGAGTTTAGAGTCTCCTGATCCCAGACAGAGGGTCGAGGCCCAGGAAAAGCTGGAACTGATCCGTCAGGCTCGTCGGGTGCTTCTCGATGATGCCATGCGTTCCGAGTATGACTTTCATCTGATTGCCTACAACCGGTTTACGGCAGGTCAAGGCAGTCTGAATACCTGCATGATTGCCGAGATCAAGGGCCATCGGGACAGCGTACTTTGTGCCGCGTTCAGCCCGAACGGGGACACGCTGGCGTCCGGCAGTGCTGACAAAACCATTCGTGTCTGGCGGACCGAAGACGGTTCACTGACCCGAACCATCACAACGCCGGAACCCGTTTACGCCATCGCGTTTTCCCCCGACGGGGAATTCCTCGCGGCGGGGCTCAAGAGCCGAACCATCCAGTTCTGGCGGGTGGCAGACGGCGCCCTAGACAGAACACTGACCCCGCCGCCTGCCCCAACGCAAGGCTGGTTTGCCAAAGCGATGGCCTCATACAGTCCCGAGTCAAACTATGACATCCTCTTTACGTCTGATGGGCGCTATCTGCTCTCCATGTCCTTGACCTGCCGGCCCATCCTCTGGGACGTTGTCACCGGCAGCATTTTCCGGGAGTTCGATGAACAGACATCGGGTCCGATGGCCCTTTCCAACGGTATCCTGGCTACCGTCCGGAACAGGAGCATTAGCTTCTGGCGAGTATCGGATGGAATGAAGCTTGGGGAAACGAAGGAAGGCGACGACTTTGCCTATTGTGTAGCCCCTCATCCATCCGGCGAGTTCTGGGCCACCGGATGGTCTGACGGGTCCGTGGCATTTCAAGCTCTCCCTGATCTTGAACCCCGCTGGCTCGGTGCACGACATGATTCAGCGGTGAGACGGGTGTTGTTCGAACCACTTGGTATTGCGCTCCTCACGGTCGACGGCAACGGAAAGATGGCCGCATGGAGAGTCTCTGATCTGGAGGCAACGGGCGTTAGTGATGCACACAGATTGGCTGTCAGCACGCTCACCCTCTCCCCAAAGGGAACGACAGTGGCTACGGCAGGGTACGACAATACGATAAAGGTTTTTGGGCTGGTATATTGACCCACATCGCAATCTTCGAGGGCTACACCTGACCGGTGAGCGGGGTCGATTGGAGCACCAGTCGCTTCGGATGTGTAACCTCTGATACAGCATCCTTTAGGCGGCTCCGGAGCCGGCGGTCTGCACCTTTACGGTCTACATGATGGGAGGGCTGGGACTTGAACATAGTGGACAGGCTGGGAATTCCGGTATCACCGTTCATCACGCCTGCGATGCAGGAAAAAGCGTATGATGTGGCCCTCGCAGCAAGAATGTACAACAGGTTCAGGGGTAAGAAGGGTAGCGACGAGTGGCGTCTCTGGGCTCAGGCCACCCTCGGACCCCAGTATGCACAGAAGAGCCCCGAGTATGCCCTTCCCATGTTTGTTGCTTTGGAATCGCCACGGGACTTCCCGCCGGAGACGGAGCAGAGTGATGCTCTGATCGAGTACTGTAACGCCGTGATGAGTGCGGTCGGGGAGATGAAGCCCTCTCCCGTCATGGAAACGGTGGGCGAGCCCGTTTTCGGCATGGTCGGGCACACGGGGCGTATCCTCGCTCTGGCATCGGCCTCGGAAGCGAATCTCTTCGCTACTGCAGCCTACAATCAGCCCATTCGAGTGCGACGCTGGCAGGATCGGACGCTGGTCCAGGAACTGAGCGCAGGCGTCGAAGTCCAGGCGATGGCCCTGACTGCTGATGGGAGGCTGCTGGTTTCGGGCTCCAAGGAGACATTAGCCGTCTGGGATCTGACGACGGGTGAACGAATTAACAGACTAAAGGGTCTCAAGCATCCGGTAACGGCTGTAACCATCCACTCGGAAGGGCAAATGGCCCTTTACGCCGACGCAAAAGGGAATCTGTTCAACTGGGACATCGCCACCGCGAAGGGCACCGAACTGGGAACCGTGCCTGGCCACGTCTACGCGATGGTCTGGTCTCCCGACCAAAGCCGCATCGCTGTCGCTGCCGGTAACGTTATCGTCATGATCTTCAACGCTGGCGTTAAAGTGGCTTGGGAGCGGTGGCTAAACAACGACAACGTCAATGCCCTCGCTTTCTCTCCAGATGGAAAGTATCTTGCCTCAGGCGGGGACGACAAGGCGCTCCGCCTTTGGCGAGTTGCGGACGGGCGGTTGCTTGCCGAGGAAGAGGTCGCCTCTTCCGTCCGGTCTATCCTCTTCTCCGGCGACGGGAGCAATCTGGTGGTGGCCATCGACCGGAAGGAGATTCAGGTCCATCGGGTAAGCGATCTCAAACGTGTGCAGCGTCTGGTCGGCCATCCGTTCCGGGTACAGGCATTGGCGATGTCACCTGACGGTACTCACTTCGTCTCCGCGGGCCAGGAAGGCAGCCTGCGATTCTGGGATGCGACATTTTCGGGGAGGGCGATCCAAGAGGTGCCGGTCGACGAAGACCGGGGACTTCCTGACGTTCGCCGTGAGGCGATACTAAAGGGTCACTCCGCAGAGGTTTCAGCGGTCGCCTGGGCCCCAAGTGGAGAGTTCTTCGCCACAGGTGGATGGGACGATACGGTGGTGCTCTGGGACGCAGGTCGACGAACCGAGCTGAGACGTCTAAAGATGCACGGCTTTTTCTCCTCTGTAAAACCCGAAAAGGCCCGAGTCCATGCGCTGGCATTCTCCCCCTCCGGAAGCCTCCTGGCTGCCGCCAGTGGTGACGGAACGATTGCGGTTTTTCGCATGCCTGACGGGCGTGAGCTTTACCGGCTGAAGGGACACACGGATCTGGTCTGCAATGTCACCTTCTCGCCGGACGGCTCGCTCATCGCGACTGGCTCCTGGGATGGAAGCCTTCGGATATGGCAGGCTGCGACCGGGAGGGAACTGCAGAAGGTTCAGCTGGGAGACCCGCTCCAAGGCATGAATGCGCTTGCCTTCTCACCCGATGGTCGGCAGGTGGCTGTCTCCAGTTCTCATTTTAGCCGCATTCATCTTGTGGATGCCTCCAACGGTGGTATTGTTGGCAAGACCAACTGGGTCGGAGCCGTTGGGGCGTTGGTTTACCTTGACGATGAGACGATTCTTGCGGGTTGTGATGACAAATCGGTCAAGTATGTCTCTATCCGATCGGGTGAAGTGATTCACTCCCTGGAGGCGGTCGGTTCGGTCCATGCCCTGGCACTGTCTCCGGACCACAAGTGGTTGGCTGCCCCATCCGGCCGGTACTCCGTTGGACTGTGGAAGACCTACGGTGGCCAGACCATGTTACGGATTACCTGGCACGACGGATACGTCTCCTCCGCTGCTTTCTCTCCCGATGGACGCTGGCTTTTGACTGCTTCCCATGACAAGACCGCCCGTCTCTTCAAGATCAACGAGGATCCGGCCTGAACTGCCACGATAGCAGGAGACGGGGAAACGTGCTCCCCTGATGGTCCAGTGCCAACCGAAACTCACAACAAACGGACCGCCCGAAAGGGCGGTCCGCCTGACTTTAGTCATCCTCTTCCTCATGCAGGTGCGATTCCTCGTCATCCTCTTCCTTGGCCAGGTCCTTCAGGCCCGGAATCTCCTCCACCGGGAGGTACAGCTGAATCAGCTCCCCCTGCCGCAGCACCGACAGCGCAACCCGGTCGCCATACTTCCGGGAGGCGAGCACCTTTCGGATCATGCCCCCGTTGGTCACGGGCTGGCGCCCCTCGACGGCCATGACCATGTCCATCTCCTGAATCCCGGCCCGCTGGCCGGGGCCGTTGGGCTGTACGTACTGGACCACGAGCCCCCGGTCGGTGGGCAGGTTCAGCATGTCCACCCAGATCGCGTCGATCACATCGACCTCGCCGGAGAAGCCGAGCCACGGATGTGTCGCATAGCCGTAGTCGATGATCTGGCTGGCGACCCTGGCGGCCACAGAGGCCTGAAGGGCCAGGTACATGCCGCCCTGCCAGGGCAGGCCGTTGATCCCTACCACACGGCCATCCAGGTCGACCAGCGGTCCGCCGGTGTTCCCGGGGTGAATGGCGGCGTTGGTGATCAGCAGGCCGTCGATCGGGAGGTTCCCGCGCCCCCCGGCGCGCGGCCGGTAGATGGTACGCTCACTGCTGGCGATGATGCCGTTGGCGGCGGTGTGCTCGTAGCCAAGGGCATAGCCCACCGAGAAAACGTACAGGCCGACCGGTGTGGTGCCGTCGGGCGCAAAGACGGGCGGCTCCACCGGCAGCCGGTCCTCTACCTTGAGAATCGCGAGGAAGTAGAGCGGGTCAATCCCCACACAGGTGGCGGAGCGCCGCTTCCCATCCACCGTCTTAATCGTGACCTCGTCGTCCATCGCTACGACCTGCGCGCTGGTGATGATGTGGTAGTGATCGAGGACCACACCGGTGCCCAGCGCGACCTGGCCTGTTTTCGGCGTACTCGCATACACATGCACCACAGCCGGGCGCACCTTGTCGATTGCTGCAATCAAGGCGGAAGACCATGGGTCCACGCCTCTCACCCCCCATTTGCTCTATTGTACCATTCTTTTCTAGGCAATAGTGCTGAAGAATAGCGCTACCTTCGATTGGCGCCACTATGATTTGGACTATGCTGTGGCGGAATGGATACCCCAAAGGTCTGGGGCCGGGAGCTTCTTGGCTGTCGTGGAACCGGTATCCAAATCGAGTGTGGAGGGTCGACACAAGTGAGAATGGGGCGTTTGTTCGTGGGTCTTGGCCTCGTGGCGGCGCTTGCGTTATCCGGGTGCGGGAGCAAGGCGTCTGTGGAGTGCGCTCCGGTGGAGAACAGCGTCGCAATCTGCCTGAACGGCCAGCCGCTTACCGCCTGGTCGGCGAAGGCGAAGCCGCCGCATGTGCACGAGGAGGCGGGCTACTACGCCGCGGTGCCCGACCTGGAGGCCCTCCTGGGGGTGAAGGCGGAGATTGCCGGCGACAAGCAAAGCGTCACGGTGAACGGCAAGCGGGTCGAGTCGACCGCCAGGGAGGCCAAGAACATTCACGAGCATGATGGCCTGGTCTTCGCCCCGATCAAGGAGTTTGCCGAGGCGGCAGGCTACGCGGTTCAGGTGGATGGCGTCAAGCATACGGTCCATATTCGGAAGTAATGCGTTGTGTGGGCAGGGGGCAACCCCTGCCCAACACGCGCCTGACACGAAAAACAATTCGCGCAGATGCTCCGTCTAATAGGTGCACGCAGAAGAACGTTGCACGATGGAGATGAGCAAGCATGCTGCGCAAATGGCGAATTGCGATCGCTGTCACCGCCGCCGTTGCTGTGGTCAGCATGGCGGTCTGGGCCGCCTTCCGTCCCGCGAGCAAGACTCTTGAGCCCACGCCGCCTGACGCCCTGCCTGCGCAAGTGGTGGCCGAGGTGACCCTTACCCCCGCCAAACCGGACCCTGCCGGGCTCGATCCGGCTGGCGCCCTCACCCTTACGACCACCAAGCCACTGTCTGCCGCTGCCGTGCGGCAAAGCCTTACCGTGCAGCCCGCCGTACCGCTCCAGGTGGAGCAGGCCGACGGGGAGGGCAAGTCGTTCACAGTAAAGCCTGTGCAGGCACTGGTGTCCAACCGGGTCTACCGCTTCCAGCTGGCGCCGGCCGCCGGTGTCAGCCGGCCCTACCAGTGGTCGTTCCAGACCCGCATGGAGTTCCGGCTGCTGGGCACCCTGCCCCGCAACCAGGGCACCGGGGTCCCGGTCAATACCGGCATTGAGTTCACCTTCAGCCACGAGGACTACGAGGACCCGACCCCTTACTTTCAGATTGAGCCTGCGGTGCCGGGCCGGTTTGAGCGGCACAAGAAGACGGTCTCCTTTGTGCCGGCCAGCCAGTTCCAGCCGGGAACCATCTACACCGTCACCCTGAAACAGGGGCTGCGCAGGACACAGGGCGAGGGCCGCCTCACGGAAGACCACACCTTCTCCTTCGAAACCCAGGACCCCAAACAGGAGGGGAAGCGGCAGGGCTTCGTTATCCCCACAGGGCTGGCGGAGTTTCCGGCCGCGGACCAGCCGTTCTTCCCGGTCTGGAATCGCGAGACGAGCACAGATCCCATCGAGGTCTCCGTCTATCGGTACCCCGATGCACACGGCTTTATCGCGGCGCTTGAGAAGGCGGAGAAGACGCCCTGGTGGGCCAATGCCTCCCGTTCCCGCTACCAGGAAGATGTCTCTGCCCTCACCCAGGTAGCCGCCTTTACAGCCCAGATTCAGGCTTACGAGAACGGCAACTTCATTCTCTTCCCCGATGTGCTGCCGCCGGGGTACTACCTGGCAGGGTTCCAGTCGGGCGATCTCCTTCGCCAGGTTCGCTTTCAGGTGACGGACATCTCCAGCCACATCACCGTGACCACGACCCGAACGCTGCTCTGGCTCAACGATGTATCCACCAGACGGCCGGTGGCGGGAGCCGAGGTGGCCATTGCCGGCGGATCGCTGCGCGCCGCCACGGGAAGCGACGGCGTGGCGACTCTGCCGACACCGGAGGCGCTGGCCAAGTCTCCAGAGCAGCCCCTCTACCTCACGGCCCGGGCCGGGGCGAAGGAGACGGTGATCTACGCTGCGCCCAGCTACTGGTACTATGACTACAACCGCGGCGTGCAGCCGCTGTACTGGAAGTACCTCTACCTCGACCGGTCCCTCTACAAGCCGGCGGACACGGTGCAGGTCTGGGGCGTCGTCCACCCGAGAGAGCCGGAGGCCTCGCCTGTCACGGAGGTGACAGTGGAGATCGTCCGCAACGAGTATCGGAGCCCCGACGGGGAGACTCTCCCGCTGGTCAGCGCCACGCTGCCGGTCCGGAACGCCACCTTTATCGGCAGCCTCGACCTGCCTAACCTGAAGCCCGGCCACTACGAGGTGCGGGTACGGCTGGGCAAGGAGACGCTGCGCAGCCACTGGTTCGAGGTGGCCACCTACAGCAAACCGGCCTATCAGGTAGAAGTCACCACGGACAAGCGGGCGATCTTCACCGGAGAGCCGGTCAGCTTCCGGGTGAAGGCCTCGTTCTTTGAGGGCACCCCCGTGCCCAACATGCCGTTGAAGTACCGCCTGAACTGGGGCGGGAAGGGCGATGAACAGGTGACCACCGACGCCAACGGCGAGGCGGTGATCACCTATACCCCACCCCATAACGACGGACACGCCTCCGGCTATCCGTCTACCCTCTGGTTCACGGTGAACGCCGGTCTGCCGGAGTTGGGCCAGATTACCGATGAGCGTACGGTCAGCCTCTTCCTGCGCGACACCACCACCGCTACCCGGGTGGAGCAGCGGGAGGGCGAGGCGACCGTCACCCTGCAGTTGAACCGGGTCGTCCTCGACAAGATCAACGCGGGGGAGGGCCGGGAGTACCGGGGCCCTGCCATCGCCGGCCGGGAGGTCTGGTTCGAGCTGATCGAGCTGAACTGGAACAAGGTCTCCGAGGGGCGGTACTACGACTTCATCGAAAAGGTGGTCCGCGAGCGGTACCGCTACGAGGAGGCCCATAAGACGCTGGGGAGCCACCCGGCCCGCAGCGACGCTGGCGGCATGGCTCACTATACCTTCCCCGTGGACCCCGAGAAGCGGTACCAGGTCAAGATCTACACGCAGGACTCGCGCGGGCTGCGCATAACTGACTCCACCCATGTCTCCGGTCGACGTTTTGTCTACCCCTACGGCGACCGCTACTACCGCTGGCACCACCTGGCGCCCGAAGTGCCCAACAAGCACGAGGCGGACGTGGGTGAGCCGATCGGCTTTGTGATGAAGTTAGATGACACCCCGGTGACTGACCGGGAGAAGGGCTTCCTCTTCTTCACGGCGCGGCGTGGGCTGCAGGATTACAAGGTGCAGGACTCCGCCACCTTCCGAATGGCGCTCCGGGAGGAGGACCTGCCCAACACCAACCTGACGGTGATTCACTTCGACGGGCGCCGCTACCACCAGGCGCAGCGCACCGTTCGATTCGATTCGGACCAGCGGAAGCTCCAGGTGAGCGTAAAGCCCGACAAGCCCGCCTACCGACCGGGTGATGAGGTCAAGCTCGACGTGACGGTGCTCGACCGGGACGGCCGGCCCGCAGCCGGAACAGAGGTGAACCTGAACCTGGTGGATGAGGCGCTCTATGCCCTGCGGGACCAGCAGGTCAACCTGCTGGGGTCGCTCTATGGGGAGCATATCTCACCCGGGATTCTGCGGAGCCGGAGCTCGCACGATGTGCCGGAGCCCGGTGGCGGGGCCGAGAAGGGCGGCGAGGGCGGCGGTGTGCGCCGCGACTTCAAGGACGCCGTCTTCTTCGCCTCCGTCACCGCAGATAAAGACGGACAGGCCACCGCCTCCTTCCGGGTGCCCGACAACCTGACCACCTGGCGCCTGACCTACCAGGCGTTTAGACCCTCCACCCTGGAGGGCGGCAACGGCTCGGTTGGCATACCGGTCAAGCTCCCGTTCTTCGTGGAGATGGTGCTGGGCGAGTCCTACCTGACCGGCGATGAACCGGTGCTGCAGATTCGGTCCTATGGGGTCCCCCTGACGAGCAGCGCGGTGGTGGAGTACGCCATCGAGGTGCGGGAGCCGTCTGGCCTTGCGCGGGACTTCATGCAGTCTGGCCCGCCCGCCACGCCGGTGGTGGTCCCGCTGAAGAGGCTGGATCAACCGGGGACCTATACGGTGCTGGTGCGGGGGTCGACCGGTGACCTGTCCGATGCGCTGGAGAAGCGCTTTACCGTGGCAGATTCGTACCAGCGCCAGAACCGGGTGGACTTCGCCCTCCTCGACGAGAAGACCAGGATCAAGGGAGCCGACGAGGGGCTCACGACCTTGACCTTCCTCGACTGGGAGCGGGGGCGCTACCTCGCCATGCTCTACCGGAGCCTCTGGAACTGGGGCAATCGCTTTGAGATGAAGCTGGCCCGGGAGGTGGCGACGCAGCTCCTCACAGAGCACTTCGACCGCAAGGATCTGTGGTCGGAGCCCGAGTTCGATCCGTTCCAGTACCAGACGCCGGATGGCTCCATTGCGATTCTCCCCTACAGTGACGGCGACCTGAAGCTCTCCGCCCTCACCGCGGACCTGGCAGCGGACCGGTTCGACCCAACCGCTCTCGCCCTCTACTTCCGAAGGGTGCTGGACGACCAGGGCGAGGGCCGGGAGCGCAAGGTCCTGGCGCTCTACGGGCTGGCCTCACTGAATGAGCCAGTGCTGCTCACCGCCCGCTCCCTGCTGGCTGAGAAGGACCTCTCGGTTACAGAGCAGCTCTACCTGGCGCTGGCTGTGGCCGAGCTGGGTGACCTGGAGTCGGTCCGGCCCCTCTACCGTGACCTGGTGAGTCAGCAGGGCGAGAAGGTGGGCCGGGACCTACGGCTAAAGGCCGGTCGCGACACCGACGAGCAGCTCGAGGCGACCGCCCTGGCCGCGGCACTGGCTGGCAAGCTGGGGGAGCCGGAGACCATCGCCTTTGTCAGCTACCTCACGGAGAACCAGCCCGCCGAGTCGCTGATCTTACTGGAACAGCTGCTGGCGGTGAAGAGCGGGCTGGAGCACCTCCCCAGGCGGCCGGTCGCCTTTACCTTCCTGGTCGGTGGCCAGGAGACCCGCAGGGAGCTGAAGCCCGGCGAGTCCTTCCGGTTCAGTGCCACACCCAATGACCTGGCCTCGCTTCGCTTCAAAGATGTGGAGGGCAGCGTGGCGGTAATCGCCACCTATGAGGCGCCGGGCGTTCCCAAGGCGGAGCCCAACGCCGCAAGCATCACCCGCACCTTCTCGCCCCCTGCGGAGAAGCTGAAGGCGGGCGACATCGTCACGGTCACTCTCCAGTACAGCCTGCCTGCCACTGCGCCGAAGGGCGCCTATGAGATCACCGACTACCTGCCTGCCGGGCTGAAGCTGCTGGAGCGCCCCTGGAGCTACGGGGTGAAGCCCCAGTGGGACAAGTACATCGGCTGGCCGCTCATGGTCGAGGGCCAGAAGGTCACGTTCTGGGCTGGCGATAACAGCTCCCCTGTGCGCTACTACGCCCGTGTGGTGACGCCTGGCCTCTACCAGGCAGAGGAGCCGGTGCTTCAGCACCAGAAAAGCGGGTTAGTCTACGGCCTGGGCAGTCGACAGGTGGTGCGGATCGAATGGTAGGGCAGGGTTTCATCAGGCTACCTCTGCTGGTGGCTCTGCTGGTTCCGCTTCTGCTGGGGCCTGGCCGGCCGGCGGAGGCGCCCTCCGCCCGGGTCGCGCCGCCGGGCCCCTCGGTAGCGGCGGTGCAGCCCAACGCCTTCTTCGACCCCGCCCTGTTCTACCCTGGACTGCAGGTGGCCGCCGGCCAGTCAGCGGAGCCCACTGCTGGGCGGCTGGTGGGTGGGGTGGTGCCGCACCACAACCTGGCAGCGGCACTGCTCTCCGGCTTCTTCGTGCAGCTGGAAGAGCGCCCCCCTGCCACGGTGATCGTGGTGGGGCCCAACCACGAGAACAGGGGACAGGCGGTAATCACCGGGTACCGGGGCTGGCAGACCGACTTCGGCGTGGTCGAGACCGACCGTCGCCTGGTGCAGGCGCTGGTCCGGGAGGGGCTGGCCGTGGTGGATGAAGAGGCGCTAAGCGCGGAGCACACCATCGGGGCGCTGATGCCCTACCTCAAGTACCACGCCCCTGACGCCCGGCTGGTGCCCCTGATCCTGCACCGGGATATCGCGCTCCCGCAGCTCCATCGCCTGGCGGAAGCGCTGGCCGGGGAGTTGGGCGACGACCGGCTGCTGCTCGCCTCCGTGGACTTCTCGCACTACCTGACCCGGTCTGAGGCCGAGAAGAAAGATGCCGAGACGCTCCAGGCGATTGAGGCCTTCGACCTGCCGGCCCTGATGCGCATGGGACCCGACCACGTGGACTCCCCGGGCTCCCTGGCGGTGCTGATGCTCGCCATGCAGAAGCTCGGCGCCCGGGGTCCACACAAGACAGGCCATACGAACTCCGGCGTGATCTTGCCCAGCGAGACGATTGAGACCACCAGCTACTTCACCTTCGTCTATCTGCTGGACTGAGACGCAGAAAAGGGCCGGCCCCCGGTAATGGGGAGCCGGCCCTGCTCGCGCCTATTCGAAATCAGTCACGTCGATCCGGGCATCGTCGATCACCTGCTGGTCGAGGCAGAGCGCCGCCTTCAGGCGGCAAAGGCCCGCAGGCTCGCGCGTGATCATCATCGCCACGGCAAGTTCAACAGTCTTCGGCCCCACCAGGACCTCCTGGCTGCCCACCCGCTCTCCCCGCTCATCGGTCAGGGTGAAGAGCAGGGTGATCATCCCCTGTCGTCCTGTGGCGGCGGGCGACTTGGCGAGCCGCACCCGGATCGAGAGCGTCTCAGGAGGGTCGTACCAGGCCTCCAGCCAGGCGATGTGGAGCGGGTCGCGCAACTCCAGAACGGCCCCTTCGATCGGGCCGCCCTCCACCGTCACCTGCTGCCAGCGCCCCGATTCCAGGGCGGCTGAAAGCTCCCACTCCCCATTCGACCGGACCGCCTCCCCCGCCTCGGTCTGCACGCCAGACCAGGCAACGCCGGGGGCAGGCTTGAGCACCACCCGCTTGCCCGCCCAGGAGCCGGGAAGGAAGAGGCTGGCGCTGTTGGCGCCGATCCGCTTCGCCTGTGCTGGGTTGTCCAGCCTGATTACCTCACGCATCGGATGCTGCATCGCCGGTTGCTCACCTACTTGTGCAGGGTGCGGAAGACCACGGCCACCACGGGCTCCGCGGAGTTGTTGGTGATGGAGTGGACCACGTCGGCCCGGGCGATCGCCGCCTCACCAGGACCCAGCTCCCGGACCTCTTCCCCGATCTGCACCGTCGCCCGGCCTTCCCAGACCAGGTAGTACTTGTCGGTCCCCTGGTGGGCGTGCAGCTTCTGCGTCTGCCCCGGCAGGAGGCAGTAGACATCGAGGGCGCTCTGGGGCGAGTCCAGCAGCAGGATCTTCTGGTACTTCTCCGGGTCGAACCGCTTCTGCTCATGCAGGTTCGTAAAGTTCATGACGAGACACCTCTGTTACATAGGTTATACCTGTTCCACAACCGTTGCGATGCCCTGGCCCACGCCGATGCACATGGTGGCCAGGCCGTAGCGTCCACCCCGCCGCTTCAGCTCGTGGACCAGGGTGGTCAGAATGCGGGAGCCCGAGCAGCCCAGCGGATGCCCCAGCGCAATGGCGCCGCCGTTGACATTCACCTTCGCCTGGTCCAGCTCCAGGTCACGAATGCAGGCCAGCGCCTGGGCGGCAAAGGCCTCGTTCAGCTCCACCAGGTCCAGGTCGGCCACGGTCAGACCGGCCCGCTGTAAGGCTTTGCGGGTGGCGGGCACCGGACCGACGCCCATGCAGGCCGGGTCGACGCCGGCTACCGCCATGGAGACGATGCGGGCCAACGGCTTCAGCCCCAGCGCCTCCGCCCGGGCCGCCGACATGAGCAAGACCGCCGAGGCGCCGTCGTTAATACCCGAGGCGTTGCCCGCCGTCACCGTGCCGCCCTTCTTGAAGGCCGGCGAGAGCTTGGCCAGCCGCTCCAGCGTAACATCGGGCCGGGGGTGCTCGTCGACCGTCACCTGCACCGGGTCGCCCTTTCGCTGCGGAATGGCAACCGGGATGATCTCGTCGTCAAAGCGGCCGGCCGCCTGGGCCGCCACCGCCCGCTGCTGGCTGGTCAGCGCAAACTGATCCTGGGCTTCGCGGCTAATCCCCCACCGCTCGGCAACATTTTCCGCGGTCTCGCCCATGCTATACGGGTAATACAGGTCAGCCAGGCGCGGGTTGGTAAAGCGCCAGCCGATGGTCGTGTCAAAGATCTCGGTCTTTCGCTCCCAGGCCTCGCCATGCTTGGCCATGACGAAGGGCGCTCGCGTCATCGACTCGGTGCCGCCGGCGACATAGACTTCGCCGTCTCCGGCCATAATCGCGCGGGCCGCCTGGTTGACCGCCTCCAGCCCGGAGCCGCAGAGCCGGTTCACCGTCGCGCCACCCACCGCGATCGGCAGCCCCGCCAGCAGCGCCGCCATGCGGGCCACGTTCCGGTTGTCCTCGCCGGCCTGGTTGGCCGCGCCGAGAATCACATCCTCAATCTCATTTGGATCGACGCCGGCGTTCCGCTCCAGGAGCGCCCGAATCGCAATGGCCGCCAGGTCATCCGGACGAACGTCCTTCAGAGCGCCCCCGTACCGCCCGATGGGCGTGCGCACGGCGTCCACAATCACCACGTCCCGCATGCTCCCACCCCCCATATAAACATACGCCTTAAGCATACCACGATTTCGATCGAGGTGGCGATCTGCAGGATTTATCTGGCAACAGACCGAAGTGAGAGTTTCGGACCCCGAATTGGGAGGTAGCGCGTGCATGATCGAGATCCTTGGCGTGTCAAAGAGCTACAGCGGCGGCGCAAAAAAGGCGGTCGATAACCTGAGCCTGACGGTCCGGCCGGGAGAGATCTTCGGCTTTCTGGGCCCCAACGGCGCCGGTAAGACCACCACCATCAAGATGATTGTGGGCCTGCACCGGCCTGACGAAGGTACGGTGAAGATAAATGGCTACAACGTGGTGACGCAGACCCTGGAGGCCAAGCGGCAGCTGGCCTTCGTGCCCGACACCCCCGTAGTCTACGACCAGTTAACCGGCATGGAGTACCTGAACTTCATCGGCGATGTGTACGATGTCAGCCCACGGGACCGGCAGGAGCGAATCGAGCGGTTCGCTTCGATCTTCGAGCTGACCGGCTCCCTCTCCGACCGGATCAGCAGCTATTCCCACGGCATGCAGCAGAAACTCGTGCTTATGGCCGCCCTTCTGCACAATCCCCCGGTCTGGGTGCTCGACGAGCCACTGGTGGGCCTGGACCCCCGGGCCGCGCACAACCTCAAGGAGCTAATGGCCGAGCACACCCGCGGCGGGCGGACGCTCTTCTTCTCCACCCACGTGCTTGAGGTGGCGGAGCGGCTTTGCGACCGGGTGGCGATTATCAACAAGGGCAAGATCATCGCCTGTGGCACCATGGAAGAGCTCCGCAGGGGGCAAGACGGCGAGACGCTGGAGAAGATCTTCCTGGAGCTGACCGACCGATGAGGACACATATCTGGCCCTTGATGAAGGTCCTGCTTCGAACCAGCCTGCGCTCCTCCTTTCAGCGCATGACCGGGACCAACTCCCGGTGGGGATACCTGCTGCTGCCGCTCTTCGCCCTGGGAATGATCCCGCTGCTGATCATGTTTGCGGTGGGCTGGGGCGCGCTCTACTTCCGGCTTGACACCATGGACCAGGGACATCTGACCCTTACCCTGGCGCTTACCGCCGGCCAGTTGGTCTGCCTTGCCTTTGGTATTCTTTACGTGATTTCGGTCTTCTACTTCAGCCGGGACCTGAAGATTCTCGTGCCGCTCCCCCTTCGGCCCGGGGAGATCGTGCTGACCAAATTCCTGGGTATCCTGATCGGCGAATATCTGACCATGGCGCCGGTGGTACTGCCCGCCCTGGCGGTCTACGGTGCCTTCGCCAACCCTGGCCCGCTCTACATACCCTTCGCCCTGCTGATCTACCTTCTCTTACCGGTGGCGCCCCTGGTGCTGAGCGCCCTGTTTACGATCGTGCTGATGCGCGTCACCAACCTGCGGCGCCATCGCGATCTCTTTCGGTTCTTCGGCGCCCTGGTGGGGATTGGTGTTGCGTTCGCGATCCAGCTGTTCGGCCGGATGCAGCGCGGCCTGAACTCGGTGGAGGCAATTGACGCCCTGCTCGAGGGACAGGAGCCGCTGATCGACGCCATTAGCAGCTATGTGGTCACCTCGGTCTGGGCCACGAACGCCCTGCGGGCTGGGGCCCCCGGGCTTGGGATTCCGTCGCTGCTCCTCTTCGTTGGCTTTGTGGGCCTGGCGCTCTACCTGGTGGTGCAGGTGGGCGAGTGGATGTTCTTCGGCGGGCTGCTGGGCAGCGAGGAAACCTACTCCTCGGGCCGGCAGCTTAGCAGAGAGGAGTTGGCGAACGAGACCCGCCGGGTGCGGAGTCCGCTGGTGGCCCTCTTCCTGCGGGAGGTCCGCCTGCTGAACCGAACCTCCTCGTTCTTAATGGCCGGTCTGCTTCCGCCGCTGATCATGCCGGTTTTCATGCTGCTGCCCATGCTGGGTCCGGGCGGGCCGTTTGAGCATGGTACCGACCTGAGCCGCTTTGCCGGGCACCCGTGGGTGCCGGTCTTGTTCCTGGGGGCGATGCTCTTTCTCAACACCATCTCAGCGGTTCCCTCTTCGGCCATCAGCCGGGAGGGGCGCTGGTTCTGGGTGAGCCAGTCGATCCCAGTACCCACGCCGGTCCTGATTCAGGCGAAGCTGCTGCACAGCCTCCTCTTTGCCCTGCTAAACCTGGCCGTGGTAATCGGGGTCATGTTCTGGCTGCGGCTGGTGACCCCGTTTCACCTGGCTGTCGTGCTGGTGGGCGGTCTGCTGGTCAGCGTGGTCACCGGGTACAGCGGCCTCCTGATCGATGTGATTCGCCCGAACCTGACCTGGACCGACCCCCAGCAGGCGATGAAGGGGAACATCAACGGCCTCTTCGCCCTGCTGGCCAACCTGGTGCTGGGCGTGGTCACGGGGGGCGGCGCCGCCCTGCTTTACGCCTTCGCCCGACCGGTCTTCCTGCCGGGTCTGCTGGGGATTCTGGCCCTGGAGGGCTGGGCCCTGGGGAGGGCGACGGGGGCGCTGGCGGAGCGACGGTTTGTGGAATACGAGCGTTAGGGAGGGAAAGGGTTACCATGGGGCGGACACTGATGATCATCGGCGCCCTGCTCTTGCTGGTGGGCGGGGTGGTCTGGGCGCTGGAGCGGTTCTTCCCGGGCCTCGGACGGCTGCCGGGGGACATTGTGATTCAGCGTGAGAACTTCACCTTCTATTTCCCGCTTGCCACAAGCATACTGCTCAGCCTGGGCCTGACGCTGCTCCTCTGGCTCTGGCGTAAGTTCGGCGGTTAGTGATCATGCTCTACTTCCTGGCCTTCAGTGACTGGCCGGCGACCCGAGGTAGATAGATCTTCTTGCCAAAAGGCAGGCCTGTGGGCCTGTCTTTTTGTGCTTTACGCGGGGTCCGTTATCGATTTTAGAATTCGTTAGAAGGATTGTTCGGGACCCCAACCGTAGTTAAGGCATTGTTATCATCTACATTATCTACGCTCAGCCGGAGAGGAGCGCATTCCCTTGTTGTTTGGTAACACGAAGGACCAACAGTTCTACCAGATCCTGCGGCTGGCTGCTGAGAACGCAGTCGAAACCGCTGCGATGCTTAGCAGACTCCTGGAGAACCCACGGCTTTTTCCCGACTTAGGTCCCGCTATCAAGGGACTGGAATCCAAGGGCGATGAGTACACCCACAGCCTCTTCGGTCTCATTAACAAGTCTTTTGTCACCCCGTTGGAGCGGGAAGACCTCGCCGACCTTGGTGTCGCCATCGACTCGGTGGTGGATGCCATGGAGGCGGCGGCGGCCCGCATTGGCATCTACCAGGTAAAGGAGTCCGACCGCCACCTCAAGGCGTTCGCCCAGATTCTCAGGGCGCAGGCCACCGAACTGGTGGCATCGATCGACCTGCTGGCCGGCGGAAAGCTCTTGCATATCCGGGAGCGGGCGTTCCAGATCAACGTGTTGGAGAACCATGGCGACGAACAGCTGCGCATGGCGCTCTCAGAGTTGTTTGCCGAGGCCCAGGCGAACCCGGTCCGGTTCATCACCATGAAGGAGATCTACGAGACCCTGGAAGAGGCAACCGACCAGGTGGAGGCGGTCGCGAATACCCTGGAAGGGGTTATCATGAAGCATGCCTGATTGGATAATCTGGGTCGTTATTATCCTTGCCCTGGTTTTCGATTTCACTAACGGATGGAACGACGCAGCCAACTCCATCGCCACGGTCGTCTCGACGCGGGTGCTCAGCCCGCTTCAGGCCGTGATTCTGGCCGCCGTGCTGAACGTCATGGGCGCTTTCTACAGCGATGCCGTGGCGAAGACCATCGGCGGGGGGCTGGTCGACCCGACTCAGGTCACCCAGCTGGTGATCCTGGCCACCCTTGTCGCGGGGATCACCTGGAACACCGTCATGACCATCGCCGGTCTGCCGATTTCCGCCTCCCATGCCCTGATCGGCGGGCTGATCGGCGGCGCCGTGGCCAAGGGGGGCTGGGCGATCGTCAACAGCGGCGGCATTCGCACCGTGCTTTTGGCGATGCTGCTCTCACCGCTCCTGGGCGGCCTACTCGGCTGGCTCTGCATGAAGGTGATCAACTTCCTGATGCGCAACCAGGCCCCGGCCTCGGTTACCGCCTGGTTCAAGCGGCTCCAGTTGATCTCGGTTGCCTTCGTCTCGTTTTCTCATGGGTCCGGCGACGCTCAAAAGGTGATGGGCATCATTACCCTGGCGCTCTTCGCCGGGGGCTACGTGCAGGATTTGTCGGTCCCCATGTGGGTGGTGGTCTCTGCTGCGCTCGCCATGGGCTTGGGAACCATGGTCGGCGGCTGGGGCGTGATCAAGACCCTGGGAATGAAGATGCTGCGCCTTCAGCCGGTCCATGGGTTCGCTGCCGAGACAGCAGCAGCCACCTTCCTCCTCTTTGCCGCGCGGGTTGGCATTCCGGTCAGCTCAACCCACACTATTACCGGCTCCATTGTGGGCGTCGGCCTGGCGAGGCGTTCTGCGGCGGTGCGCTGGGGAATCGCCAACAAGATCGTCTACGCCTGGGTTCTCACCCTGCCAGGCTGCGCCTTCGTAGCGTGGCTGGTGTACAAGGGGCTGGCCCTGATTGCCATGTAAAGTGAAGGGGCGCTGCCGTTGCGGCAGCGCCCTTGCTGTTTAGTGCTCACCAGCGTCGAACAGCTCATAGAAGCTCCCGCCTGCAGCCACGACCTTGCGCAAGGTGGAGCAGGGGCGGTAGCGATCCTCGCCGGTCTGCTGGTGCAGCCCCTCCAGGACCCGCAGGATCACATCGGGCCCGATCGTGTCGGCCCAGTCCAGCGGGCCGTTGGGGTAGTTGACCCCCAGCCTCATCGCCGTGTCGATCCCATCGACGCTGGCGATGCCCTCCTGGAGGGCGAAGGCCGCCTCGTTAACGAGGCAGGCGATGATGCGGGGCGCCACGAGGCCCGGCCCGTCGTGGATGACCTCCACGTCACGGCCCAGGGAGTGAATGAACTTCACAGCCCGCTGCCAGACCTGTGCCCTGGTGCGGAAGCCCGGAGCCACCTCGACCAACTGCCGCTGAAGCACGCTGGGAACGCCGCCGTAGCCCACCACCCGCTCCGGATAGGGCAGGGTGCCGGCGATCTCCGTGGTGGAGAGGGTAGAGGCCTCCACCAGCACCAGCGCCTCGGGCTTGGGCTCACGCCCCACCAGCAGCTCCGGGTCGCCGATGATCACCAGGTCGGCATCGGCGCAGCAGTCGGCGATCCGGTAGCCAGCCTTCTCCACCAGCTCTTCCATGTCGGGGGCGCCCAGCACGGCTACACGGTGCACGTCGTTGAGCCGCGGTCCGGGGTTTCCGAAGAACTCTGCGCCCTGTGGCCCATCGACAATCTCGCCGTCCTGGTACCTGTACCAGCCCGCCCCCGTCTTCCGGCCCAGGCGGTTCGCCTTCACCATGCGCTCCTGGAGCGGGTGGGGCCGGAAGCGCGGCTCGTAAAAGAACTGCTCAAAGACCGACCGATTTACGGCAAAGTTGATATCCATGCCGACCAGGTCCATCAACTCGAAGGGCCCCATACGGAAGCCGCCGGCCATTCGGACGATCCGGTCGATCTGCCGCACGCCGGCCACGTTCTCCCCCAGCAGCCTGAGCGCCTCGCCGGGGAATGGGCGGGCGATTCGGTTGACCACAAACCCGGGGGTGTCCTTGACCCGCACCGGCGTCTTGCCCATTGCCCGGGACAGCTCCACGGTCTGGGTGATCGCCGCGGCGCTGCTGTCGGCGCCCTCTACCACCTCCACCAGCTTCATGGCCGGTACGGGGTTGAAGAAGTGCATACCGACCACCAGCTCACGCCGGCCTGCGAGGGCACTGATCTGCGTGACCGAAAGGGAGGATGTGTTGGTGGCCAGCACCACGCCAGGCTTGCAGACCTTGTCGAGCTTCACGAAGATCTCCCGCTTCAGCTCCAGGACCTCCGGCGCCGCCTCAATGACAAAGTCGACCTCGGCGAAGTCGCCCAGCGCCGTTGTGGTGGCAATGCGGCCCATAATGGCCGAGCGCTCCTCCTGGCTGAGCTTGCCGCGCTGAGCCAGCCGCTCCAAGCCCGAGCGGATTCGCCCCAGCCCTACTTCCAGGGGGGCCGGGCCAATGTCGTAGATGACGACACCGTACCCAGCCTGTGCTGCGACTTGTGCAATGCCTGCTCCCATGGTGCCTGCGCCAACCACGCCGATCAGCTTCACGAACACTTACCTCCCGGTGAACTTTGCTTCCCGCTTCTCGATAAAGGCAGCAATGCCCTCCCTGGCATCCTCACTGTTGCCCGCCGCCTCCTGCATGTAGGCCTCCAGCTCCAGGATTTCCGAGAGCGGGCGCTCCAACCCACGGGTGAACTGCCGCTTGATCCAGCCCATGGAGCGCGGCCCCTTCGCCAGGCGCTGCGCCCAGGTGTTCACCATGTCGCTGAACTCCGCCTCGGGCACGACCCGGTTGCAGAGGCCCAGCGACAAAGCATCCTGCGCGCTGACCTTGTCGCCGAAGAGGGCGAGCTCCATCGCCTTGTGGTAACCGATCAGGCGGGGCAGCATGTAGGAGGCGCCGGAGTCGGGCACCAACCCGATCTTCACGAACGCCTGCACGTAGGAGGCCTTCTCCGACATGATAATCAGGTCGCAGGCCAGCGCCAGAGAGCAGCCCGCTCCGGCAGCCACCCCGTTGACGGCGGCCAACACCGGCTTCTCCATCGAGCGGAGCTTGGTGATCCAGTTGTTGTAGTACTTCCGGACAATGGTGCTGATCGGCCCCTTGCCGCCAACCGCCTCCAGGTCCTGGCCGGCGCAGAACCCCCGCCCAGCGCCGGTGATCACCACGCAGCGTACAGCCGGATCCTTCTCCGCCTTGGAAAGAGCCTCGATAAACTCCTTGTGCTGGGCGTCGTTAAAGGCGTTCAGCTTATCCGGACGGTTTAGGGTAATGGTGCAGACGCCCGCATCCACCGTATAAAGAATCGTCTCGTACGACACAGCCTACCTCCCCTTCCACTCCGGGCGCCGCTTCTCCGTGAACGCCTGCATGCCTTCCTTCTGGTCCTCCGAGGCAAAGGCCATGGCGAAGAGCCGCCGCTCCAGCTGGACTCCGCCAGTCAGGCTGGTCTCGTAGGCATTCAGAATCGCTTCCTTGGCGAACTGGAGCGCCACCGGCGACTTGGTGGCGATCTCGGCGGCCAGCTTCTGCGCCTCGCTCAGGTAGAACTCCACCGGCACGACCCGGCTGACAAGCCCGGCCTGCTTCGCCTCCTCGGCGGTGATCATGCGGCCGGTCATCACCATCTCCATGGCCAGCGACTTACCCACGGCCCGGGTCAGGCGCTGGGTGCCGCCCGCCCCGGGAATGACGCCGATGTTGATCTCGGGCTGGCCGAATCGGGCGCTGTCCGAGGCGACAATGATGTCGCAGATCATCGCCAACTCGGCTGCACCGCCCAGGCAGTAGCCGCTGACCGCCGCCACAATCGGCTTCTTGATGCGGTAGACCTCATCCCACAGGGAGATAAAGTCCCGGGTGTACATGTCGATGGCGCCCTGATCGGCCATCTCCTTGATATCAGCCCCGGCGCCAAAAGCCTTCTCATTGCCGTGCAGCAGCAGACAACGGACCGCGGGATCGGCCTGGAACGTGCGGAAGGCATCGACCAGTTCGGACATGATCGTGGAGTTGAGGGCGTTCAGCGCCTGCGGGCGGTTGAGCTGAACGCGGCCGACGGCCCCCTCCTTGAAGACAAGGATCTGCTCGTACGACATTGGGTGCTTCCCCCTTCCTGGAATCCTTACCCTTACCTGACCTCAGAGTAATACATGGCAAAGAGCCCCTTCGCGAAGGAGCGAAGCTGCTGGCCGGCCGCCCCCATCTCCGGGGAGTGCAGGGCCGCGTCAAGCGCCTTCCTGTCGTCGAAGTAGAGCTCCGCCATCTGGAAGTAGTCCGGCTGTCCCCAGGGAGCCTCGGCAAACCGCCCCACTTCGGCCTTCCGCAGCCCGGGAACCTTGGCGATCAGCGCCATGTGCTCTTCATACTTCGCATCAAACTCCGCAACCGGGATCTCGGGTTTCCGATACAGCACCACAAGCTTGAACAAGTCCCCCACAACCTTTCAACGTGATTGGCTCTTGCCGGAACATCGCACTCACCCGCGTGTCGGCTCAAAGTGTTGGTCCATAAAGCGCCTGGCCCCGGGTGAAAGAAGGGCGTAGTACTCCTGGAACAGCTGGCGCGCCTGGTGCCCGCGCCACGGATCTGGCAGCAGCTCCCCGGGCAGCCCCGGATCAACGAACAGGAACTTACGATAGTCATGCACCAACTCGATCTGTTCCACAAACCGCTCGGCGTCCGAAAGTGGGTCGATTCCCGCTGCCATCCGGGGCGCCCAGTGCTCGATAAAGCGGTCGTAGCTCGCTTGAATTGCCGCCAGGTCCCAGCAGCGGCTGACCAGTTCCCGGGGTGTTCCCGGACCCATGTGGCGAGAGAGAAAGAGCGTCGTGTACGCCTCAATGCCGTACCGTCGCAGCAGTTCGCTCGCTGCCTCCTCCTCCAGCGGGTTGGGCGAGATCCAGGTGCCGGGAGCCAGGTGGGCGAACCCGGTCCAGACCAACTCCTTGCGGAGGTCGTCCCTTCGGGCGCGCATGGACTCGGGAATGGAGTAGACCAGCATGCGCCACTGACCATCCCAGGGGTGGTCTTCCGGGTGGTAGACACGACGAGATGCCTGTACGATTCGGCGGCGCCCGCGGTCGGTCAGCGAATAGCAGGTGCGCCCGCCCACCTTGCGGGCCTCCAGCCAGCCCTGGCGGGTCATGCGGGAGAGCGCCTGCCGGAGGGCTACTTCGCTTACGCCAAAAGGCGCAACGTAGACCACCAGCGTAGATGCCCAGACCTCGCCCCCCACATGCTGAATATAGTCGCCCCACAGGTCAAATAGGAGAGATCTCGCCTGCATGGATTCACCTGCCAAGCATGCCCCAAGATTCCCCGGTCCGTTCATCCGGGCGCAATCCGGCGGCATATATTCGTGTGACGAAATTTGTACCAGCGTGATCAGTTCCGTCATTCGCCTTTGCGCGGGGGATATCCTCTCAAAAGGTTACGAGTACGTTTCCAAGACAACAGAGGAGCAGGGGGGACCTCCCCTCTGCTCCGTCTTGCTAATGTCGTTCAGGCTTGCCTCCGGCACTGGGAGCCGGGTCTGCCGGAAGCGGGTCGGCCCCGTCCTGGCGGAGACGCACCACCAACCCCAGCTCACTGAAGAGATCCTCCATGAGCGGCAGCCCCTCCCTTTGTTGCAGGATCTGAAGCAATGACCGGCTGGCCTCTTCCTCAACGTCGGGGCGGCGGGCCACACTGGCTTGAATCCGCGCCAGAACAGCCATACCGATCGCAACCCGCTCCTTGCCCAGCGCCCGGGCGGTGTGGTGCAGCGTCATGCAGGCATAGGCCTTGCGCAGTGGTGTTGCCCCTCGAAGCCCTACCACCCGGGCAGCTGTCTCCATGGCCCGGCGGTATGAGCCGGTCATGTAGGCATGAAAGGCAAGGTTGTTCCAGTGCCGGCTGCGGGCATCAAGGTCGTTGGGGAATCGGTGCAGGTACTCCTCGGAGCCCTCCATGCAAGCTTCGGCGGGGCCGATCTCCCCCATTTTCAGATGCTGCCAGGCGAGGTTGGCCCGGCACTTCTCCACCTGCTGGGGTGGTGCTTCCTCGCCCAGATGCCAACGGTAGGCCTTTACATAGTACTCAAGGGCCTTGGCCCCCCGGCCCATCGCCCGGTAAAAGACGGCCATGTTATAGAGGACCCAGCCCTCGAGCAACCGGGCATCGACATACAGGCTGTAATAATAGAAGTACTCGGCCAGACGGGCCACCGCCCGCTTATAGAGCCGATTTTCGTGGTAGACATAAGCGGAATGGCAGATGGCCCGGCCCAACAGGTCGTTATCGCCGCAGTCGCGCCCATAGTGGACCGCCAGTTCTGCCGGACCCAGCGCCTCCTGGTTGGCCGAGGCGCCGGAGAGGCTGCGACTAAGCGCCAGGTAGACCGCGGCGAGCCCCCGCCGGTCGAGGCCGCCCTGCAGCAGCAGCGCCTCTGCTCCCTCCCGGCACTCGCCGTAGCGCCCCTCCCGGAGTAGGTCAGACAGGTGTGCGATCTCCATGACCATGATGGACCCCCTGTTATCCGGCACCCTTCTTCCGCTACCCATTATATCCCAGTGGCGAAACCCTGGTCAACCCTTTTATTCTAGTTTATGGTAACAGAGATTTGGCCGATTGAACAGGAACGCCGACCTGGGTTTGCCAGGTCGGCGACAGACGCTGCAGACGCTATTCCGCAGGCTTAATGGCGTACCGGCAGCACAGACCACCCTTGGCAATGCACTCGACCCGCTCAATCTGGTCGGTGCCAAGGACCGTCTTGAAGAATTCAAGCTCGTGGTGGCAGGCATGCGGGTACTTCTTGGAGACCTGGTGGACCGGGCAATTGAACTCCTTGAGGACCAGCACGTCCCCCTCGCCCTTCTCCCACTCGGCCAGATAGCCGTTGGCCTGCTGGACCTCAGTCAGCCGGGCGACCCGCTCCGAGAGCGTGCTGCCAGCCGTCACCTCAGGCCCATACTTCTCAACCATCGCTCCGCCCCGGTTGGCAAAGAAGGATTCGACCAGTTCCGGGCCCTGCTGGCTAATGAAGTCCAGCAGCTCCAGCGTAAAGGCTCCATACTTCTTCGGGAACAGGCTATCGGCGGCCTCGGTCAGTGAGTAAACCCGCGTGGGTCGCCCCATGGGCAGCCGCTCCTGGACCGAGGAGACCAGCCCATCGCGCTCCAGCGACGTCAGATGGCGCCGGACCGCTACATGCGTAATCCCGAGTCGCTCACCCAGTTCACCGACCGTCAGAGGTCCGACCGTACGAAGAATATTGATGATCTCACGGCGCGTGGAGGTCTCCTCCTGGTGAGACATGGCGCTGGCAGACAACTGCTTCACTCTCCTCGTTTGCCCTCACTTTGCACCCATTTTAACATAGAAGCGAGGGCCCGGATACTTTCTAAAGGTGTTTGTCACCAATTTTTCGTCCTTTTTGCTAGTTGCATAGCACTTTTGTACTACTTCGACATCCACTAAAGGGCGATGTGCCTCTTTTCTGCGGGAGGCTCCGGCTTCCTCTGGACAGCCCCTGTCGGGTATACTATCTTGGATGTGACGTAAGCCATGGAGGTGACCAGGTTATGTTCATGTGCAGCCAGTGTCTGGAGCAATATGAGGACCAGGATCTCCGTTATACCCTTATCCTGGAGAGTCGCCTTAGCCACCCTGCGGCCGATGCTTTTTTCCTCAAGTTCTGCTCCAAGGCGCATGTCCAGGAGTTCCTTGACCGAATCAGCAACCAGCGGCAGAAGTATGTGCTCACCATGGTAACAGCGCGGGGTGAGCAGAAGTTCCCGGCTGACTACCCGCTGGAACTGCTCCTGCTCGTCGGCTCCAGCAAGGCCTCATGATCCATTTTTTCTAGGCAGGAATTGTTCTAGTATAGGAGAATTCTCTTCGGTGGTCAATCTACCGGGGAGGATGTCGTCATGGTGTGGGTTCTGGGTCTAGCAGGTGGGGGAACCAGGACGGTTGCCATCGTCGCGAACGAAAAGGGGCGCGTCCTGGGACGTGGAGAAAGCGGTCCCGCTACGCAGCACACGATCGGTCTTGCATCGGCAACCAGCTCCATCCGGACAGCCACCCAGGCAGCCATTGAGGATGCCGGCCTGGTTGGACCGGCCATCACCGCCGCCTACTTTGGCCTGGCCGGTGTGGACCGTCTGGTTGACCGGCAGATTATGGCCGGGGCGATTGCCAGCCTCGGGCTAACCTGCCGTGTTCAGTTGGACCACGACTCCTGTGCCGCCCTGGCAGGTGCCACGGACGGCAAGCCCGGCGTTGTCATTATGGCCGATACCGGCTCCATCGCCTTCGGAGAGGATGCCAAAGGCAACCGGGCCCGTGCCGGCGGTTACGGACCGCTCCTGGGAGATGAGGGAAGCGGTTACGATATCGCCCGCAAGGCGCTAATCGCCTCCCTGCGCGCCGAGGACGGCCGGGGCCCGGCCACCCTTCTGGCCGACCGGCTCCGCCAGCGGTTCCTACTGGAGCGGATGACCGACCTGATCAACCTCGCCTATGGTAACCCCGCCCCCCTGGGGCGGGCCGAGATTGCCTCGCTCACCTCCATGGTGATTGAAGCAGCCCAGGAGGGCGATGGGATCGCACGGGAGCTTCTCCGTGTGGCCGGTCGCGAACTGGGCCTCGCGGGCGCCGCCGCCCTCCAGCGGCTTGACTGGTCGGGTGTCAGCACCATTCCCGTGGCGGGAACCGGCTCGGTCTTCTCAGCCGGCAACTTACTGACGCTTCCCATGCAGCAGGTGATTCGCAGCCAGTGGCCGCAGGTCCATTTCATGGCGCCGCGCCATACCGCTGCTTACGGCGCTGTCCTCCTTGCGCTCCGCTCCCTTGGCATCACTCTGGAGGACTCACCAGGTGAGCGAAACCACTAAAGAAGAGACCGCCCCCTGCACGGGAGGCGGTCTTCCTGTCTCTATGGCTGCTCGGGCGAGGGGCCCGGTGCCCCCTTGGGGTTGTGGGCCGGCGCCGGGTGCATGGGGTCGAACTCCGTGACGCCGGCCGGAGCCGCCCGCTCGTAGAGGCGGGCCAGCTCGTCCCGGTAGGCGTCGATCGATGCGCCGCCCTGGATCTCGCCGGCGATGGCCTGCACCCGCCGGGCATCCTCGGGAATGTAGGCAAAGCGGACCTCATCGATGGCTTCAAACCGTGACTTCACCTGGTTGGCGATGCGGTGCATCACATCTAGCGGAGCATAGCCCATGGAGCCCGGCGATGCCACAGGCCCGTTGGTGCCCGCATCGTTGGCGGGGCCGCCCGCATGGTTGGGCGCCGCCTGCGTGTGGACCGGCGAGCCGCCCGGCGTGCTGCCGCCAGGGTTCAGCGCCCCGCCGGGCGTGGCCGGAGGGACGCCCAGGCCCCCGCCGGGCCCATTGCCGGTCTTGGGCGGCCCCTTGCCCGGGTCTGTCATGTCACGAGCTGTGGCGGGAGGCTGCTGAACGGTTCCGATCAGCGGCTGGCCGCCGGTGCCGCCGGGCTGTGCCGCGTTCAACTGAATCGCGATGAGGGCGTGGTTGTCAAAGACAACCGCGGCGGTCTCACCCCCGTCTCCGGTCTGCTCGGCAATCCGGGCGATCGATGCGCTCATCTCCGCCGGTGAGGCCTCCGGCCGTTGCTGCGGGCGGGCGCAGCCGGTGACAGGGCCTGCCAGCATCAGCCCAACGATGATAGCCGCGAGGGCTTTCTGCCACATGCTCCTCTCCTCCTTCGGTGCGCGTTTCGTATCCCTAGTCTTCGCTGCCGAAGGGCCGCGTATCCGACCAAACCCAGCAGAGCACGCCGACAGGGCGCGGTCTGTAATTTATGGGAAATAATGCTGCAAATATCTTCATCTTTCAAGGTAGGTATGGTAACATAAAGACTGCCACCATATATCTAGAGTTTATGTGTAGGCTGTCTACATATGCGCTATGGTCCCATAATGGCCGTCAACACGAGAGGGTGGGTGAACCACATGGTTTACCCACCCTCTCTCTGTCGCTTTGCGTGCTACCCGTTGGCCTTCGCCCGGGCGCTCTGAATCAGCTCATGGATCCGCTCCTTACCGACCAGCTTGACAAAGCCGCCGATGCGCGGGCCGTGTCCGGCCCCCAGGAGCACGCCGTAGAGCACCTTGAAGAACTCCTTGGGCGCCATGCCGCGGCCCTTGGCGATCTCAAACACCCCCGACTGGATCGCATCGGCGTCGTCGGTGGTGGTGATCAGCCGGTCGAACTCGTCGACCATCTCCCACTCAGCGTCCGAAAGGGTCGGCACCTCGCGGGTGGGGAGAATGAAGTCTTCGTAGTAGTGGATCGCCTTCTGGAGCAACTCCCGCACAAAGGCTTCATTCTGGCGGATGCGGTCATGGCCGAAGGAGCGGCCCAGGTACTCGAGCAGCTGATCGGGATCGGTCACGCTGATGGCGTTGACCAGGTTGATCACGTCGGAGTAGCGCAGACCGCCCAGGTCCGGCCGGTCCCCGTGGTAGTAGATGAACCGGTACTGCGGGTCCTCCTTGGTCATGGTCAGCGTCTCATCGGTGTACTGAATCACCGAGTCGGTGCCCAGCTTCTTCTGCTGCTTGGGGTTCTTGAACATCAGCAGGTTGAGGGAGTCCTGGGTGCCCCAGCGGCCCCAGTTCTCCATGGAGATGCCGGCGCCGGTCGACTTGGAGATCTTGCGGCCCTCCTCGGTAAGGAAAAGCTCGTAGACCATGGTGACCGGCGGCTTGCCGCCCAGCAGCTTCACGATGTCGCTGGAGAGCTTGGCGGAGTCGATCAGGTCCTTGCCGTGCATCTCGAAGTTGACACCGAAGACGTACCAGCGCAGCGCCCAGTCTGCCTTCCAGAAGAACTTGCCCCGCCCGCCGAGTGCGCTCTGGGTTCCCCGGTGGCCGCAGCCCTCCACATTGCGGAAGGAACCGGTGCAGGAGTAGGTGACGGTGGCGTTCTCGCCATCGTAATCCTCCACCTTGGTGGTGTAGACCTTGCCGCAGTTCTCGCAGACGGGCAGCCAGGGGAACCAGCCCTGGCGGTTCTCCTCCCGCATGGTGGGGAGCACCAGGTCCATAATTCCCTTCATGTTCTTGAACATCCGGCGAATGCCCTCGTCGAAGGTGCCGTCGGCATAGCAATCGGCGGCCGACTTGAAGGTGGCATCGATGCCGGTCTTCTTCATCATGGCGATCAGTTCGGCATCCATATGATGGCCGAAGGACTCGTGAGTGCCGTAGGGGTCCGGAATCTGGGTAACCGGCTTGCCGAGGTGCTCGGCCAGCCAGGGGGCATCGATATTGGTGGGAATCTTCCGCAGGCCGTCCATGTCATCGGAGAAGACGATAATCTCCGACTCCTTGCCCAGATCCTTCAGGGCCATGGCCACATAGTAGGTGCGAACGACCTCACCGATGGTACCCATGTGCGGGTGGCCGGAGGCGCCGAAACCCGTCTGCAGGATGTATTTCTCTTTCTGAGGCCACCGTTCGACGATGCGCTTCGCTTCCTGGTGGGGCCACAGATTCGGCTGGTTGCTCATGCTGCTTCTCCTCCCTGCAAAACGGGTCTGTAACACGGTGATTATACTGGAGAAATTTGCGAAGGGCAAGCCAGGGGACTACTCGACCAGCAATGCTTCCACGCCGGGCAGTCTGACCCCGGTCCGCTCCTGGAGGAGGCGGGTGACCATCTGGGCATATGGCAACTGCCGGCGCAGCATCCCTTCCAGCCCGGGCCGCAGGCCAAGTGCGGCCGAGCCGCGCGCCAGCACGACCACCATGGTGAGCATCCGCCGGGCCAGCGCCCAGTTCACGAAGTAGTCGAAGTCCTCCTGGGAGCCGGCCATTGCCTCATAGGTCTGGCGAACCTGCTCGGCCAGCTCTAAGCTCCCGTGCGTCGCCAGCAGCACGTAGGTGTAGCCCAGGTCGTGGCGCGGGTCGGCCAGGGCGGTCGTGCCCCAGTCGATCACCGCCGGGGAGCCGTCGGGCCGGATCAGTACGTTGTCGAAGTGAAAGTCGCTGTGCACCGGGCTCAGCTTCGGTGTGACCGCCCGGCCCTGCTCGTCGATCCAGTCGATGACCGGCTGCATCGGCTCCAGCAGGTCGGCGCTCTTCAGCAGGCCGGTCAGCATGGCGGTATCGAAGATGCCGCGAGCGGTCTGCAAATCGGGCCACACGGCGCCTGGCCCCACGAAGGGCTTCCAGTCCATGCCGTGCAGCCGGACCATCAGCCGGCAAAGCTGCTCAATCGTCTCCCGGGGGTGCTCGCGGAACCGGCGGCCCAGAAGGCTGCCCTCCACCCGTTCCATCAGCAGGAAGGGACCGCCGAAAAGCGACGGGTCCGGCTCGAACCGGTCGGCCCGGGGCACCGGGTAGCCCACCCGGCCAAGGTGCTCCAGCATGCGGAATTCGTTCTCCGCCCTGCTCGCGACATGGCTGCCCTGGTAGAGCCGCAATACCATGGGGACGTCGTTCAGAGAGAAGGCATAGACCTCGGTCTCCCAGCCGGTCGAGATGGACCGGACCTCACCAACCGTGCCCTGACTCTCCAGATACTGCATGAGGCGCTCCCTGATCTCGATGCAAATCACTCCTTCCACCCAAAGATTCGAATGGCGCTGAAGTTAACCCTGCTTCTCCGGCGTGACTCTGCTACAATAGCAAAAGATCTACGTTGGAAACACGGGAGGAGATCCGATGCTGATCCGTTACCTGAGCGTGGGCCAGCCGGCCAAGCTGCCCGGCACCGAAACGGTCTCCGCCATTCGCAAGGAGCCGGTCGAGGGCGCAGTCTACCTGAGCCGTCTGGGCCTGGCGGGTGACGAGCAGGCCGACCTGGAGCACCACGGCGGCCCTGACAAGGCGGTCTGTCTCTATGCGATTGAAAACTACCCCATCTGGGAGAAGCTCTTCGGACATCCGCTCCCCCCATCGGCCTTCGGTGAGAACCTGACCGTGGAAGGCATGCCCGAGGAGAGCGTCCTCATCGGCGACATTTACCGGGTAGGCGGCGCGCTGATTCAGGTCTGTCAGCCCCGGGTTCCCTGTTACAAGGTGAACCACAAGTGGGGCCGCACCGACGTGCTTCCGGCCATGGTCGAAAACTGCCGGACCGGGTACTACATTCGGGTCCTGGAGGAAGGGCCGCTCCAGGCAGGCGACCGGTTTGAGCTGGTGGAGCGGAACAGCCAGGCCCCCTCTGTGCTAACGGCCAGCCAGATCTTTCACCACCAGCGTAAGAACCGGGAGGCGATGGAGCAGTTGGCATCGACGCCGGCCCTCGCCGCTGTCTGGGTCCGGGCGCTTCAAAATCGCATCGCTGCTCTGTAAATGCCGGGCCCGGTGGTTTGATGCCGCCGGGCCTTCACTTTTCCCTGAGGCTGGGCAGACTACCCGGGGAAAGGGGTGCTGCCATGACCACGACCACGCGCAGAACCCGCACCCTCACCGTTGAGCGGCCGGAATTCCGGGCCCGGGTGCGGCTGGACCAACGCAATGAACGCCTGACGCTGGTCTCCTACGAGTACTACACGACCATCGCCCCGCTGGCTGAACTGCTGATCGATACCGCCAGGCAGGAGCGGCTCAGCAAGGTGGTGGTGGTGGCCCGAGGCTCCGACTGGGAGGCCTTTCTCACCCGCGGGTTCGCCCTGGAGGCCAAGGCCCACCGCTACTTCCAGGGAGCGCCCGGCCACTTCATGTCCTACTTCCTCTCGGCGGAGCGGCAGGTGCGGGACCGGCTGGAAGAGGAGCAGGCGCTGCTTCAGACGGTGCTGGACCGGGAGCAGGGAGCGGCACACGACCTACCTGAAGGCTACCGGATGATCACCGC
Organism: Bacillota bacterium; assembly: GCA_049325315.1. Lineage (GTDB taxonomy): Bacteria > Bacillota > Sulfobacillia > Symbiobacteriales > Symbiobacteriaceae > JAWLHU01. Next base: position 114,260 of record JBMONB010000224.1, on the reverse strand, counting down.
CACCGCCGAGCAGGCCGGAGACCTGGCCGGCCTGTACGAGACCGTCTTCGAGTCCTACCCTTCGCCCCTGACCGATGAGGCCTACGTGCGCGAGTTGATCGAGTCGGGCGACGGCCTCTTCCTTCTCGCGGTCACCGGGGAAGGCGCTATCGCCAGCGCCGCCGCCGCCGAGATCGACCGGGAGGACGGCAATGCCGAGATCACCAACTGCGCCACCCTGCCCGACCATCAGGGCGAAGGGCTAATGGCCACCCTGGTCGATGCGCTCCAGAAGCAGCTGGCCGAGCAGTACATCGGCTGCGTCTACAGCATGGCCCGGGCCCATTCCTTTGGCATGAACCTGATCCTCCACCGGCTTGGCTATGTCTACCGGGGAAGGTTAATCCGGCACGCCCACATTGGCGGTGGCTTCGAGGATCTCAACCTCTGGGAGAACTCGCGGTAACACCCCCGCCTTCGGGGCAGACTACGAGCGAAGGGGGCGATAGCATGACCGAAGAGAACCGCATTCACGCCAACTACCGAGGCCTGGCCGACGGCAAGGGAGAGCGCAACCAGCCCGAGAATGCTGTCTCTGCCACCCAGCATGAGCTAATGGAGCTGGCCCCCGGAGAGTTGTGGGCCCACCGGGTGTCGCAGCGGGTCGACCGGGTCGGTGGCAACCAGGGGGAGTTTACGGTGGCGGGTGCCGAGGACCCTGCAGCGGGGGATGGCGGCGAGCGCGACTTCACGCTGGCTGAGGCCGGTTCACCGGAAGAGGTGACCGACAACGTCGAGCTGCCGAAGCGGATCCAGGAGGGGGTCACCACCCGGTTTGAGGTGACCGACCGCAACCTGGACTACGACGGCGAGTTCGGGTACCCCACACCCACTTAAAGATGTAGGCCCGGCGCCTCGGTGCCGGGCCTGTCCATGCCATTGCCGCTGCATACCAGCAATGTTCATGATTTGTTCACACTCTCCTCATGGACCTCTCAGCAAGATCGGGCATCATTTCTTCAGGAGGTGTGACTCGCTATGATGATCCCGAAGAAATGGATGACCGCATTGGGGGCCGCTCTGCTCACGGGTGTCCTGGTGACCGGCGCCGCCTTCGCCGCGGGCGGCGAAAAGCCGGCCAAGGCGCCGCTTAACGCCTCGGAAGGGGTGCAGGAACTGCTCACCGAGATTCAGACCCTGCGCCAGAGCCGCATGGAACAGTTGAAGGCCGACATTGAGGCGCTGGTTGACAAGGCGCTGGCCGAGGGGCGGATTACCGCCGAGGAGGCGGCCCGCCTCAAAGAAGGGCCCAAGCGGTTCCACCAGGGGCCGAGGGGGCCATTCCCGGGGCAGCGCCCGGGGTTTAAGGAAGGCAAGGGCTTCCCCCTTGGCGCCACAGAAGCTGAGGTGAAGGCCCGGCTCGATCAGGCTGTGGCGAACGGCCGCATTACCCAGGAGCAGGCCGACCAGATCCTGAAGAAGTGGCAGGAGTGGCAGGCCAAGAAGCCTGAAACAAACTAAAAGCGATACCGAGGGCCGCGGCGCACCGCCCAGCCCGATAGCACGAAAGCCGCCCAACCACAGGGCGGCTTTCGTGCTATGTTCCCTCTAGAACGGCTTCCAGGTCAAGCCACGAGCCTTCTCGAGGCGGCGGGCCACGGAGGCCCAGTCGACCACGTTCCACCAGGCGTCAATGTACTTCTTCCGCTCGTTCTGGTACTTCAGGTAGTATGCGTGCTCCCACACATCGAGCGGCAAGAGGGGGATCGCCTCCCACTGGCTCAGGTTCTGGTGCTTTTCGGCGGTGAGGATCTCGGTGCGATTCGCCCGCGGCGACCAGACCCAGATCGCCCAACCCACGGCCTCCACCTTTTCGGCCGCTCTGGAGAAATGCTGCTTGAACCGGTCGAAGCTGCCGAAGTCCTGCTCAATCTGCTGGCGCACCGCCCCGGTGGGCTCGCCTCCGCCCTGGGGGCTCATGATGTTCCAGAATACCGTGTGCAGGTAGTGCCCCGCCCCGTTGAAGGCTGCCTCCCGCTCCCAGTGCTTGATCAGGTCGAAATTCCCGGTCCGGCGGGCCTCCTCCATCTCCCGCTCAGCCTTGTTGAGCCCGTCTACATAAGACTTGTGGTGCTTGTCGTGGTGCAGGCGCATGGTCTGCTGGTCGATGTGCGGCTCCAGGGCGTCGTACGGATAGGGCAGGTCTGGCAGAACGTGCTCACCAATCGGAACCGGCCTGATCTCGCCCGGTGTCATCTCCCGAGGTTCCCGCAGCTCCCGGCGCTCCCTCGGCTCGTGGCCCCGCCCCTTCTCCTGCTGGCCCCCATCGGTAATCTCCCGGAGCATCTCGGTGAAGTCGACCAGGGCGTTGTAGGCCTGATCCAACAGCTTTGCAACAGCGCCCACCCCCTGCATCGACCACTGCCAGGGGTTCAGCAGGGTGGCCGCCTCTGACTCCAGGGCGGCGAATCGCTCCCGCCACTTCGCCAACCGCTCCGACGGAATGCCCCGCTCCCGCAGTTCGTCCAGGTAGTTCAGGACCTGGCGGCTCCAGTCTGCGATATGCTGGCAGACCATGGTCTCGGAGCCCTGCGCGTAGAAACCATACATGCGTCTCCCTCCCTTGCCTCTCCACTTTATGCGCACCCGGAGGAAGGATGAGTATTGCCAACGGCTCACCGTTCGATTATCATCGAATGCAATGGTGTTCGATGGAGGTCGAATGATATGAGCTGTTCGGTGAAGATCGATTATGCCCCTGCCTACGAGTTGGTGCTCAGCCTCTTCGTCTACCTCGAGCGGTCCAAGTGGAAGACGCTCGATCTCGGGCCTGCCTGGGGTGCCGAGGTTGAGAGGCGACTGGGCCCCGACCTGAAGGCTCGCATTCGGGCCCAAAAGGCGCCGAGGACCCTGCCACTCCTCTTCCTGCTTATCCACGAGGCGCCGGGAGACCGGAGCCCGGAGTCCTTTCTGAACTGGCTGGCCTCCCTCTCCCCGGGCGACCTGTACGAGCGGCTTGTCTGCCGGGTGGAGGCCGAGCACAGGGAGCCCTTGGGGGACCTGGGCGCCTGGCGTGACGCGGTGCTCGCCATTCTGCGAGTCTGGCACGAGCACTACTTCCGCGGGCTTGACCCAGCGATCTTGGAGCACCTGCAAAAGGATGCCGCTGCACGTCGGGCCCTGGCTGCGGTAACCCCCGCCCTCCAGTTGGTGGCAGAAGCGACTAACGGGCTTCATCTGGAAGAGGAGCACGCGAAGATCGTGCTCGTGCCCCAGTACCACATGAGCCCCTGGAATGTAGGAGCGGGGCTCAAGGATCTCCGGGTGATTCTCTACCCGGTTGAACCGCTTCAGACGAACCCCGATGAACCGCCCCTGGCCCTGACCCGTCTGACCCGGGCGCTGGCCGATGAGAACCGGCTCCGCATCCTCCGTTTTCTCGCCCGAGAGCCCATGAGTCTGAACGAGCTGACCGACCGCACCGGCCTGGCCAAGTCCACCGTGCACCACCACATGGTGGCGCTGCGGGCCGCCGGCCTGGTGATCATTCACGAAAAGGGGGCCGACGGTCGCTACGACCTGCGGCCCGGCTGGCTCGACCTGCTCGCAGGGCGGCTGTCGGCCTTTGTTGCTCCCGAGTAATCTCCAACGAGGAGGCTCCCCGATTTGCAGGACCAAACGCCCGCCAACGGCTTCCGCACCTTCGTGACCGTCTGGGTCACCCAGTCGGTCTCCATGATCGGCTCCATGCTCGCCTTCTTTTCGCTGACCATCTGGCTGACCACGGTGCTCTACCCGCTGGAGGAGCAGAAGCCTCAACTGGGTGTCGCCCTTTCTGCCATGTCGCTTGCCTTCATGCTGCCCGGCATCTTCATGGCGCCGATCGCCGGGGCCTTCGTTGACCGGCACGACCGGCGCAAGACGATGCTGGTGGCCGACCTGATCATGGCGCTCCTCGCCGGCATCCTGACCGTGCTGATCAGCACAAAGCTGCTGACCCTCTGGACCCTGGTCCCCCTCATGGCTGCGCTCTCGGCGGTCAACGCCTTCCACTCTGCCGCCTTCGACACTTCGTATGTGATGCTGGTGCCCAACCGGCTCCTCCCCCGCGCCAACGGTATGATGCAGACCTCCATCTCCTTCGCGCAGTTCCTCGCGCCAATGCTGGCTGCGGTGATCATCGCCCTGCCGGGCATGGGGCGGGAGGGCTCTCTGGGCGCCCTGAGCGCCCTGTTCGGTCGGGTGGCTGATGGCACGGCGCTGGTGACCGGTCTCGAAGCGCTGACCTACGCCCTGGCAGCGGTGGTGCTCATCTTCATCCGAATTCCGTCACCCCGGCGCAGCGACCTGGCCCCAGCCGGAAAGCCCAAGAAGAGTCTCTGGGCAGATGTCCGGGAAGGCGCCGACTACGTCTTCCGCCGTCCGCCGCTCCTCTGGCTGCTGGCGACCTTCACCGTGGCCAACTTCTGCCTGTCAACCATGAACGTGCTCATGCCCATGATCGTCAAGTTCAATCTGGCCGATTCCCGGGAGGTGCTGGGCCTCTCCGTCGACCAGGCGATGGGCCGGCTTGGTTCGCTGGCCGGCGTTGGCGGTCTGATCGGCGGCCTGCTGATCAGCACCTGGGGCGGGCTGAAGTCCCGGCGGGTGCTGGGGGTGGTGGTGCCCATGGTCGTCACAGGCGCCGCCCAGATGCTCTACGGGTTCTCACCTGCCTTCTACCTGACCGCTGCCATGGCCTTCCTGATTCAGTTCACCATGCCGCTGACCAACGCCCATTCCCAGTCAATCTGGCAGGCGCAGACCCCGAAGGAGATGCAGGGACGTGTCTTCTCGGTCCGCCGCATTATCGCCTGGGTCTCCAACCCCGTAGCCGCCACCCTGGCGGGGATCATGGGCGGCTACCTGGACCCGGGCATGGTTGTGGGCGTTATGGGCGCCATCTTCGCCACCTTTGCCACCGTGCAGCTCTTCAACCCGAACCTGATGCGGGTGGAGGACAAGAAGCACCTCGATGATATGGCCGCCGTCCCCGGCGGGGTGGCCCGGAGCGCCCCGTAAAGCCCACCGCACGCGAAAGGACGCCGTTCTGCACGGCGTCCTCTTGCCTAGCTCTTAGGGTTGAAGACCACAGCGGTCAGGAAAGCAAAAACAATGGCTGCTGCGATACCGGCGCTCGTGATCTCAAACATGCCGGTCAGCACCCCGACAATCCCGTTCTGATTCGCCTCCTGGAGTGCCCCCTTAACCAGGGAGTTGCCAAAGCTCGAGATCGGCACCGTCGCCCCGGCGCCGGCGAAGGCGATGAGCCGGTCGTAGAGGCCAACGCTACCCAGGAGACCGCCTGCTACCGTGAATCCAGAGAGGACATGGCCGGGGCTGTACTTAGTGTTGTCCAGGATCAGCTGTGCGAGCAGGCAGATCAACCCACCGACCAGGAATGCTTTGAGGTACATCATCTGATCATGCCTCCAGTGCAACGGCGTGTGCGATCGTTGGGATATTCTCCCCCTGCTGAAAGGTGGTGGGCGAGAGCAGGGCACCCGTCGCCACCAGAAGCAGCTTTTTGAGCTTGCCCTGAGACATCTGCTTCAGCAGGTGTCCGCAGGTGACGATGGCGGAGCAGCCGCAGCCGCTGCCGCCGGAGTGGACATCCTGCCGGGTATTGTCGTAGACCATGATGCCGCAGTCCTGGTACCGCTCCCCCAGCACCACGTTCTGCTGTGCCGCCAGTTTTACGGCCATGTCACGGCCAAACCGGGCCAGGTCGCCGGTGACAATCAGGTCGTAGTAGTCGGCGTTCCGACCCGTGTCCTTCAGGTGGGTCACAATGGTGTCGACGGCGGCAGGGGCCATAGCAGCGCCCTGATCGAACGGGTCCTTGATCCCCATGTCGGTCACCTTGCCGGTGGTGACGTGGGTAATGCGGGGACCCTGTCCACTGGCAGCAAGCACGACGGCACCGGCGCCGGTCACCGTCCACTGAGCATAGGGCTTCCGCTGGCTCCCGTACTCCACCGGATACCGGTACTGCCGCTCTGCGCTGGCGTTGTGGCTGGAGACCGAGCAGAGAACCTTGTCAGCAAAGCCCCCGTCGATCAGCATCGCCCCAATCGAGAGCGACTGCGAAAAGGTTGAGCAGGCCCCGTACAGCCCCAGAAAGGGAATCGCCAACTGCAGGCCGGCGAAACTCGATGTGATAATCTGGTTCAGGAGGTCCCCTGCCAGAAAGTAGTCCACTTTGGGCGGCTTCTCCGTGATGTTCGCCTTCTGCAGGGCCAGGTTGCAGGCATCGATCATCATCTGCCGCTCCGCCTTCTCGAAAGACTGCTGCCCGATCATGAGGTCGGGGTAGGTCTGGTCATAGTCGTTGCCCAGGGGGCCTTCTGCTTCCATGGGACCGGCCACCGCCGCCGCCCCGACGATATAGGGCTGATGCTCCAGGTATACGGTCCGCATGCCGAGCCGCTTCTTCGCCACGGTACCACCTCCTACCGGAACATCTTGCCCAACGAGGCGACAATCCCAACAAAGAAGGCGGTCGTCACCCCGAAGACAATCACGGCTCCTGCCAACTGGAACATGCGCCCGCCAATTCCGTAGACCAGCCCCTCCCGCTTGAACTCCAGCGCCGAGGCGGTCATGGCGTTGGCGAACCCGGTCACCGGTACAGCCAGCCCGGCGCCGGCGTACCGGGCCAGTTTGTCGAAGACCCCAAGTCCGGTCAGCAGGGCGCCCAGAAAGATCATCGTAGCGACGGTGGGGTCGCCTGCCTTTTTGTGGGAGATGTTCATGACGTTCTCCCAAAAGTCGGTGACACCCTCGCCGATCAGGCAGACGAGTCCGCCGGTCACGAAGGCCATGATCGCGTTGCGAAAGCGCGGTGGCTTTGGCTCCGCCTTGGTAACCATCTGTTTGTAAAGCGCTTGCTGGGACTGCTGCGAGGTTCCCTGTTTGATCTTCACGCATGGACACCTCCGGTCAACTAGTCTCTGCGCCGAGCGCCGTACGTATGCGAGCGACGACATCCAACAGGCGCGAAGAAACGCCCCGTGCCAGGGAATGGCACGGGGCGTTTTCGTAGTGAAATGGCGCAGCCCTATTTAAATGAGCCGCACGAAGGCGGTTCTTCGTCATCCGCCTTCAGCCTTGAAAGATAGGTGTGACCAGAACACGCCTGACACAGAATCCGCCGGGATCCGACAATGCGCCTGAACGGAAGGAGACAGTCTTCACAGATGACCGTCTCCTCTTTGATGATCGGGGCATGTCTCTTGGCCATCTGCTCGCCCCCTTCGCAGCGCCTCTGCATTGAAAGCATAGCTGAAGTGGCGAGATTTGCCAAGGGTTGTTTTCAAATCGTTTGAATAATTAGTGTGAATGGCGGTTCATCTTGGCCTCGAATGGTCTGTTTATCCAAATGAATCGGGATTACTGGCGAAGCATGATCAGCCACTCACGCTGGCGGTCCCGCGTCAGGCCTGTGGGGTGAAAGCCAAGCCTGGTGTACAGGGCCGATCGACTCGGGAAAGGCTGCAGCGAACAGGGCCGCAACTCCTTCCATGTCCTGCGCCGTAGCAAGTCGATATGTGTATTCGGGCATGACTCATCCCCCCTTGCGCCCCACAGGCTTAGTCTGCCCCGGCGCACAAAAAAAGGCAGGCGTTTCCGCCTGCCTTTGGGTCTTCGCATCTCCGAAGAGCTACCGCTCGCCGGAGATGACGACCGTGGACTCGACCACGGGCATCACCCCCTTACCTTTATGATGAGTTGCGGGTTGGCCAACCGCATCTTCATCATACCTGGGCAGACCGGCAGACATCAGCCCCGGGAACGGGTAGAACCGTTCTTTCCGTGGACGATCTTGCGAATGGAGTCGTATCCGAGGTGAAACTCCCGCATCAACTCGTCGATCGGCACTCCCTCGCCCCAGCGCCTCCGGATTCGCTCGTTCCGGTGAGCCAGGTCAGCCCGGGCACCGCTGCGGGCCCCCCAGGGAAGCCGCTCTGACGGACGTGGGATATAAAGTTGCTCACCCGCCGCATAGTGCTGCAGTTCTGCCAGCAGTCGGGGAGGAAGGATATCGGCCGCATTCTGATAACGAGCCACCAAGCCAGACCCCCTTGTCTTTGTGTAGGACAAAAACAAAAGCCGCAGGGCAACGCCCCACGGCTTGGCCTGGCATGGTGAATAACCTCAGGCGTGCCGAGTGGGGACGTGCCGGATGCTGTTGGTGAAGAAAGTTGTGTTGATCATGCCGGCACCTCCTTAAAAAAGATTAGTCAAACTTGGAACTTATAGTACCATGCAGCCTCGACCGCTGTCAACAGGTGGACAACGACGCAACGATCGGAATTAGAATGTTATCTGGTTCAGCACCCGAGCCAGAACCGGGGGGTCAATATTCCCACCGGTGAGAACCAGGGCCACACGCTTCCCGGCAAACTCGCCCTGCACTTGTTGAAGGGCAGCCAGGGCAGCAGCCCCCGCCCCCTCCACCAGCACCCCGGCCCGGTCGAGGAAGGTGTAGATCCCCCGGGCTATTGCCTCCTCCGAGACGGTTACCACCCGGTCGGCGTACCGCTGGGCAAGCGTCAGGTTCAGCTCACCCACCGCCTTGACTACCAGCTTGTCAGCCAGGCTCCGGGGATCGGGCAGGTGAACGATCTCCCCCTGCTGCAGCGATTCGTACATGGCAGCCGCCTGCTCGGGCTCCACCCCGATCACCGCCGCCTTCGGCTTCAGGGTCTTGATCGCGCAGCCCACGCCCCCCAGCAGCCCGCCGCCACCGACCGGGACGAAGACCGCATCCACCTCGGGCAGTGCCTCCATGATCTCCAGGCCGACCGTACCCTGACCAGCCACGATATGCGGGTCGTCGTAGGAGTGGATCACCCTCCGCCCGGTGGCCCGACTGATCTCGCCGGCCACCTCAGCGGCGTCGTTGTAGACCTGGCCCCGCACCAGCACCTCGGCGCCGTAGCCCTGGCAGATCGCCCGCAGGTTTACCGGGCTCCGCTCGGTCATGACGATGGTGGCAGGCACCCCCAGCTTTGCTGCGGCATAGGCCACCCCCACAGCATGGCTGCCACCCGATGCCGCCACCACGCCCTTGCTCCGCTCCTCCGGCGAGAGGGCAACCAGGAAGTTGGCCGCGCCACGGACCTTGAAGGCGCGCGTCTCCCGCATCATCTCCAACTTGAGATAGACCTGGGCGCCGGTCATATCGCTGAGCAGGCGGCTATACTCCAGCGGCGTGCGCTCCACCAGCGGAGCGATGCGCTTCCGGGCAGCGTAGATCTCCTGAATGTTGATCACCGGCGAAACCTCCCTCGGGGCAGCTTCCATTGGGAGGTACTTCGCTACATGGAAGACCGGTCCCTTCCGCGTCTGTCTTGACGGTCCCGCCAGCCGCTGGTACGTTGGGAACCAGGGGGGAACCACCGATGGATGGAAACCGTCGCCTCGTCTACAGCACCGACCCCAAGGAGAATCAGCGCTGCCCCCGGTGCCGTGAGTTGTTGGCCAACTGCAGGTGCACCGCCAAGGAGGCCGTCCCCGCCAACCTCACCGTGAAGCTCCGGCTGGAGAAGAGCGGTCGGGGTGGCAAGTCGGTCACCGTGCTCTATGATCTGCCCCGGAACCCCGATTTCCTCAAGGACCTCGCCACCAGGCTTAAAAAGGCCTGTGGCACTGGCGGGACCGCCAAGGAGGACACGGTGGAGATTCAGGGGGACGTCCGGGAACGGCTGCGGCAGTTGCTGCCGGCCATGGGCTACAAGGTAAAGGGATAGGGCGGCCCGCACCGGGCCGCCCCATTTACTTGCCTGACGCGCTGTTAGATCTGCTCCACGGTGATATCGCCGACGCCTCCGTCGATATCGATCTCCACCTGGGTCTGGCCCTGACCGAAGTTGGGGGAGATATAGGCCTTGCCGTCCCGCTGAAAGTCACCCCGAACCCGGACACTGCCAACCCCCTGATCCACATGAATCCGGACCGGCAGCTCCTTGGGGATGCGCAGGGTGACCTGCCCCACCCCGCTGTCGATATCAACCCGGAAGCGGCCGCTGGGGGGCAGGATGATCTCGGTGTCGCCCACTCCGGCGTCCAGATCCAGCTCGGAGAGCTGAATGCGGGAGAGGTCGAGCCGGGAGGTGCCCACCCCGGCGTCGATTCGCAGGGCAATGGGAATCTGGTCGGAAAGGCGCAGGTCCCAGGTGGGGGACTTCAGGTTGACCTCCCCCGGGAGGTTGAAGCCGAATACCCGCTGGGTCTTGGCCTTCAGGTTGAAGACGAGGGTGTCGCCGGAGTTGTAGGCGTTCTTCTCAAGCCGCTCATGCTCCAACCGGACGACGGTGCCCTCTACCAGTGTGCCGCTGCCACTGCCGTCTGAGATCACCAGGTTGGATACGGTGGTATCGAGATGCATCTCGGCCCTCCGGGCGTTCTGGATGGGCTGGTTGATGCTGACCTGCTCACTGGCGCCGGTGAATGAATCGAAGGTGGCATCGACCCAGAGCGCTCCGCCAACGATGGCGATGACGATACCCAGCACCGCCCAGGTGCCCCAGGAGGTCTTACGGCCCAGCATGAGGTCAAGGCCGACAGCGATCAACCAGACGGGCCACAGGCGCCAGAGGACGGCCCAGACGTTGAAGTCAAACAGGTTCAGGTTTTGTGCCAGAAAGGCGAGACCGAGGATAATCAAAATCACCGGGCCGACCACGGAGGGGCGGCGAGGCGGCTGGTTGCTGGGGGGAGGGGTAATGGGCTGTTCCACGAGTGAATCCTCCTTTGGTAAGACCCGTTACGGGGTACGCTGCTGCCGCGTGAGCAAATAGACGCCAATGCCGACCAGGGCAAGCGGGAAGAGGAACCGCATGAGCGAGCCAATCAGAATCAGCGTAGCCATACCGCCACAGGCCAGGGCGACGATCAGCGCCCACCGCTGCTGCTGACGGGTCTCCCACCAGACTAAGGCAAAGGTGGCAGCCAGGCCGCCGAAGAAGACCCAGCCGGTGTCGATCCAGGGGAGCATCGCGTCAAGCCCGGCAACGGTGGCCAGGGTGAAGAGCACACCGGCGGGAATAATGGGCCAGAAGTACTGGCGGTCGTTGGCGGCGTAGACAGCGGCGAATGCCAGGCCGAGGCCGCCGAGGAAGAGTGAACCGCCGAGCCGGAAACCGGGCGTCAGCTCATCGAGCAGAATCATGAGGCCGATGAATCCCAAGGCGAAAGCGGGGAAGACCGCCCACCACTGCCGCCTGTCCTGGGCGAAGACCCCACCGAAGATCGCGGCCCCGATCAGGAAGCCGATCCCGATGATCACCTGCCAGGCGAAGTTGACAATGTCCATGGTTTGAAGAAGGAACAGAGCACCGATCGAGACGAGCAGGATCCCCCAGATCGTCCCCCTGTCAACCGGATTCCGCGTATCCATATACCGCACTTCCTTTGTGGAGCATTCTAGGTGTCAGACGTCGCGACGGGACCATATCCCTTCACCCTCGCTGCAGTATTTTCGGGAGAATCTCTGCCGGAACTTTTCGACCATCCCCATCGTCACTTCCTCGGGGAACTGAGGGAGGGGGAAGGGAATGGTGACGCTCTTTGCCGATGCCGCGCTGGCCAGGCGGTTGGAGTTGAACAAGTCCACCGCCGCAGTGGAATACGCCAGGGCCCAGGAGAGGCTGCGCCCGGGCACCACGGCCGTGCTCCCCATTGCCGGAGGGAACGCCGTCTTTGTGGGGACCACCTCGCCAATCTCCCGGGTGATGGGCCTTGGCATGCAGGAGCCGCTCACCGCCGGGGACCTGGACACGGTCGAGGAGTTCTTCCGTGACCACGGGCTCGCTCCCAGGCTGGAGTTATGCCCGTTGGCCGACCGGTCGGTTCATCTCTTGACCGGGGACCGGCGGTATCGTATCGACCACTTCCGCAACGTCATGGTACGCCCCCTCTCACCCGGCGAGATCCTGCCCGAGGTCGCATCGGGCGCCTCGATCAACCGGGTGCACACGCCCGAGGAGAAGCAGGAGTGGCTCTTCACCATCGCCCGTGGCTTCCTGGAGAAGGATGACGTGGTCCCGGAGGAGACCTGGATCTCCCAGCCCATGACCCAAGTGCCTGCTGTCTCCTGCTACATCGCCCGGCTGGGCGATGAACCGGTCGGCGGCGGGGCCATGGCGATCCGCGGCGGGCTGGCCTACCTCTCCTCCACCAGCGTTTTGCCTGCTTACCGAGGGCGGGGCATGCAGTCGGCGCTCCTCTGGGTCCGACTGAACGACGCGATCGAGGCTGGCTGCGACATGGTGATGGTCGAGACCGCCCCGGGCAGCCCCTCCCAACGGAACCTGGAGCGCTTCGGATTTTGCGTTGCCTACACCACTATGGCGGTGGTGCGGGACTGATCCTTCAGCCTATGCATGCAGAAAGCCGCTGCCCTTGCCGGGCAGCGGCTCGTGCGTGGGCCCAGGCCTGCAACTACTTCATGCCACGAATTTTTGTGTCCCTATAAACAGGTCTTGTTTGCGCCGATCGCCAATTCCTTATACGAGTTTCGTACAAGGAGGTCGGACTGTGCTCAGTAAGGCGCTGATCGAGAATATGATCACCGCGGCCCTTGCTACCGGGGGCGACTTTGCCGAGATCTTCGTGGAGCAGAAGCGAAACACCACCATCACGATGGTGGGCGGCAAGGTGGAGTCCAGTGTCGCCGGACAGGACTTCGGGATCGGGATCCGGATCTTTAACGGGTTCAACAGCGTGTATGCCTACACCAACGAGCATACCCCCGAGAAACTTCTGCCCCTGGTCAAGCAGGCGGCACAGGCGGTACGCGGGGCGAAGCAGCTTGACCAGACCCTGAACCTGATGACCTCCCCCTCCCGGAACCTCCACCCGATTCAGCTGCTCCCCAGCGACGTGCCCCTCTCCCGGAAGGTCGGGAAGATGCGTGAGGCCCACGCCATCGCCAAGGGATACAGCCCGGAGATCTCTCAGGTGACGGTCCGCTACCTCGACGAGGACCAGCAGGTGCTGATCGCCAACTCCGAGGGCACCCACGCCGAGGACCGGCGAATCCGCGGGCGGCTGGTGATTGAGGCGGTTGCCTCCAAGGGCTCGCAGCTCCAGCGGGGCTTCTGCGGACCCGGGGCTTCCATGGGCTTCGAGTTCTTCGAAAACCTGGACCTGCAGCACTACGCCGGCGAGGCAGCCCGCATTGCGGTCACCATGCTGCATGCCGACGACTGCCCGAGCGGCCGCTTCCCGGTGATCCTCAACAACGAGTTCGGCGGCGTGATCATGCACGAGGCCTGCGGCCACGGCATGGAGGCCACCGCTGTCGCCAAGAAGGCCTCGATCTTCGCTGATAAGCTCGGCCAGAAGGTGGCCGACGAGATCGTGACCTATATCGATGACGGCACCCGGCCCAACGAGTGGGGCTCTCTGAACATCGACGATGAGGGCATGCCCACCCAGAAGAACGTGCTGATCGAGAACGGCATTCTGAAGGGCTACCTGATCGACAAGCTGAACGGCCGCCGTATGGGCATGGCCCCCACCGGCTCCGGTCGCCGGCAGTCCTACAAGTTCGCCCCGACCTCCCGCATGACCAACACCTTTATCGCTCCCGGCAAGTCCACGCCGGAGGAGATCATCGCCAACACTGAATTCGGCATCTACGCCCGGAACCTGGGCGGCGGCTCGGTCAACCCAGCCACCGGCGAGTACAACTTTGCCGTCAACGAGGGCTACATGGTTCGCAACGGCAAGATCGCCGAGCCGGTCCGCGGCGCCACGCTGATCGGCACGGGCTTCGACACCCTCTCCAAGATCGACATGGTGGGCAACAACCTGGCCCAGGGCCAGGGCATGTGCGGCTCGCTCAGCGGATCGATTCCGACCAACGTCGGTCAGCCGATGATTCGCGTCAGCGAGATCACGGTTGGCGGCAGAAGGGGGAAGTAACGATGAACCTGCAGGAACTGAAGAGCACCCTCTTCGCCCGCGGCGCCGCCATGGGCTTCACCGACATGGAGGTCTCCTACCAGAGCAACAACCAGTTCAGCGGCAAGGTCTTCAAGGGCGAGATCGACACCTACTCGATTGCCGTGGACGGCGGCCTCTCCTTCCGGGGGCGGTACAACGACAAGATGGGCTACGCCTACACCGAGTTGATCGACGAGGCGGCCATTGACTCGCTGCTGAACGGGGCGAAGGCCTCCGCCGAGACCATCGACAGCGCGGACACCGAGCCGCTCTACGCGGGGCCGTTCGAGTACGAGACGGTGGAGCTCTTCTCCGAGAAGCTGGCCCAGGCCACGCCTGCGCAGATGATCGACCTGCTGAAGGAGATCGAGGCGGAGTGCTTCCGGCTCGACAAGCGCATCGCCCTGGTGACGTACTGCAACGCCCAGGCGGTGACCAGCGAGCGGATGATCGCCAACACCCGGGGGCTCGACCGGAGCGAGAAGGTCAACCTGAGCTTCTTGCTGTTCTCGGCCGTAGCCCGGGAGGGCAGCGACACCAAGAGCTCCTTCAAGATCCTCCCCGTTCATGACCTGGCGGCGATCGACCCGAAGGCGGTGGCCAAGGAGGTTGTCGACGAAGCGATCTCCTACCTGGGGGCCGAGCCGCTGGAAAGCCGGCCCTACCCGATTCTCCTCCGGAACACCGCCGCGGCTAGCATGCTGACCGCCTTTGACGTGGTCTTCTTCGCCGAGAACGTCCAGAAGGGGCGCTCCGGCCTGAAGGGCCGCATCGGGGAGATGATCGGCAGCGAGCGGGTCACCCTGGTCGACGACCCCTTCCTCCCCGGCGCCGTTGGCAGCCGCTCCTTTGACAGCGAGGGGGTTCCCTCCCGGCGGCTGAACCTGATGGAAAACGGCGTGCTCACCTCGTTCCTCTACAACCTGAAGAGCGCCGGGGTCGAGGGCGTCGCCTCCACCGGCCATGGCTACAAGCCTTCGTACAAGGGCGCCATCGCCACCGCCCCCTCGAACCTCTACCTGAAGCCGGGCGAGCGCTCCCTTGAGGAGATGGTGGCGGACACCGACGAAGCGGTGATCATCACCAGCCTCCAGGGCCTCCACTCGGGCGCCAACCCAATCTCGGGCGACTTCTCCCTGGCGGCTCATGGCTACTACGTGAAGGGCGGCAAGATCGTCAAGCCCGTCAACCAGATCACCGTGGCCGGCAACTTCTACACCGTGTTGCAGGAGATCGAAGAGGTGGGCTCCGACCTGGAGTTCGTCCCCTTCGGCGCCAACGTGGGCTCGCCCACCCTGCGGATCAGGAGCCTGGCGGTCGCCGGCAAGTAACCTCGAAGGCCCACCCGACTCCCGGGTGGGCCTCTTCCTTTTGATTGGGCGATGCGATCAGATAGCAAAGGAAGTTCTATTTCACTCATTACTGTGGCTAATGATAGAGTTGGGGGTGAAGGAGGGGCTGTAGATGCACGTGGATCCAAACGCCCTGGCCGCCGCGTTCCGACGCTTTGCCGAGGTGGAGTGCACCCGCTCTCCGCTGTACCGGGCTATCACCAATGGTATCGCCGATGACCCAGAACTCATCGCCCTGGCCAACGAGGCACCTAACTTTCCGAAGACCAACCTGCTGCTGGCGGCGGTTCAGTACCTGCTCCTCCGAGGGGCGGATCACGCTCTGCGAACGTTCTACCCAAGCCTGGGCGGCGCCTTCGCTGAAGGGGACCCAGTCTTCCCCGCCTTCCGCGACTTCTGCCTCACGTACCGGGCCGAGATTCTGCCACTCCTTCGGAGCCGCCTGGTTCAGACGAACGAGGTGGCCCGTGCTGCCATATTGCTGCCGGCATTCAGCCTGGTGGCAGCGCGCGCCAATCAGGCGCCGCTTGCCCTGATCGAAGTAGGGACCAGCGCGGGTCTTCTGCTCCTGTGGGATCGCTACGCCTACGATTACGGCACCGGTGAATTACAGGGCGATGTAACCAGCCCTGTGCAGGTTTCTTGCGAAACCCGCGGTGAGCTGCGGCCGCCGATCCCCCCGGTGATGCCGGCGGTGGCCATGCGGGTTGGAATTGATCTGAACCCGATCGACGTGCGGGACCCAGATGCCGCCCTCTGGCTGCGGTCGCTGGTCTGGCCCGACCAGACCGCCCGGGCGGCCCGGCTGGCCCAGGCGATCGAGCTGGCTACGGCAGAGCCGCCCACCCTGGTGGCGGGCGACGGGCTGGAGGCCACCTGGTCCGCGCTGGATCAGGTTCCGGAGGGGTCTGCCCCGGTGGTCTTCCACTGCCACACCCTCAACCAGTTCCGACCGGAGGACAAGGAGCGGTTTGCCGCGCTGCTGGCGGCGGCTTCAGGTGGACGCACCCTCTACCAGGTGGCCCTGGAGTATACCCCCGGGTCCACCTGGCCTGAAGTCCGGCTGCAGACTTTCTGCAATGGAGCGCTTGCTGGAACAGAAACCCTGGGGAGGTACCAGGCCCATGGAGATTGGATTGAGTGGTCTTGCCAGAAGATACCCCATTTTGTATACTAAGGGGTAATGGAATAGTCTACTCAAGGGGAGTAGCCGGCCTGGCGCTGTCAGGTGATTCAGTCGGTCATACGCGGGACACGAGCCCCCGGCTGTTTCGGTCACCAGGCCTTTCTGGGACATGGCAAGACCTTGGTTCCTCACGGGAACTAAGCGCGCCATGTCCCTTCTGTTTACCCTGGGGGGCATGCCAGGCGTGACCGGATTGCAGGAGCTATAAGAATGACACGTGAGGAGCGGGCGACTTAATGGGCGACATGCATCTGTTCGAGCTATTGGCCTTCTTTGCGTTTGTAGCGTTTGCCACCTGGCTGGATCTCTTTGTGCTCCACAAAGATGATCACGACATTAGCCTGAAGGAAGCTGCATGGACATCTGTGGCCTGGATTGTTCTGGCCCTGCTCTTTAGCGGATACGTCTACTGGCAGTACGGCCTGGATATGTGGATGCAGTATATCGCCGGCTATACGCTTGAGAAGGCGCTTAGCGTTGACAATATCTTTGTCATCGCCCTGATCTTCGGCTTCTTCGGGATCCGGGGCGGCCTCCAGCATCGGGCCCTGGTCTGGGGCGTTATCGGCGCCATTGTGATGCGCGGCATCCTGATCTTCCTGGGAGTCGAGCTGGTGGAGCGCTTCACCTGGCTGCTCCCGCTCTTCGGCCTGTTCCTGGTGGTGACCGGCTTCAAGATGATGCGGAGCACCAACGAGGAAGAGGAGTCGCTGGAGGACAGCAAGGTCTACAGGTTCGTCTCCCGGATTCTCCCCACCTACCCGGGGTTTGACGGCAACAAGATTCTCACCAAGCGGAACGGCAAGACGATGCTCACCCTGCTGGGCACGTCGATCGTGATGGTGGAGGCGACCGACCTGATCTTCGCCATCGACTCGATTCCGGCGGTCATGGGCATCAGCCGCGATCCCTTCATCATCTTAACCTCGAATGTCTTTGCGATTCTCGGCCTGCGGGCGCTCTACTTCCTGCTGGCGGGCATCATTCACAAGTTCCGATACCTCAAGCTCGGCCTGGCCTTGGTTCTGGCCTTCATCGGCGTAAAGATGCTTGCCCTCCCCTTCGGCTTCCACATGCCGATTGCCATCTCGCTTTCGGTGGTGCTGGGCGTGATCACAGTTTCGGTGATCGCCTCGCTGATGATTCCCGAAAAGACCCCAGACGACAAGGCGCACAAGCAGAGCCAGAGCCACTAACTCGCACAGCATTGCCGAAGCGCATCACCAGGCGGTGGTGCGCTCTCTTTTTCCCCGGGGAGGGGAAATGGCGGTCGGTGCTGTAACTAGAATGGTCAGCGTTTTGCGATTGCGGAGGGAGGGGGCAACACGTGAAGAAGCGGAACTGGCTAGCCGACTATGAGGCCCTGCGGTTCGAGAAGCCCGCTGAGGGGATTCTGGAGATTGTGCTGGAGAAGTCCCGCACGCTCAACTCGGTGACGGCGCAGATGCATACAGAGTTGACCCGGGTCTGGCGCGAGATTGACGCCGACGAGGAGATCAGCGTGGTGCTGGTGCGGGGGGCGAATGGCAAGTTCTCTTCGGGCGGCGACTTTGACCTGGTCGAAGCGATCATGAAGGATCACGACACCCGGCTGCGGGTCTGGAAAGAGGCTCGTGACCTGGTCTATAACATCATCAACTGCTCCAAGCCGGTCGTTGCGGCGGTAGAGGGGCCCGCCGTCGGCGCCGGGCTGGCGGTCGCGCTGCTCTCCGACATCTCCATTGCCGGGCGCACCGCCCGTTTTGTCGATGGCCACGTTCGCATCGGGGTGGCCGCAGGCGATCACGCCGCCATTATCTGGCCGCTGCTGGTGGGCATGGCCAAGGCGAAGTATTACCTGCTGCTGAACGAGTCCATCTCCGGGGAGGAGGCGGAGCGTATCGGCCTGGTCTCCCAGTGCGTCGACGACGAGAAGGTCTACGAGACCGCCCTCGCTGTGGCGAACCGGCTGGCCAAGGGGAGCCCCAGCGCCATTCGCTGGACCAAGTACGCCCTGAACAACTGGCTGCGTATGGCCGGCCCGATCTTCGACACCTCTACGGCGCTGGAGTTCCTCGGCTTCCTCACCCCCGATGCAGCAGAGGGGCTCTCGTCGGTCCGGGAGAAGCGGGCGCCGCAGTTCTCCCGAAAGGCTCCGCTGTAGATGCTGGACAGTGGTATCTGGTACTATTGGACTACGAAGATTAGACTGGCGAAGCGATTAACGAATGAAGCCACCCCGCTGTATAATCATGGCAACACCCTGGCAAGAGAGGTCGTGGTTGCCGTGAGGCGCATGATGCAGCGGACATTGCTCCTGCTCGCATCCGGTATACTCCTGATTGGATGTAGCAGCAGCGGAACGGACGTACAGGGCGATGCCAAGCCAGTACCTGCACCGGCGCCGAAGGAGCCGGTCGCCCAGACTGCCACCCCCGAGCCCAGCACCTCGGGTCAGGCCGCGAAGCCCCCCGCCAAGGAGCCGGGTACCGAGGTGACGCAGCGGGAGATCGATACAGCCGAGTCCGTGCTGCTCCTCTATTTCGACGCCGTGGTCAACCAGGACACCGCCATGATGAGCTTCTTGTCGGCCGGCAACCCGGCGCCGAAGAAACCATCCGGCCCCACGGGCAGCAAGACGGCCACCATAGAGGAGATCAAGCTCCTCAAGGCGACGGTCATAGAGGAAACCCCCACGGTCTACTTCGAGGTCAAGGTCGACCTGGGTTCCAGCCCCGGCGGGGCCTGGAACCCGGGTATCAACCACCGGTGGGCAGAGCTGCAGAAGATCTCCGACGTATGGAAGGTGAAGGCTCTCACCAGCACCCCGCCCAGCCTCTAGCCACAAAGCCACGGGCAGCCATGGAGGTGCGGGTGGCCCGCGGGGCGAATGAAGGGGAATCATCTCCCTGGGGACAGGTGAAAACAGATGACCCTTCTGCAGTTCCGCCCCGTGAATGAGGCCGAGATCGATGACCTCGTCGCCCTCTACCAGCGCTGTGCGGACTTCATCCGCCTGGGCACCGACAAGCTCATCGATGCCAAGATGGTTCAGGCCGATCTAGATATCTCCGGCCGCGAAGGCGGCCGTTTTGAGGGGATCTACACGGCGAATGGACAGCTGATCGGCGTGCTCGATGTGGCGCTCGACGGCTACGAGGGGGAGCCGGATCTTGCCTTTCTGATTCTCCTCATGATCGACCCGGCCTACCGGGGGCAGGGTCTGGGAGCACAGGTGGTGCGGCGGGTGGAGATCGAGGTCTGGGCCAATCCCCGCATTCACCGGTTTCAGACGGCGGTGCAGGTGAACAACCCGAAAGCGGCCGCCTTCTGGGAGGCGGTGGGGTTTGACCGCATCTCCGGGCCGACCCTTCAGCCAGATGGCACCACAACCTACCTGTTGGAGATGCGGCGACCGGGGCTTCCCCTCTGAGGGGAGCCCCGGCCCTTGCTTACAGGGTCTTCATGGCGGAGAACCGGGCGATCAGCACCTCGATTCCCTTGGTGGCCGCAGCGATGAGGAAGATCACCGTCGGATCGAATGACTTGGAGAGCAGGCCGCCCAGGGTAGCCCCCACGGGCATTGCCGCCGTGGAGAGAATGCGGGAGAAGGCGAGGACCCGGCCCATCAGGTGCGGGGGAATCAGTTCCTGGCGTACCGAGGTCGAGAGCACCACCCAGGCGATGTTGCAGGCGGAGACCATGCCGAAGCCGAGGCCGGGCGCCCACCAGAGCCGGACCGTAGCCATGATCAGCAGACCGGACAGGCCGAAGAGCAGGATCACCGGGTAGAGGGTGGAGCGCCGGTAACGGCGGGAGAGCGGCACGATGGCGATGGAGCCCAGCAGCCCGCCCACGCCCAGCATGGCGTAGTCGAGGCCCGCCAGTTCGGCGCTCAGTCCAAGGGTGGAGCGAAGGTAGAACATGAGCACGGCGGAGACCATGCCAAACCCGAAGTTGCCGGTCATCGCCTGGAGGCTGAGCACCCGGATCACCGGGCTCTCCCAGAGCCAGCGGAACCCTTCAGCCACACCCTTTAGCACCCCGCCGGCGGTCAGCCCCTGCGACTGCTGCCGGAAGGTGGGCATGACCAGGATCGCCAGGAAGGTCCCGCCGAAGGAGAGGGCGTCGATCCAGAGGGCGTTCAGCCCGCCCACGGTGGCGATCACCAGGCCGGCGATGGCCGGGCCCGCCATGGAGGCGCCCTGGTTGACCATCTGGAAGGTGGCGTTGGCCCGGGTGAGGTCGCTGCCGGCCATCTCGGGAATTACGGCGGTGGTCGCCACGTCGAAGGCCAGGGAGACCAGGCTGAGGGAGAATGCTGCGACGTAGAGGTGCCAGACCTGAAGCGCCCCCAGCAGGTGCAGCAGCGGAATCGCCGCCACAATGACCGCCCGGGTCACATCGGACCAGAGCATGAGCTTCCGCCGGTCCCAGCGGTCGACAAACACGCCGGCCAGGGCGCCGAAGAGCAGAATCGGCACAATCTCGGTGGCGTAGAGGGTCGACATCACCACGGGCGAAGCGGTCATTTCGTAGGCGATCCAGGGCAGAGCGAAGAGGTAGAGCGCATCGCCCAGCTTCGAGATCGCCATGCCTCCCAGGAAGATCGCAAAAGTCCGGGAGAGGCCGGTCCAGGCGGAGAGTCGGATTGCAAGGGCGGTCATGACAGGCGCCTCCACATCAAAAAATGTTGATTTGGTTATACAGGGAGAGCCCGTAGACGTGGCCCGCCCCCCCGAAGATCAGAGAATCCGTTCCATGATTCGGGTATCGGTCCAGACGCCGTCTACCAGCCCCTGCTCCCGGTAATCGCCCACGTGGCGGAAGCCGAACCTCTCGTAGAGCTTCACGGCGACCAGGTGTGGGAAGGTGGTCAGCACCAGCTTGTGGTAGCCCAGGGCCGGCGCCCGGCGAAGCAGATCTTCCATGAGGGCCGTACCGATTCCGTTGCCACGCTCCGCCCGCTCCACGTAGACCGAGAGGTCGGCCACAAACCGGTAGGCCTGGCGAGCGCTGAAGGGGTTCAGGGAGGCCCACCCCATCACCTGCCCACCCCTGACAGCGACGGTGACCGGGTGGCGCTCGCCCCGCTGGCGGAGCCACTCCCCCCGCTCCTCCGGGGTGCGGAGTTCGGTCTCGAAGGTGGTCTTGTCCTCGATGCCCTGGTTGTAGATCCGGGTTATCGCCTCCACGTCGTCGTGGGTGGCTGGCCGGACCAGCACCGGGGGGCGCCGTAAGTCAAGCATCATCACGGTGGCGGAGGCAGGGCAGGCGCCCCGGAACTCCGCGGAAGCGTGGGCGGCGGCGGGCACCGCCTCACGGCTCACCTGGCGGAAGCCGAAGCGGGGAAAGAACCGCTCCGCCGTTGTGGTCAGCAGGACCACACCGGTGATCCCGTCGGCATGGGCCTGGTCCAGCAGGCGGCGGACAATCTCCTGTCCGAGGCCGGTTCCCCGCTCCTCCTCCGCCACCGCAACGGAGCGCAGGAGGGCGGTCTCGCCGTAGCGCTCCAGGGCAGCCATGCCCACCAGCCGCTCGCCCCGGAAGGCGAGCAGGAAGCCGCTCAGGTGGTCTGCTGCCCCGTCTGCGGGCAGGTGAGCGCCGGTCAGGAGTTCCTCAATCTTGGGCCAGTCGGCAGGCGCAGCATGGCGAAAGCTCCACATTCGATCTTCACCCTCCGGGGATTTCGGCGACTACTCCTCGGTAAGCCGGACCAGGATCGGATTCCCCTCTAACTCCTCTTTCAACGCCTGCTCCAGGAGGGCGAGCGCCCGGTAGACCCCCTGCCGCTCCTCGGGCGGAATCCGGCGGAGAATCCGGTCGGACTGCTCGTCGAGCATCCGGTTCAGGCCGGCGCAGAGCGCCTCGCCCGAGGCGGTCATAGAGATGATTACCGCCCGCTTGTCGGTGGGGCTGGGCTCTTTCGTGAGAAGCCCCTCCTGCGCCATCGACTCCACCGCCCGGCTGACCCACCCCTTGTCGAGGTTGAGCCGGCGGACCAGATCGGCCAGGGTGACCGGGCCGGACCGGCCCAGTTCGGTCAACATCATGCACTGCGTCGCCGTGGCGCCCCCGCAGCAGGCGTCGACCCCTTCTCTCTGCACCTGAAGATGCATCTGGGCCACCCGCCGGAGCAGTGCGCCAGCCTTCTGCATATTCATTCAGCCTCACCTCGTCCGATGTGCTAGCGGGGCCGGACCGCCTGAATCGTGGCGGAGAAGAGCACGTCCGCCAGCGTGGTACCAGCGCCCCAGCTCTCCAGGAGCTGCCGGCTGTCCCTGGGCTTGATCTCGATCTGCTCGAAGCCGGCATCGGCCAGCATCGCCTGCAGTTCGGCTACCGGGGCCGCCCCGGCAATGCAGCCGGCGTAGAGGGCAGCGTCTTCCTGGAGCTCGGGTGGGAGCGGAATCGCGGTGACCATATCGGAAACGGCCAGGCGACCGCCGGGCTTCAGAACCCGGAACGCCTCCCGGAAGACCTGCGGCTTCTCGGGTGACAGGTTGATCACGCAGTTGGAGATGATCACATCGACCGTCTGGTCCGCCACCGGCAGGTGCTCGATCTCACCTAGCCGGAACTCCACGTTGCGGAAGGACCCCTGCTCGGCGTTGTGCCGGGCCCGGGCCAGCATCTCGGGGGTCATGTCGACACCGATCACCCGGCCCGAATCCCCTACCTGCCGGGCGGCCAGGAAGCAGTCCACACCGGCGCCGGAACCCAGGTCGAGCACCGTCTCGCCGGGCCTCAGGGCAGCGATCGCCTGGGGGTTGCCGCAGCCAAGCCCCAGGTTGGCTCCCTCGGGCAGGGCCTGCAGCTCTTCGTCGGAGTAGCCCAGCGTGCGCCCGATCTCATCGACCTGGCTGGGACCGCAACAGCAGCTGCCGCCGCTGACTACCGGCAGTTCGTCCGCCGCGGGGGTGGGGGTAGGGCCGCAGCAGCTGCTGCCTGTCGACTGCACCCGCTGGGCATAGCGCTGTCGCACCATCTCCCGAGTCTCATGCGCCTTCATCGCGAAGCACCTCCGGTTCCAGGAATTCGTTGCGTGTAGCAACGTCCTTATTGGCATCTTACGCCGCGGCCTGATTTGTTGTCAATAGCAACTGTACGATTTTATTTGAACTGTTGGTTTGGGCCAGGGGGTACACGAGCGGGGCGCCGACCACGAGAGAACCCCGTGCTCTTGACAAGCACGGGGTTGTACTTCAAAGGGCACCTTTACGCCGCGACCGACTGCTGCTTCCAGCGCCCCCGCAGCCACATGGCGGCGTTGACCAGGCCGATCATCACCGGCACCTCCACCAGCGGACCAATCACCGCAGCAAAGGCCTGGCCCGACCCGATGCCGAAGACCGCCACGGCTACCGCAATCGCCAGCTCGAAGTTGTTGGAGGCGGCGGTGAAGGAGAGCGTGACCGTCTCCCCGTAGCCGAACCCCGCCTGCTTCGAGATGAAGAACGAGACGAAGAACATCAGCAGGAAGTAGATCAGCAGGGGGATGGCGATGCGCACCACATCAAACGGCAGCGCTACGATCGCCTCGCCCTTGAGCGAGAACATCACCACAATGGTGAAGAGCAGGGCGATCAGCGCCGTGGGGCCGAGCCGGGGCATGAAGGTCTGCTCATACCACTGCTTGCCCTTGCGGGGCAGCAGGATCGCCCGGGTCAGCATGCCGCCGAAGAAGGGGATGCCCAGGTAGATCAGCACCGACTTGGCCACGTCCCACATGGAGACGTTGACCGTCACCCCGCCCAGGTCCCAGCCTAGCCACTGGGGCACCAGGGTAATAAAGACCCAGGTGTAGACCGAGTAGAAGAGCACCTGGAAGATCGAGTTGAAGGCGACCAGCGCCGCCGCGTACTCGTTATCGCCCTTGGCCAGACCGTTCCAGATCAGCACCATGGCGATACAGCGGGCCAGCCCGATGATGATCAGGCCGACGGCATACTCCGGGTAGCCCTTGAGGAAGATGAAGGCCAGGCCGAACATCAGAATGGGGCCGATCACCCAGTTCTGGAGCAGCGAGAAGCCGAGCACCTTGTAGTTGCGGAAGACCTTGCCGATCTCCTCATAGCGCACGCGGGCGAGGGCCGGGTACATCATCCAGATCAGGCCGATGGCGATGGGCAGCGAAACCGTGTCGATCTGAAGGCTGTCCAACGCCTGTGCAAAGCCGGGGAAGTAGTGTCCGATACCGACACCGAGCGCCATGGCAAGGAAGATCCACAGCGTGAGAAACCGGTCGAGAAGCGATAGGCCACCCTGCTTCTGAGCCACGATTTAACCTCCTTCGTACGAGACCGACAGGGACTTCCAATTCAATACGCGGGTGAGGTGGAGCCGGTAGGTCTGCTCGACCGATTCGAGCGCCCGGTCGAGGTAGAGGGTCGCTCCGCCCACCTGCATGACCTGATACTCCTCCAGCGGCCTCCTGGGCTCGCCAAGCTCCACCATTGGCTCCAGCAGCCAGCCGATGGTGCAGCAACCACCGGTCTTGCCGGCAAAGATGATAGCCTGACCGCCCTCTTGGGCAATGAATGCCGCCGCCTCGGGGTCAACGTTCAGCTTCACCGCTAACCACGCCCCTCCCGGAGCATCTGGGCGAACTCGTGGGGCAGGTCGGTGGCCTCAATCGCCCGGGCTGCCGCCTCGTAGTCATAGCTCACCTCCACGATCTGTACCTTCACCTCGGCGGGGGTCAGGTCGAGGAGCGTATAGGTAGCATTGGGGTTGCCGTGCTTCGGCTTCCCGGCGCTGCCGGTGTTGACCAGGTGGCGACCGTTCAGCACCTTATGGTACGGCTTATGCGTATGGCCGAAGAGCAGAACGCCGGCCCGGGTGCTCTCCAGATGGGCGGCGAAGACCTCATCCGCCACGTTCTCCAAGAGGTACTCATTCAGTCGGACCGGGCTGCCGTGCACCAGCACCACCTGGTGCCCCTCGAACTCCCTCTGGAGTTTGTAGGGCAGGTTCCGCAGGTAGGCCTTCTGGGCCTCGGTCGTGTTCTGCTTCGTCCAGGCGATGGAGCGGGCGCCGCGCTCAGCGTCGGCCTCGCTCTTGTAGTCGCAGCCGCAGACGATGCGGAAGTAACCAATGCCGTCATCATAGTTGCCCATGATCGTGGGAATGCCCAGTTCCCGGATTCGATCCACCACCTCGCCGGGGTTGGCGCCATAGCCCACCAGGTCGCCCCCGCACCAGACCACATCGGCGCCCCGCTGCTGTATGTCGGTCAGAACCGCCTCCAGCCCCTGGAGGTTGCCGTGAACATCTGAAAAGACCGCAAGCCTCACTCCGAATCCGCTCCCTTCTTCACCGGGCCGCACAGCTCTGCCCGGACCATTAGACTCCGCTGCAGGGCCAGGTCGGCCATCTCCGGCACCTGGGCCGGGTCGACCTGGAGGAAGGCGATAACCGCTCCCAGCCCTTCGGTCGCCCGCTGTATGTCGCCCCGGTAGTAAGTCCACATGCTGGACTTCCGCTCCCGCACCAGCCCCGCTGTCTTCAGCTTGGCGATGTGCTGCGAGACCGCCGGCTGGCTAATGCCCAGCAGGCTCTGCAGCTCGCAGACGCAGAGCTCTTCAGCGAGAATCAGTTTGAAGATCTTCAGCCGCGTCGGATCGGCCAGCGTCTTCATCAGCAGAATGTGATCGTCCATGTACTCACCCCATGGTATAAGTGTATTCTTATGTGGTTGTACGGGTCAAGTTAAGGTTCGGTTATGATCGCCATCTGATTGGGTATGCGATTTTGGTACATCTTGTAGTACAATGTCTATCGAGGGGGATCGACATGAAGAAAGCACCCAACGTGTTGGATATAAACGAACGCCGCCCTCTTCACCGGCGATCGAAATCGGCACGAGGGGGGCCGGTTGTCTTAAGCGGTGGCGGCGCCACGCAGGGCAACCTTGCGCTGAAGAGCGCCCTGAAGGTGAAGCCCCGGCCCATACCGGGCCGGTGGTTCTCCGAGGCCCATGGCTTCCTGGGCTTCCGGCTCTGGGACGTGGTCTACATCTTCGCCATCGCCCGGCAGTGCGGACTGGAGACAGAGGATGCCCTCGGCTGGGGCATGCGCTACTGGGCCGGCGGCCTCACGGAGGAGCAGGACCTGACCGTGATCGACCTGCTCACCCCCGGGGCAGAGGTGAGCGATGCCCTGGGCGCCCGCCGCCGGGCGCTGGACGCCGGCTTTATCGCTGCGATTCGCCAGGGGGCAGCCCAGTTGCTGGGCGAGGAGTATGAGGGCGAGATTCCGGTGGAAGAGGCCGCCCGGCTCCAGTGGCTGCTGGAGGGGCTCTACTCTCGGGAGGGCTGGCGCCTGCCGGCCATGCCCTATGCCCTCCAGCTCCTGCTCCGCAAGGCGAAGGGCCGGCCCGACGGGTTTTAATCTCCCAGGAGGTGGTGCGCCCTGACCGACCTGCTGCTCCAGACCAAGCTCTTCATGCCCCCCGTGCAGCCCGACCTGGTCCCGCGGCCGCACCTCCTGGAGCGGCTGGCCCAGGGGATGCGGCGCAAGCTGACCCTGATCTCGGCGCCGGCGGGCTTCGGCAAATCGACGCTGGTGGCCCACTGGCAGGCCGCCCAGACCGAACCCGTGCCCGTCGCCTGGGTCGCGCTGGACGACGGCGACAACGACCCGGTCCGCTTCTGGACCTACGTGATCGCCGCCCTCGCAGGCTTGCCAGACGGGCCCGGCAGGGAGCCGCTGGCGCTGCTGCGCGCCACTCCGCCCGCGCCGATTCGCTCGGTGCTGACCGTGCTGATCAACGAACTCTCCCGCATGCCAGGGCCCGCCATGCTGGTCCTGGACGACTTTCACCTGGTGACCCAACAGGAGGTACATGAGGGTCTGACCTTCTTTCTGGAGAACCTGCCACCCCAGCTTCACCTGGTGATCGCAACCCGCATCGACCCGCCCCTGCCGCTGAGCCGGCTGCGGGCGCGCGGGCAGGTGAGCGAACTGCGGGCGGCGGACCTGCGCTTCTCCGATGAAGAAGTCCGGGCCTTCCTGGACCGGACCATGGGCGTCACCGTCTCGCCGGAGCAGGCCGGTCTGCTGAACATGCGCACCGAGGGGTGGGTGGCCGGGCTTCAGCTCGCCGGACTCTCCCTGCAGGGTGTCGCCAACGTGGGGGACTTCATTCAGGCGCTGGCCGGGAGCCACCGCCACATCGCTGACTATCTGATGGAAGAGGTCCTCCACCGGCAAGATGCGGAGACCCTCTCCTTTCTTGTCCAGACTGCTGTGCTCGACCGCCTGACCGGGCCGCTGTGCGACGCCGTAACGGCGCGGGGCGACAGCGAAGCGATGCTCCACAGGCTCGAACGCGCCAACCTCTTTCTGATTCCGCTCGACCATGACCGTCGGTGGTACCGTTACCACCACCTCTTCCAGGACCTGCTTCAGCTCCGCCTCCGGCAGGAGGGGGCCGAGTTGATCGCCCAGCTCCACCAGCGGGCCAGCCGGTGGTACGAGAGCAGGGCACTGGCCGATGATGCCATACGTCACGCCCTCGTTGCTGGGGACTCGGACAGGGCCGCAGCGCTGGTGGAGGGGGCGGCGTTTCAGGTCATGTACGAGCGGGGGGAGTACGCCACCCTGACCGGCTGGGTCCAGGGGTTGCCCGATGCACTGGTGCGCAGCCGCCCCCACCTCTCTACCTGGTATGCCTCCGCCCTGATCCTCACAGGCCACATGGAGGAGGGTGAAGAGCGGCTCGACGATGCCGAGCGGACCCTTCCCAACCTGACCGCAGACGAGGCCTCCCGGCTCTCGGACCGGGTCATCACCTTGCGAACCCTTGCCGCCGTACAAAAGGTAGATGTGCGGAGCGCCATTGCCCTGGCTGACAGGGCGCTGCGACAGGTCTCTCCCGACAACCGGTCAGACTATAGCATGCTGGTCTACCTCAAGGGGCTGACCTACCGGATGACGGGGAATCCCGCCCTGGGAATCCCAGCGCTGGGCGAAGCCCTTCGTCTGATCGATGTGAAGCGGCAGCCGCTCCTACATATTTACACCCTGAACCATCTGGCGATTCTCCATATGCTGGCCGGGGAACTCGATCAGGCCCATCTGCGGCTGATGCGGGGGCTGGAGCTGGCCGGTGAGGCCGGTACCGGCGACTTCAGTCAGGTGCTGCTGGCCGACCTGCTGCGCGAACGAAACGAACTGGATCAGGCTGAGGCGCTGCTGCGAAAGGCGATAGACCAGTGCGGCAAGTCGGGGCGCCTCGACCCCCTGCGGCAGGCCTGCCTCTGCCTCGCCCGCATACAGATGGCGAGGGGCGACCGGAACGGTGCAGTGGCCGCTCTGGACCAAGCCCTGCAGGTGGCCCATGACCAGCGCATGCCCCACCATATCCGCACAATTCCCGGCCTGCGGGCACAGGTAGACCTGCGGTTCGGCGATCTGGACGCAGCGGCCCGCTGGGCCGTGGAGTATGAGCAGGGTGTGGGTGTCGATCATGGCTACACGACGGAGCCGGGCGATCTCAACCTGGCCCGGGTGCAGATCGCCCGGGGCCAGGCGGGCGCTGCGCTCACCCTTCTGCAGCAAATCGAGCAGCGGGCGGAGAGCGCCGGCAGGCGGGGCAGCCTGATCGAGATTCGCATGCTCCAGGCCCTGGGCAGGGAGGCCTTGGGCGATGGAAGCGGGGCGACAGCCTCCCTGAAGCAAGCGCTGGAGATGGCGCAGCCCCAGGGCTATGTCCGCCTCTTCGTCGATGAGGGGCCGCCACTGGCAAAAGTTCTAACCAGGCTCCGCTCCGACTACGCCACCCGTCTCCTGGAGCTCATGGACAAGCCTGCGCCAGTGACCGGGACGGCGCCGAACCAGGCAGCACTGGTCGAGCCGTTGACCGAGCGGGAACTGCAGGTACTCTGCCTCCTGGCCGAAGGCTGCTCCAACCAGGAGATTGCCGACCGGCTGATCCTTGCCGAAGGCACGGTGAAGAAGCACACCCACAATATCTTCGGCAAGCTGGGGGTGGCCAGCCGGATCCAGGCCATTCTCCGGGCAGCCGAGTTGGGCCTGCTTCCATAGGGAACACAAGACCCGCCTGGCACACAGCCCGGCGGGTCCTCGTTATGCGGCGGTCCGCATCTTGCGGCTGGCCACCAGAATCAGGCCGGAGAGGCCGGTGAGCAGACCGCCCAGCAAGAAGATGGCCCGGGGGGTGAGCAGGTCGCCGACGAGCCCTGCCAGGGTGAAGGCGAGCGGGTCCAGGCCGAACCAGGTGAGGGACATCAACCCCATTACCCGCCCCCGGACCTCCGGGGTGACGCGGGTTTGCACCAGGGTGAAGAAAAAGACCGAGGCGGCGGTGAGGAAGGCGCCTGCCACCAGGAGGAAGGGGGCGGCCATCCAGACCGAGTTGGCATAGCCGGCGACGGCCATCGCCACGCCGCTCGCCACAAGCCCGGCGCTGGCGACGAGGCTCGGGTGGCGCAGGCGGGCAGCAGAGCCAGCGGCCACGGCGCCGAGCAGTGAGCCCGCCCCGAGCGCCCCGAAGAGGACGCCGACCCCCTTCTCCCCGGCCCCGAGCACCAGCTTGGCCAGAGCGGGCACCCCTACCACCATGGCCCCGGCCTGCCCCACGGTGGCGGCCATCGCTGTAAGGATGACCATCCAGACCACGGGGTCCCGCCGTGCCGCCTGAATCCCCTCCCGAAGTTGCTGCCCGAAGGAGCCCGAGGCAGTCGGGCGCCGGGCCGCCGCCGGGGTGTGGATCTTCCAGAGCACCAGGGCATAGACGGCGAAGGTGACAGCGTTCAGGGTGAAGAGCGTTCCCGCCCCTACCACGGAGAGAAGTACCCCAGCCAGCGGCGGTGCGATAAACCTGGCCAACTGGAAGGTCGATGAGTTCAGGGCGTTGGCCGCCCGCACCTGCTCGGGGGGAAGGAGTTCCGGTGTGAGTGACTGCATCGCCGGAATGAAGAAGGCGTTGGCAACGCCAGCACAGACGGCGTAAGCGTAGATCATCCAGAGTGCCAGATCCTGCCGGAAGAAGAGGCCCGCCAGCACCGCCGTTATGATCGCCATGAAGATCTCCGCCGTCAGCATCACGTTCCGGGGTCGGTAACGGTCCACGATTAACCCGCCGATCACAATCAGAAGGGTCCGGGGAATCGCCTGCACCGACATGACGCTCCCCCACCCCGAGGTCGACTGCACCATCTCAAAGACGACCATGGGCAGCGCCACCATCTGGAAGTAGTCGCCGAGAATCGAGACCAGGCGACCGGCGGTGAAGAGCCGAAAGTCCTTGTAGCGCAATGGATCGAGCAGTCCAGTAGCCTGGGGAGCAGGGGGAGTTGAGGCCTTCGGAGCAACCCCCTGCTGCTGGTGCATCTGTGCAGTCATCTTTCCAACACTCCTTTTCAAGGGTTCACCCCGAAGGCGGGGGCCTAGTCCGCCGTGGTGGGCTCCGGGTGCACGGGGAGCGGGGCAGGTGCCGTAGAAGCCACCGCCGGGGTGGCCGGCAGGAACCGGGCCAGCACCCAGCCCAGCGCCAGGAAGGCAAACGGAATGACGCTCATGAGAAACCGGAAGGCGAGGTCGGGGTTGGAACCGGGGTCTTCAGCCCCCCGGTAGCCGAAGAGCACCCCCACCGCCACGAAGCCATAAGCGGTACCAGCGTTGGCCAGCTTGCTGTAGAAGTTGTTGATGCTGTAGTAGATCCCCTCACGCCGCTGCCCGGTGCGCCGGGCGTCCAGGTCGATCAGGTTGGCGAGCACCAGGTCGCCCAGCACCATCACACCGCTGTACCCGGGGCTGAGCAGCACCCCGACAAGGACCCCGCCCACCAGCCCCTGGGCGAAGAAGAAGCTGATCGTAGCCAGGGCGAAGAGGCCCAGGGCGATGGAAAACGCCTGCTTAACGCCCACCGTGCGGGCCACCTTGGCCCAGACCGCCATGAGCGGCATCATGAGCAGGTACATGGCACCCATGATCGCCATGGCGCCCATCATGTCCAACTTCAGGGCGTACTTCACATAGAAGGCGACGCCGGTCATGAGAATCGTGCCGGCGATCTGAAAGGAGACCTTGATCCCGGCGAAGATCCAGAAGCCCTTGTCCCTGGCCGTCTCCCGGAAGGCCCGCACCACATCGAAAGGCTTGGCCTCGCTGGCAGCGGGGTCCTCGGGGCTGCCCAGGAGCATGAGCGGGATCGTGATCAGCAGAATCGAAGTGAAGATGACCGCCATGCCGTTGTAGCCGAAGAACTGAATGAACACGTTGGGCAGCGCCATGCCAAGAATGAAGGCGATGGTGTGGAAGATCTGCTTGATCGTCATCGCCCGGGTACGCTCCTCCACGGTGCGGAACAGCTCGGGGAAGAGGGCGCCATAGTTGGTCTGCATGATCGTGTCACAGGTCTCAAAGATGAACACCACCACCACCAGGTACCAGAAGAGAGCCGGCCCTTGCTGGAAGGCAGGCGGCACCCAGAAGAGCGCCATGAAGGAGAGAGCATAGAACGGCAGCGAGACCAGAATCCAGGGCCGGCGGCGACCAAAGCGGGTGCGGGTCCGGTCCGACAGGTAGCCAAGGAGCGGATCGTTGACCGCGTCCCAGACCGACTTTGCCGTCTTGGCCAGAGCGAAGGCCGCTACGGCCATGCCCAGTCCATCAACGTAGTAGAAGGTCTGGTACATCATCACAGCGTGGACCAGATTCATAATGCCGATAAAGCCAACTGCGTGGAGCCATGGGTTTGGTTTGCGCATTAGGGACAGCCTCCCGTTCGTGTGTGCGTAAGGCGTCTCTCGCCTCGCACCTTGAGTCTGCCAGTAAACCTGGGTCCACCTCAGCGAACGAAAGTTGATCCTGAAGTTTATTTACCCCCCACCCCGCGCAACGCCCCCGGAGCCTGGCGAGTGCCAGGTCCCGGGGGCGCCTTCGCTATTCGGATTCCTCCGGCGGCGAGCGGTGCGTGAGCGGGTTCACCGAGACCAGCGGCAGCCCCAGCCCGTGAAGCCGGGCCAACAGTCCGTGGAGCGATGCCTGGTCAGGCACCATCGCGGTGATCACCGCTTCTCCACCTGGTTCATTTCGCACCTCCGCCTCGTCGAAGACAGCAGACCACTGGGGGCTCAGGTGGCCGCGCACCCGAATCTCATACCGCTGCGGGCCTTCCCCACGGGCCCCGCCACCGCTGCGCTCGGACATCGCTCTCGCCTCCTACTCCACCACCAGGCGGCCGACCATGCCGTGCTCCCGGTGGCCCTCCACGGAGCAGTAGAACTCGTAGACACCCGGCCGGGTCGGAATAAACTCCACGACCGCCGTGGACAGCGGGGCTGCGTCGATCATGACGGCGTACAGGTAGGCATCGCCCATGTCGGCGTCGGGCCGCTGGCGGATCATGCGCACCGCCCGGACCGGCATCGTCTTGTCGATGGCGAAATCGTGAATCGTGTGGTCTGCCTCGTTCACCAGCGTCAGGCGGACCTTCTGGCCGGCCTTGACACGAATCTCGCTCTCCTGGTACTGGTCCGCCCGGCTGATCACCAGGGTGTGGCGAACGGTATTGAAGGGCTGCACGTACCAGAAGCCCCAGGCCACCGCCCCGATCAGCAGGGCGATACCGCCAAGCTTGAGCGCCCAGGCGCCCGGCACGCTTTCGGACTGCTTCGGCTGGTACCGCTTGAGGAACAGCGAGTTGCTGACCACCGAGACCGAGCTGAAGGCCATGGCGCCACCGGCGAGCATGGGGGTGAGCATACCCACCGCAGCCAGGGGGATGCCGATAATGTTGTAGATAAACGCCCAGAACAGGTTCTCCCTGATCGTCCGCATGGTCTGGCGGCTCAGCCGAATCGCGGCCGGCACGCCCTTCAGGTCACCGGACATGAGTGTGACGCCTGCGGCCTCAATTGCCACGTCGGTTCCGGTGCCGATCGCCATGCCGAGGTCAGCCGTGACCAGCGCCGGGGCATCGTTGATTCCGTCGCCCACCATGGCGACCGTGCGCCTGCCATCTTCCCGCAACTCCTCCACCAGCGCTGCCTTTCCCTCTGGCAGCACCTCAGCGATGACCCGGTCAACCCCCACCTCCCGGCCAATCGCCTGGGCGGTGCGTCGGTTGTCCCCGGTGATCATGACCACCTCGATGCCCAGCGCCTTCAGTTCCGCGATCGCTTCGGCGGAGGTCGGCTTAACCGTGTCGGCCACGGCGAGAATGCCCGCCACAGCCCCCTCTACAGCCACCAGCATCGCCGTCTTGCCGCCGCCCTCCAGCGCCTCCTTTCGGGCCTGTGTCTCAGGGGTCAGGGCGACCCCGTGAGCCTCCATGAGCCGGTGGGTACCGACCAGAATCGAGTGGTTCTCCACCGTGGCCGAGATGCCGTAGCCCGGCTGGGCGATAAAGACATCGGGCTCGGACAGGGTCAGTCCCTTCTCCTTGGCGGCGTTGACAATCGCCACCCCCAGGGGGTGCTCGGACCTGGTCTCGGCCGAGGCCGCCAGACGGAGTAGCTCATCGGCAGCGATGGACCCGGTTGTGACCACGTCGGTCAGCTCTGGGCGGCCCCAGGTGATGGTCCCCGTCTTGTCGAGCACCACCAGGTTGACGCCGTGCGCCTTCTCCAGGTGCTCGCCGCCCCGGAAGAGAATCCCGTTCTCGGCGCCCAGACCGGTGCCCACCATGACTGCGGTGGGGGTGGCGAGGCCCATGGCGCAGGGGCAGGCGATCACCAGAACAGCGATGGCCGCATGAATGGCGGAGTCCCAGTCCCCCGTGACGGCAACCCAGCCCAGCAGGGTAACCACAGCGATGCCCATAACAACGGGCACAAAGATGGCCGAGATCTTGTCCGCCAGCTTCTGAATCGGCGGCTTGGACCCCTGAGCCTCCTCGACCATGCGCACGATCTGGGCCAGAGCCGTGTCACGCCCTACCCGGGTCGCCTCCACCGTGAGAAAACCGTGCTTGTTGAGCGTCGCCCCGGTCACCTTGTCGCCCGGGCCCTTGTCCACCGGGATCGATTCACCGGTCAGCATCGACTCGTCCACAGCCGAAGCACCACTGAGAACCACGCCATCCACCGGGATCTTCTCGCCAGGCAGAACCACCACCGTGTCGCCCACGATGACCTGCTCCACCGGAATGTCGATCTCTACGCCGCCCCTGATCACCCGGGCCGTCTTCGCCTGGAGGCTGAGCAGCCGTTTGATCGCCTCCGAGGTCCGCCCCTTGGCGATCGCCTCCAGGTTCTTGCCCAGGAGAATCAGGGTCAAGATCACTGTGCTGGCCTCAAAGTAGTTCTCACCACCCAGCCAGAAGGAGATGGCCATGCTGTAGCCATAGGCGGCGGTAGTGCCCAGGGCGACCAGCACATCCATATTGGCGCTGCCATGGCGCAGGTTCAGGAAGGCGCTGCGGTAGAAGCGGGCGCCGACAATCACCTGGACCAGCGTGGCCAGGGTCGCCTGGAACCACCGATTCTGGAGCCACTCCACGTAGATGTCCAGGGGCATCAGCACCATGTTGGCGATCAGCAGCGGCAGGGTCAGGGCAGTGCTGAACCAAAAGAGCTGCATCTGGCGCATTGCGTGGAGCTTTTTGGCATTCTCGGCCTGCTCCTGCGCGATCTGCCGGGCGTCACCTTCAGTGGAGACCATGCCGTCACCGGCCGGCTCGGTCACGCCATAGCCGACCCCGGTCACTGCCTGCCGCAGCTCCTCGAAACCGACAACGGCGGGATCGTAGATCACTGTTGCCTTCTCCGTCACCAGGTTGACGGAGGCGTTGGCCACGCCGGTCACCTTCTTCAGCCGCTTCTCCACCTTTGTCGAGCAGGCGGCGCAGTGCATGCCGGTCACCCCAAACTCCACCTTCACCGGGCCCGATGGCTGCTCTGCAGCCTCCACCCCGTAGCCCAGCTTGGTCACAGCGGCGTGCAGGGCGGTGTGGTCAACCATCGTCGGATCAAAGATCACCGTCGCCTTCTCGGTCACCAGATTGACCGAGGCCCCTGTCACGCCTGCGACCTTCCGCAGGCTCTTCTCAACCTTGGCGGAGCATGCGGCACAGTGCATACCGGTAACCCCAAACTCGGCCTTCTTCGTCACGGTCTGGAGCGCAGCGTTCATCGTTGAGTCCTCCCTCGTTCGTGAAATTGGGTCGTGTGTCAGCTTGAAGTCTGCCATTAAACCAGCCCCGGTTCAGCGAACGAAGGTTTATTGTGCGGTTTATTGCGCGGGGAAAAGGCCCTGAGCCGACGCCCAGGGCCAGATATCTGCGGTTCGCCTTACTGGTGCTGCACGTTCATCTGAATATGGCCGACATGGCCGGTCAGATGTACAGGAAGCAGGGCCAGGAGCCACTCCACCGTAGCGGCCCGCTCGGCCCCCAGGGGGATCTCGCGGGTCAGGTCCGCAGCGGTCAACCCCGCCACCGCCTCCTGCAGGATCCCGCGGCTCTTCTCCAACCGGGCCAGGAGATCTTCGGCAGTCAGACCCGTGATCTCGGGCAGGGGGCCGCCCCGGTGCGGGGGGAACTCGGCGAGAAGCTCATCGGGCACCGTCTGCCCCTTGAACCGGTGGGCAAAGGAGACCTCGGTCGCTGCGATGTGAACAACCAGGGTAGCCACGCTGTTCTTGAAGCCCTCCGGCTTCTTTTCCAACTGCTCAGGTGTCAGGTTCTTGATGTTGGCGACCAGCCGGGAGCGGCCCAGGTCGAGCGCCGAGAGATACGAAGCAACGGCCGGGTCAAGCCCCTCGAATCGGGTCACGTCAAAGGTGGGCATGCGGACTCCTCCTCCCCTAGATGGATCCGATGTTTCGACGGACGAAAGAGCGGAACGGGTATCGCCGTTGGGGGAAATCCCCTACCGCTTCGACCGGGCTGCCAGAAAGGCGGCCATGCCCTCCGCCGCCTCCGGGGTGACCACCTGGGCACAGAACTCCCGGTGCTCCTCCACCAGCCCTGCCCGGGCATCCGGGTAGGCCGGGCGGAGGAGTCGCCGCGTCCGGCGAATCGAGCCGGGCTGCATGGCAGCAATCTCCCCGGCCACAGAGTGGGCCTCGGCCCGAATCTGCTCCGCCGCAACGATCCGACTGGCCAGCCCCCACGCCAACGCCTGCTCCGCCGTGATCGCCAGGTTCCGCATGAGGATCTCGGCGGCACGCTTCGGCCCGATTACGTGCGGCAGCAGCGCCGCCCAGCCGCCGTCGGGACTGAACCCGACCACCGGATAGTAGGGCGCAAAGGTGACGTGCGGGGCGACCAGGACGATATCCGATGCAAGCACCAGCCCCAGCGAGCCGCCAGTCACAATCCCCTGCACCGCTGCGACCACCGGGACCGGGAAGTCGAGCAGCCCCAGAACGATGTCGTTGAGGCGTCCCACCAGGCGGGTTGCGTAGGTTCCCACCTGCTCCCCCTGCTCGTGGAAGGCCCGCACGTCTCCCCCGGTGGAGAAGGAAGGGCCGTTGGCCTGGAGCACCAGGGCCCGAAGCTCCTCCTGCCGCCTCAACGCATCAAGGCCCTCGTGCAGCTCCTCCAGCAGGGCCGGCACCAACGAGTTGTGCCGCTCGGGGCGGTTTAGGGTGATGCTGGCGACGGACCCCTCTACCTCAATGAGGATATTTGCCATGGCGCTCCTCACTTCGGGCCGTAGAGCCGGACCAGTTCGCCCTTCAGCACCTTGCCGGAGGCGTTGCGGGGCATGTCCGCCATGAAGTGGAACCGCTTCGGAATCTTGTACTTGCCCAGCCGGCCGGCGCAATGCTCACGCAGCGCCTCCTCGGTCAGCGAGGCGCCCGGGGTGAGAATCACCGCGGCATGCGGCACCTCGCCCCACTCCGGGTGGGGAACGCCGAAAACCGCCGCCTCCACCACAGCCGGATGCGCCTGAATCGCCTGCTCCACCTCCACGGGGTAGACGTTCTCCCCGCCGGAGATGATCATCTCCTTCAGCCGACCGGCAATGGTGACAAACCCCTCGGCGTCGGCACGGGCCAGGTCGCCGGTGTGGAACCAGCCGTCCCGGATGGCCTGGGCCGTCGCCTCCGGGTTCTGCCAGTAGTGCGAGAGCACGTTGGGACCCTTCACCACAATCTCCCCCACCTCGCCCACAGGGACCGGGTTGCCTGTGGCCGGGTCCAGCAGCCTGACCCGGCTGAAGGGGGCGGCCCGACCGATGGAGCCCGCTTTGCGGCGGAAGTCTTCCTTCAGCATCATGAAGACGGTGGGCGCCGTCTCGGTCAACCCATACCCCTGCCCATAGGGGATCCCCCGTTCGTGGAAGGCGTTGATCAGGTCCACCGGACAGGGGGCGCCGCCGCTGTAGAACATCCGGATCGATGTCAGGTCCGGCTTCAGCTGGTCGATCGCCTCCAGCAGCCGCTTGTTCACAGTAGGCACCCCGAAGACGATGGTCACCCGCTCCTGCTCGATCAGGTGCACCGCCTGGGCCGGATCGAACCGGTCGGGGATCACCACGCGGCCACCGGCCAGCAGGGTGGGCATGGTGAAGAGACCCAGCCCGCCAATGTGGAACATGGGGAGCAGCGTGAGGGTCACGTCGGTCGACCGCAGGTCGATGGTGAGCAGGTCGTTCATAGCGTTCCAGAAGAAGTTTCCGCTAGTCAGCACCGCCCCCTTGGGCTTGCCCGTAGTGCCTGAGGTGTAGCCGATCATCAGCGGGGTGTCCCAGGGGAGGGGTTCCCACTCGGTCTGGTGGGGCGCCTCCGCCATGAGGCGGTCCATAAGGGGCGCTGCGGGCGGGCTTTCGCCCCGGGTGATCTGCACCGGCGGTTCCAGCCCGATCCGATCGGTCAGATCGGCCGCCACCCCGGTGTACTCGGCGCTGCAGAAGATCCGGCGGGCGCCGCTGTCCCGGAGCTGAAACTCCAGCTCGGCGGGGGTGAGCCGCCAGTTCAGGGGCACAAGCACAGAGCCGGTTCTGGCCACAGCCAGCAGCACCAGCAGGTACTCCGGCCCGTTGGCGCTCAGAATCGCCACCCGGTCCCCCTGCTGAACGGACAGGGTTGAATGAAACGCGGCACTCAGGCGGCATACCAGCTCCTCCAGTTCACGGTAGGTCCAGCGCACCTCGTTGCCCACAACCGCCACCCAGTGAGGACGAACCCAGGACTGAAACTTGACCCAATAGCTGATATCGTACATACGCCTCACCCCTCACGCGAGTTTACGAATCCCTCGGGTCGAGCCCGTGCAAGAACAGGGAGATAACGCTCTCAATCACCGCGTCGGGCGGCCGTTCGCCGCCCCAGAGCATCCACCTCATGCCGACCAGCTGAAAGGCGCCCATGAGGGCGTAGGCGACCGCCTCGGGGTCCAGGCGGCGAATCTGCCCCCGCTCCATGGCCTGCCGGAGCCCCTTCACATACCCCTCGGCCAGCCGCTCGTAATACCAGCGGTGCAGCTCCGGGTCGACAAACTCGCACTCCCGCATGACGGTGTAGAGGTTCCGGCGCCGGAGAACAAAGCCCAGAAAGGCCTCAAAGCCAACCCGCTCGGCTTCCCGCCGGTCTTCGATCCCGGCGATCGCCTGGTGCAGCTCCAGGCGCAGGTCGTGGCTCATCTCCCGGACCAGGGTCCGGAAAATATCCTCCTTCGCCTTGAAGTAGAGGTAGAAGGTTCCCTGTGCGACCCCGGCCCTGCGGGTGATCTCGGCGACCGAGGCCCGAAAGAACCCCTGCTCCGCGATCACCTCCTCTGCCGTCTGCAGCAGCCTGCGCCGTGTCGCTTCGGCACGGTCGGTCATGCCCGATTGGGCCACGCTGGTTCCTCCCCCTTCGCCGCGCTGGTCCTGTACTGACAGGTGACTCAGCTGTCAGTTTTGTGCAATAGATAGATACGTCTAACGAGGTAGAATTCCTGCCTAAACTGTCGGAATGAATCACATCCCGTGGATTTCACAGGAACAAGGAGATTGGCGTCAAACTCTACTCCCCAGGGGAGGTTGAAGTCGCATGTCTCGCTCCTACCCGTTCCCGCTGGCCTCTGGCCGCTACGAGGTCGGGCCGTCGATGCGCCGCTTCGGGCAGGCCGGCCAGGGGTTTGAGGCCGAGGAGGCTCACTTTCAGCCCGACGATCGCCTGGCCGAAACCCTCGCCGCCAAGTTGAACGCGCTCCGGCAGGCGCCCCGGGAGTGCCACCTGTTCGCCCCCGGCCTCTCCCCGGCCGATGAGGCCGGCCTCCGGACCGCCATGCAGCAGGTCTTCCGGCTGGTGGCCGCCGAGCACCCGGCCCTGGTGACCGCCGATGAAGCTGGGGCCACGCTGCACCACCTGGGCCTCCGCCTGGCCGGCTGGGCCGCCCCCCGGCTGGAGCAGGTGGGCCAGGGCCTGGGCCCGGTAGCCTCGGAGGCCCGGGCGTGGCTTGCCGGGCGGGAGGGGCTGGACCTGCTGGGCAGCGCCCTGGGCCTTGCGGTGCAGGAGGACCTCGCCATCGTGCGGGGGCCTTCCCCCGGAAAGGACGACATGCTGGAGTGGCTCCACGTATGCCTCCCCTCCAACTGGTCGCCGGCGGAGAAGATTGGGGGCTCCTTCGGCACGGTGCATGAGCCGGTGGTACATAGCAAGCGCTTGCTTGCCAACCAGGGACAGATCGTGCGGGCCATAATCCAGGCCGGCCCCTTTGTGCGCTACGTCTGGGGGATCCACCGGGACGGCGAACTCTGCCACAACCCCCGGATTCACCAGGCCCCGCCCTGGGAGCCCGACCGGGCGGTGGAGCAGGCCTGGTTCAGGGTCGAGCGGCAGACCACCCACGGCTTCCCCAGGTTGAACCGGGCGCTCTTCACCATTCGCTACTGGGTGGTGCCGCTGGTAGAGGTGGCGGCTGACCCGTGGCAGCGGGAGCGGCTCGCCACCGCCCTCGCCGGCATGGACGAGGCCGAGTTGGCCTACAAGGGGCTGGTCGGGGTGCGGGACAGGCTGGTGGGGTGGCTTCAAAAGGCATAACAAAAGGCGAGGCCGGTGGTGGCCTCGCCTTCTTCGTGCGATGAATACAGGAACCCTACTCCACCGTTACCGACTTCGCCAGATTCCTGGGCTTGTCGACATCGGCGCCCCGGGTGGTGGCGGCGTAGTAGGCCAGCAGCTGCAGCGGCAGCACGCTAAGCACCGGGGTCAGGTACCGGTGGGTGCGGGGCAGGTAGAAGACCTGGTCGCAGTGCTTGGCGGTCTCGGTGTCGCCCTCCAGCGCCACGCCCAGCACGTTTGCTTCGCGG
Organism: Bacillota bacterium; assembly: GCA_049325315.1. Taxonomy (GTDB): domain Bacteria; phylum Bacillota; class Sulfobacillia; order Symbiobacteriales; family Symbiobacteriaceae; genus JAWLHU01. The sequence continues at coordinate 73,554 of JBMONB010000224.1, read as the reverse complement.
GCCCGGACCTCCTGCACGTTGGAGATGGTCTTCTCCGACAGCTCGGGCTGGGTGTTGAGGGCGATCACGGGCACGCCCTTGGTGATAAGCGCCAAGGTGCCATGCTTCAGCTCGCCCGCCGCATAAGCCTCGGCGTGGATGTAGCTGATCTCCTTCAGCTTCAGCTGGCCCTCGAGCGCCACGGCGTAGTCCAGGTTGCGACCGATAAAGAAGACATCCGAGCTGTGGGCCAGCTTTTCTGCCGCCTCGTGAATCGCCTCTTCCTGGTGCTCAATCACCGCCGACGCCTGGGTGGAGAGGTTGCGCAGGTCTGCGATCAACTCGTGGGCCAGGCCCGCGTCCAGGTTGCCATTCTGCTGGCCCAGCCAGATCGCCAGCAGGCTCATCGCCACCAACTGGGTGGTATACGCCTTGGTGGAGGCGACAGCGATCTCGGGGCCGGCCCAGGTGTAGACCACCCAGTCAGCCGCACGGGCGATGGAGGAGCCGACCACATTGGTCACAGCCAGGATCTTGGCGCCGCGCCGGCGCGCCTCGTGAAGCGCAGCCAGCGTATCAGCGGTCTCGCCAGACTGCGAGATGACGATGCAGAGCGTCTGCTGATCGACCATCGGATCCTTGTAGCGGTACTCCGAGGCCACATCCCACTCCACCGGAATCCGGGCGAGCTTCTCAATCAGGTACTTGCCGACGAGGCCTGCGTGGGAGGCAGTCCCACAGGCCACGATGGCGATCTTGCTGATCGCCTTCACCTGCTCGGCGGTCATACCTACTTCGCCCAGGACCACCCGGCTGTTATCGTCGGAAAGCCGGCCGGAAAGCGTGTCCCGAATCGCCTTCGGCTGCTCGTGGATCTCCTTCAGCATGAAGTGGGCGTAGCCGCCGCGCTCCGCCTGGCCAGGGTCCCAGGTGACCTCCAGGATCTTCGGCTCCACCGGCTCACCGTCGATGGTGGTAACGGTGACGCCCTCGCGGGTGAGAACCGCCATCCAGCCCTCCTCCATGACGATCACCCGGCGGGTGTGCTTCAGAATGGCGGGAATGTCTGAGGCGAGGAAGTTCTCGCCCTCGCCCAGACCGATGATCATCGGCGAGGCTTCCTTCACGGCGACGATCTTGTCCGGCTCCTGCTGGCACATGACGCCCAGGGCATAGGCGCCCTTCAGCATCTTGGCCACCTTTCGGACCGCCTCCACGATGTCGCCCTCATAGTAGGACTCGATCAGGTGAGGCACAACCTCGGTGTCGGTCTCCGACTGGAAGATATGGCCGTGCTGCTGGAGGACCTCCTTGAGCTGAAGGTAATTCTCAATGATCCCATTGTGGATCACCACAAAGCGGCCTTCCTCATCGGTATGCGGATGCGAGTTGGCATCCGACGGACGGCCATGGGTAGCCCAGCGGGTATGACCAATGCCGATATGGCCCTCGCTGACGCCTCCATTCACCTTGACCTCAAGGTTGGACAGGCGGCCCACGGTCTTCTCCACCCGGGCGGTTCCATCTTGAATCACAGCGATTCCGGCCGAGTCATACCCGCGGTACTCAAGCTTCTTCAGGCCCTCAATCAGCACCGGCAGCGCCTGCTTGTTTCCGATATACCCGACAATACCGCACATGGGCAGTGTTCCTCCTTGGCTGTATGACGTGTTCCATAGACAGACAAAAGCCATGCCCGATCAGGCCCGACGGGGAAAGCCCCTCAGGCTCAAACGGACACGGCGAACAATGGGAGCAAAACAGCTCCCGGCTTATTAGTCAAGCAAACAGATGCCCGGGACGATCAACGCTCGTCCCTGAGCCCCACCAAGCCCTTTTGTCCCCGAGATCACTCCCGGTCTTTGTCGGGCTGTTAACGGTCGTGAGCAACCGGGGGTCACCCGCCGATAATCCGAGATCCCCCACCTCGTCAACTTGCAGCGATTCTGGCCGCAAGTCCTGGCGCTAAGTTTCATCTACCGTGTCCATATGCAGTTTTCCCAATCCACGGGCCTTCGCAGCGATCTTCCTGCCCTCCTTTCTGGCTCTCTCACCACTATACGCAGGTGGCTGCCATCACGTCAAGCCAGGGTGTTTATGCGAGTGTGCGCATAGCCAGGCAAGGACTTGTATGATCAGCCTATGCTCTAAAACGTGATCCTCGTCAAAAAGTTACGGGATACTTATAAAAAAGACCCTCCGTGGTGTGCTCCACGAAGGGTCTCTGTACCATGTTCTCCGGCTATGACCCAGCGTACTTGATCACCGGCTCCACCTTAAACAGGTTCCGCCCTTCCAGGTCAGCCCGGCTGAGCGGCTTGCTCCACTCGAACCCGTCGAGCAAGGCCGGGCGGCCGTTCACCCAGAGCTGTACCGACTTCACGTCGGGAATAGCGGTGAGGGAATAGACAAAGGATGCCATGATGTTATTGACCGCTGCCGATCCCCGTACCTTGGCGGCTTCGGGCGAGAGATCGACGATGGCGACCCCATTCTTCAGGTTGACGCCGAGCACCTTCGTTCCGGCCGGGACGCTGCTATAAAGTTTCAAATCCTGTGGTGCATTGATAACCTGCTCAGCTGTTGCCTTGATCCGCGCCACAGAACGCGCCACCTTTATCTCCACCGGCTGAAGGCTCATCACGTTCTTTAGACCGTCGGCGTAGTAAGCGGTGACCAACATGCTCTTGGCGGCGCCCTCCGAGCGGTTAATCTTTGCCCGGCCTGCCAGGGTCGCCTGGTCTGATGGGGTTGAGGTCTCGTTGGGGGGCGTGGCGGGCTTTGTGCTCGTTCCCGTGCCGCTACCTCCCGTGCCGCTACCTCCCGTGCCGCTACCTCCCGTGCCGCTATCTCCCGTGCCGCTACCTCCCGTGCCGCTACCTCCCGTGCCACTACCTCCCGTGCCGCTATCTCCCGTGCCGCTGCTGCCGGTGTTGGAGGTCCCGCCCGATGTGTCCGAATTCCCGTTACCGGGCTGTGCCGGGGTGGAGTTGCCCGCGTTCGAGGTGGACTTGTCGGCTTGCCCTGCCTTGTCGCCGGATGTGGGGGCGTCTTCCTTCAGCACCCACATGCCGGCGCTCAGCACGATCGCCAGACCGATCAGCACCGGGGTCAGGGGGCTGGTTAGCAGCCGTTTCCACATCTCCCCACCGCCTCCTCCCGATCGACCAGAAGAGGAACGCTTGACCTTCATGCCCGAAGAAACCTTTCGGTCCGAACTCCTGGGCTTATCACTGGAGCTCAGAGAGGATCACCTCCCGGATCTGGTGCGCCATCCCGCGGATCATCTCAAGGTTGGGTCCCTCGAGCATCACCCGAATCAGGGGTTCGGTGCCCGATGGGCGGACCAGAATCCGGCCCTGGCCTTCCAGAGCGGCTTCGGCTCCCTTGATCGCCTCAGAGATAACCGGGTTGACGTCCCAGCCTTCCTTATTCTTGATTCGGACGTTCTCCAGCCACTGGGGCAACCGCTGCATCTGACCGGCCAGCTCCGAAAGCGGGCGGGAGCCCCGAGCCAGCACAGAGAGCAGCTGAACAGCGGTGAGAATACCATCGCCGGTGGTGGAGAGTTCGCCGAAGATCACGTGACCAGATTGCTCCCCGCCCAGGGAGTAACCACCCTTCTGCATCTCCTCCAGCACGTAGCGGTCGCCCACCTTCGCCCGCACCAGCTTAATGCCGCGCTGGCTCAGTAGGATCTCCAGGCCCATGTTCGACATAACAGTGGCGACCAACGTATCCTTGGCCAGTTCCCCGCGGGCCATGGCGTCGAGGGCGCAAATCGCCATGATCTGGTCACCGTCGACCAACTCGCCCCGCTCATCCACAGCGATACAGCGGTCAGCGTCACCATCGTGGGCGATGCCGGCGTTCGCCTTGTGCACCACCACCATGCGCTGCAGTTCCTCCGGATGAGTCGAGCCGCACCGGTCGTTGATGTTCAGGCCATCGGGCGAAACGTTCAGCGCCACAACCTCGGCACCCAGGCGGCGCAGAATCTCCGGCGCGAGCTGGTAGGCCGCCCCGTGGCCGCAGTCTACCACCACCTTCAGCCCCTTGAGCGGGGCGCCGGTGGAGACCACATGCTGCACATAGGCCTCGATCTCTTCAGCACTGGTCCGAATGGTGCCCAACTCGCCGCCGGTGGGGCGGGGCATGGTATCGGGGCTGGTGCGAACCAGCGCCTCCAGGCGATCCTCTGCTTCGTCGGGCAGCTTGAAGCCTTCTGCCGAGAAGAACTTGATGCCGTTGTCAGGTGCCGGATTATGTGAGGCGGAGATCATCACGCCAAAATCAGCCTTCAGGTGGGTCGTGACGAAAGCGACAGTGGGTGTTGTGACAACCCCAAGATCCACCACGTCGCCGCCGGCGGAGCAGATGCCAGCCGAGAGCGCCGCCACCAGCATCGGTCCGGACTGGCGGGTGTCACGACCGATCACCGCCGTGACCTTCCTCCCGGTGCCGTTGCGGGCGACAGTTACCGCTGCCCGCCCGAGGGCGAAGGCCAGCTCAGGGGAAAGCGCCTCCGTGTTTGCAACGCCGCGGATCCCATCGGTTCCAAACATCCTGGGCATGTGGACGAGAGCCCCTTTCTCAACGGTTCATGATCAGGATCTCGATAATGGCCGGATCGACGGCCACCTCGGGCACACCTGGCGGATAGGTGACCTTTACAGGCACCCGGTGCCTGCCCTCGGTCAGGCCCTGCAGGTCTACGTAAACCTCGACCGCACTCGCATCGAGGGGCTGCATCAGGGTGTAGGGGCCCGTTAGCCTGACCTGCACGGTCGGTGTGGGCATCTCCACGTCATAACCGACGGGCTGCCCTCTGATCACCACCGGCAGCGCGCCGAAGATCTTCTCCATCTTCGTCTCAGCAATCGTGACGATCACCCCCACCGACGTAACGGCCGGGCTGGTGCCCGGAGGGGCCAGAATCCGGGCTGTGGTGGTGAAGCTCTTGCTCTGGCCGGTCAGGTCCACCGGCTCGGTTTCCACCACCGTGACCTCGGGCATGCTGCCGGTGACGCTGGCAGAGCGCAGGGTGATATAGTCCGGGTCCACAGCGACGCTCACCAACTCAAAACCGGTCGGCAGGGTGCCCTGCGTCCTCGGATGCACCTGCACCCGGCGGCCCGGGGGCAACTCCTCCCAGGTGATCGCAACATCGGCGTAGTACTTCTGCAGCTTCTCCACGGGCTGAGCAGTCGCATCCACCGGCTGGACCGGCTTGCTCACCACCCTCGTCTTCTCCTTCAGCACACCGGCCTCAAGCGGTGGCTCCAGGTCAGCCCGGTCGAGGGCGATCGTTGCAGCGCGCACCAGATTTAGATAGTCTGTCCGGCCTCGCATCTCGATCTGCTTCTCCACCGACGATGCGGTGTAACGGAACTCCCTGGCCCCGACAGCGATTACACCCGCGTCGGGCGTCACCGTTATCGGTACATGGGCGGTCCGGGTCTGAACCAGCGTGACCGAGACCGTAGAGGGGGTGACCCGGTACTTGACCTGGTCCCGGACGCGAGCCGGCATCTTGACCTGAACCGGCACATCTTGCGCCCTGTTCGGTTCCGTGACCTGCCGGTAGTCGACCAGGGCCTCGATTTCATCCACCTTCAGGCCGTTAACCAGGAGGCTCGGTCCCGAGACCGATACCTCCACCGTCGTCTCCAGGTCGTGCCGGCCCTCGAACAGCTCAAAGGTCGGATGGTGTGTGACCTTGAGCGGCACATCGAACGGAACCGTGGTCTCCTTGTTGTAGTCCTCCACAACCATTGCCCACAGGAGGATCGACAGGGCGACAGCCAGCACCTTCAGCCAGAAGTCCCGCCGGAAGAGATGTTCCCACCGCTGCATCATGAGGCGGTCCCCCAGTTGAAGAGGCTGCGCCCTGTGGGGGGCTTCTTACCTGCGTCAAGCAGGGTGGTGAGCATGTCCCGCAGCATCTTGTCGTCCAGATGACGGGTCAGCTTCCCCTGGTGGGCGACCGAGATGGTCCCCGTCTCCTCCGAGACGATAACCGTGACAGCGTCCGACTGCTCGGTGACGCCCACGCCGGCCCGGTGGCGGGTGCCCAGTTCGTGGGCGAGCACGGAGGCCTCAGCCAGGGGCAGCCAACAGGCGGCGGCCGCTACCCGGCCCTGCCGGATGATTGCAGCACCGTCGTGCAGCGGAGTCTTTTCCACAAAGACATTGGTGAGCAACTCCCAGGTCACCAGCGCATCCAGTTTGATCCCTGAGTCAATGTACTCACCCAGACCGGTTTCGCGCTCAATGACGATCAGGGCGCCCGTCTTCGTGCGCCCGAGAATCTCCGTGGCCCGTACCACCTGGTCAATCAGCCGGGTCAGATCCTCCCCGCTGAACTCATCTGCCTTCATGCGGGTTGTGGGGAGAAGGCGGCCACGCCCCAGGTGCTCCAGGGCACGGCGCAACTCCGGCTGGAAGATGATCGGAATGGCCACAGAGGCTGCGATAAAGGCGTTCTCCAGGATGAACTGGATGGTATAGAACCGAAGGAATCGCGCCGCCAGATAGGCGACCACGAGCGTAAAGACCCCGTTAATCAAGGGAACCGCTCGGGTTCCCCGAATCAGCGAGAAGAGCCTGTACAAAATGTAGGCAACAAGCATGATGTCAAGAAGGGTGCGGACATAGTCCCAGAGAGTGCGCAGCCCAATGCTCGCCAGGTTAACGGCCGGTCACCTCCCTGCTGGTGTGCAAGAAACCCCACGATCTACCGGCGTGGAAGATCAGTGGGCGTCCCCTGCGTGGTTCGTAACTTACCTCTTCCTTATGATACCATGCAAAGCCGCTTCTCACTATAGACGGCGCTGCCCAGAAAAAAGTTCAACGGCGCCCCGCTTGTGGGCGCCGTTTTTGCTGCTAAGTACCTGCCTCTTCCTCGCTGGCCGAGGTGTAGTAAGCAAGGCTCTGCAACTCGATTGTCAGATCGATGTTCTGCACAAAGACATGCTCGAGTTTGATCTTGGCCGGAGCGAAGTTGAGAATCGCCTCCACCCCGCCCTGCTGAAGCCGCTCGGCCGCGGACTGTGCCTCGGAAGCCGGCACCGTGATAATGCCGATCTTGATGCCCTGATCCCGACAGATGGTGACCAGATCTTCCATGGGGTGAATGGTGACCCCCATGATATCCGTGCCCACCTTTTCGGCATCGACGTCGAAGATCGCTGAGATGCGAATGTCCTTATGGCGGGAAATGGAATACCGGGCCAGGGCATAGCCCAGGTGACCGGCACCGACCAGAGCCGCCTTAACGCCCTGGTGAAGGCCCAAGATACGGGAGATCCGGCGACTCAACATGGCCGTATCGTAACCGACACCACGCGTGCCAAAAGCGCCGAAGTAGGCGAGATCCTTCCGAATCTGTTCGGGCGAGAACCCGGTCTTATCGGCCAGTTCCGCCGACGAGATGATGGGAATGTCCGCTGCTGCCATCTCTTCGAGGACCCTTAGATACACGGGCAACCGCTTGATCGCTGCTTCGGGAATCTTGGTCTTGCGCATGCCAGTTCCTCCTGAGGGCGAGGGGTTTACCCCTGCTTAGAACTGCCGATTGATCACGAAGTCGGCCAGGGTGTGAAGCGCAGTGCGGGTCGCCAGGTTCGGCACACGATTCAGCGCCTCGACCGCACGGGCGAGGTGCTCATCCGCCTTGTGACGCGCATAGGTAAAGGACCCTGCCGCCTCGAGGATCTCCTTGACCCGGCGAACATCATCGTCTGTGATGTTCTGGGCGGCAATAATCGCCCGGAGTTCGTCGCTGTGCTGTGAATGTTGGAGAGCGTGGATGACGGGTAGGGTCAGAATCCCGATCTTCAGGTCGCCACAGACGGGTTTGCCCACCGTGGCGGCGCTGCCGTAGAAGTCCAGCAGGTCATCGGCAATCTGGAAGCTAAGGCCGACGCCCATGCCATAGTCGTAAAGCGCCTGAATCTCCGGTTCACTGACGCCGGCGACGACGCCGCCCAGGCGACAACATTCGGCGATCAGATAGCCTGTCTTCTGTGCGATCCGCTCATAATAATCCGCCTCGGTCTGATCGAGCTGGAAGTATGAAGCGATCTGTGCCAACTCGCCGCGGCTCATCTCATAGACCGTATCGGCCATGATCTGCACGACCCGGGGGCTGCCGGTCTGGGCGAGAATGGAGAACGACTTGGCGAATAGGTAGTCGCCGGTCAGTACCGAAACCTGGTTGGACCACTTGGCGTTAACGGTCGGACGCCCCCGGCGCAGCGTGGCGTTGTCCACCACATCGTCATGGACAAGCGTCGCCATGTGGATCAGTTCCACGGCAACAGCGACCGGAACCGTCCGGTCAAGCCCTACACCAGGGAACTTGCTCGCGAGAATTACCAGGGCGGGCCGAATCCGCTTTCCGCCTGCCCGGAGCAGATGGGTGGAGACCTCGCTAAGCATCGTGTCGCGAGTCGCCAGCGCCTCTTCGATCGCGGCTTCCACCTGCCGCAAGTCCGCGGCGATGGAGGAGAACACATCCAGCGTCTTCAGACCGCCGGCGAGCGGTTGCGAACTCACCTGATCACCTGCTTTGTTGAAGGTAAAAGGCCCTAGCGGGGAATGCCGGGAGCGCCACCATACCCCACGAATGGCATGTGACGCCATTCCTATTGTACCATGAAAGGGAGCCTTGGCAAGCCGTTAAGGCTACGACTATCTAGTATAACGTGCTCGTCGCGATACTTACTAACAAGGGGACCTCCGGTCGATTCACGAATCACCTAGTGGTCCGAATCTGGCAGAGGAGGCGACAATTGATGCAGACACAACTCACAACCGCGGCCCGTGAGTGGGCCCGAGATCTTACGGAATGGCGCCGCTACCTCCATGCAAACCCCGAGATCAGCTTTCAGGAGTACGAGACCACGGAATGGCTCGCCCGCAAGATGGAGGAGTGGAATATCGCCTACACCCGTCCCACTCCGACCGGTCTGGTCGGCGTGATCGAAGGGCGGCGTCCGGGCAAGACCATTGCCCTCCGGGCGGATATTGACGCCCTTCCGATTATGGAGGCCAACGAGTTCGAGTTCAAGTCGACCCGCCCCGGCGCCATGCACGCCTGTGGCCACGATGGACACACCGCCATTCTGCTGGGCCTCAGCCGCTTCTTCAGCCAGAACCGGGACTTCGCCGGACGGATCAAGCTCCTCTTCCAGCCTGCCGAGGAGCTGGCGCCTGGTGGGGCCAAGGCCTTCGTGGAAGCCGGCGTGCTCGATGACGTGGACGCCTGCATTGGCCTGCACTTGATCAGCGACCTGCCCACTGGCATCGCCACCATCTGCAACGGCCCGATGATGGCCAACTCAGACAGCTTTACGGCGGTCCTGACCGGCCGCGGCGGGCACGGGGCATCGCCGCATCAGACCATCGATGCCGTCATGGTCGCCTGCAATGCTGTAATGAACCTGCAGACCGTGGTCGCCCGAAAGGTGGATCCCACCAAGCCGGCCGTTCTCACCGTGGGCTCGATTCATGCAGGAACGACCTTTAATATCATCGCTGACACAGCGGAGATCAAGGGCACGGTCCGGACCTTCCACGCCGATGTCCGGCAGCAGGTCCACGACGAGATTAAGCGGACGCTGGAATCCACCTGCGCCATGTACGGGGCCACGGTGGAACTGAAGTACACCTGGGGCTACCCGGCGGTGCTGAACAATCCCGAGGTGGCGGATGTGCTGCGGGCCGCAGCAGGGGAGGCGCTGGGCGCGGAGAATGTCCGGCCGCAGACCCCCATTATGGGCGGCGAGGACTTTGCCTACTATACCCAGAAGGTGCCCGGGGCTTTCATGTTCGTCGGATGCCGGAATGCAGAGGCGGGGGCCGTCTGGGAGCACCATCACCCGCGGTTCACCATCGACGAGGGGGCGCTGTCGCTCGGCATGGAAATTATGGGTCGGGCTGCGGTTAAACTGTTGGGGTAGTTGTTGGTGACGGGTTAGGTGACGGCCCTGTTGCGGCTCTGCCTTATTTGTGGGCTGCTGCGGTCGGGGACTCCCCTTGCGGCTACGCTTGTCGCTTACGGGCGGGTACGGCCGCCCTTTTTGGGGCGCCGAAATCGGAAACCGTCTTCTCGCCCTGTTACCGGGCAGCGCACCGCCGATTTCGGCTGCAGTCTGGTGGGCCTACCGCCCGTAGGCTCCGGCGCTAATGCCGCGGCGGGGGTCCCGGCTCCCTCCGCTTGGCGCCGCAACAGGGCCTCGCTTTCCTCTCTTTTACCTGGCTACTCCATGGCGGCTTTTTTGGGGGGACCGGGCGTTCCCTACCTGGACCTAAGGGGGTGCGTACCGTTTGGCCATCTCATCTATCTATGAGCATATTCGGGCGCATCTCCGGGTAGACGGGCCGGGGTTGTTGCCGGGTGGGGATTCCCTGCCGGACGATGGGTTTACGCCAGATGCCCGGCGACTGGCGCCGGGGGCGGCGGATTCGCTTACGAACCAGCCGGTCTTTTTGCAGCCTCGGGTTGAGGATGTCAGCGGGATTGTGGAGGCGTTGGTGGAGTTGTCGCTGCGGCCTACCGCTCGTTCCCGGCGGCAGTTGGAGGTCCTTGTGCGGGGGCGGCGGTGTATTCGGCTGATCGACCCGCTCTTGTCGGCGGTGCGCGACGATGAGCGGATTCACCAGGCGACTCTTTACCCGGAGCTTCGGCGGCTCCTGGTTGTTACCCACTGGCGGGAGGTTGCGAAGCTCTGTATCGCGCTGCTGGGTTTGTACCGGCAGGAAGCGGACCTTGATTTGCTGCGCACCTTCGGGCGGCACGAGGAGTTTACGCTCTTTGCGGCGGTGGCCATGGGGAATATTCTGGTGGACCCGGTGCCGGTCTGGCTGGCGCTGGCGCAGCAGGTGAAGAGCTGGGGCAAGGTGCATCTGGTGGAGCGGCTGGTTAAGCATGCAGACCGGGAAGATGTGCGGGCCTGGCTTCTCCGGTATGGCTGTGCCAATACGGTGGATGACAACCTGCTGGCTTACTCTATCGCCGCACACTGCCGGCTGGACCAGGCGCTGGACGTTCCGACACCCGATGACGCTCTGCTGGAAGGGGCGCGGCGGATTCTGAACGGGTTGGTAGAGGCGGGGCCGGCACCGGGGCTTGATTCTTACGAGCAGGGGCCACTGGCCAGCCTGCGGTGGGTGAGGGCGGTGGAGTCTCGGGCCTCGCGCCTCTGCGAGTTTCTTACCGTCTCGAATCTGCTCCAGTGGGTCGAGGAACCGGATCACCCGTGGCCCACCGATATCGTGAGCGAACTGCGTGCGCGGGCGATGCGCATCTTGCGCGATCCGCGCTGGCCCGACCTCGCTCTGAGCCACCTGGAGCACCCCGACCAGAGCGAGGCCTGGGTGGCCCGGGAGGCTGCACGCCGGCTTAACCAACCGGTCTTTGACCGCCTCCTGCCGCGGTTGATGGCAGAGCCCTCCGACATCGCCCTGTGGGCTTACCTGTCCGCCGCAGCCAACCGGCGGGAGATGGAGCGACTCCTGCAGCTCCCTTTGCCACCCGATGGCGATGTGCGTTCGATCCTCCTGCGGGCGCTCCGGCGCTTCCCGGGGCTGGGCGCCCAGGTGATTCAGGCAGGCCTCGCCGATGACCAGGCCGCCTGCCGCCTCCTGGCGCTCGATGTGCTGGGACGCTGGCCGGTCTATTGTGTCCTGCCCGAGTTGGCGCTTCGGGTGATGGACTTGACCCGTGACTACCCGCTCGGCGTCGTCCGAAAATCGGCCCGCGGGGTCCTGAAAGGTTGGAAGATGCCCGGAGGCCAATAGGCGCAAAACCCCCTCTCTACCGTCCGAGAGGGGGTTTCACTTATGGTTTAGCGGGTCCGGGACTTTAGTTGGTAGAGGTTGAACTCAAACTGGTACGGGTGGGATCGATCCCGCCATACTCAGCCAGGGCCGTCCCTGTCATCACGCCACATGCCAGCAAGACCAGAACCGCAATCAGCATCTTCCGCATAGACCATGCCTCCCCACACTACGTCTCGCGTATACCTACAAGGGTCAGGGGCGGAGACGGTTCCCCCTCTGTCCCTGTTAGGGTCAGATGCGACCGGACTGCCCGGAACAGCTCTGCGGCATCGTGAAATAAGCGGACATCGTTGCTGCTCTGGTTCGCATGGTGGAGCGCTTGCTCCGCCATCGCCAGGGCCACATCATAACGCCCGGTCCGCAGCGCCTGGTTTCCGGCGATCCAACAGGCATGACTCCGCACATCGGGCGGGACCCGCCCCTCAGCCCGTACGATTGCTCCGCATAAATCCATGGCTTTACTGTAGTGGCCCAGTGTGGCCAGCAGGAAGGAGCGTCCCAGACGCTGCCGCCAGCGGGCCTCCTCGCCGCTCACCAGGCGCTCCGCCTCGTCAAGCGCCTGGGCGGCTTCTTCAGCGTCCCCCTGAATACAGGCGACCCAGGCCAGGTTGTGCAGGGAGCGCAGGAGCGGCTCCCGCAGGTTTGCCTGGCGGAAGGTCTCCACCGCCTGACGGTAAGTGCTTCGCGACTCCTCGTGACGACCTGCCTGGCGATAGGTGAGTGCCAGGTTGTACAGAGCAGCCCCCTGCCACATGGCTCCCAGGTCTGCATACTCACCCACGTCTTCCAAGAAAGATTGCAGGTGGGCGACCGCTTCGTCTACCTCGCCAATGCGGCGCTCCACCTCTCCCAGCAAGAGCCGAATCTGACCCAGGAGCGGACCGCCGGAACAAAGGCCAAGGGCTCGAAGCAAGACCGACTTCGCCTCGAACAGGTCGTTTCGCCGCAGCGCTACTCGCCCACCGATGAAGTGAGTCTCTGCGCTTGCCCCTCCCGCTGCGTGCAATTGCTTGTAGAGTGTCCAGGCGTCGTCAAGGCGACCTTGTTCGAGAGCGGTGCGCAGTGAGGCTTCGCTCGACATGGCACCACCTCGCAAAAATGGTTTATGTTTCCATTCTACTCAACAACACTACCGAACACAAGGGGGAAATGAAAAAAATGTCATGATTAGTCGATAATGGATACCGAAGGAAATAGAAGAAGTCGGTGAGCACCCTCTCACCGACTTCTCTCCTCGTACAGCGTTACTCTGTTCCCTCGGCCAGGCTCATCAGTTGGCGCATACGGTGGGCCACCCCGGACTTCCCCACCGGTGGATTGCACATCTCCCCCAGCTCCTTCAGGCTTGCGTCCGGGTGGTTGAGCCGGAGTTGGGCCAGTTCCCGCAGGGGTTCGCTCAGCTTGGCCAGGCTGCCGGCCGCCCGCAACCGTTCCAGGGCCTCCGCCTGGCGTGCAGCGGCATCGGCCACCTTGGCCACATTGGCCATCTCGGCATTTACCTGCCGGTTGACCCGGTTCTTCATCTCCTTGAGCACCCGCACGTCCTCGTAGTGCAGGAGCGACTGATGGGCGCCCACTACGTTCAGGAACCGGGCGATCTGCTCAGCGTCCTTGATGTACAGGACCAACGAATCCTTGCGCACCGCCAGCCGCACGGAGATGGCATAGCTGAACAGCATCTGCCCCAGCGCATCCGCCGCCTCGGTCGCCGTGGTGATCATCTCCAGGTGGTGCTGCCGCTCCGGCGGGGAGACCCAGCCGGTACCCTGATATGTGCCTCGCAGGTAGGCCCGCCGGCAGTGGTCGTTCAGCAACTCAGGCACGTCGACCCACTCGGTCAGGGCGCCCCGGGCATCAAGCAGGCCGCAGGCCTGCAGCATCGGCCCCAGGCCATCCTGGTGCGGAATGTAGACCCGATAGACCAGGTTCTTCCGCAGTTTCTGGCGGCGCATGACCATCAGCTTATAGTCGACACCAAAGGTGGAGCGAATCAGACGTATCAACTTGCGGGCGACCGGGCTGGAGTCGGTGGAGAGGCTAACCGCCATGCGTCCACCCCCCTGCAATTCCACCCGACCGAGGGCGCGCAGGAGCCCTGCCAACTCCATGCGTTGGCAGCACTGCTGGTCGGTGTGCAGGTGGGCTAGTTCCGCCTTCACCCGGGCGGCAAAGGACCGCTCGTCAGCCACCGATCATGCCTCCCGTTGCGGGTCTGTTTCGGGTGAGGCCACTTGGCCGTAGTCGGTGTGCATCACCCTGAAGATGCGCCGGCGCTCCGCCTCGGGCAGAATGATCGGTTCGCCCATCTGGCGGGCGAGGAGGTAGATCATGGCCGCCTCCTCCAGCCCGACGGCCACGTCGTAAGCCTCCTTCAGGGTTGGACCCACCGCCATGACGCCGTGATTCTGAAAGAGGACCGCCAGGTCTTCATGACCCAACGTCTTCAGGGCCACCTCTGCAAACTCCTCGGTGCCGGCCTTGGCGTACGGGGCACAGCGAATGGTTCCGCCCACCAGCCCAGCTAGCTCCGTGGAGATGACCGGCATATCCTGCCCGGTACAGGCAAAGGCAGAGGCGTAGATCGAGTGGGTATGAATCACCGCGCCCACATCGGACCGCCGCAGGTAGGTCAGGCGGTGAAGCGGGCTCTCCGTGGATGGACGCCGGCGGCCATCTACGACGCTGCCGCTCAGGTCGAGGACGCAGATATCCTTCGGCTCCAGCGACTCGTACTCCATGCCACTGGGCGTAATGGCAAAGAGGGTCGTGCCGGGAATGCGGCAGGAGATGTTGCCTGAGGTCAGCCGGACGAGGCCGTCCCTCTTCATGCGCCGGGCGAATTCGAGCACTGCGCGGCGTTCCGCTTCGTACTGCACCGGCCTGCCCTCCTCCTCTGGAACCACCACCACGGTGTTGCCATCGATGCGAACGCTGCGGCCATCCCACTCGGGGGAGAGGTCCGGCAGGCCCCAGACCAGCGGCGCCTCCCCGGTCACCCCCGGGTCCCCGGCGCTCATGAGCGCCGGGTGGGTCCGGTCCAGCAACTCGGGTGGGGAGAACTCCCGCCCGGCCAGAATGACATCGGGCGGATAGGCGACCGGCTCCATTCGCCGGGCCAGCCAGCGGGCAACCCCCGGCAGCGCCTGGGCCTTATCCGAAAGCTCCTCGCTGCGGGCCATGATTCCCGCGACAAGGCCCGCCGCCTCCACCAGGGCAGCAGGGGCCGGAAGCCTGTGCAGGTCGATCAGCATGGTCACCCGCCCGGTGAATGCGGTATCCTGCAACGCCTCACGGCAGTTCTGCAGCACGACGCGCCCTTCGATTGTCCCCTGCTGCTCGACCCAGCGATCCAGGTCGGCGGCCGCTCGTCCAATCTCATCCTTGAGGCGCCCAATCTCCGCTGCCCGGTCGGACAGCGGCGTGCGGTCAAACGCGGTCGGCGGCTCAATCCAAAGAATTCGCCCCTCCGCCCGGCCCGCCCAGGCGCCCAGGCCGGTGTAAGCCTCCATCTAATCGGATCCCCCTTGTCTCCTCCGCTCCTGAAGCCGCTGCCGCAGCAGGAAGAACTCCCACGGCGTCCGCTCCAGGTAGACCCGCCGGGACAGGAAGAGCTGGTTGATGATCTGAGCCAGCTTCTCCGGGTCGTGCCGGATATAGGCCTGATTGGTGTTCAGCAGGTCCCGCTGCACCACATCGACCCCCAGTTTGTGAGCCGCAGCATCCACCACAACCGGATGAGCGTTCTGCTCCCGGTACTTGACCTTCAGCTCCTCTGAAACCGGTTCGTTGTTGACCAGACAGATGTCGATGATACCGTAGCCGGCATGGTCAATCAGCGCCTTGATATGGTGCGAGACAGCGTAGTTATCGGTCTCCCCCGGTTCGGTCATGATGTTGCAGACATAGACCTTCAGCGCCTTCGAACGGCGGATGGCATCGGCCACACCGGGCACGAGCAGGTTCGGGATAATCGAGGTGTAGAGGCTGCCCGGGCCGAGGACGATCACATCGGCCTCCTCGATCGCCTGAAGCGCCTCCTGGAAGGGATGGATCTCACCGGCCTCCTCCTCCCCCACCCGCTCCAGGAAGACCCGACGGATGGGGCTGTTGGCCTTGCCGATCACCGACTCGCCGGTGACGATGCGGCCATCGGCCAGCTGCGCCCGGAGAACCACCTGGTCCAGGGTTGAGGGCATCACCCGGCCGCGGATCGCCAAAACCTGGCTGGAGGCCCGCACCGCCTGATAGAAATCGCCGGTGGTCTCGGTCATGGCGAGAATGAAGAGGTTGCCGAAGGGGTGGCCCGCCAGCCCCTCCCCGTGGTGGAAGCGATGCTGAAAGAGCTTCTCCATGAGCGGCTCGGTGTCGGCCAGGGCGACAAGGCAGTTGCGGATATCGCCTGGCGGCAGAATGCCGAACTCGGTCCGAAGCCGGCCCGAAGAGCCGCCATCGTCCGCCACGGTCACCACGGCAGCGATGTTGGAGGTGTAGTGCTTCATGCCGCGCAGCAGCGTGGGAATGCCGGTCCCGCCCCCAACGGCGGCAACCTTGGGTCCCCGCAGCAGCAGGCGGCGCTGGTAGAAGGTCTCTGCTACGCCGCCGGACGGGACCCAAAGGGTCCCAAGCACCGATCCGACCAGCTTGCTCACGCCCAGCAGGGTAAGGCCAAGCCCCAGAATCAGTCCCAGTACGCCGGCCACCGCCGGGCCGGTCTGGAACGCCGCAGCACTGTACGTGATGTGCTCGAAGAACCAGGCGCCAATCACGCCGTAGAGGTTGATTCGCAAGGCCAGGGAGAGTCCTAGCACCATAAAGGCGACGCCAACGACCGCGACAACCAGCCAGCGCTTGATGCCCAGGCCCGGGGAGAGCCAGCGAAGGTAGCGTCTCATCGTCCACCACCCTCTGGTTGCCCGGCCCCTGCTCCGGCGCTGCCCGCCTCTTCGTGGGCCTGATGGTCGTCATGATGCTCCGTCTGGCGCGGCACATCGCGGTGCTCCACCGAGGCGGAGAAGCCCCGCTCCCGAATCCACTCCGCCAGCTTATGGGCCAGGCAGACGGAGCGGTGCTGGCCGCCGGTACAGCCAAGGGCGATGGTGAGCTGGCTCTTCCCTTCCGCCACGTACTGGGGCAGCAGGAAGGCGATAAGGCCGGTCAGCCGCTCAAAGAACTGCTGGGTCACGCCCCATTTCATCACGTACTCCTGCACGCTCAGGTCCTCTCCGGTCAGCGCCTTCAAGTCCTCCACGTAGTGCGGGTTAGGCAGGAAGCGCACATCGAAGACCAGGTCGGCATCCAGCACGCCACCGTGCTTGAAGCCGAAGGAGACCACGTTAACATGGAACGAAGGCCCATCGGATTCGCTCCGAAAGAACTGTTCCAACTCCCGCCGCAGTTCGGGGACCTTTAAGCTCGAGGTGTCAATGATCTTGGATGCCAGCCCGCGCAGCTCCTGGAGCATCCGCCGCTCCTTGCGGATGCCCTCCAGAATGCGCCCCTGCTGCGCCAGCGGGTGCCGGCGGCGGGTCTCCTTGTAGCGCCGGACCAGCGTCTCGTCAGAGGCGTCCATGAAGAGAACCTGAAAGGCGACCCCGCTTTGCTCCAGGTCACGCAGCGCCCCGACAATCTGGTTGAAAAAGCGTCCGCCGCGAATGTCGACGCCGAGGGCCAGCCGGTCGACCTTTCCCTCGGTCTGCTCGAACAACTCGGCCAACTTGGGCATGAGGGCCGGGGGAAGGTTGTCAACGCAGAAGAAGCCCATGTCCTCCAGGAACTTAATTGCCTGGGTCTTCCCTGCCCCGGACATGCCGGTCACAATGACAAGCCGAATACCCTGGTTCATAACCATTCACCCCAGTTAGATAGCAGAGGAGATAGCCCGTTTACCTTCGCCCCCCGGGGGCCGTTCTCCTTTAGCAGCGTCGCGGCCGAGCCTGTGCGCTCAGTGCACCTTCCCCCCCTGCTGCGACCAGTCGGTCCAGTAACTCCGCCGCTTCTCGTCGTGCCGCTGGCGGACCTCGCCGCGCTCGTTGTCCAGGGGTGGCTGCTCGGTCCAGTCGGCCCAGCCCCTGGTCTGCCCCCGCCGGCGCTCCTGCTTGAACTCCAGCCACTCCAGGAGCCGCTCCTGGTCGCTGTTAAGCACCTGCTCGGGCTCCAGCCCGGCAGCCATGGCTACTGCGATTCCTCGTGCAAAACCGCCCACATCGGCCGGACGGTGTGCGTCGGAGTTGATCACGAACCGGGCGCCCTGCCGCGCCGCTGCCCGCACGTAGGCAACGGTCATCTCCCCGTGGCGGGCGTTGATCTCCATGGCGGTCTCCCGCTGGGCGCAGGCGCGGGCCAGCTCGTTGGTATCGATATCGAGGTGGTAGCCCGGGTGGGTGATCACGTCGATCTCGTTGTTGTAGACGGCCGACACCACCGCCTCGGTGTTGATCACCCGTGCCTTGCGCCGCAGCTTGGCGCTGAACTTGGCGGCCCAGTTGTTGCCGGTCAGCAGGAGCCAGTCGCGGCCCGAAGCGGGCAGCACGCCCGGGTGGAGCCCCGCCAGCACGATATCCAGCTGGCTGCGCACATCTTCGGGCAGGTCCAGGTCGCCCTTGGCGGAGATGATGTTGCACTCCGCCCCTGCCAGCACCCGAATCCCCATGGCCCGCCGGTCCACCTCGGAGACCTCCCGCCGCAGGTTGGCGAACTCCTTCAGCGAGGTGGCGGCCCAGGGAGCGATGCGCGGCCCGTGATCGGTGATGGCAATCGTCTGGAGCCCTCGGGCCAGGGCGGTTGCAACATTGTCGACAACGCTGCCCTTGCCGTGGCTGTACCGCGTATGGGTATGCAGGTCTGCTACGATCTTCAACGCCATTGGACCCTCCTTTTCGGCTAGTATTCCCAGACCTTTAGCGCCGTTCCGGCCCGATAAGCAGGAATCGTTACGCCAGTGGTAAAACTCTTCTGTCGAGGGAAACAACACCATCGGCAGGTGGGCAATTTGCAGGTGCGCGGGGCGATTTACCTGGCGTCCGCCGCTTCCATCTGGGGCGGCATGTATGTAGTAAGCAAGTATGTTCTTGACTATTTGCCCCCGCTGACGCTGCTGGTGATGCGCCTGGTGATTGCGGGCGTCATTCTGGGAACGGCGATGCTGCTCTCGGGGCAGGCCCGGGTAGAGCGGCGTCACGCCGGCCTGCTTGTCTCGCTCGGGCTGGTGGGCTTTACCCTGTCGCTTGGTTTTCAGTTCTGGGGAACGAAGCTCTCCAGCGCCCACAACGGCGGGCTGATTACCAGCGCCTCGCCGGCCTTCATTGTGCTCTTTGCCGTCTGGCTGCTGCGGGAGCGACTGACCGCTGCCAATCTCGGCGCGCTGGGCCTGGCCACCCTGGGGGTGCTGGCTGTCGTCGGGCCCGAGTCGGGCGGGGGCGGCGGAGGCGATACGCTGTGGCTGGGTAACCTCTATCTGGTAGGCGCCGCGGTAACCTGGGCTCTGTACACCGTGCTGGGCAAGATCGCCAGCCGGCACTACTCCAGCCTGACGGTGGCCACCTATGCCACCTTCTCCGGCCTGCTTTGCACCATTCCTGTGGCCTGGTGGACCGAGTGGCGGACCTGGTCGCTGCCCGCCGACCTGCCGGTGCTGGTCTGGCTGGGCGTGGCCTACGTGGGCGTCATCTCCACCGCTGTCGCCTTCTACCTGTGGGTCCACGGCTTCGCCCTCCTCGACGCCAGCACGGGCTCGCTCTTCTTCTTCGCTCAACCGCTGGTGGCCGCTGTGCTGGGCGCCCTGCTGCTGGGCGAGACGCTCCACTGGTACTTCTACGTGGGAGCAGGGCTGATTTTTGCCGGCCTGACCATATCGGCCGTTGGTTCCGGAAGGAGGGATCGAGATGGGCGTGCAGCCGGCCCGGAACCTGTCGGATCGGGAGCTGCGCTCCCTCGACTTGAACGAGTTCCTGGCGCTGATCCAGGAGGACATCAAGGAGCTTGACCACCTGCGCCGCCAGCGCCGGCGGACCGACACCGAGGAGAAGCCGGCTCCCACCCGGAAGGGGCGGCGGCGGGCAGAGGCGGTGGAGCCGGAGCCGGAAGTGGATGAGCCGGTCGTCCCCCTCACCCTTCATACCGTCTCCTGCTGCGGCAAGAAGATGGGCTCCTTCCCGGCTCTGGCCCGGGTGCGCTGCCCCTTCTGTGAGCGGTGGCACACCGCCGGGGACTTCCCGGTCGATGAGAGCTGAAATGCAAAGCCTGGACTGCTGTGCAGCCCAGGCTTTTCTGCGCCCTACTTCTCCTTTAGATATCCGCGGCCCACAGCATCTTGAATCATTAACCGGACATACTCCCAGAGTGTGGCCGAGCCCTCGGCAATATGCTGGTTCCGAATTAGGACCCGGTCGCTGGTAATTCCGTGCTCTTGCCAGGATTTCCCCTGGTTGTGGTAGTTGTGGAGCATCGGGTGGAACCGGTCAACGGCGGCAGCGAACCGGGCCTCGGGGGTTGCCCGCTCCTCGAACTCATCCCACAGGGCCCGCAGCGCTGTGGCCTGGTCATGGGGGAGCAGGCTGAAGATGCGATCCGCAGCCCGACGCTCCCGCTCCTCCTTGTCATCGTGCCCCCTGTCGTCATAGGCAAAGGTGTCCCCGGCATCGATCTCGACCAGATCGTGCACCAGAAGCATCTGAATGACCCGGTTGACGTCCACCCGCTCATTGGCGTGCTCCGCCAGGAGCAGCGCCATCATGGCCAGGTGCCAGGTGTGCTCTGCGTCGTTCTCCTTGCGGGATCCGTTCATCAGGTAGCTCTGCCGCACAATGGACTTGAGCTTATCGATCTCGACAATAAAAGCAAGCTGCTGAATAAGTCGTTCCATTAGGTTTCTTCCGCCCTCCCGGGTACCATCTTACCACAGCGAAGCCCGGACTCGTCGCCGAGGCCGGGCGTTGCGTTCGTCTATCGCCACACCAGCGAGGCCGCGCCGATCAGGCCCGCATCGTTGCCCAGGGTGGCTGCCACTACCTTAGCGGTCTCGGAGGGACCGGGCATCGCCCTGCGGGCAATGACCTGGCGCATCGGCTCCAGGAGGAACTCGCCCCCCTGGGAGGCGCCGCCTCCCACCACGATCAACTCGGGGTTGAGGGCGCTGATCAGGGCCGCAGAGGCCAGGCCGAGGTACTCGCCTGCGCTGCGAAGAATCGCCCGGGCCGCCTCTTCACCCTCCCGGGCTGCCAGAATCACCACCCGGGCATCGACACGACCGCCATGCTCTCTGGCCAGTCGCTCCATAACCGGGGCACGACCAGCCTCCACCGCCTGACGGCCCAAGGTGCCCATGGCCGTGGCTGATGCGACCGTCTCCAGACAACCCACGGCGCCGCAGGTACAGGGCAGGCCTTCATCTACAACTGGCATGTGACCCAGTTCACCGGCCCAGCCGTTGGAACCGCCGTAGATGCGGCCATCGAGAATCAGCCCACCCCCCACGCCGGTGCCCAGCGTAAAGAGCACGACGTGATTCGCGCCGCGTGCAGCGCCACACCACTGCTCTCCCAGAGCGGCACAGTTCGCGTCATTTTCCAGCTTCACGGGAATACCCAGCCGCTGGCTGAGCATCAGCCCTACCGGAACGTTCCGCCAGTGCAGATTACCTGATCTGACCACAACCCCCCGGGGCGCATCGCAGATGCCGGGGGACCCGATGCCGACGCCTTCCAGATCATCCTGCCCCACACCGGCAGCGTGCAGCGCATCGGAAACGGCCAGGGCCATGTTGGTCACAACGCCCTCCGGACCCTTCTCCACCTCGGTGGGGCGCTGCGCCCGTCCGACAATGGCCCCGTCATGACTGACCACGCCAACCTTGACCGTGGTTCCGCCCAAATCGATGCCCAGGGCCAACCCCTTCTGTTCCGGCATTTCCTCGTCCCTCCTGCGGCAGTGACCTCTGGCCTCACCCATTATAGTGTTAGGGAACAGTCGCTGAAAATAGCACAGGCGAACCGATTTCGCGGTCCGCCTGCTTGATCTGGCTCTGTCAGGATTGACTGGACGAATTGCGCTTCAGCAGCCAGACTCCGGCCAGAATCGCAATCACGCCGAGGGTCATGCCGTTCACCATATCACGAATGTGGTACCACTGGTTCGGAAAGATGAGGCGCAGCATATCGCCGAACATCACCCGCCAGAGTGCCAGTCCGCCAAGGGCCACCAGCCCGTAGCCAACATGCTTCTGATTCCACTCAAATGGCATCGCCTTCATGTCGACGAAGCCCTTGTCCTCCACATCAAGCCCCTGTGCCAGGCGCAGGTGGACCTCACGGGCGTCAAAGATACTAAAGAAAATCGCCGCCGGAAT
This sequence comes from Bacillota bacterium, assembly GCA_049325315.1. Classification (GTDB taxonomy): domain Bacteria; phylum Bacillota; class Sulfobacillia; order Symbiobacteriales; family Symbiobacteriaceae; genus JAWLHU01. Next base: position 51,386 of record JBMONB010000224.1, on the reverse strand, counting down.
ATAGAGGCCGAGAAGCCCCGGGAAGAGCATTCCGAGCACAATGCCGCCCAAGACGGTCCCCATGAAGAACTGAAGACCCCGGTTAATGAGTCCCATATAGAGATGACCGACACCGGGGGCAACCGAGAGCACAAAGCGGATAAACCCGTTAATCTCGCGGGCCGGGCGCTGGACCCGGACGATCAGGCAGGTTTTGCAGTAGGGCGCACCGTTCAGATCCACAAGGCACTCTTCACAGACTGGCCGGCCGCAGCTGCTGCAGATGCCCCGCACCTCCCGGTCGTGATGGTAGGCGCAATTCATGACTGATATCCTCCTGTTCATTAGCCGAGATACAGCAGCGCGATGACCGCCTGCCAGATGTAGACCAGCCAGTCGAAGGCCGGAGTAATGAAGGCCTGGAACGCCTCCCAGTATGCCTGAACCTGGGCAGCCCACACCGAAAGCTGATCGGTCGATTCATTCCACAGGAAAAGCAGGTTGCCTGCCGAAACTACCACCATGGTGGCGCTCATCGCGTAGGCCACGCTGGCGTACTGACGCCGAGTCCAGTGCTTGCGCAGCCATGGCCAGATCACATTGACCTTCCTCGGATGCTCATCTTCAACCCGCTGCATGACCTGGGCCGTAAAGTCTGCCGGCAGCGGTAGAGGTTCGGTCAGCACCATGTGCTGCAGTTCCGGGTCATTGAGCTCGCCAACGAGTTCCTGGCTTTCCGCCAGCGCCTTGAAGCAGTCGTCGCATTCAAACAGATGCTCTTCGACCTGCTTCGTCTGCTCATCCCCGAGCGCTTGATTCAAGTAAGCGTCCAGGAACTGCTGAACCACCTTGCACTCCACCGCTGTCACCTCCTTCCATCGCCAACACCAGTTTCTTTAGTTGAGCCCGAGCCCGGTATAGTCGTGTCTCCACGGTACGAACCGGCATGTCTAATCGGTCGGCGATTTGCTGGTAACTCAGGTGATGGAAGTGGTGTAGCAATACGACTTCCCGGTAGTCAGGAGAGAGGTCTTGAATCGCCTGTCTCAGATTCTGCCGCCGCTCGGCTCGGAGCGTGAGCTCCTCGGGTCCTTCGTCCGGACTGGCCGGCTCCGAAACCGGCGCCTCGTCACGGTCGACGGGCTCCAGCGGCACTTGCAGCGGTCGTCTCTTGCGGGCTCGTAACCAGTCAAACGCCAGGTTCAGGGTGAGGCGGTGCAGCCAGGTGGTAAAGGCGGCGTCCCCCCGGTAACCTGACAGGGAACGAAAGACCTTGACGAAGACCTCCTGCGATAGGTCCTGTGCGTCATAGGCGTCCCCTACCACCTGGTAGAGGGTGCGGTAAACACGGCCCTTGTGGCGCTCCACGAGGTCCGCGAATGCCTGCATATTCCCTTGTTGCGCCTCAAACGCCAGGGTTTCGTCGCGGGGAGTCAAGGTTTTTCACACAACCTCTCACACCGTTCTGTTGGGTTAGACGGTGATGATGGGGTCTACCCTTCAACCAAACTGCGCCTTCACTCTGCTTTTTTTGGAGGGCTACGCATCGTGGAATTGACACGGCTTTCGTCTGTGGTCCGAGTCCTGCTCTTTTACTTCACAGCGCTGTTGCTCCTGATCTTTGTCGGTGGCCTGCTGCAGCTTCAGTTCGGGCTTCCCGGCGTGATCTACATGCAGTTGCTCATCTTCTTTACGCTTCCGTTCGTCTTTACCAAAACCGTTGAGGGCAAGCCGTTCAAGTCGTTTCTCCGGCTTCGCATGCTCTCGTTCAAGGGCTTTGCCAAGGCGGTCTTTCTCGGCGGGCTTTCCTGGATCACGGCGCAGACCATGGGCGCTGCGCTGGTCCTGATTCTCCGAGAGTTGGGCGGAGAGATGTTCCAGCCCTACGAGATCCTGCTGAATGCGCCAGCCTGGCTCGCACTGCTCGCGGGCGCCCTGGTCCCGGCCCTGGCAGAGGAACTCTCCTTCCGGGGGTACGTGTTGGGCGCCCTACGCCCACTCGGTCCCACGGCAGCGGTGGCGCTGACCGGTATTCTCTTCGGCGCCCTGCACCTCAGCCTGATCCGACTGCTCCCCCTTGCGCTGTTGGGGGTGGTCTGGTCGATGGTGGCGCAACGGTCGGGCTCGATCCTGCCAGCGATGATCGCTCACCTCATGAATAACGGCATTGCCCTTGGACTCACCTTTTTCTTTCAAGGACAGATGAATCCTGCTGCTGACCTTGAGGCGCTTGATCAATTTCCAGCCGTAGCGAGATGGATCGCCGTCTTTGTGATCGGAGCTATGTCGACCGGCTTTGGCATTGCCGGATTCTTCTTGGCCGCAAGCTTTAACAAGAGCGACCTTTCCCGGCCAGATGAAGCACAGGCCGAGGAGGAGGCACTGGCCGCGAAGCCGCCTGAGGCATTTGCCTATGCAGACCCGCATGATGTCTCGCCCGAGGTCCAGGCCATGGAGTCGGAGTTGGCGAAACTCCAGCAGCGGCGGCGAGGGATGCTCCAGGCCATGGGAGGCATTGCGGGGATCGTGATTTTCGCCATCTTCGTCTACGCAGCCTGGAGAGAGTTGGACATGGTGTTCAAGTAGCAGGTGGAATGACAAAGAACCCGCTTGGGGCACAGCCCCGGCGGGTTCTTTCGCAAATAGCAGCCCCGGATGAAAAGAAATGCACCCCAAGCCGGTTGCCGAACCCCACGAGCCCTTCTCGGCTAACTTCCTGGCTGGTATTTAATCCGGCCAGCGTGTTAACCTGCAAGTTGACTCATGCGGCCTTCCCTTCGATCTGCCGAAGCAGACCTTCCGGCAAGCTCCGGTTCCGTCACATTTCGATTCGCAGGGCGGTCCTTCCCCGATACCTTACGGTACCTTTCCGGACCGATTCCGAATCGCTGCCTACGGTTCCGTTGTCGACCCCGTTCCTGAGGTGCATTGCCAATGTAGCACGTCCCTCTCACCTTGCATAGAGAAGGAATGTTCGGTCTCACAAAATATTTTTGTCTTTCTGCGATGGAGCTATCCGGCGAAGACAAACCGCTCCATTGCCGTCGCCCAGCCATCGGCCGTATTCGATCCGGTGACCGCGCCGGCTACGGCCTTGACCTCATCCACCGCATTTCCCATGGCGATGCCCAGACCCGCCGCCGACAGGAAGGGGATATCGTTCTCGTCATCGCCAATAGGTGCTGGTCTAACCCCGCCTTTCGCAGCGCCTCCTCCATCGGTGGCCACCAGACGATAGCGCATAACCTACCCCCACACTACGGAATTCGCCGCACCGTGGTCGTTCCGGTGAAGCGGAGCGCATCCTCCACCATCGGGCGGACCCGGTCGTTAAGCTGGTCGGGCTCGAGCCACCGGTACTCGGCGTGCTCGTGCGAGAGCCGGACCTCGCCGCCGGCCAGGCGGCAGCGGAAGACCGCCACATAGGCCGAGGAGCCCTCATGGTAGTACATGCCGGTCAGCCCCTCGACTTCGACGGGGACGCCCAACTCCTCCCGGCATTCCCGCTTCACGCCCTCGTCGATGTGTTCGCGGGCATCGAGTCCGCCGCCGGGAAGCATCCAGGCGTCGGCGTAGCGGGAGCGAAGCACCAGTATTCGCCCCGACTCGTCGAGAATAACGGCATGCGCCCCGACCTTCCGGGGGTTCAGCTTCAGGAAGAGATCGTAGGCAATCTGCACCAGGGTATAGTAAACATTCCTTACTGTCATGTGCAGTTCATCACACCAATCGGTTATGATGGGCTCAAGGAGGATACCACTGTGACCTATATCTTGCCTTTCGACAAAGCGATGGCCGCCGGTCCCGCCGTGGTCGGCGGGAAGGGATGGAACCTGGGGCGCCTCGCTCACTTCGGCTTCCGCATTCCACCCGGATGCGTGATCTCGGTTCAAGCCTACACCGACTTCCTCCGGCTTAATGACCTGAGCGCCCAGATTGAAGCGCTCGCACCGCTGAGTGCGGAGGAGGCCACTACAGAGGAGACGGAAGCTCGGCTGGCCCGGATACGGGAGCGCATCGAAAGCGGCCGGCTGCCCGAGGGCCTGCTGGAATCGCTGCGCACCGTGCTGGCAGAGGCCGGGGTGGAGGCCCATGAGCCGCTGGCGGTTCGCTCATCTGCCACGGCGGAGGACTCGGCCGGCGCCTCCTTTGCCGGCATTCACCGGTCATTCCTGAACGTGACCGGCGAGCAACCGCTGGCCGGTGCGATTCGCGGCTGCTACGCCTCGCTCTGGACCCCGACCGCCCTCTCCTACCGGCGCAAGATGGGTCTCACCGACGAGCAGGTCGGGGCGGCACTGGTGGTGCAGAAGCTGATCTCTGCCCTCTACTCGGGCATTGCCTTCACAGCCGACCCGGTGACCGGGCGGCGAGACCGGGTGGTGGTCAACGCCTCCTTCGGTCTGGGCGAGGCGGTGGTTGCCGGCTCGGTCGAGGCAGACGAGTACCACCTGCACATCGACCACGCCGGGCCGGTCAAGCTGGTGGGCGGCCGCATCGGCTACAAGCACCATGCCGTGCGCCCTGGAATCGACGGCGGCACCGTGACCGAGGGGGTCGGCTACGCCGAGCGGTCGGAGCCGGTGCTGGCCAAACCCCAGCTCGAGGAGTTGAGCCGGGTCGTCCGCCGGGTGCAGGACACCCTGGGTGAGGGCCACCAACCCCAGGACGTGGAGTGGTGCCACGATGGCTGGTACCTCTACGTGACCCAGTCTCGCCCGATTACGGCCCTGCCGGAGGCCACCTTCCCCGAACTGGCGGGCCAGGCGACGATCTGGTCCAACGCCAATCTGAAGGACGCCTTCCCCGGCGTGCAGTCACCGCTGGGATGGTGGTTCAACTCGCTGACCGTTGAAGTCCTGCTCCGCCAGATATTTTGGCGGGGCGGCTATGAGTTTCCCGAGGGGCTCACCTGGAGCCGCCAGCACAACGGGCGGATCTACATGAACCTCTCCGCCCTCCAGTGGGCCGCCTATGACGCCTTCGGATGGCTCCCTGCCGAGACCAACCGGGCACTGGGCGGGCACCAGCCCGAGATTCAGGTCCCGAAGCCACCCACGCTGCTGAGCGCCACCGGGCGGGAGCGCCTCAAGCGGCTCTCAAAGATGGGCCTGGTCCTGCGCAGGGCTGCCAAGACCGCAGACCAGTCGTTCAAGCGGGTCTGGGACTGGTGCGCCGAGTTCGAGCAGCGCCCACTGCCGGCCCGAGCGCACGAGTTGGAACTACTCCACCGGCTCTGGGAGGTGGAGAAGCAGCGGCGGGAGTTTCTCCCCCTGACCATGATCCACAACGTGGGCGGCCTCTGGTCGGCCCGCCTGGCGCAGCTTCTGGAGCGGCGCTTCCCCGGGCGGGGACTTACCCTCACCTCGGCGCTCTTGGCCGGCTCCCACGACATTACCTCCGCCGAGGTCGGCTACCGCCTGATCGACATTGCCCGGCTCGCGGAGAGCGAGGAGGCAGCACGCACCTTCTTCCTGCAGGGCGGCGACCTCACCCCCTGGCGGCAGAGCCTGCGGGGCACGAAGACGGGCGCTGCGCTGGAGCAGTTCTTCAAGGAGTTCGGCCACCGGGGCGTCTACGAGATGGAGATCATGAACCCGCGCTGGTCCGAGGACCCCGCCTTTGTCCTGGAGACCATCCGGGGCCACCTGCGGGAAGGGCTCCCGGCCCGGGACCCCCGTGAAGCCTCCCGGCAGAAGCGGGAGGCAGCGGAGCGGGAGGTACGGGCTACCCTTCGCCTCTCCCCTGTCTACCCCCTCTATCGCTACCTGCTGGGCAAGGCTCGGGAGGCGATGCGGCTGCGCGAGGGCGCCAAGTCGGCACTGGTGCGCCTGGTCCGCCCCGCTCGGCTGACCGCCCTCTCCATTGGCAACAAGCTGCACCAGAAGGGGATTCTCCAGGCCCCTGAGCACGTCTTCTTCCTGACCGGCGACGAGCTGGCCACCCTGCTTTCGCAGCAGTGGGATGGAACCGGCATCCGGGAGACCATCGCTCACCGTATCGAGCAGCGGGCCGAGTGGGAGTCGCTCCCCGCCCCCGATGTGCTCATGGGCGACCGGGCGGTGGTCAACCTGCGGGCCGGGCGGCATGAGGAAGGGTTCCAGCGAGTCGCTCCGGGTGATACCCAGCGCCTCCGCCCCATGGGCCGCGATGGCGAGTTACAGGGCGTAGCCGTCTCCAGCGGCCAGGCCGAGGGCCCGGCCCGACTGATCCGCCACCCCGGCGAGGGCCACCGGCTCAAGAAGGGTGACGTGCTGGTGGCGCCATCCACCGACCCCGCCTGGACCCCCCTCTTCCTGCGGGCCGCCGCCGTGGTGATGGAGGTAGGCGGCTACCTCTCCCACGGGGCCATTGTGGCACGCGAGTATGGAATTCCCGCCGTGGTCAACGTGGCCGGGGCCATGGCCGCCTTTCAGGAAGGGCAGCCGCTTCATGTAGATGGTGACAGCGGCCAGGTCCGGCCCATCGGCAGGGTCGAAGCCTGACCCTTTATGTCACCGATGGTTACCAGCGGCGCATACGATGAAGCGGAGGTGTCTGAAACCATGCCGCATCGTTTCCTGCGCGCCGTTGAGCCACTGGTGGCACACGGAATGCGTGAGATGTCTGTAGAGGGTGCCAATCTCGAACATACGCTGCGTGAGGTCGCCCTGATGGCCGCTCTGGTCGGATCCGGTGTCTCCCCCACCCAGGCCATCCGCCGGGTGGAAGTCGAGGAGGCCCAACTGCTACGGGGGCACCCGGGCGAGGCAGTGGAGCCCTATCACACCGGCGCTTTTGGTGCCGGTCAGCTCATGCAGCCCTGGGGGAAGGGCACGCAGCCCTGGGGAGCCGGCATGCAGCCCTGGGGAGCTTGCATGCAGCCCTGGGGAGCTGGCATGCAGCCCTCCGGCAAGGGCGCCATGCCTTACGGCCCTACCCTGACCCCCTACCAAAAGGACACCGGATTTGGTACGTATGGCAAGGGGATGGGGATGACCCCCACCACCGTGATGCCGCAGATGGGCGGCAAGGGTTTCTAGCCCCAAAGCGACACAGGGGACGCAGGCGTGCTGCCTGCGTCCCCTTGCTGTTACCGGTAGGTTGCCTCCAGGTCCGCCACCAGGCTGCCCACATACGAGACCGCCAGGCGAAGCGGCTCCGGGCTGGTCATGTCGATCCCCATCATGCGGAAAAGGTCTAACGGCTTCCGGGTGCTGCCTGCCTTGAGCACCTCCAGGTACCGTTCCACCACCGCTTCCCCCTCCCGCTCGATCGCACCGGCGATCACGGTCGCGCCGGCAAGGCCAACGGAGTAGGTGTAGGGGTAGAGCCCGCTGTAGTAGTGGGGCTGGCGCATCCAGTTGAGCCGGGCGATCTCATCCAACTCCACCTCATCGCCCCAGAAGGAGCCAAGCATCGCCACCGTCTCATCGCCGAAGACCTTGGCGGTCAACGGCTCACCGGCCTCCGCCTTCCGGTAGAGCCGCCGCAGCAGCTCCGCCTCCAGCAGGTGGGTGACGAAGTTGTGGTGGTAGGTAGCCAGGAGCGACATGATCACACGCCGGTGGATATTCAGATCCTCCGACTGGTTGCGGATATACCGGGCCAGAAGCAGTTCGTTCAGGGTAGATGGCGTCTCGATGAAGAAGGTAGCGTGCCGGTTGTCGTTCAGCCGCTGATAACGCTGGGAGAGAGCCGTGTGACCCGCATGCCCCAGCTCGTGCGCCAGAATAAACAGTGCCCTGAACCCCCCCGTCCAGGTGGAGAAGACAAAGGGGTGAGTCCCCGAGACCGGGTTGCAGAAAGCGCCACCAATCCGCCCGGCGTTATCGGCCCGGTCGATCCACCGGTCGTCGAACGCCTGGTTGATCAGCTCCTGGTACTCCGCCCCCAGAACAGCGGTCGAAGCCCGAATCCAATCCGCGCCCTGCTCGTAGCTAAGCCGGGGCTCCACCCCTGCCGGCAGCGCCGCCTGCAGGTCGCAAAGCAGCAGCTTGTCCAGCCCCAGCACCTGCTTGCGCAGCCGGGCATAGCGCCGCATAACCGGGGCCAGCTCAGTCAGAATCGTGTCCAACACCTGCTCAAAGATGCTGACCGGCACCGAATCGGACCCCGTAAACATCCGCGGCCCAGAAGGACGAGCATTCAGCAGCATGTGAAACACGTTGTCATACTTCCGAAGCCGGCTCAAAGCCACGTTGTTCCGAATAAACGTGCCCAGACTCTCCGCCATAATATTCTGGTACCCCGAGAGCCCCTTCCCGAGAGATTCCCAGGAGCGCCGCCGCAGCGCGGTGTCCGGCGACAACTCTGTGTGCATAAGGAAGCCCCCAATGGTAACGCTCTCCGTCTCCCCCGAACCGCTCTGCACGGCGTCAAACGTCATGTCCGCCGTAGTCCCACGCTGAAAAATCCGATAGGGCAGAGCCAGCCCATCGCCCAGCGCCGCCACAGCCTTCTCCGCCTCAGGCGAAAGCGCATAAGGCTTGTCCGACAAAACGTCCATAATCAGCCCCCGGTGGCCCTCCAGCCCAGGCAACGAAGCCAGGCACTGCTCCAAATAGCCATCCGGCAGCAAGAGCAGCTCCGACTGAATCGCCGCCCAGTGCCCCGCCGCCTGAACCATGAGCGGCTGAACCCGCCCCGCAGCCGCCTGGTGAGAGGGGTTGGCCCCGTCGGTAGCCAGATTCAGATTCGCATAGCTATAAACCCGGTCCAACCGCTCCTGCAGCTTCTCCTCCAGGTCCAGGCAGGCCAAAAGCACGGAAGCCCCCGTGTGGAGCCGCCCCCGGTACTGACGAAGGGATTCCAGGTCAGCCCCAAGTGCCGAAACCTCCAACGCCCAGTCCTCCGGCGTAGCAAAAATATCCTCCAACCGCCAGGTCTCTGACACCGGCACATTAACTCGAGCAGGCTTAGTAGCCAAAACAACTCCCCCTAAAAGAAAGAAAGATAAGCCGCCCAGGAGCGTGAGGTGTAGGCCAGTCCAGAACTAGACCGGGAGGGGTCGGTTGGTGGAGCCGACACATTTTCACCGCCGACCCCCGCCGAGGGATTCGATTTCAGCCGCCCCAGACGAGGAGGCGGCTGAGCCGCCGACGAGCCCCAAGAGGGGCCGGTCGCAGCCAGGACGGCATTCGACCGGCCCCGGCTGAAATCGCAGCCCGTACGTGTAACGCCCAAGTCGGCGGTGCCAGTGGCGGCGGAATCAACCGACCCCGACCTGCCCGGAGAAAGGCTAAACCAACCCCACCCGCTCCAAGGCAAAGGCCACCCCCGAGCCGGGGCCTCCTTCGGCCACAAAGGTCGCCGCCCGCTTCACCTCATCCGGCGAGTGGGTCATGGCCACACTGGTGCCCGCCCACTGAAGCATCGAAAGGTCATTAAAGGCATCACCCACCGCCATCACCTGCTCCCGGGGAACCCCCAGCGACCGGGCGATCCATGCCAGCGCCAATCCCTTTGTCGCCCGCTCGTGGGTGATCTCCAGGAAGGTCGGAATCGACGAGGTAATGTGGAACGCGGGGCCCAGCAGCTCCTTCAGCTCCGGACGGAGCGACTCGATCACCTCGGGCTCGTCCACAATGAGGAGCTTGGTCGACGGCTTGGAAACCCAAAGGAAGAGCGAGCCAACAGCGTGGGCCTTCACACCAGCCACCGCGATGTACTTACGGGTCCGCTCTCCCAGATTGGGAACGTAGAGTTCATCATCCACATAGGCGTGCAGGTGCAACCCCCGTGCCTCGCAGAAGGCCGCCACCTTCTTGCAGGTCTCGATCGACAGGGGCTCGTGAAACAGAATCTGCCCCGAGGGGAACTCCCTGACGCAGGCACCATTATAGAGGCCCATGGGCAGGCCCTCCAGGCCCAGTTGTCGGGCATATGGAACGGTCGACTGGTACATGCGTCCCGTCACCAGGACCACATGAACCCCGCGGGCCCGGGCGGCAGCGATCGCCGCCCGGGTGCGCGCGGGGATCTGGTGCTCAGCGTTTAGGGTCGTGCCATCGAGATCGAGGCCGACCAGCTTGATCGTTGGAATGGCTAATCATCCTTCTTATCGTCGTCTTTGTTAAGTAGGCCGTTCAGTAGGGCGCTGACAACGGCATAGATGATCGAGACAATGAGCGCTGTCCAGAAACCGTCAACCGAGAACCCGTTCACCAGGCGGCTGGTGAGCAGCATCATGCCGGCGTTGACCACCAGGGTGAACAGGCCGAAGGTCAGGCAGGTGATCGGCAGGGCCAGCAGGTTCAGGATCGGCCGTACCGTCAGGTTGAGAACCGCCAGGATCACCGCAGCGACCGCCGCCGCCTCGAAGTTCTCGACATGAAAGCCCTGAAGAATGCCAAGTGAAGGAGCGACGTAGGCGATTGCCAACAAGGCCAGGGCGTTCAGCACCAGGCGCAGCAGTACCCGCACAGCAGACCAGCCTCCTCGACCAGATCGTTTCGCTGCCCGTATTCATATTCCCTCTTGGCACGAGCATTCCGCCGCGCGCAGAAGCCGGGGCAATACCACCCCGGCTGGATTGCGATCACGGATCAAGCCAGATCTCCAACTTCTTGGTCCCCTCGGTGAACTCCATCACCTTGCCGGTGGCGCCGCCCTCAATGAACCGCACGAGTTGATCGGCATCCAGCCGGACATTGCCGAACTCCAGGTTGATCACCGGCAGCGAGAGGACCCATCGGGCCAGTCCGACCCCAATGGAGAAGTCCGAGATACTCCGCCCGTCCACTACGTGAACCCGAACATGGGTCGCCTTGGGGCCCTTCAACACCTTGGTGCCGTTCCCCAGGGCGTCGAGGAGCTTGGTGGCCTCTTCGGCAGAGACCTTCCCCTCCTCGACCATCTTGAGGATCTGCAGCCGCTCATCGCTCACGGCTGCCCCTCCTCCCCATCCAGCGCCCGGAGGAGTTCCTCGGCCTCCTCGACCGTCAGCTTCCCCTCCTGCACCATCTGGGTGATGCGGGCCAGTTGCTCGCTCTGCTCCAGGGCCGGGTCGTCTCGGGTCAGCTCGGCCAGCCGGGCCACCGCCACCTCATGATCGGCGGGGGAGCCCTCCCCCTGACAGGGACCCAGGTTAATTGACCCGCTCCCGGTCTCCACGGTGAGCCGCGGGCCGCCCCCGCCCATGATCGCGCTGATCTCCTCGTCCTCCTGGCGGAGCACCTGCACAGGCAGACCGCCATAGGAGACCCGCCCGTGAGTCTGCAACTCCAGCCGCAGCCCGGCGTCGGAGGGAAGGGCCACCGTCACCCGGCCTGACCCGGTCTCCAGGCGGTAGTCGCCGTCGGGGTGAATGCGGATCAACTCCGCCTCCACCACGCCCGACCCGGTCTCCACCTGCAGCCGGTGCACATCGAGCCCCTGCATCCGAACCGAGCCCGAGCCGGTCTCCACCTTCATCTCCGGGGCGGCGACACGGCTCACGGCAATCGATCCCGAGCCGCTCTCCAGGTCGAGCCGCCCCTCCACATCGGCCACGCCGATGGAGCCCGAGGCGGTCTCGGCCCGCAGCCCCTGCCCGATCCGCTGGGCGGCAATCGAGCCGGAGCCGGCGTCCAGCGAGACGGGGCCGGTCGCCATCTCCAGGTCGATGCGCCCCGAGCCGGTCTCGATCCTGGCCGGGCCGTTGATAATGCGGGCCTGCACCGAACCGCTGCCCGTGTCAACGTCTGCCCGGGAGACGCCCCCCACCACGACCCGACCGCTGCCGGTCTCGATCTTGGCGGGGCCCATGGTATCCTGCACGGTGACCGGGCCTGAGCCCGAGTCCACCTCGCAGCGGGTGCCGAAGGGCACGGTCAGCTCCAGGTCCAGCAGGCTGTCCTGCCGCAGCCCCAGGAAGCCAGACCGCAGCGGCTTCACGGCAAGGCTGATCTTGTTGGCGGTTACAGCCATGTCCAGCCGGTCCTCAATGCGCCCCTCGCCGGGCCAAGAGGCCACGACCTTCACCTGCTGGTTCTCCCAGCCAGCAATGCGCACCGCGCCGTCCAACTGGTCGATCGAAACAGTGCCGCCACCGGCCACCTGATAGGTCTGCTCCCATGTCTTCATCGATATCCGCCTCCTAATACTGACCGATGGACCCCTTCAGCCGTGCCCTTCGGTCGGCCACCTTGTAAATCGCCACGCCCACCACCAGCCAGAAGATCGAGGTGGCCGTCATCTGGACCAGCAGGTCGCCCACCTCCCAGATGCGGGCGCCATCGATCGTCACCTTCCGCAACGCCGTGATACCCGCCGAGACGGGGAGCGACTGCCCGAAGTAGCGCAGGGCCCAGTGCATCTTCTCCAGCGGCATAACCGACCCGGTGAAGAAGAGGAAGAAGAACTGGATCAGCTGCATCACCGCCTGGGTCCGCTTGACCGTTAGCGTGAGGGCGGCCAGCATGAAGCCGAACCCGTAGGTACCGGCCACCGCCAGCGGCAGGATCACCGCCAGTTCCAGGGGCGGCAGGTAGAGCCGGACCCCCATGGTAACCATCGCCATGACCGCGGCGAGCAGCATGATCAGCAGAGAGCTGAAGAAGTTGGAGACCGAGCGGGCCAAAAAGACGGTGGTCACGCCCATCGGGCTGAGGTAGAGGTGCTCCAGCGTGCCGGTGGCCGCCTCGTTAAAGTAGGACCAGCCCAGGACCCCCACACAGCCCATGGAGAGCTGCCACATGAGAATGCCGACCAGCGCCGACGCCTTCATCTCGTTGGGAACCGCAACTCCCGCCATCGCCTGGCCCATGAAGACCATCATCAGAAAGATGACATAGACGGTGATCGCGAAGGCGACCTCCTGCGCCCAGTACCGCTTCATGAGGCTCAAGGTCCGGGAGAACTCCGCCCGGAGCAGCGCCAGATACTTACGCATTGGCCGCCACCCCCTTGGCCGGCGCGGCAGACTTGGCCGCAGCCCCCTCAGCAGACGCTTCGGTGGAGCCTTTCCCCTCGGTGATATGGACAAAGATCTCCTCCAGGTCGGCCTCCTTCTTGTTGACCGCCAGGACCTGCGTTCCCGCCTCGCGAAGCGCCTCCATTACCCCGTAGAGCGCCTGGTTCTCCTGGAGCAGAATCCGAAAGCCGCTCACCCCGTTCCGCTCACCGGGAATCACCGTGCCGAACTGCGCAAGTGCCGCTTCGGGCAGGGGACCGCTGATCTTGAACTCGTACTCCTGCTGGGAGAACATCTGAATCAGGTTCTCCTTCTGGTCCAGCGCCCGCAGCTGCCCCTTGGTGATAATCGCCACCCGCTCACAGAGCTCCTGGGCCACATCGAGCTGGTGGGTGGTGAGAACCACCGTCCGCCCCTGCTCCCGGCTCAGCTGGAGCACCCGCTCCTTGACCATGCGGGCGGCCTGCACGTCGAGCCCGAGGGTGGGCTCATCGAGGAGGATGATCTCCGGGTCGTGGATCAGCGAGCAGGCGATGGCCAGCTTCTGCTGCATGCCCCGGGAGAGCTGCTTGCCGATCACGTGGAGCTTCTCTTCCAGATCGAAGAAGCCCAGCAACTCGGGAATCCGGCGCTTCAGGGTCGCAGCCGGCACCTCTTTGAGGGTACCCCAGTAGCGCATGTTCTCCAGGACGGTCAGGTCCCAGTAGATGTTGCGGTTGCCCTCCAGCACGGCGCCGACCCGGCGGAGCACCTCATACCGCTGCCGCTCCACGTCGAGGCCGAGCACCGAAATCCGCCCGGCATCGGGCCGCACCAGGCCGAGGATCATCTTGATCGTGGTGGTCTTCCCCGCCCCGTTCGGGCCGAGAAAGGCCAGAATTTCCCCTTTCTGAACCGACAGGTTCAGCCCGTCAACCGCCCGGAAGATCTTCCTGTCGCTCCCCGGGTACTCCTTGATCAGGCCTTCCAGCTGGATTGCATCCCCCACCCCGAGCTCCCTCCTCGCCGAACCCTGTTGAGTCCGGCCTAGCTTACTCCACAGCAATGGACCCCAGACCGGTTCGGGCGCGGATACTGACCCGGCGCTCCGCCGTCTCGTAGCCCGGGGTCCGGGCGATCACGTGCTTGTGGCCCACGTTCCGCTCCTGGCGCTCGTAGACCAGGTTGTTCCGGTTGATGTTCACACTTCCCATGCCCGTGTGGGCATCGATGTGCAACCCGACCTCCCGGCTGAGCCGCCCGGTGTCGACGACGACCGAACCGTTGCCTGTCTTCAGCTGCATCGACTCGGAGCGCCGGCCCAGGGGGATCACCTTGACCGAACCGTTGCCGGTCCCGGCCTCCAGGTCAGCCACGTCGCCATCAATCTCGATGGAGCCGTTCCCCGACTTCAGGTAGAGGCGGTCCGCCGCAGCGCCCCGCACGGTGATGCGGCCGTTGCCGCTGGTACCGCTGCCATCGATCAGGTTCACACCCTCCACGAGAATGTGCCCGTTGCCAGTCCGGCTCTCCAGCCGGTAGAGCTTCTGCTTCGGCAGGTAGAGGGTGGCGCTGACGGTCATCTCCGACCAGTCGTAGCGCCGGTTCGCCTCCAGCTCGAAGCCGCTCTCGGTGGCCCGCACCGTGTAGGCGTCGGCGGCGCGGCCCCGGGCTTCCGCCTCACTGCTCCCCCGGGCCTTCACCAGAATCGAGGCCTTGTAGCCCGGCTCGTCCCAGCCCTTTAGCTCCACGTGGCCATTGCCGGTGAAGATGCGCAGCGGCACCTGGTCGCTGGTGAAAACCCCGCTGATCTCGGTGGGGAATTCAAAGCGGGGACCGGTGAAGTCCCCCAAGATACCGGTGGCCCGGTCGAAGATCTCTTCAACAAAGGCCGAGAGGCCGGAGCCCAGCCCGGGAGAGGGGAAGGGCGGGGGCGGCGGGTTGGGTGGGGCTGCCCCCTTCGGGGGCGGGGGAGGGGCAGCGCCCGGTGTGGCGGCTCCCTTTTCGTCTAACGCCTTGAGCAACTCGGCCGCCTCACTGGCCGAGATCTTCTTGTCTGCGACCATCTGCAATATCATCAGCCGTTCTTCCTGCGACATCGTCTGTCGCCCCCCGTTCTAGTGATGCAGGCGAATATCGCCCGTCTTGGCACTCGCTGTAATTGACCCCTGGCCGTCGCCATAGGTGCCCGTGAGCTCGGGCTGTCCCTTTCTCGGCAGCGTCTGGGACTGCGTCATGCTGGCGTTCTCCTCCAGCAGGTCGATATCCACATTGCCGACAACGGTGCTGAGGGTGTAGCGGAAGTCGGCATCCTCCGGAACGGTCAGGTCAATGTCGCCGACCTTAGCTGCGAGGAACCAGGTGGCGATCTCCTCGTCACCCTCCACCCGGATATTGCCCACCTTGGTCATCACCTGCAGATGGGTCTGGCGGGGCACCCGGATCCTGAAGTCGATGCGGGTGTCCTTGAGTTGGATATACCCCATCACCATGGTGTAGCTGGGCCGGGTGATCTCCACGGTCACCTCGGAACCGTTGCGCACAAGGTGGACTGCGGTTGAGTCGGCCCGCTCCTTCGCGTCTGCCTCATCGCTGCCCCATACGGTCTTGTGGGCCTCCACCTCGATCTTGTCGCCGTCGTAGAACTCGATCTGGACATCGCCCACCCGGTTGTTCAGAACCAGGCGGTCATTTGGCTGAGCGGCGGTCTCGAGCACGTCGGTCCGCTCGATGCTCACCTTATCAACGTGGACACCCATCTTGACGATGTTCTTCTTGAGAACTGGCGGCCGGTCCGCCTGCTCCGGCTCCCGGTCTGCCCGCTCCAGTTCCCGGTCTGCCCGCTTGAGCTCCCGGCGTGCCAGCCGCTCGGCGTGCTCCTGCATGCGGGCTGCGGCCCGTTCGGCTGCGTGCTTCGCCCGCTCCTCGGCCTGGAGCGCCCGCTCCAGCGCCCGCTCGGTGGAGCGGCGAATCCGCTCTTCCACCCGGCGCTTCAGCTGCTCCTGCCTGACCTCGTCGTGCTGCAGGCGGGTCTCCAGCGAGCGAAACGTCTCGTCGAGGGCCTCAAAGGCTTCCTTCACGGACTGGTCGATGAGGCGGCCAAGGCCCTGAAGGCTGTCACCAGTGCGGTCTGTCCGTTGTGCGCTCTCAACCACCGACTCCTCTGCCGCCCGCTCACTCTCGTCGATCGCCTGGAGAAGGCTGTCGGCTTCGTCGGCTGTGATCTTGCCATCTGCGAGCATCTGGAGAATCATCTTGCGCTCTTCGCTCATCTCTGCACCGTCCTATCCGCGGAATCCGTAAGCGTTCAGCGCCATCTGGCGGCAGGTTTCCTGGCGAGCTGCCGCGATCCGCTGCTCCAGGAGCTCCCACTCCAGGCTGCGTTGGGCACGCTCATGGTCCTCTACGGGCTGAATGCGAGTGATCGTCAGTTGAATGGAACCGATCACGAAAGTCATCAAGGTCCTCCCCCTTTCGGGCGGCTATAGGTTCTTCAATAGCTTCACTGCGTCTTCCGACGTGATCTCACCACGGTTGAGCTGGTCAAGGATCTCCTTGCGCTTCGCCTGCTTGGCCCGGGTGGTCTCCTCCACCGCAGCCGGCTCCACCCGGTAGCCCAGCGCCTCTAGCACGGCGTCGAGACGGCCACGGACAGTGGGGTAGGAGATCCCAAGCTCCCGCTCCACTTCCTTGATGTTGCCACGGCTCTTGAGGAAGATCTCTACGAACTCCAGGTGCTCCTTCGAGAGCTGGGAGAACTTGCTCGCCTCGAAGTGCCCCTCGATACTCGTCTCGCAGTGCCTGCAACGCAGCCGGGTCACTATCAGTTCGCTGCTGCAGACGGGGCACCGGCTCGGCATCTTCCACTTCTGCATACCCGTCACCTCGTTTTGACTCGGGACCTCACTTAACAATCTTCAAGGTCGACCTTGATTTCTCTAAGGTTCCCCTTTCAATTTGCATGTTACCCGCGCGTTGCAGGGGGTGTCAAGGGTTTCCTCTTAAAAACATTGAGGTCGAGGTTTGATATTTTGAAAGTCCGGCTTCACATCTCCTAGCCAAACCTTCGGGGGCCTTCCCTTCGTCGTATCTTAAGGAAAGAACATGGGGGGCCGGTGCTATGAAAGCTGCACTCTTCGACGTAGGCGACACCCTTGTGCACAAATGGGTCCATAAGCGAGACCGCTTTTGCTGGCTCTGCGAACAGGCGGGGCTGGAGGTGCCGGCGGACCCCGTGGTCAGGCTCCAGGCCACCCAGGCCGTGGATCGCTTCTTTCAGGCGCGGCAGACGCATCCGCTCCAGTTCACAGAACCCTGGTGGGTCGAGCACAATGCCATCGGCCTGGCCGCCCTGGGTCTGCCCGCCGACGCAGCCTCCGCCCTCTACCGGCGGGGGAAGGAACTGCCCGGGGAAGACTACATCGACCCGGAGGTGGTCCCCCTTCTTCGCCACCTGCGGGAGCGGGGCTATAAGATCGGGTTCGTCTCCAACTGGGACGGGTCTCTGGCCGAGCGGACTGCCCGATGGGGTCTCACCCCCTATGTGGACTTCATCGGGGACTCGGCGGTCTTTGGCTCCCCGAAGCCCGACCCGGCCTTCTTCCACCACGTGCTGGAGCAACTGGGCGTAGACGCCGCGGATGCTTTCCATGTGGGCGACAGCTGGGGGGCCGATGTGGTCGGCGCCCTGGCAGCCGGCGTCACCGCTGTGCTCTTCGACCCGGTCGGATGCGAGGACCGCCCCGCTGACCATGTGGTTCGTGACTTGGGCGAGATCTATGCCCTGCTGGACCGACTGGAGAGCCGCTAGGGGTTCAAACCTACAGTTATAACGAAGGGTATTTGCTATAACCGATGCCAGGGAGTGTGCCGAAGATGCGCAGGAGGCTGACCGGTCTCATCATCGCTACCTGGGTGGTCCTGCTGCTGGGCGGCGCCTTTCGCCCGCAGGGGTTCGACCCCAACAGCCCGCCCCGCCCGGATGTAGGCTACCCGGCTCCCGACCTGGAGGTGGTGGGCCCGGATCTCCAGCCGGTCAGGCTCTCGGACCTGCGGGGGAAGGCGGTCTTCCTCAATTTTTGGGCCTCCTGGTGCGGGCCGTGCCGCATGGAGATGCCCGAGATCCAGCGGCTCTACGAGAATCTGCCCGAGGGTACGGCGATCCTGGCGGTCAACATGACACTGCAGGAGAGCAGCCCTGAAACCCCGCTGGACTACATGCGGGCCCACGGCTTCACCTTCCCGGTGGCGCTGGACCCGTCGGGCCGGGCCGGGGAAGATTACCGGGCGCTCTCTCTGCCCACCAGCCTCTTTATAAGCCCAGACGGCATCGTGACCGCCCGCATCTCCGGCCCGCTCTCCTACCGGGCCATGGGCGACTACCTGGCCGCTGCCGCCTCGGCCCAGCCCGTGGAGCCCCAGCAGGCGGCGGGCCTTCTCGACCGGGAGGGGCTGCGCCGGCTGAGCCCGGGCGCCTACCTGCCCGAGGTGCTGGCCGTCGGGCCGGCGGTCCTGCCGACCCGCGCCCTCTTTTGGCTGCTGGGCGCTGTGGTCACCTACCTGCTGGCCGGCGCCTGGGCCCGCAGGGCCGGGCTGGAGACGGGGACCGCCCAGGACCTGGTGCTCAACCTGGCTATCGGGGGCGTGCTGGGGGCGAAACTGATCTACGTGGCGCTCGACCCCGCTGCATATCTGGGCAGCCCGAGCCTCCTGCTGGCCTTCCCCTACGGGGCGCTCGCTCTGCCCGGCGCTGCCGGCGGCGCTGTGGCGGCGGCGGCCTGGGGCCTGCGCAAGGAACCCGACCGCCTCCGCCTCCTCGACCAGGTGGTACCGGCGCTGGTGCTGGGCGCTGCCGTGGGGGCCGCCGGCTCGGCGGAGCCCGGGGCCTGGGCGCTGGCGCCGCTGCTCCTGGCGGCCGGGCTGACGGCGGCCTGGCTCCGGCGTGCAGCGGGAGCGTCCGGCCATGCGGCTGCGGCTGCCGTGGCCGTCGCCGCCCTGGCGCTGGTGCTGGCCGACCTGGCCCGCCCGGCTACCGCCGCCGGCGGGGTGAGCGGCCTGCAGATCGCCGCCGCCCTGATCGGAACCGCCGCCTGGTACTGGCAGGGGCGGAGCCCGTCCACCGAATAGACCGAAGGGAGCGCCGAAATGGATCGCTTTGCCCTCTTTCACGAGATCGTGGCGACCCGCCGCTCAATCCGGCGGTGGGTCAACGAACCCGTGCCCAGGACCCACCTGGAGCAGATTCTAGACTGCGCCCGCCTTGCTCCCTCCGACACCAACGCCCAGCCCTGGCACTTCACGGTGGTCACCGACCGGGCGCTGATTCAAGAGCTGGAGCGCCTGACCCAGGCCCGTTTCGGCCAGCTGGCCGAAACGATGCTGGCGCGTGGTCGGCGGGACGCAGCCCGCAAGCTGAAGGTCTTTGAGAAGTACGCCGCCCACTTTGGGACCGCTCCCGCCGTGATCCTGATCAGCGGTGAGCCCTACGACTCCCGCTTCATGCGCGAGATCTTTGTGGAGATGCTCGACGAAGCCGGCGTGGCCAAGCTCCGGCAGGAGGAGTCGATCAAGTCTACCTCACTGGCCGCCATGAACCTGCTGCTGGGGGCCCACGCCCTGGGCTATGGCGCCGTTCCCATGACCGGCCCGGTCCTGGCCATTGCGCCTCAGCTAAAGGAGCGTCTGCGGGTTCCCGACCCCTTCGAGCCGCACCTGCTGATCGCCCTGGGCCGGCCGGCCGGAGGGCAGCTTCCCACCGTGGGCCGCAAGAGCCTGGAGCAGATCACCTCCTGGATCGAGCCCGAACCGGAGGCCTGAAAAACAAAGAACTCCCCGCGCGGGGAGTGGGTGAAAGATTCAGATGCCGATAGGATAGGGATGCGGGAGTATAGGATTACAAGAACCCCTGCCCGTATGTAGTCACATGCCGCGGTTGAGCGAGCCCGGTGGGTGTTCACGATTCGTTGACCGGGGGGCTGGGGTCTCGGTCGAATACCGATCTGAATAAGTACGTCCAGCAGCCGGGCGTCAACCGACGGAAACACCGGGGAGCAAGCTCCCTGGTGTTTTTCTGTCCCCGCCGTACCCGGTTGCTCAACGAGCCGGGCGATCAGACCCTGAGGGTCACACGGTAGCTCTGCTTCAGCCGCTCCAGCGCCTCGTAGACCGCTGCGGCCTCGGGCATCGCCTCAGCCACCGGCCGCCCATTCAGAAGGATCTGCCCCGTGTAGAGCTTCCGCACCGTGACCAGCAGGCCCGGCCCCCCGTCGTCTGGCCGGATCTCGACCGCCCAGGGCCGGTCCCGCAGGAGTTCGACCAGGTGAGGCACTCGCTCGGCTGCCAGGGTCAGCGCCTCCTCGTCGCCCATCTTCAGGAGCGGATCCACCGCCGGATGCGCCTGGGCGAAGATCTCGGTCACCAGGGTGTCCATGGCCAGGCAGCGGGGCTTCAGGAACAGTCGGTGATCCGCCGCCACCCGCCGGACCACCTCCCGGGCGGTCCGCTCGTCGATCGCCTCGACGTACGGGCCGTTCAGGCGCAGCCCGTCCAGCAGTTGATGCGCCGGAATCTGGCCCATGGCGCAGGTCTCGGTGTCCCGGAGCCAAGAGTCCAGGTGGTCGAGGCTGAGCCGGTCGGCGCCGCAGACCAGCGGGTTCGGCGGGCGGCCCTCAATCACCGCCAGCACCGCCGCCGGATCGAAGCCGTGCTTGCGGAGAATCGCATTCAGCCCGCTCTCCTCCAGCACTCGCACGGTCAGCTCGTGGTGGTCTGCCCCGAGACCGCGCTCCGCCGAGTGGGAGAAGGGCAGGTGCCCAACATCGTGCAGCAGGGCGGCCAGGCGCAGCAGCCAGTCCTCCGGGCAGAAGTGGACCGCCAGGGTGAAGACCCCGATGGTGTGGGTGAACCGGGTGTGGGTCATCGGCAGAATTCGGGCCGAGCCCCCGTAGTGGGCAATGCGCTGGAGCCGGCGAAGCGCCGGGTGCATCACGATCTCCTGCTCGCACGGCGTCAGGCCGCTCCGCTTCCGATAGAGCGGCTCCCAGACAAACCCGTCGGCGCCGTCGTTGTAGTAGTGCATCAGCTACCCTCCCGTAAAAAGCAGCGCAGCCGGCCCGCGAGGACCGGCTGCTGGGATCCCTTGCTCTATAGACGCCCGACGGGCGCCCATTGTCGCGTATCGTTACGGCAGGTTCACGAAGTCGTACCCCTCGGCCCGAATGCGCGTGATCACCTCGGGCAGCGCCTCGGCGGTGTGCCTGACGGTGTCGTGAAAGAGGATCACGGCGCCCTTGTGCAGCTGCCGCATCACGTCGTTCACCACCAGGTTCGGGTCCTTATACCCGTCGACCACGCCCTCCCAGTCGAGCGAGCCGTTGGTCCAGTTGATCAGTTCCATGCCCATTTCATCCACAAGCCTGCGAAGATCGTCGTTGTAAGCGCCGAACGGCGGCCGGAAGTAGCGGGGCTTCTCGCCGGTCACCTTCTCGATCAGCGTAACGAGGGGCTCCAGGTCCTTGCGCTGGTCCTGTAGGCTGAGACGGGACAGGTTCGCATGGGTCACGGAGTGAACAGCGAGGATATGCCCCTCCTGGTGAATCCGCTCCACCAGGTCGGGGTGGTTGCGGGCGCCATACCCGGTAATGAAGAAGACCGCCTTGATGTTCTCCTTGGCCAGGGTCTCCAAAATCGGCACCGTGTACTCGGACGGCCCGTCATCGAAGGTGAGAAGGACGACCTTCTGGTCGGCGGCCGCCGGGTCGCTGGGGGCCAGAGGCAGGCCAATGCCCCGGGGCATCCAGGTTACAGCAGGCTTGGCCGGGACCGGCGTGGGCTCGACCACCACCGGAGGCGACGCCGGATTTCCTGCTCCGCTGGGCGGAGTGGGGGCCGGGGCCTGGACGGGCGGGGTTTGAACGTCAGTAGGCGGCGTGGGCTGGCTGTTGGTGGGGGGCGGCGCGGCATCGGGGGTGCGGTTCCGAGAGAGAGTGGCGCCACAGGCGGAAAGAAGCAGGGCAGCGGTGAGAATAACGGGGAGGATAGACCTCTTCATCGTAGTGGACAGTCCCTCTCTATGCGGTTTCGGGGTTCCACCTATAGCTTACGGTGCCGCACTCATTTGGGTCAAAGCGCAAATCTTGCCTGTGGGTTGGCCCACTACTTTTTCGGCGTGACCAGGCTTTCGATCGCCTCCATCTCCTGCTGGTCCAGTGAGGTGATGATCCAGATCGACACCCCGGCCAGGTTGTGCCGCTTGGCCAGGGCCACCTTCTGCACCACCGTCTCCCGGCTCTCGTGCTCCATCATGATCCCGAGGAGCAGCTTTTCAGCCGGCACCTCCTTCAGGCTCATGACAATCGCCTCTTCGACCAAGTCCAGCGGCTCGGGTTCGTCACCGCCATAGGGGTAGGCCATGACCAGCACCCGGTCGGCATGCTGGGCGATGGCCTTGTAGTCGTAGCCAGGGTACCAGCCGTTGGGCGGGTGAACCGCCACGACGACCTCCTTCTGCCACTTGTGCAGCCGGTCGCTCACCGCCTTGACCAGGGCCACAAAGCCCTGCCGTACCTGCTCCAGCTCCTCGTCCTTCTTGCCAAAGCCAAGGCCCTCCAGGTCGAGGACCACGCCCTCCAGCCTTTGGTCCCGCACCAACTGCTCAATTTGGTTGGCCAGCCGGTCCCTTGCTTCGGCGTTCAGCACCAGCTTGGTCAGCCGCTCATCGGTATCCCACTGGATCACCGACAGAAAGCGGCCGACCCTGGCATAGCGGGTCATCTGGAGCAGTTCTTCGGCGCCGCTCGGCCAGTAGTACTCGTTCTGGTTCAGCGAAAGCTCCCCGTCGGGAGTGATCGAAGACCAGGTAAAGGCCACGTCGGAAAAGCGGTGAAGGAATCCACGCCACTTATAGCTCCCCAGGCCGTAGAAGACCAGGGTCTGCATCGGGCGCGCCGCGGAATGGACACTGGCGGTCATGGTGGCGCCATCCCAGGCGACCGTCGCCCCGAAGGCCTCCGCAAAGACCCGGGCGGGCACCAGGGTCCGGTTGTTCACGATCTGCGGGGCGACATCGAGCTCCTTCTCCCCGCCGTTTACCAGGGCGGTCGGCTGGCCCACCACCAGTCGCAGCTCCCGGCCCTGGCCAGTGGCCAGGATCGTCTGGGTCTCGCCCACCCACTTCACATCGACGCCCAGCGCCTCGGCAATCGCCCGGAAGGGCACCATCGTCCGCCCGTTCAGCAGCATGGGCGGAACGTCTGTCTTCAGCTCGATCCCATCGACCACCACCCGGGCGGTCACCATCTCAGCAAACGCCGCTGCCGGGAGCACGCCCACCAGCAGCAGCGCCATGATCATGAGGGCTGTCCACCTTCTCACCAATCCGGAACCTCCTCACTTTACCGGGCGCCCCCGAGCTGCTCCTTGACCCGCTCGGCCAGGTCCATGTTCATGCCCGGCACATCGGCAATCGCCTCCAGGGGCGCCTCGCGTATCGCCTTCAGGGAACCAAACACCTTCAGCAGCGCCTTCTTGCGCTTTGGCCCGATTCCGGGCACGTCGTCAAGCCGGCTGTGGGTCGCCGCCTTCCGGTGGAGCTTGCGGTGGTAGGTAATGGCGAAGCGATGCGCCTCGTCGCGCACTCGCTGGAGCAGAAAGAGCCCGTGGGAGCCGCGCGGAAGCTTGATCCACTCCTCACGCCCCTCCTCGCAGAGCAACTCCTCCTCCTTGGCCAGGCCAAAGGTGGCAATGTGCTCGACGCCCAGCTCCCGCATGGCGTCTCGGGCGTAGGCCAACTGCCCCTTGCCGCCGTCGATGATCAGCAGGTCCGGGAAGGTGGCGAACTTGGCGCCCTCTCCCGGCGTTGGCACGGCCGCGTCATCCATCGCCTCGCCGTACTGGGCGGCCTCTTCCGCGGCAATCAGCCCCTCCTGGATGTCCTTCACCCGCCCGGCCATCAGCGCCTCCCGCTCCATCAGCCCACGCTTGAAGCGCCGGGTCACCGCCTCCGCCATGTTGGCGAAGTCGTTGTTCCGGTCGACCTTGATCTTAAACCGTCGGTAGTCCTCCTTCTTAGGCACCCCACCTTCGAAGACCACCATGGAGGCAACCACCTCGGACCCCTGCACATGGGAGACGTCGAAGCACTCAATGCGCTGGGGAAGGCGGGAGAGCCCCAGCGCCTCCTGCAGCTCGTGCAGGGCGCCCTCTGTCGCGGCAATCTCCTGCTCTCGCTGCTTTCTGCGCTCCGCCATCCCCGCGGCAGCGTTCTGCGCCACCATCTCCACCAGTTCCCGCTTCTCACCTCGCTGCGGCCTCCGCAGGGCCACCTTCGACCCCCGCTTGGCCGACAGCCATTCCTCGAAGATCTCCGCCTCCTTGATCTCCTCGGCCACCAGGATCTCTCTGGGAACAAAGTCGGTCTGGGTGTAATGCTGTTCGATAAAGGCGGCCAGGATCTCGCCGCCGGTCATTTCGTCGGCGCCGGCCATGAGGAACTGGTCACGGCCCACCAGCTTGCCCTGCCGGACAAAGAAGACCTGAACAGCCGCCTCGTCGTAGCTCTTCGCATAGGCGATCGCGTCGAGGTCGACCATCTCCCGAGAGATGATCTTCTGCTTCTCGGTTACCTTCTCCACGGCGTAGAGTTGGTCCCGCAGCTCAGCAGCCCGCTCGAATTCCAGGTTTTCGGCCGCCTCCTCCATGCGGGTCCGAATCCGATCGACTACCTCGTCGGTCCGCCCCTCCAGGAACATCTGCAGATCCTTCGTGGCCTGGGCGTACTCCTCATGCTTGTCGAAGTCCGCCAGACAAGGGCCAAGGCAGCGGCCGATGTGGTACTGCAGGCAGGCGCGTGGATGCTTCGACGGATCGTTGCACGTCCGCAGCGGGAAGAGCCGGCGCGCCAGCTTCATGGTGTCCCACATCGGCTGGGTGCTGGTGTAGGGGCCGAAATAGCGGGAGCCGTCCTTCTTCATTGAGCGCGCGACGACCAGCCGCGGCCATCGGTCATTCAGGGTAAGCCGCAGGTACGGGTAGTGCTTGTCGTCACGGAGCCGTATGTTGTACTTAGGCTTGTGTTTTTTAATCAGGTTAGATTCCAGAATCAGCGCCTCGACCTCACTGTCGGTGACGATATGCTCAATGTCGGCGATCTGCCCGACAAGGGAAAGCACCTTGGCGGTCAGGTTCCGCGACGACTGAAAGTACTGGCGCACCCGGCTCTTCAGGTTGCGAGCCTTCCCAACGTAAAGAATCCGGCCTTCTGCGTCCTTGTAGACGTAGCAGCCGGGCTTGTCGGGAAGGAGTTTCAGCTGTTCTTCCAGCTCCAAGGGCGGTCACCTCCTCCCTATTGTAGCATCAACCCGGAAAGAAGAAAGAGCCCCGCTCTGTAGCGGGGCTGGCTTGGATCGCTAGCGAATGATAAAGTTCTCCGCCGCGGGGCGGCGCATCTCCGGCCCCGGTCTGTAAGCAGGAGTTGGCTTCCGCTTGATCTGCTCCTCGGTCGGAATATCCCAAGGAGGCTCCCCGGTGGCGGCTTGCGCGACCGCGGTTGCAGAGGGCTTGGGCGCAGGCTTCTGCACCCGGTCCACATACGCCCCCGACGGGATCACCATCATCCAGAAGATGCCGGCAGCAGCCCCAACGGCCAGCATCTGCCGGACCTGAAAGCCGGGGCCGGAACGGCGCGCCTGCACAGAGGGCCCGGCTTTCGCCGCGTCTTTGTCCAGCTCGCGGCTGATATTGGCCCACATATCTTCCGGAACCGGCACGGACATCGCTTGTTTGCGGAGACCCTCCCTGATCATCCGGTCGTTGAGTCGCACGACAGGTCACTCCTCACATGGCACGAGCGGACTGTTGTTGGAAAGACGTGTGTAGGAAAGAGCAACAAGGTCCGGCCGACCCATCTGACGGGCCATGTAGTGCCGGAGCAGCTCACGAGCCCGATGGAGACGAGACTTGACCGTGCCCGCCGGGCAGCCGATCACAGACGCAATCTCCGTATCCGAGAACTCGTGAAAATACTTCAACACCACGACGCTGCGGTGAACCGGATCCAACTGACCGATCGCGAAGTGCAGCAGGCGCCGCTCCTCGCTATCCAGGGCGGCCTCTTCGGGCTGCCAATCACGGGAGGGTGTGCTGTTGTGATCAAGTGTCGCGCCCGGCGCAGGGTCGAGCTCTTCCTTGAGCTTACGGCGGCGCAAGATGGTAATGGCCTCGTTTACAGCCACGCGATAGAGCCACGACTTAAAGCTGGAGCGGAACTGAAACTTGCCAATCGAGCGGAAGACCTTGAGAAAGGCTTCCTGCACCACGTCCTGCGCCAGCGAAGCGTCGCGCACTACCAGGAATGCAAAGCGGAAAACGTCATCCCTGTATAGCATAAAGAGATCTTCGAACGCGGAGCGATCGCCGCCCTGGCAACGCTCGACGAGTTCGAACTCTACATCGCGTACAGGTTCCAACTCGGCCATACCTCTCACCTCCACCAGTTCGTCGATGTTTATAAAGTACTATAGCACGTTGATGTTCTCGGTATAAAGACGTAAATTTCCCCGGAATAAGGACATACTTCGCCGGGAGCCACTCGTTCTCCTGTTTTGGTGCCAACCCATGTTATTTGAAGAGAAACCCACCTGCGGTCCGACCCGCAGGTGGGTTGCTGCATTTTATGCATATGTTACTCACGCAGTTCGTAGTGCCCACCGACCCACTCGAATATGAAGACGCGGGACGCCTGGTTCTCGCCGCTCGAAGGGTCAAAGGTAATCGTGGAGGACCAGCCCGGATGCTCCCGTGTCGAGCGTACCAGCTCCGCCAGTTTCACCCGGTCGGGCACCTGGGCGGGGTTCTGCTCCCCATAGCGGATCAGCGCCTCCAGGATCACTCGGGCCGCATCGTACCCATACATCCCATAGCCACGGGTCGGCTTCCCCAGAATGGTCTCAAAGTGGCGCTCGAATCGCTCGTCGGTCCCGTTGGTGAAGTGGGTGAAGTAGATGCCCCGCCACAGAGGGCTGGTCATCGACTCGAAGGCCGGGTTGTACAGGTCGGGTCCGCCTATGATCGGCAGCATGATGGACTCCTGCCGGAGCGCCTGGGCTACCTGGAAGCCGGTCTGGCTGTTGCCGGCGTAGTAAATAACGTCGGCGCCCGAGTCAATCACCTGCTGCTTGAGGCTCGCAGTCTCCACCGGGCCCGTGAGCTTCAGGCGGCTGACAATCGGGAGCGAGAGAATCTGGGCGGTGGCCTCGAAGGACGCGGCCCTGCCCTCGGCTATGGTGCTCCCGTCAAGCACCATGAGGACCGACCGGGCCTTCAGGCGGATTCCCGCAAAGGTAGCAGCCGACCCTTCGAGCCGGGCATTGGAAGGCACAATCCGGTTGAAATGGCGCCATCCGCGGAGCGTCAACTCGTCTGCGCCCGCCGTTGGGGCGATTATGACCAGGCTGCTCTCCTGAAGGGTCTCGGCAATGACTGCGCTCACCTGGCTGGTGAAACTCCCCACCACGCCGATGACCTCGCGGTCATAGGCAACCATTTTGGCCAACTCCGCGGCCGTGCTCGGCTGGCCCTGATCATCGTGCGCGGCCAGGCTGACCCGGTATCCGACCTTGGCCAGGTCGGCCTCCATGTCGCGCAGTGCCAGCTCAGCGCCGCTCATGAGGTCGTGGCCCCAGACGCCATGGGTGCCGGACAGCGGGGTGATTGTCGCCAGGACCAGATCGACTGTCTTCGTGGCGGTCGGTGCGCCGCACTCATTCGGCACAGGGCTGTCTGCCCACTCCTTTAGCAGTTCCCTCATGTCCTGATCAACCGGCACGGCGTATGCGATCGAGGTATCGGCCGCCGCCGTCACAACGCCCACAACCTCGCCACTCTCCCGGTGCAGGAGCGGGCTGCCGCTGGACCCGTGAACAACAGCGGCGCCGGCAAACTCCACCAGGTTGGCGTAGTAGCGATCATCGATCCGCTTGGAAAGGCCGACAACCTCGACCTGCGCCTTCAGGAGGGTCGAATTGGGCGTTCCCTTCGGGCTGCCCAGCACATAGACCTGGTCGCCCTGCGCCAGGGGCGTCTCCCGAATGGTCAGGACGTCTGCCCACTTCTTGAGGGTGGGAACGTAGATCATGGCCACATCGAGGTTGCGATCCTGATTCACAACCGTTCCAAGGTGGGTCGTTCCGTTGTCGTCGATCACGTTGACGCACCCGCGGGCCCCGTCTACCACATGGGCGCTGGTGACGATGTGCCCGCCCGTATCAATAAGAAAGCCCGAACCGGTCTTGCTGCCCCGTTCCCCGCGCACGTTAATAGAAACCACGGAGCGCAGGTAATGCTGCAGCGCCGGATCTTGCTTCTTGGGGCTGGAGGGGACGAGAATGTTCGACTGGACGGAATCAGGCCTTTCCTGGCCGCCCGCGGTAACCGTGACGGCCGGCTCCCAGGGCCACTGGCCGGAGTTGTATCGATATCCGCCCAGCGTCCCGGTGGAGAAGACCATAAGGAGCACGACTACAAAGACCCAAAGTGCCACCTGTCCCCGTGACCGCTCTCGGCGGCGGGTAGGTGTGGGCCGGTCTGGCTGCTTTAGGGGTGTACCACAGCTGTCACAATAACGGGCCGTCGGAGAGACCGACGTCCCGCAGTAAGGGCATTTTCCATGGGTCGTCAAGGCTCTCTCCCCCTCTATACCCCGGATGACCGTTGGTTGCACCTAAGTTCTGTTCGTGCTAAATTATCCGGCTCCTGCTCAGTTCCAGACGATTTTCCGCGAGCAATTCCAGCCTTGGTTAGCGCGAATTTCCTCCCGGTATTCTGGACCTCCAGGGAGCCTCCACCCATACCATGACGTGGAGGGAGGGAATTCAATGTTCTACGGAAAGTACGGGAAGCCGGTCGCCGGAGGCGCCGTCGGCGGGACTCCCGCGGCGGGCGCCCACTGGGATGTGCCCCATGTCGGGTTTGCTCCCCTGAGCCCCTTCACGGCCATCCCAATCGTTCATGCCGGGCCTTCATTCGCAGGGCCCCCGCATGTCGATGTTCCCCATGCTGCCAAGGGCCCCTTCGTTCACGGCGGCCCTGGCGGTGGCAAGGCCTTCGGCAAGCCGTACGGCAAGGCCGGGGCTGCAAAGCCCTACGCCAAGGGCGGGTTCGCAAAGCCCTACGGCAAGGGCGGGTTTGCGAAGCCCTACGGCAAAGGGTTCGGCAAGTACTAAGCAGCAGAGCGCCTTCCCAGTTGGGAGGGCGCTCTTGCCGTTTGTCTCAGTCTGTTCCCGAAGCGGCCTCCAGGGGCGAGAGTCCCCGCTGCCGGTCCATGTGGCGCTTCAGGAAAACCCCGGTGTAGCTCCGGGCGCTCTTGCAGATTTGCTCCGGCGGCCCCTCGGCGATGATCTCGCCGCCCCGGTCGCCGCCCTCGGGCCCGAGGTCGACGATCCAGTCGGCCTGCTTGATCACGTCGAGATTGTGCTCGATCACCAGGACGGTGTCGCCGTTGTCCACCAGACGCTGGAGCACCTCCAGCAGCTTGTGCACGTCGGCCATGTGCAGGCCGGTGGTGGGCTCGTCGAGAATGTAGATCGTCTTGCCCTGGGACCGGCGGGAGAGCTCGGTGGCCAGCTTTACCCGCTGGGCCTCGCCGCCCGAGAGGGTGGTGGCCGGCTGCCCAAGCTTAATGTAGCCCAGGCCGACATCTTGCAGGGTCTGCATCTTCCGGTAGATCCGGGGGATGGGGCGGAAGAAGTCGACCGCTTCATCGACCGTCATGTTGAGAATCTGGGCGATGTTCTTGCCCTTGTAGTGGACCTCCAGCGTCTCCCGGTTGTACCGGGCGCCCTTGCAGACCTCGCAGGGAACGTAGACGTCGGGCAGGAAGTGCATCTCGATCTTGATGATCCCGTCGCCCTTGCACGCCTCGCAGCGGCCCCCCCGCACGTTGAAGGAGAAGCGGCCCTGCTTGTAGCCGCGCATCTTCGCCTCGGGGGTCTGGGACATGAGGTCCCGAATGTAGTCGAAGACGCCGGTATAGGTGGCCGGGTTCGAGCGGGGCGTCCGCCCGATGGGCGACTGGTCGATATCGATCACCTTTTCGAGGTGCTCCAGCCCCTCAAGGGCGTCGTGCTCGCCGGGCCGCTGGCGGGCCTTGTTCAGCTCCACCGCCAGCCGCTTGTAGAGAATCTCGTTGATCAGCGTCGACTTGCCCGAGCCCGAGACGCCGGTGACGCAGGTAAAGGTCGCCAGCGGCACCTTCAGGGTGAGGTTCTTCAGGTTGTGCTCCCGGGCGCCCTTCAGGGTCAGCCACTTGCCGTTCGGCTCCCGCCGCTTCACCGGGATCGGAATCTGCTTGCGGCCGCTCAGGTAGGCGCCGGTGGCCGACCGCTCGTTCTTGACGATCGCGTCAAGCGGGCCCGAAGCGACGATCTCGCCGCCGTTCTCGCCAGCCGCGGGGCCGATATCGACGATCCAGTCGGCGGCGAACATCGTATCCTCGTCGTGCTCGACGACGATCAGCGTGTTGCCCAGGTCACGCAGCCGCTTCAGGGTGCTGATCAGCCGCTCGTTGTCCCGCTGATGCAGACCGATCGAGGGCTCGTCGAGAATGTAGAGAACGCCGACCAGGTGGGAGCCGATCTGGGTCGCCAGGCGGATCCGCTGCGCCTCGCCGCCCGACAGGGTGCCAGCCGCCCGGCTCAGGGTCAGGTAGTCGAGGCCGACGTTGATCAGGAAGCCCAGCCGCTCGTTGACCTCTTTGAGAATCTGCCGGCCGATCGCCTGCTCCCGGGCGGTTAGCTCCAGCCCGGCCATGAACTCCCGGGCGTGCTTCACGTCCATCGCGGTCAGCTCCGCAATGGAGAGCCCGCCAATCTTAACCGCCAGCGACTCAGGCTTGAGGCGGGCGCCATTGCAGGCCGGGCACGGCTTCGTGGTCATGAACTCCTCGATCTGGTTGCGGATATACTCGCTGGAGGTCTCCTTGTAGGCCCGCTCCAGCTGCCTGACAGCGCCCTCGTAGACGACCTCGTACCACTTGGTCTGGCCGTACATGTTCTCGTACTTGAAGCGCACCTTGCCATCGGGGTAGCCGAAGAGCAGAATGTCGACAAACTTCGGGTCCTGCTCCCCCAGCGGAATGTTCCGCTTGATCTTCAACTGGTCGCACAAGGCGTCGACCATGTTGAGGAAGTACTGCTGGGTCGAGTTCGCCCACGGCACCAGCGCCCCGTCTTCAATCGACTTGCCGGTGTCGATGATCAGGTCGGGGTCGATCTCGGTGTTGTGACCCAGACCCGTGCAGGCCGGGCAGGCGCCAAAGGGGGAGTTAAAGGAGAACATGCGGGGCTGCGGCTCATCGATCGAGGTGCCGCAGTCCGGGCAGGCGAAGTTCTGGCTGAAGAGAATCTCCTCGCCTCCCACCACATCGACCGTGACAATGCCGCCGGTCAGCTTGGTGGCGGTCTCCAGGGAGTCGGCCAGCCGCTTCGCAATCTCCCGCTTCACCACGAGGCGGTCGATCACCACCTCAATGGTGTGCTTCTTCTTCTTATCGAGTTCGGGGGTCTCAGTGGTGACATCCATCACCTGGCCGTCGACCCGCATGCGGACATAGCCGCCCTTGCGAATATCTTCAAAGACCCGCTCATGCTCGCCCTTGCGTCCCCGCACCAGCGGTGCGAGAATCTGAATCCGGGTGGATTCCTCCATCTGAAGGATCGTATCGACCATCTGCTCAACGGTCTGCTGGGCGATGGGCTTGCCGCAGGTCGGGCAATGGGGCCGGCCAACGCGGGCATAGAGCAGGCGCAGGTAGTCATAAATCTCGGTAACGGTACCCACGGTGGACCGCGGGTTCCGGGATGTGGTCTTCTGGTCGATGGAGATGGCCGGGGAGAGCCCTTCAATATAATCGACATCCGGCTTGTCCATCTGCCCCAGGAACTGGCGGGCGTAAGCGGAGAGCGACTCCACATAGCGTCGCTGACCCTCGGCGTAGATCGTCTCAAACGCCAGGGAGGACTTGCCCGACCCGGACACCCCCGTAAAGACCACCAGCTTTTCGCGGGGGATCTCGAGGTCAACGTTCTTCAGGTTGTGTTCTCGAGCGCCCTTTACGATCAGTTTATCCTTGGCCACAGTTAATGCCCCCCACAGGGTTCCTCATCGCGCTATGATACCATATCCGCTCGCCGATGTGAGACGTGCAAATGATACCACGCCGAACACTTGTTTGCAACCGAACAACACGTCACCAGTTTGTGATATAATAAGGGGAACGTTGCGTGTCTTGTTTGAGACGGTCCCGAGTCCGCTCACGATACCCGTACGTCTAATAGCCAGGAGTCTTGTCAAGATGAGCTTCTTCCGTGATCTCTACTACCAGCTGCAGCAACTGCCGCGCACGATCAAGCTCTTCTATGTGAGCGATATTTTCTTCGCATTTTCGCAGGCCATCTTCGCAACGCTCTTCAACCTCCACCTGCTGAAGGTGGGGTACAACGCAGAGCATATTGGCAGCTTGCAGTCGCTCTCCGCCCTGCTCATGGCGCTGGCAGCCGTGCCGGTGGGCCTGGTGGCCGATCGGGTGGGTCGCCGCTGGTTCTACGTGGCGGGATCCGTATTGTTTGGGATCCCCTACGGCGTCATGCCGCTCCTGACCGATTTCCGGCTGCTCATGGTGGCCTACGCGATTCACACCATCGGCATGGCGCTGATGATGGTCAATGAGAGTCCGCTCCTGGCTGGAGAGGTCGGACCCGACAAGCGGGCCTCGGTCTTCTCTTTCATGATGATCAACTTCTTCCTGTGGAATACCCTGGGCATCCAGTTGGCCGGCTTCCTATCGAAGTGGCTGCCGCCGGGGCAGCTCAGCGAGTACGTCTGGCCGCTGGCGCTCTCCGCCTGCTGTGCGGTGATCGCGGGGATCATACGGGCCTTCCTGCCCTTTAAGCCCTATCTCCCGGCCCGCCAGGCGCTCCGCATTCTGCCCAGCCGCACGGCGCTCCTGCTTGCCCTGGTCAGCGTGCTGTCCGGCGCTTCCATGGCGCTCATGCAGTCCTTCTCCAACGTGGTCTTTGCCGAGCGGTTTGCCTTCGACTCCGCTACCATTGCCACGGTGATGACCGTGGGCGGGATTCTGGGCTGGGTCGCCTCCCTGTTCGTGCCGTGGACGAGCCAACGGCTGGGAGAGCTGCGGGGCTACGCCCTGGTGGTGAGCCTGCAGGGCCTCCTGCTGATCTACCTGGGCATGGCGGCATCACCAGTCACCTTCCTGCCGGGCTTCTGGATGCGCACGATCTTGCAGAACATGCAGATGCCGCTCTTCTCTGCCTTCTCCATGGGGGTAACGGCAGACGCAGAACGGGCCACGGCGAACAGCTACGCCATGGTCGGGCGGAACCTGGGCGCAGGGGTGGCATCGGGATGGCTGGGCGTGGTGCTCGCCGGGGGCGACTACCTGCTCGCCTTTGCGGCGGCGGGCATTGCAGCCCTGGCTACCGCAGGCGTTACCCTGTTCGCCTTCCGGCGCACAGGCGCACAGACCGCGACCGATCTTCAGGCCTGAGCGGACGGACTGATTTCACTGAGCCGTGGTTACAATAGAAAGGGGGCGAAAAGAGCTGTGCCCCGTGGAGGTATGGATACGACAGAGCTGATTGAAGTGATTGACAGCCGGGGGCGCACGCTGACCCCCTGCAAGCGAAAGGTTGCGGACCGAGAGGTCCGACTGGGCCGGGCCAAATGGATCGGCCGCAGCCGCATTCGCCTAAAGTTTGACCCATTTGCTTACCGGTACGTCCGGCTAAAGGTGTTGGCCCGCGATAAGTACACCTGCTACTGGTGTGGTCGGCCCGGGTTTACCATGGACCACGTGACCCCCTGGTCGAAGGGGGGCCGGACTACCATGACCAACTGCATCTGCGCCTGTGAGGAGTGCAACGGCCAGCGGGGAGACATGCCCGCCGAGGAGTTTGCGCGCATCATGGGCCGCGCGACGCCGCTGCCCGGTCTGATTCAGAGCGGCCGGCACCTGACCGAGGGCGCGACCGCCCTGGTGGAGGCACCGGAGGCGGAGGCGGAGGCAGAGGTTGAGGTGGCCGCCGCCGAGGAAGAGGTCCCGCAGGGGCGTGGATACCTGTCGGCGCTGCTGGACCCGTACACCCGACCGGTCAGCCGGCGTTCCCTGATCTAAAGCCCCTTGAAAGACCAGGCCCCCTTCCCCTATGCTGAAACGGGGAAGGGGGCTCTTTTCGTGCGCCTGACATACCGATTCTTCCGGGCAGTTGCCCGGCTGGTCTGCTGGCTCTGGGCTCCCATGGAGGTCCACCACGCCGACCGGCTGCCCACGGCGGGTCCTACCATACTGATCGCCAATCATCGCAGCCTGCTGGATGGCTTCCTGCTGGTCGCCCTCAGCGACCGCCCCGTCACCTTCGTCGCGGCTGCCTACCTCTTCCGCATCCCCTTTGTCGGCTGGGTGGTCCGCCAGGTCGCGGTGCCCACCGGCTCGGTTCCCGGAATGCGCCAGACGCTCAGCCACCTGGAGGGGGGCGGTCTGGTCGCCCTCTTTCCCGAGGGAGGCGTCCGGGCCACGGCCTCCCTGGAGGGCCTGGGCGACAGCGCCGCCTACCTGGCCTCCAAGACCGGGGCGGCGGTGGTCCCGCTCGCCATTGCCGGCGCTGCCGATGTGCTCCCGCTGGGGCGGTACTGGCCACGCCGCCACAAGGTTCAGCTCAGCTTCGGCGAGGCCCGCACCCTGCCCCAGGGCCTGAAGCGCCCCGCCCTGCTGGCCGCCACCACCGAGTGGATGGCCGAGGTCTACGCCGCAGAGGCCATTCTGTAGGTGCGAATCGCCACCGAGGTGGCGGCGAAGACCGACACCACCGCATAGAGTCCGGCGCCTGTCAGGTAGGCCACCTGCGGCCCCGCCGCATCGGCCAGGAGGCTCATGGCCGCCATGGCCGGGCCGAAGAGGCCCATTAAGAGCATCTCCCGGGTGGCGAAGGCCCGGCCGATCACACGAGGATCCATGCTCGCCTGGAGCATGGACGACTGGACCACATCGCGCACCTGGTAGACCGGACCGAAGAGCACACAGAGCGCCACCGCCAGCGGGGCGTTGCCGGAGAAGGCGTACCAGAGCGTCAGCAGGGCGAAGGCGCCCGAGGAGAAGGCGATGGTCCGCCCGCCCCAGCGGGAGAGCGAGGTGGCCCCCGCTGCGGCGACCACCCCGCCGATGATCGTCCCCAGGAAGTAGGCCGATCCCTGGTAGCCCCACCACTCCTCGCTCGCCCCCAGCACCTGCACCGTGAAGGAGAGCATCAGCGCCGAAGTCCAGATGGTGTTAGCAAAGGTCTCAAGGCTGTCCATAAGCGTCACATCGCGCACCACCGGGTTAGACCAAACGTGGTTCCACCCGGCCCTCAGCCGCTCCAGTGGCCCCTCCCGCAGCACCGCGGGCGCCTCCTGGCTGGGGGCCACCCGAATCAGGGAGACCGCCAGGGCAGAGAGCAGGAAGCTGGCGGCGTTGAGCAGAATGGCCGCAGGCAGCCCGGCAAAGGTAACCAGAACGGCGCCCAGCGCCCACGCCCCCGTATGTACCAACTGGACCACGGAGGCGATTAGCCCGTTGGCCCGGACAAGCTCCTCGCGGGCCACCAGCGAGGGCAGAATCGCCGACCGGGCAGGGGTGTAGAATGCCCCGGCAAAGGCAGTCAGCGCCGTTACGCCGTAGATCACGGGCAGCCCGAGCTCATGGCGGAGGCTGAACAGCCCGAGGGCGCCCACGGTCAGTCCCCGTGCCAGATCGGCCAGAATGATCAGCCTGCGGTGGGGTATACGGTCCATTACCTGAACGGTCGCAAAGCCGGCCACTAGCCGGACGAGCGTGGTCAGGATCATGATACTGGCAGTGCCCGCCACCGACTTGGTGGTGGCGTAGGTGAACGAGAGAACGGCAATGTTGTAGACGATGTCGCCGAAGGCGCTGACGCTCTGGCCGGTCATGAGCAGCCAAAAGCCACGGTTGCGCATGGGTGGACGCACGGGTAATGCCCTCCGTCTGTAGGATGTCGGGTTTCT
Organism: Bacillota bacterium; assembly: GCA_049325315.1. Classification (GTDB taxonomy): domain Bacteria; phylum Bacillota; class Sulfobacillia; order Symbiobacteriales; family Symbiobacteriaceae; genus JAWLHU01. Next base: position 15,481 of record JBMONB010000224.1, on the reverse strand, counting down.
GCCGGATTGCGCAAGAGTCGCCGTGCCGTGGTATGCTGTTTTCCAGGAGGTGCCCGGTTCATGCAGCGTCATAAGGTACTGGTCGTCGATGACGAGCCCCGAATGCGGGAACTGATCCGGCTCTACCTGTCCGCCACATTCGAGGTGGTGGAGGCAGCAGACGGCCTGGCTGCGCTTCGCCAGCTGCGGGCGACCGAGCCCCACCTGGTCCTGCTCGACGTGATGATGCCGCAGCTCGATGGCTGGGAGACCCTGAAGCGAATCCGGGAGGAGACGGCCACCCCGGTGATCATGCTGACCGCCCGTGGCGATGTGCCCGACCGGGTCCAGGGGCTGCGCATGGGGGCCGATGACTATATCGCCAAGCCCTTCGACGGGCGGGAACTGGTGGCGCGCATACAGGCGGTGCTGCGCCGCGCCACCGGGCTGGCGGAGGCAGAGGCGCCGGTCCGCCGGGGCGGGCTGCTGCTGAAGCCGGCGGAGCGGATCGCCGAGTACAAGGGGCGGAGCCTGGGGCTCACCCCCAAGGAGTTCGACCTTCTGGCCCTGCTTGCCTCCCACCCGGGACAGGCCTTCCCGCGGGAGCGCCTGCTTGACCGGATCTGGGGCGCCGACTACGACGGCGACACCCGGACCGTCGACAGCCACGTGAAGAACCTGCGGGAAAAGCTGGGGGAGGGAGCGGCCCTGATCGCTACCGTCTGGGGCGTCGGGTACCGCTTCACGGAGGTGGACGATGCGAAGCCGTAGCCTGGTGGCCAAGCTCTGGGTCGCCCTGACCGCCCTGCTGCTCTTCGTTTTGCTCCCCATGGAGTTCGCCCTGCACCACCTGCTGACGCAGTTCTACGCCACCCAGGTGACCGAACCGCTCCTCCACCACAGCCACCAGTTGGCCACCCTGCTGGCGGCCAACGAGAAGGCGCTGGACATGGCGCCGGTAATGGGCCATATGGTGGGCGGCGAGGTAGTCGTGCTGGACCGGACCGGGCAGCCGGTGGATTTCCCCGGCGCCTCCACAGTGGCGCCCCCGGAGGCCGGGGTCGCCTCGGTCATGTCCGGCCGGGCGTTCGTTGGGGGGCTGGAGACCACGTCGGGCCGGAGCTTTATCGTGACCGGCATGCCGATTCCCAACAACGGGGGCGGCGTGCTCCTAATGGCCCCGGCCGAGCCGCTCCGCCAGTCGCTCCAGACGGCCCGTCGCTACCTGATTCTGGCGGGGGCTGTCACCCTGGTGCTGGGCACCCTGCTGGCGCTCATGCTGGCCCGCAGCCTGACCCGCCCGGTGCAGGCGATGGAGCGGGCCACCCGGTCGATCGCCCGGGGCGACTTCTCCGTGCGGGTGCCGGTAGACTCCAGCGATGAGATCGGGCGACTGGGCGAGGCGGTCAACCAGATGACCGCCCAGCTGGACGCCTTTGAGACGAGGCGGCGGGAGTTTCTGGCCAACGTCGCCCACGAGCTGCGCACCCCAGTCTCCTACATTCGAGGCTATACCCAGGCGATGGCCGAAGGGCTGGTGACCGACCCTGCTGAGCGGGAGCGCTACCAGAAGATCGTACAGGACGAGGCGGTCCGGGTGGGCCGGCTTGTGGACGACCTGATGGACCTGGCCCAGATGGAAGAGGGCCAGATGGCCTTTGAGCAGCATCCCCTCGACCTGCGCGTGCCCGTGGAGCAGGCGGCCGAGACGGTCCGGCCCCTGGCGGAGGAGAAGGGGGTCTCGCTCACCATCGACCTGCCTGCCCAGCTGCCCAGCCCCCTGGCCGACGGCCAGCGCATTCAGCAGGTGGTCTTTAACCTCCTGGACAACGCCCTTCGTCATACCCCCTCTGGTGGCGCGGTCCAGGTGACCGCCCGGGCAGAGGCAGGCGGCGTGACAGTGAGCGTGAGCGACACCGGGGAAGGGATCGATCCCTCGCTGGTCCCGCTGATCTTCGAGCGGTTCCAGGGGCGCCGGGTCGGCGGGCGTGGGCTCGGTCTGGCCGTGGTCCGGTCGATCGTGCGGGCCCACGGCGGCGAGGTGGGCGTGGAGTCAAAGCCGGGTGAAGGCTCCACCTTCTGGTTCCGGCTACCGGTCTAGCAACAATACGGACCCCGCTGCCCTTGTTAGCAGGCAGCGGGGTTTTCTTGTGCCCTATGGGTTTACCCGAATCCAGGTCGCTCCCGGGGCTGGGTCCAAGGTGATCAGCTGCACGCCCTTGGGGCTGCCCACCTGAATAAAGGGGATGCCCTCCAGTCGCTGCACCGACCGGGCGGCGCCACCCCCGCTCAGGTAGACCGCCGGCTTGCCCGACAGCTCCTCGAACTCGGTCAGCCAACGTGCGACCAGGTCGCCCTCCCGGCGGTCGGTGAACTGGGCCGGGGTGTGGTGGCCGAAGACCACCACCTGGCGCACGGCAGCGTCACGCCGTGCCAGGTCGAGCATCGTCTTCAGCTCCAGCAGTTGCTCGAACTGCGTGGCCCGCAGGCCACCACCGGACGTGCCGGTGAAGATCAGGCGGACCCCGTGCACGTCAATGCTGCGGACCGGGTGCGTCAGCCGGTAGATGGGCGTCTTGCCCGCCTCCTTGGCCAGCAGCGACTCCTCCGCCGGGGTGGTCAGGGCGGGGTCGACCAGCAGGAAAGCGGGCTTCGCCGCCAGCGCCTGCCGGATCAGCCGCAGCGCCTCCTGCTCTGCGGGCGTGGCCGGAGCGGTTCCCACCAGGGCGACGGTCTTAATGCCCTCTGCGGTCAGCGAACCGAGCGGCGCTGCGGTCACCGCCGGGCTGCCCGAGCCCGTCTTGGGCAGGCCCAGCCCGCCCACCAGGCCGAAGCTCCAGCTGGTGGCCGTGGGCGCCCCACCCTGCTGGAAGACCGGGTCGGGCCGGACCGGGGCAGCCGGCGGCACCGGCATGGGTGGCAGCGCCACTGGGACCTTAACCGTCAGGTCGTCGAAGATCAGTTCGCCGCTGTACTGCTTCTCCGTATCGGTCTCCACCGGGTAGATCCGGTAGAGCTTCACCGGGTGGGCCGCCCCAGCTGGCACTGGCGCCTCCACAAAGCGCCAGTCGGTCCAATCGACATGGCGGGCGAGGTTGAGCGTATGGTTGGCGCCCTTGGCGTCCACCAGAATCGCCCGGAGCCAGGCGCCCTGGCCGTCGCCCTTGACCCAGAACCCGACCGACTGGGGCCGTTCCGGCAGGTCCAGCGGCGGTGAAGCCTGGAGATAGGCGGCCCGGGTGGATGCGTCCTTGCCAAAGGTATAGCTTAGCTTCAGCCCGGTGCCCGTCCGGCCCGGCGCCGTCGAGATGGCGCCGGTCACCGTGGCGGGGTGCTTCCGGAAAGCCCAGCCGGTCAGGTTGTCAAAGACGTTGAGCGTCGCTGCCGACCGGGCCGAGGCGACAGGCGCCCAGGCCTCCTTGCCCTGCACCACCACCCGGATCAGCCCCGTCCCTTCCTTCAGCGGGGTGACGTGAACGCCATCTTCCCGCGCCTCCACTTTCAAGAGGGAGGTGTCATAGGTGAGGGTCAGGTCCGAAGGATCGATGGCGGCGCCGTACCCCTCGGCGTCGTAGCCCCGCACCGTAAAGCGTCCGGTCTGTCCGGGGCTGAGCTTCAGCGCCTCCCCCTCCACAACGATCCGGTCCAGCGGGCCGAGCACCCGCATGGTCAGCTTACCGGTAACGGTGGCCCCCGGCACCCTGGCCAGCGGGCCGACGGAACCGGTCGTTCCCGCTGTGCTTGCCGTGACCGGCTGGCCAGACCCAGCCACAATGGCCTGGGCCGTCACCGTAGCCAGGCCTGTCTGATGACTCCGGAAGCGCCCCTCCGCCGAGACGGCGCCGACGCCCTCCGACTGCCAGGAGATCAGGCCCAGCGGCGCCGGGCGGAACTGCTCATCGTAGGCGGCCACCGCCAGGCGGCGGGTGAGGCCGGGGAAGACGCGGGCCTCATCGCGCGCCAGCACCTGGAGGCTGTGGGCCACCCCGCTGCCAGGGGCAGCGAAGACGCCCACCCCGTTAGGGATGGAGCGCTCCCGCCCATCGGACGGGCGGTTCAGTACTGAAAGCCCCTCGGCGCCGGGCAGCCGGCCCACCATGGTGGTCGAGCCGCCGCCATCTAGTTCGAGCACGTCGGTTGCCCCGAAGGCCTGCATCATCTCGGCAAGCTCACGCAGGGTCAGGCCGCCGCTCAGCTCCGACCGGCCATCGACCGCGAGCAGCAGCATCCGCCGGCCGTCGGCGGAGAAGCCCAGGGCCGAGCGGGGCTTGTACTGCTTGTCGTCGAGGCCCGTCGCGACCCGCCCGCCCTTCACCAGGTAGCGATAGCCGCCCACCGCCCAGTGAACATCGGGCTTCGGGCGGTAGGAGAGGGTGACCGGGTCGCCCACCTTCAGGGCCGCCAGCGGCTTCGCGAACTCCTCCCGACCCACCAGCACAAAGCCGTCGGCCGGAATCGGCTGGGATGTCACCTTGTCGCTCACCGAGATCACCTTGCCGGCCTTCACCACCACCTCCCGGGCCTCGGTGGCGCCGACCATCGCCCGGTCGCGGGAAAGGGTCCACAGGGGCGTGAAGAGCCCGATGGTACGACTTGGCACGGTGGGCAGGTTGATCGCCCCGAGCTTGTAGCTCCCGCCCGGCAGAGTGACGGTGCCGTCCAGGGTCACATCGAGCAGCCGTCCGATACGGTCCTTGCCAACGCCGGCAGCGTTAGGCCAGTCCGGAGTGCGCGTCTGCAGAACCTCGCCACTGCGGACCACGCTGCCCAGGGCGATGCCGGTCTGCCCAATGTCAAAGAAGTCGCCGTTGATCGCGGCGACAGCGCCTGCCCGTCCGGTCATGCTGGAGAGCCCCTCACCCCGGGTGACGCCCGGGGCGGTAACCAGGTCGGTGGAGATCGCTGGATGTGAAAGGTCGACACGCAGCAGCCAGCCGTTGACCCAGCCGCTGGGGTAGAGCCGTTCGAACGTGGTGAGGGTCAGCCCCTGGGCCAGCGGCGTCTCCATCTGAGCGGCCGCCACGAAGCGCTTGGGACTCGAAGTTGGCTCAGCCGCCTTGGTCAGCGGCGCTGTCAGCGATAGAGTGAATACAGGGAGAACCAGCCAGGTTAGCCGCTTCATTCGTTAACAGAACCTCCAGGTCGTAGGGTTCTGTTACCTTGGACGGGCTGGCGGTCCGGAGAGTTTCCCCCGGGAGAAGCGGAAAAGGATGGCGATCTGCCATCCTTTCCTTGTCTCGCTCTTTACTTGACCACCAGCTGACCGACCATGCCGGCATCCTTGTGACCGATCACGCTGCAGTAGAAGGTGTAGGCGCCCGCCTCGGTGGGCGTAAAGGTCACCGACTCCTTCTTTCCGGCGGCGGCATGCACATGCAGGTCCGCCTTCTTGGAGCCGTGGCCGTCGTCATGCCCGGCCTTCACGATCTTCGCAGGGATCTTGTCGATCGAGAAGTCGTGCTCCACGGAGTCGCTGTTGTTCAGGACCAGCTTATAGGTCTTGCCCTTCTCCAGGGTGATCTCCTTGGTGCTAAAGGCCATGCCGGTGGTCGTCAGGTCGATGGTCTCGACCGGGCCGGTCTCCTTGGCACCGCCCGAGCAGCCTGCCAGCACGCCCAGCATGGCCACGGCAGCGACCGAAATAATCCAGCGCTTCATCCGCGTGATCCTCCTTATTCTTTTCCCACGAACGCAGGTGAGGAGTCGATGAGCCAACAAAACTATTCTGCGATGAATTTGTGGAGAAAGTGTGTTGGTGACGTGGCTTAACAGACAAAATCGCGACGAGGAAGCCGGGGGCAGATAAACCCCCGGCTGCATTGCGAATGGGCTCCCGCCCGGCTCGGTCAGAGTGAGCGTCGCCGCGCCTTCTGCACGTACTCCTTGATCCCATGCAGGAAGAACTCCACCAGCCCCCGGGCGATGGCGGGCTGGAGCGTCTGGCCCCCGTGGAAGAGCACGTCCGCCTCGTAGGCCACCAGGGTTCCACCCCCGGCGCGGGGCTCGAAGCGGAGCCGGGCCTCCACCTCGGCCCCCGCCCCGTTGGCGGTCTTTGCGGCCATGTGAATGCGATAGCCCTCTCCGGGGCGGCGGTCGGCCACGCTGACCGTGCCGGCGTAGATCAGCCCAAAACCACCCAGCCCCACCTTGATCTCCGCCTCCCAGCGGTCTGGCCCCGCCTCCCGCAGCGATTGAAGGCCAGGGGTGGCGTTTCGCAGCGCATCGGGGTGGGTGAAGACCTCGTACATAAGCTCCGGCGGTGCATCGTATGCAAATCTTCCTGCCACGCGCATGGGTCGGTCCCCCCTGTCCTTTTGCCGGAGAGTTCGTGAATCGCGCTCCCATCTCCTGGGGGGCGCTTCACAGTTTCTCCACACCCCCCTGCTACCGTGGGAGTGTCACTCTTGGACAGGGAGGAATCGCCCGTGAAGCGAACCGCGGGGGTAGCTCTGCTCGCCCTGGCGCTCCTGGTCGCCGGATGCTCGAAGGGAACCCCGAAGGCGGTCACGCCGGTGACCAGCCACGACTTCGGCGACGTGCCAGTGGTCACGGATATGCGCGATGCCAAGATCAAGGAGTTCATGATCATCAACGACGGCACCGCCGATCTGAAGTTGAGAGATGTGCAGGTAAAGGTCCTGGAGGGCTGCTGACCGCCGCGCGTGACCGTAGGTTCTACGGTCTTGAAGCCCGGTCAGGCCACCAACTTCATCTTCCCGTACGCCATGCACGAAGGCATGGGCGGCAAGCACCACTTTGAGGTCCATATCAGCACCAACGACCGGGAAAGGCCCAAGCTGGTCTTCCATATCTACGCGAACTCGCTGGAGCCCAGCGCAGCAGAGGCGACAGCCCCCAGACCGGCGAAGGGGGGCTATTATGACCTTCCGGTGAAGGGTCTCAAGACTGCGATGGCCCAGAAGAACTTCACCCTGGTGAATGTCCATATCCCCTTTGAGGGGCGAATCCAGGGGACCGACCTGGAGATTCCCTACAACGAAATCGATAAAGCGCTCAACCGGCTGCCCAAGGCGAAGAACGCCCCCATTGTGCTCTACTGCAGCAGCGGCCGAATGAGTGAGATTGCCGCCAAGCGGCTGGCGGAACTGGGGTATACCCGTGTCTTTAACGTGGTGGGCGGCATGGTGGCCTGGCAGGAGGCGGGGTACCCGCTGGAGACCAAGTAATCTCCACAGAAACTCCAAACGAGGTCACAGGTGCCTCCAAGCGGCAGCGGTATGATAAAGCTGTCCGATGGGGAACCCCCCCCCCCACAGAAAAGGAGTGCAAGATCATGACCAACAGAACCAGGTGGATTGTCGGCGGCGTGGCCGCCCTGGTGATTTCGGGAGCCCTCTTTGCGGTGCCGGCCCTGGCCCAGGAGCGGGGCTACGGTATGTTCGGCTCGATGCAGTCGATGATGAGCTCGATGCACGGTGCGATGAGCTCGATGCACGGTGCGATGAGCGGCGACATGGCTGCGATGCACGGGGCCATGGCCCCGCTGATGGACCAGATGGGCCCCATGCATGAGCAGATGATGGGCGAGGTCGCCGCCCTGTTCGACATGACCGCCGAGGAACTGAACGCCGCGATGGCCGAGGGCAAGAGCCTGGCCCAGCTGGCGGAGGAGAAGAATGTCGCCCCCGGCGAGATCCAGAGCCTCATGACCCGGGGCATGAAGGCCTTCGTAGACCAGGCGGTCGAGGCTGGCACGATCACCCGGGAGCAGGCCAACCAGATGTTCCAGCACCACCAGCAGCACAGCGCCTCCTGCGTCTCCGGCGATCACAACGCCATGATGAACAGCATGCACGGGATGATGGGCGGCAGCAACTAAACAGCCGCCACTTACAGTCCAAACGCCGCTGACCTGCCTTTCGGGCAGATTCAGCGGCGTTTTGTTTGCTAGCCCGCTGCCCCATTGACAGGAAGGCTAACGGTGAAGCGGCTTCCCTGGCCCAGTGTGCTCTCTGCGGTCACCTGGCCGCCGTGAAGCTCCACCAGACTCCGCACGATGGCCAGCCCCAGCCCGCTGCCACCCGTCCCGCGGGAACGGGACTTGTCGGCCCGGTAGAACCGGTCGAAGATGTGTGGCAGGTCCTCGGGTCCAATGCCGGGTCCGGTATCGGCCACCGTAAGGCGGAACTCCCCTGCCTCCTGCCAGGCCCGCACCGCCACCCGCCCGCCGGGCGGGGTGAAGTGCAGGGCGTTGGAGAGCAGGTTGACCACCACCTGGCGAAGCCGGTCGGGGTCGGCCCTCAGGGCGGGGAGGTCGGAGGCGATGTCAGCGGTGAGGGTGATCTCCTTGGCCGCCGCCACGGGCCCCAGATTCGCCATGAGCGTGTGCAGCAGGGCGCCCGGATCCACCGCAGCGGGGTGCAGGGAGAGCTGGCCCACCTCGGCCAGGCTCAGGTCACGCAGATCGGCCACCAGGCGGGTGAGGCGAATCACCTCGTCTTGAATCGGGAGGAGCGACTCCTGGCTGATCTCCACCTTGCCGTCCTGCATGAGGTCGAGGTGGCCCTGCAGCACCGCCAGGGGGTGGCGGAGTTCGTGCGCGGTGTCGGCCAGCAGCTGGCGCCGGGAGCGCTCGCCGGCCTCCAGCCGCTCGCACATGCGGTTGAAGGTCGAGGCCAGGTCAGCGATCTCGTCGTTGCCCTCCACCGGGACCCGGCGGGAGAGATCGCGCAGGTCGATCTGGGCGGCGGCATCGCGCAGGTGAAGCACCGACCCGGTGATCCGCCCTGCGGTGAAGGCGCCCACCAGAATCGCGAGGCCGAAGGCGGCCAGGCTCGACCAGAGGCTCCAGCGCAGGGCCGTGGTCATGAACTCATCAGGGCTCATGGGCTGGTGATTCATCATGGGGCCGTGGTGCATCCGCATCATGGAGCCGTAAAGGCCCAGGTTGGAGGCGACGAAGGAGAGCAGCAGCGCCCCCAGCGCCACCAGCACGAAGCCCCAGATCAGTTTGGCTCGCAGGCTCATCGGCTCACCTCCGGGGCGGCACGAGCTTGAAGCCCACGCCCTTCACAGTCTGGACCAGGGTGTCGTCGCCCAGCTTGCGGCGCAGATGGCTGATATGGCTGTCCACCGTGCGCTCGAAGCCCTCGTAATAGTCACCGATGGCGGTCTCCATGAGCTGGAGCCGGGAGTAGACCCGGTTGGGGTTCTTGGCCAGTACCGCCAGCAGCTTGAACTCGGTAGCGGTCAGGTTGATCTCCTCGCTCCCCCGGTGAACCGTGTGGGCCGCCAGGTCGATGAGAAACTCGCCGAATTGCATCTGCTCGCTCTCCGATCCTTCGGGCCGGGCCCGGCGGAGCACCGCCCGGATGCGGGCCACCAGCTCCCGCATGCTAAAGGGCTTGGTCAGGTAATCGTCGGCGCCCAGCTCGAGGCCCAGGAGCTTGTCGGCCTCGTCATCGCGGGCGGTCAGCATGACGATGGGGGTGTTGTGCTGGCGTCGGATCTCCCGGGCCACCTCAATACCGCTGCGACCGGGCATCATCCAGTCGAGCACCAGCAGGTCGGGCCGGCGCTCCTGCCAGAGCGCCAGCGCCTCCGTGCCGCTGGCCGCCTGCATGGTGGTAAAGCCCTCGCTGCGCAGGTACTCGTCGATCACCTGCCGCAGCCGATCGTCGTCATCTACGATCAAAATGGTTGCGCTCATGTTCTTCTCCTCCGATTCTGCATCCAACACCTTTCCGCCGCCTCTCCACAGCCTCTCCAAACAGATGCTGTATGCTCCAAGTAGGAAGCGCGACGGAAAAGGAGAGATGTCAAATGATGTTGATGTGGATTATCCCGCTGCTTCTGCTCATCTTCCTGCTGGTGGACCGCCCGCAGTCGGGGCAGGGCACACGCTCCGTGGCCCTGGTGCTCCTGGTCCTGCTGGGCCTCCCCCTGATCGGCATGGTCTTCATGGGCGGCGGAATGCACGGTGGGGGCTGGATGCACGGTGGCGGTATGATGCATGGTTACCGGGGCGAATGGGGCTGGAACTGGTGGAACCTGGCCGGTGGCCTGTTCATGCTGGCCGGGCTGGGCGCCCTCGGGTACGCACTCTTCCGGCGGGGTGGTGCCGACAGCGAGTCAGAGGAGCTGCGCATTCTGAAGCTGCGCCTGGCCAAGGGGGAGATCTCCACCGAGGAGTACGATCTGCTCCGCCAGAAGCTGAGCGGCTAGGCTACTTTTGATTATAGCAAGTACGTGTGGAAAATCTGTGGAGCGGAAGGGCGGTCTTGCAGGACGGCCCTTCACAATTTGTACACAACTTCCCCGTATGATCGATGGGGCACTTCTCTTCCCCCCAGGGGTATAACCAGCCAGGGGTGATGCTCTCCATGAAGCTGAGTCGCAGAAACCGCCGTCGCATCTTCTTTGCCGTCGTACTGAGTGCCTTCTCCACCGCCCTCTGGTGGGGGTGGCCGCGCCAGCCCGCTCCTGCGCCCACGGAGACCGCCCAGACCGAGGAGCCGCCCGCAGCGGTGACCAGTGCCGCGCCTGAGGTTGCGGAGCCGGTAGCCGAGTTGGCTGAGTCGAAGCCGGAGCAGGCCCCCGCGGCCGCCAAGGCGGAGCCGCCGGCAAAGGTACAGGTCTACCGGGTCGCGGCAGGCGATACAGCGGAGGCGATTGCCGCCCGCTTTGGCCTGAAGACCACAACGGTTCTCTGGTCGAACCGGCTGACCGAAAGCTCGGTGCTTCAGATCGACCAGGAGCTGCTGATTCCTGCCACTGACGGGGTCATCCACAACGTGTCTGACGGTGACACCTTTTGGGATATCGCAGCTGTCTACAACGTGGAGGTAGATGCGCTCATTCTGGCGAACCCTGATATCTCGCCGGATGCGCTTCAGCCGGGCCAGAAGATGCTGGTACCGAACGGCACCCCGCCCCGCCGCTCCACCACGGTGGCCTCCCGCTCCGGAGGCGAGGGGTCACGCCCTGCCGTTGTACCCCCGTCGGGCGGGCTTAGCCTCATCTGGCCGCTCAGCGGAGAGCTAACCGAGCGGTTTGGCTGGCGGACTCACCCCGTCTATGGAACACCGAACTACCATGAGGGCATTGACATCGGTATTCCAGAAGGGACCCCGATCGTGGCCGTCGCCGCCGGGCGGGTGATCACAGCCGAGTGGTACGGCGGATACGGCCTGACCGTGCGCATCGACCACGGTAACGGCCTCGTCTCCCGCTACTCCCACGACAGCAAGCTGCTGGTGAAGGTGGGCGAGTGGGTAGAGGCGGGCCAGGTGATTGCGCTCTCCGGCAACACCGGCGTCTCCACAGGACCCCACCTCGACTTCGGTCTATACAGCAATGGCCAGCCCTTCGACCCGCTGACCATGCTCCCGTAACCTATCAACCATGCCAGGAGGACTGACCTATGGCCCGCCTGACCCTAGAGGTATGCAAGTGCTGCGCGATGAGCGAGAAGTACGTCGCCGATGCGGTCGACCGCATTCGCGCAGAGCACGGTGACACCGTTGAGATCGTCTCCCGCAACTGCCTCGATGTCTGTCTCGAGAACGCCGCCGTCAAGGTGGCCGGCGAGATTATGACCGTCCGCCCCGAAGATGTGGAGACCCTGGAATCCAAGGTACGTGTGGCGCTCGCCATGTAGCTCTGAAGCCCGGGCCGCAAATGGCCCGGGCTTCTTCATTTCTCTGTCCCCTTAGATGAACCAGTAGAGCAGCACGTCGTTGAGGCCCAGCAGCAGGAAGAGGGCGGCCGCCACGAGCCGCACATAGCGGTCAGCATGGCGAACCTGGCGCACCCACCGCTTACCGGCCTCGCGCCCGACAGAGAGGGCGGCGGCCCAAAGGATCACCGGCACCGCCGTGCCCACGGCGAAGACCACCGCGAGAACCATACCCGCCTGCGCCTGGACCACCAGCGGCACCAGACCGCCGAAGAAGATCATGGCCATGGTGGGGCAGAAGCCGAGGGAGAAGGCGACGCCCAGCCAGAAGGCCGGAGAGCCGCGACGTGGCATGCGCTGCCGAATCCACTCGGTGAGGCGCTCCCCTCCGGGCCCCCGCCAGCGGAGCCACCCAAGCATGTAGAGGCCCATGAGGATCAGGATCGGGCCAGACAGCTTCCGCAGAACCACCATGGCAGGAATCGGCAGCTTCCAGCCGATCATGGCGGCGAGGAAGCCGAGGGTGCCGTACACGACGATCTTCCCCAGCAGAAAGGAGCCGACGGTGGGCCAGAGTGGCCGCTCCTGCCGGCTCGATTCGGTTACATAGGCGATGGCGCCGGCGTTGGCGGTCACCTGGCAGGGCGCCAGGCCCCCCAGCAGCCCCAGGAGGAGCGCCGAGAGACCGGGGATGTTCTGGCTGCCCAGCAGCCGCTGAAGCGGCTCGCCCAGCAGGTTGCTAAACTGGCTCATGACGGTGTACCACCGGTAGGCGAGTTCGATGAGAGCATCCACGGTATCCCTCCTTGCTCCACCCAGTCTGCCACCGAGTTGTGGAGAAACGGTGAACGGCTAGTGACCGTGGCCGTGCGAATCGCTCTCACCCACGATGTGGTGGGCCACGTAGTCGAGGGTGAACTTCAGGGGAACCGCCAGGGCCAGGAAGATCAGCACGATGCCGTAGATTCGCTTCACCGAGAGTTTGACCTCGTTCTTGAGAATAAAGGCGAGCAGGGAGAGGCCAAAGCCGGCGGGAATCAGGCTGGCCGAGTAGCCGGGGTTATCGCTGAAGTGCTGCACGCCGCCGCTGATCATGCCGATGCCCATGGAAAGCAGCAGGGCGAAGAAGAGGGAGCGAGCCACAATGGCCGCCGTGAGCCGGTTCTTTCCAGCCAGGTCGTTGACAAAGGAGGCGAAACCGAACATGACGGCGCCGACCACCATAATGATCGTATAACGGACCGGATCCACCGGCATGTGCACGATCGCTCCCGAGATGAGGCCCATGCCAAGGAACAGGGAGAGGTAGGTCAGGTAAGGGAGAAACAGGGTGCGCCACATGGTCGTCGACTGCTGCATCGTTTTGCCTCCGTAATTCGTGTAGCGGTCAAACAGAGAAGGTGACGATTGATGTTGTACCGCGCTGAGCGAAACGGCGTCAACTAGGCCAATACCCGATATGTACCTACGGTAGGAGGGTAGGGTGCTGAAGCGCTATCTGCCTGTCAACCGGACGATGGGCGATGTAGCATCTTGGTGCTCTCCTGGTGCTAGCTGCGGCGTCATACACAGTTTCTTCACAGATCAGCCCCATAGTTTGGCCTTGTCGAACTCTCGCCGAAGCAGAGGGAAATCACATGCGCCACACCGTCTGGGTCTTCGTCCTCCTTCTGGCCCTGACCGCCTCGGCCCCCGTGCTGGCAGGCCCCGGCCTCCCGACGCTCGTAAGAATCGACGTCGGCCCCTACAAGGTCTCCCTGCTCAACGACTCGCCCAGCTTCAAGACCGGCAGCAATACCGTCACCGTCGTAGTGCCGGGGCTGGAGCCGGAAGCAGCGGTATCGCTTCAGTTTGTCGGCCCTGCAGGTCAGGTGGTGAAGGTGCCACTGGCGCAACTGGTGGTCCTGAGCGGGCCCGACGGCGGCCACGGCATCGGTGATGATCACGGTGCCAGGGATGACCACGGCGACGACGGGCACGATGACGGTGCGTACCAGGCGCGGGGCAAGATGAAACTCAGCACAACCGGCACCTGGACAGCGGTCCTCTCCATCGACGGAGCTACGGAGAAGACCATGTTCGAGGTGGAGCAGGGCGGGCCGAACCGGCTCTTCCTCGGGGTGGCTGGCTCCCTGATGGGCGGTTCCATGATCTATGGCGCGATCGAGCGCCGGCGCCAGCCGGGCAGGGAGGTCTAAACGATGCCCGTACAGCCTGAGCCCAGATACACCCCGCCTCCGGTGCCGCCCGAGGAGTCCAACAACCTGCTCGATTCCCGGTGGTTCAAGGCCTTTCTGAAGAGCAAGTGGTTCCCGGCGATCTTCGCCTATCCGACCCTGATTGTCTTCGCCTACATGATCTACGCCCTGCTCTTCGGGCCAGAGGCGGCCTCGGCCAACCTAGGAACCAGCCTCACCTGGGTGCTCTGGTGGCCGCTGATCCCGATCTTCATGTTCACCCTGGGCCGCCTCTGGTGCGCAATCTGCCCCTTCGCCACCGTGATTGACCTGGTGCAGAAGGTCTCAGGCCTGAACCGGCCGGTCCCGGCCTGGCTAAAGAAGTATGGCATCTGGATTATTGATGCTGCCTTCATTCTCATCACCTGGGCGGACCATGTCTTCGGGATCGTCGAATCGCCGCGTGGCTCCGGCTACCTGTTGGGGCTGCTGTTGATGGGCACGGTCATCACAGCGGTTCTCTTCGAACGCCGGGCCTGGTGCCGCTATCTCTGCTTCCTGGGCGGCCTCTCGGGCAACTATTCCCGCTCTTCCATGGTCTCTTTGCGGGCCACGCCGGAGATCTGTGCCGCCTGCACGACCCAGAGCTGCTACAAGGGCGACGGCCAGACCCCGGGCTGCCCCATCTTCGAGTTTCCGCGGACGATGCAGACCTCGGCCAACTGCAACCTCTGCGCCAACTGCATCAAGACCTGCCCGAACGACTCGATCGTCCTGGAGGCACGGGTTCCCACCCAGGAGCTCTGGTTCATTCGCAGGCCCAAGTTCGAGGAGTCCTTCCTGGCTGTGGTGATCGTCGGCATTGTGCTCGTGCAGAACGTGACGATGCTCTCCTTCTGGCAGCCGGTGATGTCGTGGCTTCAGGGGCTGCTCTTCGGCAGCAAGACAGCCGCCTTCAGCGTGATCTTTGTGACAGCGATGGCGATCCCGTTTGCGATGATGGCTTTCGCCTCCCGCCTGAGCGGCCGAACCTCCGGCGAGACCTTCGCCCAGAACTTCGCCCGGTTCGGTTACGCTGTGATTCCTCTCGACCTGGCGGGCCATATCGCTCACAACCTCTTCCACCTGCTGGCCGAGGGCAAGTCGATCTACTACAACGTGGCGGCGCTCTTCGGCTACCAGGTGACCGGATCGTTGGCCCTGGTCTCTGCAGAAACGGTGCAGATGCTCCAGTTTGCCACCTTGGCCCTGGGCATCGGCGGTTCGATCTTCACCGCTTACAAGATCGCCCGCCGGAACCGGGGCGAATCGCTGGCTGCCTTCTGGCCGCACCTGGCGGTGATCGTGGTCTTCGGCCTGGTTAACCTCTGGCTCTTCACCATGCCGATGTCGCACCGGGTGTAGGGCGGAACCGAAAAAGAGGACGAGCGGCTGCAGCTCGTCCTCTCTGTTTAGCTCTCCCGGGCGATCTGCCGGAACACATCACGGAGCCGCTCATAGGGCTGGGCCCCGACGATCTTATACCGGTCGTTAATGATAAACGTGGGCACCCCGCTGATGCCGTACGCCCTGGCCTGAGCGCCATACTGGTCCACCCGCTCGGCGTAGCGGTCCTCGCTGACCGCTGCCATGGCTGCGTCGGGGTCGAGGCCGGCACTGGCCGCCACCTCCCGCAGCACCGCCTCAC
>JBMONB010000223.1:0-34098 GCA_049325315.1 Bacillota bacterium | reverse complement strand
AGTGCCCGATCCGTCGCCGGTGCCCGATCCGTCGCCAGTGCCCGATCCGTCGCCGGTGCCCGATCCGTCGCCAGTGCCCGATCCGTCGCCGGTGCCCGATCCGTCGCCAGTGCCCGATCCGTCGCCGGTGCCCGATCCGTCGCCGGTGCCCGACCCGTCTCCGGTGCCTGAACTATCGCCTGTACCGGTCTCGCTGCCGGTGCCGGTTTCATCCTCGCCTTGCAGGAGGTGAGCCCGGACGGCGCGCTCTGCATAGAGTGACTCCATAGATTGCAGTTCTTCCTCCACAAGCGCCATCAAGCGTTGGGCCAGCGCCTCATTCAGGGACATGATCTCATCCCTCCGACTGACGATTGTGGCATGCTACGACCTGCCACTCTACATTATGTGAAACCGAGTCTCCGGGTTCATACCCGCTGTCAGGAAGGGCGTGACTCCATGGAGTTCTGTCTGCTTCACCTGGGGCCGGATCCCTGGCCCAGGCTGGCCGGGGAGAGCCTGAAGGGAACTCTCTGCTGGAACGACGGCCCACCCCTGGCGGCCTCTGTCCGGATCCGGGGCGCCCATTCCCGCAAGTTCCCCAAGCGCTCGCTCCAGGTCACCTTCCCCAGGGAGCCGATGAGCGATGAGCCGCCTCCGGGTCACTCCATTGCCCGGATCCACCTGAACGCCGACTACGTCGACCCCACGCTGATGCGCTCCGCCCTCAGTTACTCGCTCTTTCCGATGCTCGGCGTCGATGCCCCCCGCTGGCGCCACGTGGCGCTCACAGTGAGCGGCCAGTTCGCCGGCATCTATGTAGGCCTCGAGTCGGTGGACCGGGATTTTTGCCGGCGCCGGGGCTGGGAGCCCGGGGCTATCTTCTACGCCATCAACCGCAACGCCAACTTCGGGCTGCTCAACCCGTTTACCAAAGGACTCAAGGAACCGCTGGAGCGGGGATACCTCCCGCTCAACCGGGCGAGCACTGAACCGCTTCGCCAGATGCTCCTGGCGATCAACCTGGCGTCGTCGAACAGCTTCCCTTCGGTAGCCGAGCGCTGGTTCGAGATCGACCGCTACCTCGGCTGGCTAATGGGCGCCGTCTTCGTCGGGAACCGGGATGGGTTCGTGCACAATTATGCCCTCTACCTGGAGCCCTCGACCGAGCGCTTCCGGATCATCCCCTGGGACTACGACGCCACCTGGGGAATCGACATTCACGGGCGCCCGGCACGCCTGGACCGGGTCCCGGTAACGGGCTGGAACAAGCTCACCCACCGGCTGCTTGCCACCCCCGCCACCCGTGGCCGGTACCGGCGGATGTTCCGCACCGCGCTGGACAGCTCGCTCTCGCCCGATGCGCTCCACCCCATGATCGACGCGTTGGCCGCAGCGCTCGGCCCCTGGATCGACAGAGACCCCCGCTGCCGGGCGTTCGATTTTGACGCCGAGGTGGGGCGGCTGAAGCGGTGGGCGGTGCAGCGGCGTGACCTGCTGCTCACCGAACTGGACCGCTTCTGATACGTCAAGACCCCCGGCGCTGCCGGGGGTCTTGGCGACAGGGCTAATACCCCTGAATGATCGAGACACGGGAGGAGCCAGTGCTCTGCTGGAAGTGGGAGATCACCGTTGCCCGACGGGTGGAACCCGCTTCGGACCGCTTCGGCGGCTCGGAGAGGAGCGGCTGCGGGGGGGCCGGCTGCGTGAGAGGGCTTCCGGCCAGAGAAGCGAGATCATCGAGCAGACCGGTCTCCTCCTCTCCCGCCGTCCCCGTTGCCTCACCGGCAGCCAGGATCGCTTCCTCCTCCAGTTCTGATTCCTCATCCTCCTCCGAGCAGGCGCCCGTGGTCTCGCTGGTCGAGGAGGCGCTGCTGGATTCAGTGAACGACTGGAAGCTCTCGCCGTCCGCGTCGAGCCCGGCAGCCAGGTCATAGGTCTTGATCCAGAACCGGGCCAGACCGGTCACCTCAATGGCGACGGTGGCCTCCAGGCCCAGCACCAGCTGGCCATCTTCGACGGCCGCTTCGGTGCAGCGAACACTGCGCACCAGACTGGCCCTGGTCGTCGTCTCCCCCACCACGCGAGCCTCCAGATCGATCGTGGCCGGTTCGGTATGGGTGCAGGTCAGGCGCTGCACACGGGTCTCATCGCCGTGGCTGCACCAGAGATCGCAAACTACGCTCAGCCGGAGGCTTGCCTCTCCGCTTTCATCTTCCACGTTCAGTCGTACCTGGCTCAGGTGGACCCCGAGCACACTATCCGCACCCTCAGCCGGAGCGGTGTGGGACCAGACGACCCGACGATCGCCGCGACCCACGACGGCACGGGTGACAATCTCGTGTAACCGGATGTCAGACAAGGGTCATCCTCCTCCGGGGTTATGTCCTCATCTCAGCCTATGCGAGTGGGGGTGGTCTGGGTGAATCACAGACCAGGGTCGGGGGGAGATTCACGCTCACCCCCGACGCGATCTGCGCTACGAGTTCAGGACCGACAAGAGCCACTGGTACTGCTGCCAGAGCCCCTCCTCCAGCGGGGTGGAGGGCAGGTAGCCCAACTCCTGCCAGAGCCGGGCGGTGTCCGCCTTGGTCTCCCGCATGTCGCCGGTGGCAGGGTGCAGGTGCTCGACCCGAATCGGGCGACCGGTCAGCCCTGCAATCAGGCGAATCGCCTTGCGGATCGGCACCGAGCTACCCCCGCCCACGTTGATCGCCATGCCGGTCACCGGGTTCAGGGCGGCCCGCTGGGTCACCCGGGCGGCATCTTCCACGTAGGTGAAGTCCCGCACCTGGCTTCCGTCGCCATAGACACGGATCGGATCACCCTTGACAGCGGCGGTCAACCACCGGGTAAAGGCCATGTCCGGGCGCTGGCGCGGACCGTAGACGGTGAAGTACCGCAGGGCGACCCATGGGATCCCCGCGATCCGCCCGTACAGGTCGCAAAGTTGCTCCGCCGCCAGCTTCGTCGCCCCGTAGGGCGAGATCGGCAGGGTGGGGCCGTCCTCCTTGGCCGGCATGGGCGCCTCCCCGTAGACCGACGAGGTAGAGGCGAGGATGAACTTCTTCAGCTTCCGTCCCCGGAGCGCTTCCAGCAACCGCTGGGTGGTCTCGATATTCCCCCGGCTGTAGTTAGGGAACTCGTACCAACTCTCTCGCACCCCCGGCTGCCCGGCCAGGTGAACGACATAGTCGACGCCGTCCAGCAGGGGGGCGAGGTCGAGGGTGAGCAGGTCGCCCTGCACATCGGTTTCGGGACGAAGGTCGACGCCTGTTACCTCGTTGCCCTCCGTCCGGAGGAGCTCCACCAGATGGGATCCGATGAACCCCGCCGCCCCGGTGACGAGAAATCGTGCCATCGCCTATCCCTCCAGTGTGCCTAAGAGTTCCCGGGCCACCCGTTCCCACCCGAAATGAGCCTCTGCCAGTTCCCGCCCCGCCCTTCCCAGCCGCTCCCGGAGCGGCTGGTCATCGAGCAGCGTCTGCATGGCGGCGGCGAACAGCTCCACCCGATCGTGGGGGCGCACGATCAGGCCGTTGTGCCCTTCGGTTACCACCTCGGCGTTGCCGCCCCGGTCGGTGGTGATCACCGGCAGCCCGGCGGCCATCGCCTCGTAGTGAACCCGTGCCAGCGGCTCCTGCCACTGGGAAGCGCAGACGAAAAGGTCGGCAAGCCCAAAGTAGCCGTCGATCTCGGCGTAGGGCACATAGCCGGTCAGCCGCACCGCATCCCCCAGGTCGGCGGCATGCCGCTTGATCGCCTGCACGTAGTCATCTTCGTCATCACGCCCGTACCAGCGGGAGCCCACCTGCAGCAGCACCGCCTCCGGATGCGTCAGCCGCACCCGCTCCATCGCAGCCAGGACCAGGTGAATCCCCTTCTTCGCCGAGAGCCGTCCCACCGAGAGGATCACCGGGTGGTCCCCCAGCCCGTACCGCTCCCGCAACGCCGCCTCCGACGGGTGAGGGCCGGGCCGGAAGCGATCCAGGTCGACCCCCGAGCGAATCGTCCGCAGCTTAGGGGCAGCCCCCGGGTAGAGCCGGGCGATCCCCCGCCCGATAAAGTCGCTGATCGTCACCACCGTATCCACCAACCCCAGGACCCGCCGGGCTCGCTGGGGCGGCAGGCGGTGGGGCTGGAACATCTCGTTGTGCATGGAGAGGATCAGCCGGGCCCCAGGGGCGGCGGAGGCGAACCGCTCTACGAAGGCCGGCCGGTTGAAGCACTCCACCACGTCCCACCGCTCGGTGCGCAGAAAGGCGGCGACAGCGTCGGCGTAGGGCTCGGGGCCGTCATCCGCCGGGAGGCGGACATACCGGATACCCCCGGCTCGCTCCCGGTCGGGAAGAGCCGGGTCGGAGCGACCCACCACGGTCACCTCGTGGCGGGCCGCCAGAAAGGGGAGCACCCCGTCGATATAGGTCTGGATCGCGCCCCCTTTCACCGGCGGGACCGGGAGCTTCTCGGTGCAGACCAGGGCAATCCGCATGCGTTATCCACGCTCCCAGACGGAGCGAATCTCCCGGACTACCCGGTCCCAGCCGAAGCGCTCCTCCGATAGGGCCCGACCCCGCCGCCCCATCTCCGCACGCAGGCGGCTGTCGCCCAGCAGCTTGGTGATCGCCTTGGCGAAGGCCGAGGGGTTCTCCGGCTCCTCGACCACGATGCCGTTGCCCTGCCCCCGAACCACCTCGGGGTTCCCGCCCCGGGCGGTGGTGATGATCGGCAGACCGGAGGCCATCGCCTCGTAGTGGACACGGGCCAGCGGCTCCTCCCACTGGGAGGCGCAGACGAAGAGGTCGCCGGCGGAGAACCAGTGGTGGACCTCATCGGCCGGGACGAACCCCGTGGTGTGCACCTTCAGCGGCGCCCGGTCCGCCAGCGCCCGCACGTAGGCGACGTAGTCGCTGATGCGGTCCTCGCCGTACCACTTGGAGCCCACCAGCACCAGATTCGCGTCGGAATGTTTCCGGGCCACCTCTTCCATGGCCCGGACCACGATGTCGGCCCCCTTCTTGGGCGAGAGCCGTCCCACGAAGAGGATCACCGGCCCGTCGCCCAGCTCGTGCTGGGACCGCAGGCGAGAGCGCATCCGTCTCGCCTCCGAGGTCCAGACGGGGGCGAACCGGCTCAGGTCGACGCCGGAGTAAATCGTCCGCCACTTGCCTTTGGCAGAGGGGTAGAGCGCCTCCACCCCCTTGCCGATGAAGTCGCTGACGGTGATGATCCGCTCCACGGCGGCGATCACCTTCTTGGCTTCGTCCGGCTCGATCTTGCCGGGCCGGAACATCTCATTGTGCAGGCTGAGGATCAGTCGGGCCTTCGGCGCCGCCTTCCGCACGGGAAGGACCATCTTCGGCCGGTTGAAGATGTGGATCAACTGGTAGCGCTTTCCCTCGGTCTTCAGGAACTCCTCCACCCCCGCCTGGAAGCGGGGGAAGGAGCCGCCGGGGATGCGCACATAGGTGACACCGTCCCGCGTCTCCCGGTCGGGCAGTTCAGGGTCGCTCACGCCAAGCACGGTCACGCTGTGGTTCCGGGCCAGCTGCGGGGCGATGGCGGCGATATAGGTCTGAATCGCCCCGCCCCGGACCGGCGGCACCGGCAGCTTCTCGGTGCAGATCAATAGGGCGCGCACAACGATTCAGCTCCTTTTCAGGCCCAGTTCCGCCAGGGCACGCTGCTTGTTTTCATCGGTGACCAGCAGCCGCTGCAGCTCGGAGGCCATCTGCGCATCGAGCATGGCCGGGTCGAACAGGGCGTCCTTCACCAGCTTGTAGAACTCGTTGGGCAAGAGCATGTCGATCAGCATCACCTGCTTCGACTGCCGGTCGATCGGGTTCGCCTCCTGGTAGGCGTCGATCATGGTCTGCATCCAGCCCAGGTCCCAGTCGCCCCGGTCATCCATGGTGCCGGTGATCAGCTTGCGCAGGTCCCGGAAGGTCAGGTCAAAGGCAACGCCGTCCAGGTCGATAATCCAGACCTTGCCGTCGGGGCCGAGCTGGCCGTTGGACCATCCGTAGTCCTGATGGGCGATCCACGAGGCGAACCGGCCGCATGACCGCATAGAGTGAGGCGGGGGTGGTTGTGGCGTGCTGAACCCGCAGGAGATCGATCCGACCCGGGTGGCGATCTACATTCGCTGGTCCACCGACGACCAGGGCGAGGGCACCACCCTCCAGACCCAGCTGGAGCGGTGCAGCCACTACCTGCGGTCGCAGGGCTGGGTCTACAACGAGCAGCTGCTCTATGTCGATGACGGGTACAGCGGCGGGACGCTGGAGCGACCGGCGCTGGCGCAGTTGCGGCGCGACGTAGCGGAAGGCCGGGTGGCCTGCGTGGTGGTCTACAAGATCGACCGGCTCTCCCGCTCGGTGGTGGATATCGTGGACCTGGTGCTCCGGGAGTGGGAGGGGCGCTGCTTCGTCAAATCGACCACGGAAGATGTCAACACCCTCTCCCCGGCCGGGAAGATGTTCTTTTACATCTTGGTCTCCTTCGCCGAGTACGAGCGGAACGTGATTCGGGAGCGGACCATGGGGGGCAAGGTGAAGCGGGCGGAGCAGGGGTTGAACCCTGGCTTCCGCCCGCCCTACGGCTATCTAAGGGGGCCTGCGGCCGGCACGGTGGCGGTGGTGGAGCACGAGGCCAGCGTGGTCCGCCGCATCTTTGCGCTCTTTGTCAGCGGCAACGGACCGGGACAGATCGCCCAGATGTTGAACACCGAGGGGATCCGCCGGCGGGGCAGCCTCTGGAGCCGGCTGGCTGTCCGCCGGATGCTGGCCAACCCGGCCTACTGTGGGGTGCTCGAGTACGGACGGACGATGCGGGGGCAGGGCGGGGTGGTGCGGTTCGCGGAACCCCGGTTTGCCCGGGTCGAGGGCGCCTTTCCGGCCATTGTGGAGCAGCCGGTCTGGGAGGAGGCGCAGCGCCTGCTGGGCGCCCGGTCTGTTCGCCCCCGCCGGGGCGGGCCTGCCGCCAGGCCAACCTGCGGCTCCTACCTGCTCTCGGGGCTCGCCCGCTGCGGCCGGTGCGGCGCCACCATGGGCGGAAAGCGGGCCGGGGGCCGCCGCTACTACTACTGCTCGGGCCGTAAGCGGCAGGGCAGGGCGGCATGCGATGCGGGCCATATCCCGGCAGAGGCAGTGGAGACGGCGGTGGAAGAGCGGGTCAGGGCGCTCCTTCAGGCCATCGGACCGGCGGTGCTGCCCGCTGACCTGGAGGCCGACCTGGGGGAGCAGCTGGCCGAGCTTCAGCGTGCGGCCGGCGAGCGCGCAAAGGCGCTCACCGCTGTGGGTGAGCGCCGCAGGCGACTGGAGGCGGACTACCGGTCCGGTCAGCTGCCGGCCCGGCTCTACGCAGAGGAACGGGCACAGGTGGAGCGGGAGGAGCAGGAGATACGGGCGGAACTGGTACGGCTGGAAGAGCGAACGGCCCGGGTAGAAGGGATCAGTCGGGACCCGGCGGCCGCCCTGGCCTCCCTCGGGCCGCTGGACCTCTGGGCCGGGCTGACGGTGCCGGAGCGCAGGCAGCTGCTGGGGCGGCTGACCACCGGGATCTCGCTCTACCGCCCCGCCCGGCCTGCCACAGAGCCGGTGCTCCAGATCGACTGGCTCCGACGAGGCTGATGGGGCGGTGCTATGCGGACTCGCTCTGACCTGAGGTCTGGGTCTGGGCCTGGGCTGGAGCCTTGGGCTGGGCTGGAGCCTGAGGCTGGGGCTGGGGCTGGGTTTGGGGCTGCATTGGGGGCTGGGTTTGGGTTTGGGGCTGAGCTTTGGACTGGGTCTGATTGGCGGCAGTGGTGGTCTTGGTGCTGCTGCCCTTGCCACGCCGTGCCTGATGCTGGGTCATGTCGAACATAATGGCATGTCCGGCGGGGCTGTTGGCTCCCACCACCCGCACGACGTACCGTTCCCGATAGCCAGGTTCGAGCATCATCTTCTCCTTGGAGAGAAGGGTGATAAGGTTGATCCAGACGGTCGACTTGCCGTGCTGAACTTCGATACGGTCGGGATCATCTGCGGTGGTCGGCCAGATGTAGATTTCGCCGGTTGCCTTGCGCCGTCCGGCGCGCACATACTCGATATCGCGGAAGCGCGAAACCCTCATGCCCCTGGCCTTCGCCACTTCGACCAGGTCGCGCTGGGTGAGCAAGAGCGGGCGGAACATCGCCGGGCTGTGTACCCACCCCGTGGAGCCCTTCATGTTACGAGTGATAACCGGGGTGCTGAAGGAGTTGACAATCAACTCGGATTCAGAAGCGCTGGAAGCCTTGATCACGGGATTGACCGACTGGTTCCGGGCGCTCCCCTCACTGTTCCTGGCGGCCATCTACCACCAACCTCCCTTCCATATTTGAAACCATTTGCCATCCTCCTAGATTATACTAAGCCGAGATCAGCTGGCTGTCAAGACCTGTTTTGGATGAATTTGGGTTTCTCTTTCGGATCCTTAAGCGGAGCGCAGACTACTGTGTTTTCAGCTTCGGGTCCTTGAGCGAACCGCAGACTACTTTGTTTTCAGCTTCGGGTCCTTGAGCGAACCGCAGACTGCTTTGTCCTCAGCTTCGGGTCCTTGAGCGAACCGCAGACTGCTTTGTTCTCAGCTTCGGGTCCTTGAGCGAGCCGCAGACTGCTTTTCTTTCAGCTTCGGGTCCTTGAGCGAACCGCAGACTTCTGTCCGCTGCTGGCGGACGCCCTTTGACAGGCGCGTATCACATGCAGACCAGCCGCTCACCCTATCCTCTGTGTCTGCTGGCAAGATCTACAGAGAGCGGTGACTGGAGGGTTCAGTGGTGGGAATGCGGTGGAAGGGATACGGGCTGCTCTTTCTGAGCAGCGGCTGCACCATGGCCATTGAGTTGGTGGCCGGACGTCTGGTGGCCCCCTATATCGGGGTCTCCCTCTATACCTGGACCGGGATCATTGGGGCGTGCCTGTCCGGCATGGGCCTGGGCAGCCTGGCCGGGGGCTGGCTGGCCGACCGGGGGGAGCCCCGGCGCTGGCTTTCGCGGCTGTTTCTCATTGCGGCGGGCCTTGTGGCCGCGCTCCTGTTCCAACCCCTGATCGCAGGGATGACCGGTTCGCCGCTCTTTTTACGGATGCCGCCCCTGCTTGGGATCTTCAGCCTCTCGCTGCTGCTCTTCGGCCTGCCCTGCTTCTTCCTGGCGGCCGTCTCCCCGCTGGTCTATAAGATCGCCCTGCAGGATTCGGCCCGTGTGGGGATCACGGTGGGCAAGCTGGCGGCCAGCGGCATTGCAGGCTCCATCGCCGGGACCTACGCCACCGGCTTCTGGCTGATCCCCACCTTCGGGACCAAGGCGATTCTGACCGGGGTGACAGGGCTGATGGCGCTCCTGGGTGCGATGACGCTCACCTGGGCCACCTCCCGGCGCACCGTGACCGCCGCGGTGCTGGTGGGCGTCTCCTGGGTGCTCCTCCCCCGGGTGGACGCCCTGGCCCAGACGGTCTGCGACACGGAATCGGCCTACTACTGTATCCGGGTGGAAGAGCGGGAGCGCAAGGGTGAAGGGACCCTGAAACTCCTGCACCTCGACTACCTGATCCACTCCGGCATCAAGATGGATAAGCCCGATGAGCTCTGGTACGAGTACGAAGAGGTGGCGGCCTGGATCCTCCAGGCCCGCCGGCAGGGCAACCCCAAGACCCTCTTCCTGGGCGGCGGCGGCTACATTCTGCCCCACTGGGTGGAGCGGGAGTTCCCCAACGCCACCATCGACGTGGTGGAGATTGACCCTGCCGTTACCCGCACCGCCCTGACCGAGTTCGTGCCAAAGGCCCGGCGGATCACGTCGCACCACAAGGATGCCCGGGCTGCCCTGCTGCACCTGCCCGAGTCCCGGCGGTTCGATGTGGTCTTCGGCGATGTCTTTAACGACCTCTCGGTCCCGTACCACTTGACCACGATGGAGTTCGCCCAACTGGTCAAGGAGCGGCTCCACGCCGGCGGGCTCTACCTGCTCAACGTGGTGGATGACACCGAGGAGCGCCCCCTGGTGGGCTCCCTGGTCGCCACGCTCAAGCAGGCCTTCCCCCACGTCTACCTGCTGCCCGGCACCGACTCGAATACCAGCCGGGGCCCCCACCTGGTGGTGGCGGCCCTGGAGCCGGTCGACTGGGAGGCATGGGAGGATCACTGGGCCAAGCCCTCGTTTGACGTGGCGCCGATTGAGCTGACCCGGGACTACCAGGTGCTGACCGACGACTACGCCCCCACCGACAAGCTGCTGCTCCCGGTCTTCGCCGACCGCTGGCAGCCATAGCCCGGCTTGATCATGGTTCCGGGAGGGTCCGAACTGTGAAGCGAGGCCTCGACGAGATTCAGATGGGCTTCTACCAGCACCCCGATGAGGCCGCCGCCCGCCTCCCCGTCTCGGTGGAGGATTGGGAGAACCTGGCCAGGGAGAAGCTGGCCGCCGGCCCTTACGATTACGTGGCCGGAAGCGCCGGCGGGGGGTCCACCATGCGGGCCAACCTGGCGGCCTTTGACCGCTGGCAGATTCGCCCTCGGGTCTGTACCGATGTGACCCGGCGCCACATCGGGGTCACCCTGTTCGGAAAGCAGCTGCCCGCCCCCTTCCTCCTGGCACCGATCGGGGTGCTCTCAATCCTCCACCCCGATGCGGAACTCGGCCCCGCCCGGGCGGCAGCGAAGGCGGGAATCCCCTACATTCTCAGCAACGTGTCCACCACCCCCATGGAGGAGGTCGCCGCCGCCATGGGGGAGTCGCACCGCTGGTTTCAGCTCTACCCCCCGAAGGACCGGGACCTGACCCGGAGCCTGCTGGAGCGGGCGGAGAAGGCCGGCTACAGCGCGGTGGTGGTCACCTTGGATTCAACGCTGCTGGGCTGGCGCGAGCGGGACCTGCGCAACGGCTACCTGCCCTTTCTGACCGGGCAGGGCATGGGCAACTACTTCTCCGACCCGGTCTTTCTCAGCAAGCTGGAGAAGCCGCTGGAGCAGGACAGGGATGCGGCGGTCCGGAGGGCGCTGGCGGAGGGAAACAACACCTGCTTCACCTGGAGCGGGGTCGACTTTATCCGGGAGCAGACCCGACTCCCCGTGCTCCTGAAGGGGCTGACCCATCCGGAGGATGCAGCGCTTGCCCTGAAGCACGGGGTCGACGGGCTGATCGTCTCCAACCACGGCGGCCGCCAGCTAGATGGCGCCATCGCCACCCTCGACGCCCTCCCTGAGATCGTGGCCACCGTAAAGGGAAGGGTGCCCATTCTGATGGACAGCGGGATCCGCCGGGGGGCCGACGTGATCAAGGCGCTGGCCCTGGGCGCCGACGCCGTGCTCCTGGGCAGGCCCTACGCCTATGCGCTGGCGGTGGCCGGGGAGTTAGGCGTCACGCAGGTGATTGAGGCGCTGCTGGCGCAGATCGAGCTGCAGTTGGCCATCTCGGGGCGCAGTTCGGTGCGCGATCTCGATCCGTCGCTGCTGGCCCGGTCTACCTGACGCGGGACAGCTGTCCTTTACCGGGCCTGCACATGAAATAAGCAGGGCGGCCCACACGGGGCTGCCCTGCTCTTCCGCCCGGATCTCTTCGATTACCGACTGCCCGGAAGGCGGTCCCGGTCGCTGGCGTTAGGGAGCGCCATCTCCCGGGTGATCGCCGCCACCTCGGCCATCTGGCCGGCCATCGAAACCCCGCTCTGCACGTTCCCCGCCACCCGGGCGATCCGGCTGACCAGGTCCGGGTCGGTGGTCACGAAGACGTCGGCAATCTGCGGGAAGGAGGCCATTACCTCCGCCCGGACCCGATCGGCTACCCCTGTGGGATCACCGGCGCCCCCCGGCGCGCCCACAATCCCGGGGGCGGTGCCACCGGCGCCGCCGGCCGACCCTCGCTCGTTGCCGGCCCCCCGGGCCAGGGTGTTGGTGTCAATGCCCACGAAGGCGACGTTGGTCACCACCAGTGTCGAGACCCCAACGCTTCCGGGAAGGGCTCCACCCGCCTGGCCGGCGGCCCCGCCAGCCCGGTCCCCGGCTCCGCCCGCCACGCCGGCTGTGCCGATGTGCGTGCCTGTCGCCGGGCTGCCCGCAGCGCCCGCGATATCGGTGGCGCCAAGGCCGTCGATCTGTGCCACCACGTCGGAGATCTGCCGGCCCAGGTCGACCTGGGCCGTCTGGTTTGCTCCTCCCGGGAGCATCCCAGCCTGCATGCCACCCGCTGCGCCGGCCCCCTGAGTCGCTCCCGGCCCGGCCGTTCCCGGTCCGGCCGTTCCCGGTCCGGCCGCCGCACCGCCGCCAGGCGGAGCGGTACCCCCTCCCCGGTTTGCCCCATCGCGGGCTCCTCCGGCGCAGCCGTATGTACCGGCGATGAGCGCCAGCGAGACCGCACCGACTCCAACAACTCGCCCCAGGCCCGTCCGCATGGATCAGTCACCCCTTCTCGATGATCAGGCGAGAACCGCCCGAGGGTAGCCTGTCCCGCCCGGAAGAGAACTAATCCGGCGTTTGACCGGGGCCTGGCTCCTCTTGCAACAGGCGCCGCACAACAAGGAACCGGACCAGGGTGCGCAGGTGTTCTCTGGCCTCCTGTGCACGCCCCGCCTCTTCGACCCACCGCTCCACCACCCTGACTTGCACAGCGACTCCCTCCCCCGGCTCTATCCTATGCGCCGGTGTCGCCTTCCGGATCACTCACCCTGATGCACCAACCCCCACGCCTGGTCGCCCCGGGCAACCAGTTCGGGGTAAGCGGAGCGCGCCAGGAGGGCGATCGCATCGTCGGCCTGCTTGCGGAAGCGGGGGAGAACCTCGAGCAGTACCGGGCTGGCCACCATCTCCGGATAGGCCCGGGCCAGGTGCTCGAACCAATCGATCTTGGTCCGCATCTTGCGGTAGACCCCCGGCCAGCGGTGCAGCCGGCTGGCATGGTAGGCCTCGGGCGGGGGCTGGTATCCCTGTGAGTAGCGATGAAACTCGCCCAGACCATAACAGAGGGCGGCGGCGCCGTCGGGTGTCACCTTGGTGGCGGGGTGCAGCCCCTCGATCCAGTCGGTAACAATGAACATGCGGTCCTGCACGATCGTGTACAGTTCACCCTCCCGGGTGGGGACCAGGGGGGCCACCCGGAACTTTTGCTCCACCAGGTAGTGCTGGGCGTAGATCGAAAACAGGTTGCGTTCGAAGGGACGGTGCAATAACTTGAGGGAGCGAGGGCCCTTGTTGGTCTCGATCCGCCAGATCGCTCCCCAGCCCTTCTCGGGCTTGGTAGCGGCCAACTGCATGGCGCTGACCTTCATGTTCCACCTGGTTGCTGCCTCCTCGGCCAGGGCCAGAATCTCCGGCGGAACGGTGAGCGACTCGTCAGGACCGTCGGGACCTTCCTCCTCCTCGAGGACGGGAGCGAACCATGGTTTGTCGGGCGGTTTTCTCCGCGACTTCGGGGGCTCCGGCTGGAACCTGTTGGGGGACTCGGTGCGCAGCCTGCGCGTCCGCGAGGACGCGCCCACCGCTGACTTTCGGTCCGCCGGGAAGCGCCACAGCCCCCGCTCAGGCCCCCGCTCAGGCCCCCGCTCAGGCCCCCGCCCAGGCCTCCGCCCTGGTTCAGCGTCCGAGGCTCCAAGCCGCTCCGCCCGGATGGAATCCGGCACGTATAAAGCGCTGCCCCTGGGGACATAAATGGTGGGTCTTGAGTCCTGGTTCTCCACAGAGACACCTCCTGATTAGCGCCGGTCGGGCGGAATCGACAGGTGGGCGTCATCACCGACGAGGAGAGAGAAGGAACGCCCCTCCCTGGCCCAGATCTCGGCGCGGGAACCCACCAGGGAATCCTCAAGCCAAAGGTTAGGCCCCTCCAGCCTGCAGCCGGGCAGGAGAATCGAACTCTCCACCGCCACCCGCTCGATTCGAGCCGCGTCACCCACGCTGGTGTATGGGCCTACATAGGCGTCAAACAACCGGCTGCCGGCCCCGATCATCAGGGGTCCCCGAAGCCGCACCCGCCGGAGCACCGCCCCCGGCCCGATGCAGACCCGGCCCTGAATCTTCACCTCATCGAGCACGGCGCTGGGATCCACCTGGGTCTGAATCTGGTCCAACAACAGCGTGTTGGCTGCCAGTAGCCCCTCCACGGTGCCCATGTCCTGCCACCAGCCCTGCATGCGGTAGCCGAGCACAGGCTGCTGCCAATCGATCAGCCGGGCAATGGCGTCGGTGATCTCCAATTCACCCCGGGCTGAAGGCTTCAGCTCCTCAATCGCCTGGTGGACGGCGGACGTAAAGAGATAGATGCCGGCGACCGCCAGGTTTGAGGGCGGGTTGGCCGGCTTCTCCACCACCCGCACCACCCGCTCACCGGCCATTTCGGCCACCCCGAACTCGCGGGGGTTCTCCACCTCCCGCAGGGTAATCAACGCGGCTGGCTTTGCCTGCTGAAAGCGGTCGAGCGCCGGGGTAAGCGCTTCGCCGGTAAGGTTGTCACCAAGGTAGAGCAGGAAGGGCTCCTCGCCCAGGAAGGGGCGTGCCACGCTCACGGCATGGGCGATGCCGCGGGGCTCTTCCTGGACGATCAGCCTGACCTGTTGCCCAGTGGACAGAGGAAGCAGATGGCGCAGGTCATCTTGCTGGGGACCGATCACCACCCCGACCTCCTGAAACCCGTGCCGGAGAAGGTAATCCAGCACATGGTGCAGGACAGGCCTTCCCGCCACGGGCAGCGACGCCTTGGCCCGGGTGTGGGTAAGCGGCCGCAGGCGGCTGCCGCGACCGGCACAGAGGACCAGGGCTTTCACATGCAATCCCCTGCCTTTCCTCCTACCACCGTATGCAGGGCGGAAGAAGGAGGTTTACGTAACATGAAAGGGCCCGTGACTCATCGCCACGGACCCCTCCGCACTAGTGGGAGCCGAACGGGCTGCTTACATCCCCCGACATGGCGGCGGCACATGCCGCCCTGGCGGTATCCCCTGAGAACAGGTCCCGGTCGTAGGCCCGAACCCAGAGCCTTGTCTGGGCGGTCACCTCTACGTGAACCGTAGCCTCAAAGTCGATGTAGATCGACTCCCCCTCCACCCGGATACCGGTGGAGCGGGGGCCGCTGACCAGCTCCAGCTCGCTCTCCGCCTCGCCGGTCACCTCGCCCTGCAGGGAGACCGGGACCTCCTGGAGGCAGCGACAACGGGTACGGAGAACCTTGGTCCCCGCTTCACCGCTGCACCAGAGATCGCAGTCCACCGTCAGCTCGGCGATGGGCCGGTTCTCCTCCATGGCCACCGACAGGGCGGTCTTGCCCACCTTCACGCCAAGCACCTGCTTGATCCCGCTGGCCGCGAGCTTGTGGCGCCAGGTGAGGGTGCGCTCGGCCCGTCCGACGACCGCCCGGATCATGATCTCCTGGAGCCGGCTGTCCGACACGCTTGCTTCCTCCTTCGGGAGTGGATCTGACGCTACTCCCCGCCTTCAGCCTATGCGTCAGCCTCGGGTTATGTCGCGCAGGGGCAGCCGGTTGGATCGACCGGCTGCCCGCCCGCACTACGGCTCCTCATCCGGCGGCAGTTCGACAATAACCGTCCGCCGGGCTTCATCCCAGGTGACGGTCGCCCCCGGGACAAGACAGTCGGTGTAGGGCCGTAGCGGCACATAGGTGGTCGAATTGATCAGCCGGCCGGGCTCGCACTCCTCGGTCACCGTGCGCACGACCCGAACGGGAATCGATTCGGTGGTCGCCCGCCGCACCTCATCTTGCACATCGCTGATGAACTGGTTCCAGCTGAAGAGGCCGGTGGCCTGGCTGTCGCCCTGCTGCCAACCGGCATGGGTCGGATCATACGGGCGGTTGACCTTGTCCCAGGCATAGTGCCCGGTCACCGCCTCGATGGGCAGGTCGAACATCCGCATCAGGTACCCCACCAGCCAGACCAGCTTGCGGTAGGTCTCGGCCCACTCGGGCGACCCCCAGTTGTGCTCGCAGGTCTCGATGCCCAGGTGGGTGAAGTTCTTTCCAGATGTGTGGTAGGCCACCTCACCGATGGGCATCAGCTGCAGGATTTCGGCATTATCCAGCACGAACTGACTGGAGGCATAGCGCCCGTCGGGGGCATCGTTGAAATACTGGCGGATCGCCTGGGCGTCCATGGTGGGACTGGCGGTGCGGTGGACAATAATCCCCTGTACTCCCTGCCAGCATCCGTTGGGCGTGCACGGTCCGGGCCGGTTTTGGCTTGTCGGGTCCAGGTAGGCCTCGGTGATCGCGTAGGGCTCGGTCTCCATTGGCTCCAGGAGAATCTTGCCGAGAATCCGGTCGATCGCTTCGCCATATCCCTCTCCAGGGACGGCCCACCGGCCGTTCAGGTCATAGAGATGCGGAGCACTGCCCCGCTGAACCAGGTCGAAGCGCGGGTCCACCTTGGCCATGGTATTGGGAAGCGGTGCGGTGGAGGCATAGGCATACAGGTGCTGCAGGTGGGCGATGACGCCCTCCTCCGGGGTGGCGAAGCTTGCCCCCGGATTGCCGGGTCCGGTGGCGCCGAGCCCG
This sequence comes from Bacillota bacterium, assembly GCA_049325315.1. GTDB lineage: Bacteria > Bacillota > Sulfobacillia > Symbiobacteriales > Symbiobacteriaceae > JAWLHU01. Next base: position 17,609 of record JBMONB010000223.1, on the reverse strand, counting down.
GCGAAGTTGTTCTGCTCGGGCTGCACCAGCCCGCCATAGCGAAAGTAGTCGGTCTCGTGGAGCGCCTGGGCAAAGGCGATATCGCCCCGCACGCCCAGCCGGCTGCCATGGCGCAGGTAGAGCGAGGACAGCCGCGGCGCATTCGGGTTGACCCGGGCCAGGTGGGCCACCATCTGGGTCAAATGTGCCCGGGCCTGACCAAGAATCGCAGGTCCGTTACCCATACCCATGGGGGTTCCTCCCTCCGTCTCAAGATCAGAGGGCCTTGGCCCCCCGACCAGCTTATGTCACCGATTCGGCCGGCGTGCACCCCACCTTCCCAAGGAGGTCTTCGCATGATCTTGACACCCCGGAGCGAACTCGACCAGCGCGTTGCACGACTCCAGGCCATTCTCGCCCAGCAGTCCCTCGACGGCGCCCTGCTCCACGGCACCACCAACCTCTTCTACTTCAGCGGTACCGCGCAGCAGGCGCATCTGTGGGTCCCGGCGCGGGGCCGTGCCCTGCTGCTGGTCCGGCGGATCCTGGACCGGGCTCGGCGGGAGTCGGCCCTCGAGGTGATCGAGCCGCTGAGCAGCCTGCGGGAGTTGGCCGGACACCTGGGTGGCGCCACCCGGATTGGCATGGAGCTTGACATCATGCCGGTGCCGCAGTACGGGCTCTATCAGCGCTCTCTGCCCGGGGTGGAGATCGCCGATGTGGGCGGCGCCATAAGGGCGCTGCGTGCCGTGAAGTCGCCCTACGAGGTGGAGCGGATCCGGGCGGCGGCCCGGGTGGCCGACGCCACCTTCGCCACCGTGAAGGGCGCCCTCAAGGAGGGAATCACAGAGCTGGAGCTCTCGGTGATCGCCGAGGCGGCGGAGCGGCGCGGCGGCACCCAGGGACATGTGCGCTGGCACGCCGTCAGCGGCTTTGAGTGCCCGCCGGTGCTCCTGCTGGCCGGCGAATCGGGCCTGGCCTTCAGCTTCTCCGATACCCCCTTTGCCGGGGAGGGGCTCACCCCGGCGGTACCCTACGGCGCCAGCCGCCGGGTGATCGAGCGGCACATGCCCGTCTGCCTCGACTACCCGACCCAGGTCGACGGCTACGTGCACGACCAGACCCGCACCCTGGCCATCGGCGGGCTTGATGCGGAGCTGACCCGGGCCTACGGAGTCTGCCGGCAGGTGCTGGCGATGATCGAGGCGGAGGCAAGGCCCGGGGTCACTGGTGAGCAGCTCTGGGAGCGCAGCCTGGCCATTGCCCGGGAGGCGGGGCTGGAGGAGCACTTTATGGGCTACGGCGAGAACCGGGTCCGGTTCATCGGGCACGGGGTGGGCCTGGAGCTGGACGAGCTGCCGGTGCTGGCGCCCCGCCAGCAGATGGCGCTGGAGCCGGGTCACGTGATCGCCGTGGAGCCGAAGTTCTTCTTCCCCGGCAAGGGAGCGGTGGGGCTGGAGAACACCTACCTGGTAACCAACAGCGGGCTGGAGCGGCTCAGCCTCTCCGGCGAGGAGCTGGCGGTGGTGTAAAAGTGAGAGTCCCGCAGCGGTCGGCTGCGGGACTCTTTGTCTACCTGAGGGACAACTCCCGGCGAAAGCGACTCAGTTCGCTGAGAATCTCCGCCCGGTCGTAGCGCCGCTGTCCGCCGTCGAAGCGGTAGACCCGGATTCGCATGCCCATGACCTCGGTCCACTGCCCGTCCCTGGTCTCGTTATAGCGCAGGGTGGTTGGATGAACATGCAGGAGCTTGGCCGCTTGGCCGATCGGTATCAGATTCCAGGACACGCTTCACTCACCCGTTCATTCGTAATCAGAGTCATTTACAGCTTTGACGAAGAGGCGGGGACTCAAACCAGATCGCCCAAATATACCTGGGAATTTGTACTCAACCTGAGCAAACAGGCATTTGGGCTGGACAATCCCCATAAGCTGTGACACTGGCTGCACTGAACCCAGACAGGAGGATTCACAGATGGATTCCGAACGCGGATGGCTCGAACAACTGGTGGATTTACTGAATCGGGCGGCGGAGAAACAACCGGGTTACGGGGTCCTGCTCGGGATCATCCTCGGACTGCTGGCGGCCCTGGTTGTGGTGGTCAAGCTTCAGTGAGGCGCAGGCCCGGTCGGCCCGCGTAGACCCCATCTAGAGTAACGAATCGATGCACGATGACGAACATCAGCCAAAAGGTGAGATTGACCGGAACAAAGATGGGACAATATGTCCACCAGACTGTTCCCCGATGTGCTCTGCAGGTATCACCTTCGGGGAGCTATACTTTTTGTAGGGGGTGACCCTGCCCTCAAACGAACGGCTGCTGGTCGTCATGGAAGGAGATTCTCCCGTGTCACTCCAGCGACTCCGTTGGGTTGCCTTTCTGGTTCCCACCACGGTAACGATCGGTCTGCTCCTCGGCATTCACCTGACCGACCCGGCCCTGGCCCACTCGGTGGAGGGGGCGCTCGTGGCCGGCGCGGTGCTGATTACCCTTACCTTCTTCTTCAACCTCTGGCTCTTCCGAATCCTGAGGGCCAGTGAGGCCGGGCGTCTGTCGAAGCAGCGGCAGATCGAAGCGCTGAACCAGACCGCCCTGGCGCTCTCCCGGGAGCTCGACCTGAACACCCTGCTCCAGAAGGTGGCCGACTCGGCCCGGGAGCTTTTGCGTGCCCAGTACTGCGCCCTCCAGGTTATGCCCGACAGCGGCTACCGGCCCAGCCTGGTCACCTCTGGCCTCCACCCCCATGTGATCGCTCAGATGGGCGATCCCCCGAAGGGGCGCGGGGTTCTGGGGCTGGTCTTTCAGTCGGGCCGGCCGGTGCGCGTGCCGGTGATCGGGGCGCACCCGGCTTCCGTAGGCTTTCCGCCCGGCCATCCGCCCATGACCAGCTTCCTGGGGGTGCCGATCATCTCCCGGGGCAAGGTCCTGGGGCAGCTTTACCTGGCCGACAAGGTGACCGCCTCGGAGTTCTCCCCTGAAGATGAGCGGATCGCCGCCATGCTGGCGACTCAGGCGGCGGTGGCGATCGAGAACGCCCGGCACTACGAGGAGGCCCGCCGGCGCGAGGCCCGGCTCAAGAGCCTGATCGCGGCCAGCCACGACGCCATTGTGGTCCTGCGGGCCGACGGTCGGGTCTATCTGTGGAATCAGGGCGCCGAGAACATGTACGGCTGGTCGGAAGCCGAGGCGATGGACCGCATCCTGCCCATGGTCGATCCCCGTGACCTGGATGACGCCCTCCTCCTCCTGGCCGAAGCGCGGCAGGAGGGGGCAGTGGCCAACCGGGAGCGGGTCCACATTCATAAGGACGGCAGCCGGCTGCCGGTGCTGCTCACCCTCTCCCATGTGGAGACGGGCGCCGATGAGGAGCCCCACATCTGCCTGATCGCCAAGGATCTGACCGCCACGAAGCTGATGGAGGAGCAGCGGCACCGCCTGATGCTCCTGGAGGAGCGAGAACGGATCAGCATGGACCTGCACGATGGGGCGATTCAGGCGCTCTACGCCGTAGGGCTCGGCCTGGGCACCACCCAGATGCTCCTGCCGGCGGAGCAGAGTACAGCCCGGGACCGGATCAGCCACACCCTCGAGCAGGTCAACGAGGTGATCCGCCAACTGCGGGAGTATATTGTGCACCTGCGGGAGCCCGACCTGGGCCGGACCCTTGACCAGCGGCTCGGGGAGGTGGCCGAGCGGCTGCGGGCCGACGGCGGCCTCCAGGTAACCCTGGAGGTGACCGGCGAGACGACCCAGCTGCCGCAGGAGGTGGCGGTCCAGCTCCTGCATGTGGCCGGCGAGGCCGCCGCCAACGTGCTCCGACACGCCCAAGCCACCGAGGTCTACCTGGGTTTCGCCGTGATGCCAGACCAGGTGGTCTTGACCGTGCGGGACAATGGCCGGGGCTTCGTGCTCGGCGAGCCCACTGCCGGCAGCGGGCTGGGGCTGCGCAACATGCAGGCGCGGGCCCAACTGCTGGATGGCGCCTGCGAGATTCGCTCCGCTGCTGCCTCCGGCACCGAGATCAGGCTGACAGTCCCCCTCACGAACGGGAGGTGTGAGAATGAACGACCGACGCTATCGGGTGATGATTGTTGACGACCACGCCGTGGTGCGCACCGGGCTGAAGGCGCTCCTCGAGGCCGCCGGCCCCTACGACGTGGTCGGCGAGGCCGCCTCCGCAGCCGAAGCACAGGAGCGGGCCCGTGAACTCCGCCCCGACCTGATCGTGATGGATGTCCGCCTGCCCGATCGCTCGGGCATTGAGGCCTGCCGGGAGATCCGAGCCGAACTGCCCGCCACCCGGGTGATCATGCTGACCTCCTACCCCAGCGAGCAGGCCACCGTGGCCGCCCTTATGGCCGGCGCCTCCGGCTACCTGCTCAAAGAGGTGACCACCGAGGCGATCCTGCGGGCGCTGGAGATCGTGGCCCAGGGCGGCATGCTGATGAGCCCCGAGATCGTCTCTCAGGCGCTCTCTGCCCGCACCAGCAAGGACCGGGTCAACCTGAACGACCTGACCGATCAGGAGCGGCGCATTCTGGAGCTGATCGCCGAGGGCAAGACCAACCGGGAGATCGGCGAGGCGCTCTTCCTGAGCGAGAACACCGTACGCAACTATGTAAGCCGCCTTCTGGACCGCCTGGGCCTGAGCCGCCGCTCCGAAGCGGCCGCCTACATGGCCCGGCAGTCGAGTGGGGTCTATTAGAAAGGAGCCGCTGGCCTGTCGGGCCGGCGGCTCTTGCAATTCCTGCTCGCCCTCCGCCACGCCCCCACCCGGGCGTGGCTTTTCTGTGACCATTGTCACGACAAATATTTCCAGTACGATCGTACTCGCGCAGAGGTGACATCCATACCTCCGAACTATACACGTGCGCCTCTGGGGGGTACCTGCCTTGAATCGGTACCATGAAGGTGACCGGTCCAGGATCGAGGTGAGCCGGAAATGCGGGTGCTGGTCATTGAGGAGCGGGAGACGGTGCTGCGGGCCCTGACCGCCTCGCTGACGCAGGCGGAGATGGGCGAGGTTCTTGGGACGACGGATCCGCTCCGGGCGCTGGACCTGATCCGTCTGTGGCAGCCGGAGGCTGTCATTCTGGAGGTGAAGCGGCGGGACGGGCTGGGTATGCAGCTCTGCCGGGTGATCCGGGAATCGGCGCCCCAGATACAGTTGCTGGTCGTTACCTCCTATCCCGACCCGTTGGAGCGGCTGGCGGCGATGAAGGCCGGGGCCGATGCCTACCTGATGAAAGAGCTCGATCTTGCAGAACTGGTCACACGGCTTCACATCGGGAGTTCACCCACCAACAACGGGGGTTGAATGCAGATCACACGGAGGTGTGCACATGAGAACCAGACGGTTGAAGGCGCTCGTGGCGGCTACACTGGCGATCGCCCTGCTCGCAGGGTGCAGCAAGGGAACCACCAACGAGAACAAGGGGAGCAACCAGGTTACCGGCCTGACCACCGACGCCACCAAGATTGCGCAGGAGAGAGGGCTCAGCCCGGCCGATGTTTCGGCGGCGCTGAAGACCTACGTCCCCAGCGGCAAGCGCGACGAGGCGGTCATGTTCTCGTCGGGCGGCCACAGCGGTCAGGTGATCGCGATCGGCGTTCCGTCGATGCGGATCCTGAAGATCATTCCGGTCTTCACCCCGGAGTCCTGGACCGGCTACGGCTACAACGATGAGACCCGTGCGCTCCTGAAGGAGGGCATGGTGGCCGGCAAGGAGATCACCTGGGGCGACACCCACCATCCCAACATCTCCGAGACCAACGCCGAGTACGACGGCCAGTTCCTCTTTATCAACGACAAGGTCCACGGCCGGATCGGCGTCGTCGACCTGAGGGACTGGGAGACCAAGCAGATCGTCAAGAACCCGCTGATGATCGGCGACCACGGTGGCGCCTTTGTCACCCCGAACACCGAGTATGTGATCGAAGGCTCCCAGTATGCCACCCCCTGGCCTGGCACCCAGGCCGATATCCGGGAGTATAAGGACAAGTACCGCGGCGCCCTCACCTTCTGGAAGTTCGACCGGTCGAAGGGGCGCATCGACAAGACCCAGTCGTTCGCCATCGAGCTGCCGCCCTACTGGCAGGACCTCTGTGACGCCGGCAAGGGCCCGTCTGACGGCTTCATCTTCTGTAACTCCATCAACACCGAGATGGCCACCGGCAAGATCGAGGGCGACGAGAAGTCGACCAACTTCGAGGCCGGCGTCTCCCAGAAGGATCGGGACTACATGCACGTGGTTGACTGGAAGAAGGCGGAGCAGGTCTTCAAGGCCGGCAAGACCTCCCAGATCAACGACTTCCCGGTGATCTCCCTGCAGACCGCCATCGACGAGGGGCTCCTCCACTTCGTGCCCGAGCCCAAGAGCCCGCACGGCAACGACGTGACCCCGAAGGGCACCCACGTGGTGGTCGGCGGCAAGCTCGACCCGCACGTCTCGGTCTACAGCGTGGCCAAGATCAAGGACGCCATCGCCAACAAGAAGTTCGAGGGCACCGACGTCTTCGGCGTGCCGATCATCAAGTTTGAAGATGCCCTCGAAGCCCAGGTGAAGGTCGGCCTCGGCCCGCTCCACACCGTCTTCGATGACAAGGGCTACGCCTACACCTCCCTCTTCCTCGACTCCGCCGTCGCCCGCTGGTCGCTGGGTTCCGAGCGCCCGAACGATGGCTGGAAGCTGATCCACAAGGAGCCGGTCCAGTACAACATCGGCCACCTGACCGCCCTGGAGGGCGACACCGCGAAGCCGGGCGGCAAGTACCTGGTCGCCCTGAACAAGTGGGCCATCGACCGGTTCACCTCCACCGGCCCCCTGCTGCCGCAGAACCTCCAGCTGGTTGACATTAGCGCTGAGGGCACCACCATGCCGGTCATCTACGACATGGCGATGGGCATCGGCGAGCCGCACTACGCCCAGATCATTAAGGCTGACAGGCTGAAGAGCTGGGATGTCTACCCCGAGGTCGGCTGGGATCCCGCCCACCAGAAGGTGAGCCCCAACGCCGTGAAGCCCGGCGAGGAGCGGGTTGAGCGGAACGGCAACGAGGTCACGGTCTATATGACCGCCATTCGCAGCCACTTCACCCCCGAGCACGTGAAGGTGAAGAAGGGCGACAAGGTGACCTGGCATATCACCAACCTTGACAAGGTCAAGGATGCCACCCACGGCTTCGGCCTGCCGCCGTTCAACATCGGCCTCTCGCTGGAACCGGGTGAGACCACCACCTTCCAGTTCACCGCCGATACGGTCGGCACGTTCGCCTGGTACTGCACCGAGTTCTGCTCGGCGCTCCATCTGGAGATGATGGGCTACCTGCAGGTTGAAGAGTAAGCTCTCGCAGCACGGCGGGCACCGGGGCATTCCCGGTGCCCTGCCGGGCAGCCTGACCCGGCTCCCCCAAAGGAGGCTTTCGTCGTGTTCACGCACGCCCTCAACAACAAACGACGCCTGGCCGTTCGAGCCCTTCTCCTCATTGCCGCGGCAGCGCTGCTTCTGCTCTCTGGCAAGCAGACCTGGTGGAGCCTGACCATGTTCGCCCCCCAGTATCCGGGCGGCCTGAAGGTGGAATCGACCCTCACCGAGATGAGCGGCGACGTGGAAGAGCTAGATGGGCTCAATCACTACATCGGCATGATGCCGCTGAATGACGCCGCAAAGCTCGAGCGCTCGCTGGTCAAGTACGCCCTGCCTGCCTTTGCGGTGCTGGCGGTGCTCTCGCTCCTCTTTACCCGAGGGCTGGCCTGGATCCTTACCCTGCCGCTGATCTCCTTCCCGGCGGTCTTCCTGATCGATCTGAAGGCCTGGCTCTGGTACGCCGGCCAAAATCTGGACCCCAAGGCGCCGCTCAGCAGCACCATCTCGGGCTTCACCCCCACCATGCTGGGGGAGGGAGTCATCGCCCAGTTCCGGACGATCGGGGTGCTGCACACCGGCTTTTACCTGGGGCTGGCCGCAGCGCTGCTCTGCCTGACCGCCACGCTCCTGGCCCCGCGCCGGCCCGCTGTGAAGGGCGGGAGCCGGTAATGAAGCACCTCCTCTTCGCCCTGGTCTTTGCCTTGCTGGTCCTTTCGGCTCTGCCTGACACAGCCGCGGCGGCGGGGCGGAGGCTGGTGGTCACCCCGGAGGGTCCCTACCGGACGATCGGGGAGGCGCTGGCCGAGGCCGCCGATGGCGATGAGATTTTGGTGCGGGGCGGGCGTCACAGCGGCCCGATCACCATCGACCGGTCGGTGCGGCTGATCGGCGAAGGGGAGCCCGAAATCGACGGCGGCGGGCAGGGAACGGTGATCTACGTCACGGCCCCCGACGTTGAGATCCGGTACTTTCGAATCCACGGCACCGGTGAATCGCTGGACCAGGAGCACGCCGGCATCTATGCGGAGGCGCCACGGGTCCGGATCATCGGGAACCGGTTCGACGATGTGCTCTTCGGCATCTACCTGAAGGGCGCCCCAGAGAGCCTGATCGAGTCCAACGAGATCACGGGCAAGGAGATCTTCGTGGGCCTGGTGGGCGACGGGATCCGGCTCTGGCGCAGCCCCGACTCGATCGTCCGGGAGAACACGGTGCGGCGCACCCGCCAGGTGATTGTGCAGCACTCCGACGAGACCCTGGTGGCGCGAAACCACCTCGTTGACAACCAGTTAGGGGTTCACGTGATGATCAGCCACCGGGTGACGGTGGCGGAGAACGAGATCTCGGGCAGCGATGCGGCGATCTACGGCATGTACAGCCGGGATCTGATCGTGCGCCGCAACGAGGTCACGCTGAGCCGGGGGCCCAGCGGCTACGGGCTCGGCCTGAAGGACATGGACAACATCCTCGTGGAGGAGAACCGCTTCGTGGGCAACCAGGAGGCGATCTACCTCGACAACTCGCCCCGCCGGGGCGGCGACGACTCCAACCTCTTCCGGCGCAACCTCTTCGCCCGCAACGACCGGGCGCTGCTCTTCCAGCCCAGTGTGGTGAACAACATCTTTACGGAAAACAGCTTCGTGGATAACGTACAACAGTTGAAAGTACTCGGGGGCGGCGAGCCTGACGGCAACCACTGGAGCCAGGCGGGTCGCGGCAACTACTGGAGCGACTACGCCGGCTACGACGAGACGGGCGACGGTGTGGGCGATCTGCCCTACCAGCCCCGCTCGCTCTACGAATCGCTGGCCGACCGTCACCCCGTTCTGAACTGGTTTGTGGCCAGCCCGGCGGTCAGCGCCGTGGAGATGGCCGCCCGGGTCTTTCCGACGCTCGCCGGCCCCCCTCGCATTACCGACGGGGCGCCGCTGATCGATCCACCGGTCCCCCTGCACGAGAACCCGCCCGCCCGGGGTGGGAGCGGCCTCCCGGCGGTCCCCCTGGCCCTGCTGGGCGGCGCCGCCGGACTCCTGGCCCCGGGGCTGATCCGATGGGGAAGGGGGCAGCAGCAGTGATTCAGGTTCAAAACCTCACCAAGCGCTACGGCAGGGTTACCGTGGTCGACTCGCTCACCTTTGGGGTCGCCAAAGGCGAGACCCTGGCCCTGCGGGGCGACAACGGCACCGGGAAGTCGACCACCCTCAAATGTTTGCTGGGGCTGATCCCCTTCGAGGGGTCGGTGGAGATCTGCGGGCACGACGTGCAGCGCTCCCCCCGGGAGGCGCGGCGGCTGATCGGCTACGTGCCCCAGGAGATGCCGGTCTTCGACATGACCGTCGGCGAGGCGCTGGCCTTCTTTGCGGGCGTCCGGGGGGTGACCCCTGCCGGGGTGCGGCTGAGCGATGCGGGCCTCTCGGGCTCGCTCGCCAAGCCGATTCGGGCGCTCTCGGGCGGCATGCGGCAGCGGCTGGCCCTGGCGCTGGCGCTGCTGGGCGACCCGGCGGTGCTGCTGCTCGATGAGCCCACCGCCAACCTCGACGAGACCGCCCGCCAGGAGTTCCTCGCCCTGCTGCTCCGCCTGCGGGAGCAGGGCAAGACCATGGTCATCGCCTCCCATCGCTCCGATGAAGTCAACCTGCTGGCCGACTCCAGCCTGGTCCTCGGGACCAGCCTGCGCCGGGCGGCGGGGGCAGAGGGGAGATAGTCGGATGGTGATCTGGCTGCTGGCCCGCAAGGAGATGCGGGATGCGCTCCGCACCCGCTGGTTCCTGCTCACCGCCTCCGGCTTCGCCCTCATGACCACAGCGGTCTCCCTGCTCTTTCGCACCGACCTGGGCCTGGGCGACGGCCCCGCCTTCGGGCGAACCGCCGCCGGCCTGCTCAACCTGATACTCCTGGTGGTCCCGCTCATGGGCCTGGTGGCCGGGGCGCTCACCCTGGCCGGGGAGCGGGAGCGCAATACGCTTCCCTACCTCATGGCCCAGCCAGTCTCGCCGGGCGAGGTCTTCACCGGCAAGCTGCTGGGACTGGCGGCCCTGCTGCTGGCCACCGTCTTCGCCGGACTCGGACTGGGGGGTCTGGTGCTGGGGCTCTCGGGCGCCATGGCCACCACCGCCGGCTACGGCTGGCTCGCCCTGCTGACCGGCCTGCTGGCCCTGGCGGCGCTCAGCCTGGGCGCCATGATCTCCGCCGTCACCGACCGGCTGGTCACCGCCCTGGGCGGCGCCATCGCCCTCTGGATGGGCCTGGTCTTCCTGGGCGACCTGGGGCTGATGGCCACCGCCGCCGTCACCCGGCTGGGCATTCGCCCGCTCTTCAGCCTGTCGCTGCTCAACCCGCTCCAGGTCTTCCGGGTGGCAGCGGTTCACCTGCTGGCCCCCAGCCTTGAGGTACTCGGGCCTGTGGGAACCTACGCTGCCGAGAAGCTCGGAGGGAGCCTGTTCCCGGCCTTCACGCTCCTGCTGCTTCTCTGGGCCCTGATTCCGGCAGCGCTGGCCTACGCCCTGTTCCTACGCAAACGACTGTAGAGCAAAGGAGAGGTTCACATGATGCGTTTCAATCGGAAGCTGACCCTGACCGCCGTGGCTGCCGCTGCGCTCATCGCCCTTGCGGGCTGCTCGGGGGGTGGCTCCAGCAAGCCGGCCGGTGGCGGCGGCGAGCCCTTCGGCAACGTGGCGAAGGGCAAGGAGGTCTATGCCTCCACCTGTGTCTCCTGCCACGGCCCCGACGCCAAGGGCATGCCCGGCCTCGGCAAGAGCCTGGCCACCGCCTCCGACTGGATGAAGAAGCAGACCGACGAGCAGCTCCTGGAGTTCATGAAGACGGGCCGCTCTGCCTCTGACCCCGAGAACACCACCAAGGTCGACATGCCGCCCAAGGGCGGCAACCCGGCCCTGTCTGAGCAGGACCTGAAGGACGTTATTGCCTACATGCGCTCCCTGCAGAAGTAAAACAGGTGCGGGCAGCGGTCTCCGAGGCCGCTGCCCGTGCTGCACCAATCCCTGATTGAGGAGGAACCAAGATGTCAGGCACACCCAGCGGCCGCATCCACCGTGGATGGATCCTGGCCGGGGCCATGGCGGTCCTGACCTTCATGCTGGCCGGCGGATGGCTCCTGGTGGCGCTGCTGGCCGGCAAGACCGGGCTGAGCCAGGCGGTCACCGCCCGCAGTTCGGCCCAGGTCTCGATCGCCGACGTGGTCACCCGGGTCGGGGTCACCCGGCAGGGGACCAAGGTCCAGGTCACTTACGCCACGCCTGAGTACTACGAGCGAACCGGCCAGGGCGAGCGCGGCCGTGAGGTGGGAGCCGACAAGTACCTGGTCTTCCTGGTGACCGAGGAGAACCACAGCAAAGATGTACAGGCCCCGCTCCCCGACCTGTTCGTCAATGGCGCCGATGTAAACGTCCCGGTGAAGGAGCGGGTCCTGACCAGCTCCGACCACCACCGCACTCGCCTGATTCGGTTCCCCCGCTTCGACGCCAGCAATCAGCCCTATATTCCGCTGGATGCCCGCTCCCTGGAGCTGCGCTGGCCCGACATGAACCTGCACGAGCACCCGGGCTACGGGAAGATGGGGCCGCTCTACTGGCCACTGCCGGTGGTGCTCCCCTCGGTGGAGGAGGCGACCCCGCTCACCCCCTTCCTCTTCATTACCCTGACCGCCGGCCTCTTCGCCGCCCTCTCCCCCTGCCTGATTCAGCTCACCCTCTACTACCTCTCCACCCTGGCGGGGGTCTCCATGTCGATAGGCGCCGGGTCCGCCGGGGCTGCGGCCCCGCGGTGGCCGCTGGTCCGCACGGCGATCTGGTTCGTGGCCGGCGTGGTGATCGCCTACGCCGCCGGCGGCGCCCTGGCCGGGCTGGTGGGCCAGTACGTGGAGGCCAGCGGGGTGCTGGGCAACTACTCCCGCCCCATGGCGTTCGTGGCCGGCGTCGTGATCGTGGTGATGGGCGTCTACACCGGCGCTGCTGCCCGGGCCCCGATGCTCTGCAAGCTCCCGCTGCCCCGGCTGACCCGGTTTGCCGCCGGCAAGGGCGGCTTCGGCACCATGGTGACCGGTTTCGCCATCGCCCTGGGCTGCCTCCAGTGCTTCGGCGGCGCCATCTTCGCCAGCCTCTTGATCTACGTGGGCAGCGTCGGCTCGCCCCTCATGGGCGCAGGCATGCTCTCGCTCTTCGCCCTCGGGGTGGGGATTCCGTTCATTCTGGCCGCCTTCGCCTGGTCGGAGGTGGTGCCCTACCTGAGCAAGGTGGAGCGAATCACCCCCTACCTGGCCCTCGCCAGCAGCGGGCTGATGATCCTGCTGGGCGTGCTGATGATCATCGACAAGTTCCACTGGATCAGCGGCTGGATGATCGAACTGATGCCGTTCCTGCAGGCCTAATCCATCCCCCGGGGAGTGAACGACCATGTGGATGCGCTATCGTTGGTGGATCGGTGTCCTGGTGATTCTGCTGGCCGGGGCGATGCTGAAGGCCCTCGCAGTGCCGGCGGGGCGGGCCGACCTGGGCCCGGAGGCCCAGACCGGGCGGCTCGGCTTTCCCACCGGAGGGGAGGTGGTCACCCTCTTCTTCCCGGAGGCGGAATCGGGGGCGCTGATCACGGTCCAACGGGCGGTCCGCAAGGCCAGCCCGGAGGTGGCGCTCGCCGAGCTGCTGGCGGGGCCGGACCCGAAGCAGCCGCTCCGGCCGGTGGTTCCCGACGGAGTGAAGGTGACCGGCTCGAGGATTGAAGATGGCCGGGTGATCCTTCAGGTGGAGGGCGGCGACCTGCCAGACGCCTCCAAGCGGGCCATCGCCCTCTCCCTGGGCGTGCACCATGTGGAGGTGGGCGACAAGGCGCTCCACGTGGTGGATGGCCCCCGCCTCTACTACATGCACCGGGGGATGCCCCGGCCGCTGATTCTCGCCGGCGCCAAGGTACAGCCCAAGCATGCGGTGGAGGCGCTCCTCTCCCGAAAGGCGCCGGACGGCGTCGCCTGGATTCCCCCCGGCGTGACCCTCGACGCCTTTGCGGTCAAAAAGTCGACCGCCTATGTGCGGCTGCGCTTCAGCCCCGAGCTTCAGACCCTGGTGGAGTCAGGGGCCTGGAACTTCGCCCCCTACTACATGGGGCTGGTCTACACCCTGACCGACTACCCGGAGATTGAGCAGGTCCGGTTTGAGTTCACAGGCCTCTCGCAGGTGGCGTTAAAGCAGTGCCGCACGCCTCTGTCGGTGCCGCTGCGCCGCCCCGTGCCGGAACCGGCCCGCTCGCAGGAGGGACGCTAGATGATCTACCTGGACAACGCCGCCACCAGTTGGCCCAAGCCGCCCGCGGTCAAGCGGGCCGTGCTGGAGGCGCTGGATGAAGCGGGCAACCCGGGCCGCTCCGGCCACGCCCTGGCGCTGGCCTCGGCCCGCCGGGTCCTGGCGGCCCGGGAGGCGCTGGCCCAGCTGCTGGGCGCACCGGACCCGGCCCGCATCGCCCTGACCGCCAACGCCACCGGGGCGCTCAACCTGGCGATCACCGGGCTTCTCCGGCCCGGCGACCGGGTGGTGACCACCGCAGTGGAGCACAACAGCGTCATGCGGCCCCTGCGGGCGCTACAGCACCAGGGCGTGGAGCTGGAGGTCGTGCGCTGCAGCCCCGACGGGCGGGTCGACCCCGCCGACGTGGCCCGGGCGCTGCGAAAGAAGACGCGCCTGCTGGTCGCCACCCACGCCTCGAACGTGCTGGGCGCCATCCAGCCGGTGAATGAATTAGGCCGCCTGGCCCGTGAGGCCGGAACGCTCTTCTTAGTGGATGCGTCGCAGACCGCCGGCGCCCTGGAGATCGACCTGGCCTCGCTCCCGGTGGACCTGCTGGCGTTTACCGGCCACAAGGCGCTGCTGGGGCCGCAGGGGACCGGCGGGCTCTACCTGCGGGAGGGGCTGGAGCTGGAGCCGCTCACCCGGGGCGGCACAGGGAGCGCCTCCGAGCTGGAGGAGCAGCCCGAGTTCGCCCCCGACCGCTACGAGTCGGGCACGCCCAACGTGCCCGGCCTGGCGGGCCTGGCGGCGGCGGCGGAGTACCTGGTCGCCCACGGGGTCGCAGCAGTGCGGACCCGCGAGGTGGCGCTGACGGAGCGCTTCCTGGCCGGGCTGCGGGAGATTCCGGGGGTGGTGGTCTATGGCCCGGCAGAGGCGACCGCCCGCACCGGGCTGGTCTCGCTCAACCTGCGGGGCGTCTCCTCTTCGATGCTGAGCCAGGCGCTGGAGGAGGGGTTCGGGGTGCTGACCCGGGCCGGGCTCCACTGCGCCCCCGCCGCCCACCGGACCGCCGGCACCTACCCGGACGGCTCGGTTCGGTTCAGCTTCGGCGCCGCGTCGACCAGCGCCGATGTGGACGGAGCCCTGGAGGCCCTGCGCACCCTGGCGGCCCACCTGTAAGGAGGAAAGGACCATGGAACTGGACGGCGTGATCACCTTCTTCGCTTCCCACCATGCCATGCGGGCCGAACGGGTGCTGAAGGGCGCCCAAATGCCGGTCCGACTGGTGCCCGGCCCGCGCGAGCTGAGCCCCAGCTGCGGGGTGGCGCTGCGCTTCCCCTATGCCCTGGCCGAGGAGGCGAGGCGGAGCTTGGCGGTCGCCAGGGTCGAGGTGGAGATGGTGGTGCGCCATCCGGAGAGGGCGGAGGCGCCGGCCGGCTGGCGCTCGCTCTTCGGCCTGGGGAGGGGGGCGAAGCGATGAGAATCGCACCCTGGGTGGCCGGGGCGCTTATGGCAACGGCGGCGGTGCTGGCCGGGGCCTTCGCCCTGACCGAGCCCGCCGCCTACGGCCTCTGCGTCACCTGCCATGGCCGGGACCTCCTGGGCTGGACGCTGGGCTGGCTCCCCGGGCTGGACCTCCCCCTCTCCCCCGCAGCGGCGCAGGCGCCGGTGCTGACCGTGGTAGGCCTGCTGGCCGGCGCCTGGCTGGGGGCCCGGTCGGGCGGCGAGGTCCGGATCCGGCCGGCGGGGCGGCCCTGGCGCTCCTTCGTGCTGGGGCTGTTCTCGATGCTCTTCGGCCTGCTCGCCCTGGGCTGCACCTCCCGCCTGCTCCTGCGGGCAGCCTACGGCGACACCCTGGCCTGGTGGGCGCTGGCCGGGGTGGCGGCAGGGATCAGCCTGGCCACGGGCGTGCTGGCCTGGCGAGCAAGGAGGGATGCACCATGGTGATCGCCCTGGTAAGCCTGGCGGTGGGGCTCCTGGTGGGCTACCTGGCCCAGCGCTCCCGCCTTTGCTTTGTGGGGGGCCTGCGGGACTTCCTGCTGATCCGCGACACCGACCTGCTCAAGGGGGCCGCTGCCTTCTTCCTGGCCGCCTGGCTGGCCTTTCCCCTGGTCTCGCTCATGGGCGGCCGGGTCTGGGAGGCGGCCCAGCCCGCCCCGAACCCGGTGGTGGCGGTTACGGCGGCAGCGCCGGTGGAAGCGCCTTCAGACCGGCCCTTCCGCCCCTGGCTCCCGGCGGCCGCCGCCGTGGTGGCCGGGCTGGGGCTGGGCGCCGCCTCCACCCTGGCCAACGGCTGCCCCATGCGCCAGCACGTTCTGGCGGCGCAGGGCAGCCGGGACTCCTGGTACTACCTGGCGGGGTTCTACGTGGGCGCGGTGCTCTACCACCAGACGGTACAGCCCTGGCTGGCAGAGGTGCTGCCCTGAAGATCAGACCCGAACAGTAAGGCGCCCCGCCAAACGGCGGGGCGCCGAGTCATTGAGGCTCTCTCCTTGTTTCGAGCAGGGCCATCAGCTCGCCCAGGGATCCCAGGGAGGCTTGCGCCCCGTGCCGGGTGACCGCCAGCGCCCCGGCTGCGTTGCCCCACAGGATCGCCGCATCGAGGCTGAACCCGCGCTCCAGGGCGGCCGCCAACCCGCCGGCAAAGGCGTCGCCGGCGGCGGTTGTGTCCATCACCTTCACCGGGAAGGCGTCAAACCAGACCCCCACCCCGTTCGCATAGAGATAGGTGCCCTCGCTGCCCGCCTTTATCACCACCCGCCGGAACCCCTGGGCCGCCAGCACCGCAGCCGCCTCTGCCACCCCCTTGCGGCCCAGGATCCGCCGCCCGGTCATCGCCTGCGCCTCGCTCTCATTGGGCGTAAGCAGGGAGGTCAGCTCCCGCAGGCGGGCGGGAAGCGGTTCAGCCGAAGCCGGCGCCGGGTCAAGCACCACCGGAACCCCTGCGCCGGCAGCGATCTCCGCCGCTCGCAGGCAGGCGTCCACCGGGATCTCCAACTGGAGAAGAAGCACCGCAGCGGAGCGGATCAGGTCGGCGTGCTCTTCCACCAGCGCCGGCGTCATATCCGCATTGGCCCCCGGAATCACCACAATCCGGTTCTGACCGGTTGCGTCGACGGTGATCAGCGCCGTTCCGGTCCCAGCGCCGGCGGAGCGGGAGATGGCCCCGGTCTCCACCCCCTGGGTGCCGAGGCTCTGAACCAGCTGCTCGCCGAAGGAATCCTCGCCCACCCGGCCGATCATGGCCACGGGGGTGCCCAGGCGGGCCGCAGCCACCGCCTGGTTTCCCCCCTTCCCGCCGGGGAACTGGCTCATTCGCTCTGCCACAACCGTCTCACCCGCAGCAGGGGCCCGCTGTAGCCGGATGACCAGGTCGAGATTCAGACCGCCTACGACGACGACCGGCTTAGCCAACTGGGCTCCCTCCTCCGGGTGGTAGACCGAATGATCAGCTTCGGCTCGAAGGTGTGCTTCCGGCCGATTCCCGAAACCTGCCCGTTGATCCGCTCCAGCAGCATGGTCAGCGCCAGTCGCCCCATCTCGTAGGAGGGTTGGCTCACCGTGGTCAGCCCCGGCCGCATCACCCCGGCCATGGGGATATCGTCAAAGCCGACGACCGACAGCTCTTCTGGCACCCGAACCCCCGCCTCCTCCGCTGCCTGCATGGCACCGAATGCCATGAGATCATTGGCGGCGAAGATCGCGGTCGGTCTTGGGCATCGGGCCAGGAGTCTCTGGGTCAGGAGGTAGCCCGAATCGAAGCTGAAGTCGCCCCAGACCACCAGCGACGGGTCAACGGGGATACCCGCTTCCTCCAGGGCCCACCGGTATCCACAGGCGCGGTCCTGCCCGGTCTTAGTCCGGGGGCGACCCGCAACATGGGCGATGTGCCTGTGACCCAGATCAATCAGGTGGCGGCAGGCGGCATGGGCCCCCACCACATTGTCCACCAGGATCGCATCCACCTCAGGATGACTGATCTCACGGTCAGCGGCCACCACGGGAATCCCATCGGCCAGGAGCAGCCC
>JBMONB010000222.1:0-34112 GCA_049325315.1 Bacillota bacterium | reverse complement strand
CAACCAAGTGCGCTTCGATGCCCACTAGGGGCCCAAGAATCGCTCTCTTGCACCTGTTTGCACCAGTTATCGGGCATGAAAAGGGGGCCGTCCCAAGCAGATCAATCTGCTTTTGGGACGGCCCCTTTCCGCTTAGTCGTAGACGCCGAGGTCCACGTGGTACCACTGGCCGTCGCGCAGGCCGAAGAAGCTGACCATCTGCTCGCTGCCGCGCGGGTTGTAGGCCGTGGACTCACAGCATCCGTAGTGGGGCACCCTGTCGAAGTGGTTAGGTAGAACCTGGCCATCGTAGGAGAGCCTCACCTTCCCCTCCTGCGTGAAGAAGAAGAACGGTTTCCCGGCGATCAGGCGGAAGCCGAAGATCTCGGGGTAGCCCAGCCGCTCGTTGAGGCTCTCGCCCCCAACCAGCACCTTCGCCTCCACCGTCTCCAGCACCCACTGGCCGTTCCAGGCGGTCAGCCCCTGCACCATATGGTGTGGCGAGGCCATGCGCAGCGCCTTGGGATGGCGATAGGTGTAGACCACCTCTCCCCCGGCGACCACTTCGACCTCCCACTGCTGGTTGGCCCGTGCGTAGACCGGCGTCTCACCCACCTGCACCGGGGGGTGCAGGAGCCACCGCTCCTCCTCGGCGGTCAGGTTCAGGGCGACCAGGTCGGTCCGGGGCAACTCACGCCATCGCTTCCGCTTATTCGCGATCTCCGGCCGACCAGCCAGGGTCCTGGCCACATCGGTCAGGCCGCCCTCTCCGTCGCGCACCAGCGCCACCTGTTCGATTGTCAGTCCAGCCGGCAGGCCGGGTGGTTCGTTCCTGGCAGGAGCACCGGCCCCGCAGCCCGCCAGGAGGATCAGACAGAGCAGGAGCCCGATGATCCGTCGCATCTACGTGCACACCCTTTTGAAGTAAGCTGTCGAAAGCGGTTTGGACTTAGACGCACCGGGTCGGTGAATAGTTCGACCCATTCGCCGTGCATGAGAAAAGCGACCCCGCTGTCGGGGTCGCTTCCTATATAACTGAGCCTCTACCCGCAGCCGCAGCCTCCGCCACCGGAACTGCAGCCACCCTTCACCTTCGGCTCCTCCTGGCCCGTGATCGGGAAGGTGACCACGGCGTTGATCTTGTCCAGGAAGGAGTCGAGGTTGACCCGGGCGGTCCAGTAGGCCTGGATCGTCTCGTGGGCGTTGAACCGCTCCTCGATCTCCATGAAGCGGCTGACCAGGAGCATCTGCTCCTCGGGGGGCTTGGTCTTGGACTTTTTGACCGCCCGCTTCGCGGCCTCGTAGTCCCGAATCAACGTCAGCGCCTCCGGGTCGGCCAGGACCGCATCTTCGGTCCGCCGGTACTCCAGCAGTTCCGGGGACTCCTCTATCGCTTGCGCCAGCTCGCGAGCGAGCATCCAGACATCGTTGCGTGTGGCAATCGCCAAGGTCGTCGACCTCCATCTATAGAAACGGCCGATTTGGTATGGGATGGCCGCCTATCTCCACCTGTTCGACTTGTTTGTGAGCTCTTCCTGCAACGCTAGGCCCGAACGGCAGCATCTACCATCTGGCCCTCGAGGGTCCAGGTGCCGGCCTTGGTGATCCGCACCTGCACCAGCTTGCCCCGCAAGGACGAGTCGCCGGGGAAGGTGACCAGAATGTTGCCCCGGGTGCGGCCGAAGACCACATCGGGCTTGCCCTTGTCGAGCCCCTCCACCAGGATCTCCTCCACGGAGCCGACCCGGGCCTCGTTCCGCTCGCGGGAGACCCGGTTCTGAATCTCCATGAGCCGCTGGAGCCGCTCCTTCTTCTCGGGCACGGTGAGCCGGTCCTCCATCTCCGCCGCCGGGGTGCCGGCCCGCTCGGAGTACATGAACATGAAGGCGGCGTCGTAGCCGACCTCCTCCACCAGGGTGAGGGTCTCCTGGAACTCCTCCTCCGTCTCGCCCGGGAAGCCGACGATGATATCGGTGGTGATCACCGCATGGGGGATCAGTTCCCGGACCCAGCGGACGAGCTGGAGGTACTGCTTGCGGTTGTACGAGCGCTTCATGCGCCGCAGCACCGGGTCAGAGCCCGACTGCACCGGCAGGTGGAACCACTCGCAGACCTTCTTGGAGCGGGCGATCTGCTCGACCATCTTGCGGGTGAAATCCTTCGGGTGGTTGGTGGTGAAGCGGATCCGCTCGATCCCCTCCGCCTGCTGGTCCAGCAGCGCCAGCAGGTCGCCGAAGTCGAACTGCTCCTCGCCGTGGCGGCCGTAGAGGTCCTTGCCGTAGGCGTTGACGTTCTGGCCCAGCAGCGTGACCTCCTTGAAGCCCTGCCGGCCCAGCTCCTGGGCTTCGGCGAGGAGTACCTCGTAGGGGCGGCTCCGCTCGGTGCCGCGGGTGGTGGGCACAATGCAGTAGGTGCAGTTCTTGTCGCAGCCGTACATGATGGTGATCCAGGCCTTCAGGTCGCCCTCCCGGGCGGCGGGCAGCACCTCGGGGAAGTCCTCGCCCATCGCCTCCCAGACATCGACCACCGTCTCCCGCTCGGAGCGGGCGCGCTGGATCAGGTCGGGCAGGTGGTGGATGTTGTGGGTGCCAAAGATCAGGTCGAGGTACGGGAAGAGCCGCTTCATGCGGTCGACCTGGCCCTCCACCTGGGGCACGCAGCCGCAGACCCCGATCACCAGGTCGGGGTTGGTGTACTTAAGCGGCTTGAGCTGGCCAATGCGGCCGAAGGCGTGCTCCACCGCCGACTCACGCACGGCGCAGGTGTTGAAGAGCAGCACGTCGGCATCGTCGGGGCCGGCCGCCTTCCTGTAGCCCATCTGGCTGAGAATGCCGTGCATGATCTCGGTGTCGTGCTCGTTCATCTGGCAGCCGTAGGTCTCCACGTGGACCTTCGGCTCGGGCTTGCCGTGAATCCGGTGGGCCGCCTCGGGATCGATCGTCATCTTGCCGACCTTCTCGGGGTCGGATTCGAGGTGGGTAAAGCCACCCATCGCCTCCTGCTCGTTGGCGAGGCGGACGATCTCGGTGGCATCACTTGGCTGTTTGACCATGGGCAGCTCCTCGAGGGTGCCGCTGCGCATCATCTCCTCCACCCGGTCCAGGATCGTGTTCAGATCCGGCTCCTGGTGAAGATCCTTCTTCTCGTCGCTCATCTATCGCTTCAGCCCCCACTGGGTAGGTTTTCCGAGAACTCTTCTCAGTAGTGTACCACAGATCGGCGCTATGTAAAAAGGGCGGATGCCTGCCTTGGTCGCTTCCCAGCTAGCGGAGAACACTACTCCTGCTTGCTTAGGCATAGGTAACGTTGCCGAACTCTGGTCAAGTCTCGGCGGAGAAACTTCACTCGGCGGCCATTGGATGCTTTGCTAAATGCACTGGCCTCTCGCAAGCACCCTCGCTCCGCCCAATCTCCAACCGTAAGCCCGGTAACCTCGGACACCCGACAGCCGGATTCAAAGAGGATGCGGGTAACGCATTCTTCCCGAAGCCCCCATCGCTTCAGAGACCGGCCACCCACCAGTACCTGAGCCGGCAAAGATGGGTCGTCCACCACTTGCAGAATCCATTCCTGGCCCTCAACTTTGAAGTAGCTATCGCTAAGCCGACGGTTGGGGCCGTTCTCGGAAACACCGCTCCACACGGGCATGGTTGGTGACAAACCGCCATCTCCGCATCCGTCAATGGACTGGTCCAGAGCGAACGCGGCCCCATCGGCCAAAGGGTTAGGACCAGGGAAAAGCCCTGCAGCCTCTGCGGTCCGGTAAAAGAGTTTCAGGCCTGATAGATAACACTCGGACCGTACTTCTTGCCGCCTGGGTCATCCCCACCATCTAAAACCCCAGTCGGTGCTCCCGAACCTTGCACCCCAAGCGCTGTACCAGATAGTCGTCTACAGCTTGACGAATTTCGGCTCTCTGACCATCCCAGCGCCTGCCTGACGCCACTTGCCACTCATCTCGATCCATGTACTTGAAGAACGGTAGAAGGGCGTGAAGATAGGTCAGAGCCGTCTTGTCTGCCAATTGAGCCATAGCCTCTTTGGCAAAGATCGTAAGAGGAACGTGCAGGTCATCCTCGCAGTCGAAAACCAGTACCGGATGCCTGTGGGACGTATCAGGACGTACAGCGAACCGGTAGCCCCCACTTCCCACTGCCCTGAACCTCGCCCCCGATTACCTCAACGCCCACAACAACAAGGGCAACGCCCTGCAAGGCCTGGGCGATCTGCAGGCCAGGCTCTCCCGGAAAGATGATGCACTGGCGAGCTATCGTGCCGCTATGAACTCGTACGATCGCGCCTTATCCCTGGCACCGGGGCTGCGCCAAGCCCACAGAGGCAGGGCTGAGGTCCTGGCGAAGATTGAGCACCTTTCGGAACAGTGACCCGAGCCGGACGCCAGATCACGCATGACCGCCCGCCGGCGATCACGTCGCATCACGTAAGCCACACAGCAACTCGCTGGTTAGCAGGCGTACCCTCTTGTCGTGCCCGATGAGCCATCGGTGCGATGGGAGGGTACGCTTGTTTGTCGGTGTTCATCTGGCTGCCGTAGGTATCCACATGGACCTTCGGCTCGGGCTTGCCGTGGCTCCCCCCTGCGGACGCACCGGACACGAAAGATCGGCCGCGCAGTCGAGCAGAATGGCGGCGTATGGCAGGGGTATGGCATCCGTATGACAGGGGTATGGCGGCGAACGGGTAGGGTACGCATGGCGTACGGCTGGCGGATGGACGGCGATCGGTGGCGTACGGGCTCCTTATCCGCCCCGTATGACGCCCGGATGACAGGCGTACGCAGGCCGTACGCCCGCCGATGGCAGGCGTATGGGTGACGGATGGGCCGCAGATTGGCTCCGTACGAAAGAGAACGGGGGCTACATCGTCAAATAGAACCGCGACACTGGTCGGCCTGGGTTTGACGCGGAAAGGGGAGCTTCCCATGCGCGCCCTGATACTCAACGGAGCGGAGCCCGATGACCAGGCTATGGCGAAGACTGCCACCTCCCTGACGGAGGCGCTGAAGGCGGCTGACTGCACGGTTGAGTCGATCGCGCTCTGCGAGGCGGAGATCCACCCCTGCCAGGGGGATTTCCTCTGCTGGGTGAAGACCCCGGGCGTCTGCACCTTTGACGACGACGGCCTCCAGATCAGCAAGTACATGATGGAATCCGACCTGTTGATCCTGCTCTCTCCCGTCACCTTCGGCGAGTACTCCTACCACTTGAAGAAGGCGCTGGACCGGCTGATCCCCAATGTCTCACCGTTCTTCACCAAGCAAAAGGACGAGTACCACCACCAACCCCGCTACGCCCGCTACCCGTCGCTGGCGGTGATCGGCTACCTTCCCGCGGCAGATGACGAGGCCGAGCAGATCTTCCGGGCGCTGGCCAGGCGAAACGCTATCAACTTTATGCCCCCGGCCCACGCCTGCAGCGTCCTGCACGGCAACCTGGGGGTCGACCAGGTCCGGGCAGCCGTGTCGGAAACGCTGGCACAGGTGGGGGTGATTCCATGACGGCCAACCGACGTGTCCTGCTATTGATCGGCAGCCCCAAGGGGAAGAGCAGCGCCTCGTACACCCTCGGCTCTTACATGCTGGAGCACCTGGCTGGTCATGGGCTGATAGCGGAGACGCTGCGGGTTCGCCCATCGCTGGACAAGCCGCAGTGGCAGGCCGAACTGCTGGCGGCGGTGGAGCGCTGCGATCTGCTGCTGCACGCCGCACCGCTCTATGTGGACACCGCTCCCGCCCCCGTGATTCGGGCGATGGAGCTGATCCACCGGCGCCGGAGGGCCCACCCGGAGGCCGGGCCGAAGCAGTTGGCGGTGATCGTCAACTGTGGCTTCCCGGAAGCCTGGCAAAATGAGAACGCCCTGGCGGTCTACCAACGCTTTGCCCGGGAGTCGGGCATTGGATGGCTGGGCGGGCTCGCCCTGGGCATGGGCGGAATGATCGGCGGCGGCAAGGCGCTGGGGAGCATGGGCAGGCTGTTCGCACCGGTCAGGCGCGCCCTGGAGTTGGCGGCGCTCGCCCTGTCCGCCGGGCAGCCCATGCCCCAGGAGGCCGTCGACCTGATGGCGCGGCCCCTGATACCCCGGTGGCTCTATATCCTCCTGGTATCGGTGAACTGGCGGCTGTGGGCCCGTCGCTTCGGCGTCTGGCGCCTGAACCGCCGTCCTTTCCGGGAGCCCGCATAGTCTTCAGGCGAAGGGTGCTAGCCATATGGACTGGTTCTGGATCTCCCTCCTTGCCATGCTTCAGATCGGGAGCGATCCGCGGGAGGGCTACCGGTAGGGATGGGCGCTCCCTGTCGTCGAGGTTGCCTTTGCCGCCGCCTTCGTTCAGGGGCTCTTTATCCGGACGTATTCGTGGCGAGGCGTCACCTGACGGGTCTGGCGCGGGGGGCGGATCACGCTGGAGTCGTAGCGCAGGTAAACTGCCGGGGGAACCCGAATCCGCCCCTGCCCAGGCTCCTGAAGTCCTCCCTCCCCCACCTGTGACGGCACCGGCCCCCACCTGCCACCTACCTATACGTGGTGCGAACGGACAGGCCCTAAGTGGGCAGCTGCTTCAAGGGAACTAGCGGACCGGCTGAAACGGTCCGTACCTGGTGGGATTGCCGGAGAAGTCAGGCGGCTAGCCCCCTGAATGGGGTATGCACCGGTTCCGCTAACTGGCTATGTCGAGCATTGACAAACGAAAGAGGGAACGCACCTTCAGCCTTCGACAGACCGAAAGTGCGTTCCGTGGTATCCTGGATATGGGAGTACACGCAGGCCTTGCCTCCGAACGGAGGAGGCCAAAGGTGAAGATCAGTGTCAAGGTCACCGTCGAGTTGAGTGCCACTCTCTTCTCGGTGATCCTGGTCTTAGCTAAGGCCATTCTTTCCGCTTTCAGATAGCGGTCGAGTTCCTTTGGTCCACACGAACGACCGCCGTCTCATCATTAGCGGCGGCAACACGCGGACTCCCAGGCACCCCCATTCGGGTGCCTTTTCTATTGTAGCTGGCCAACACACACGAATCCGGCCCATTCTTGAAGGCGGAACGGCCACCGCTGGACGTTATGTTACGGAGTGGTATGTGAGGTTGCGAGCCGTTAGTGAGAGAAGCAGGATTCCACTACTTTTTCCGAGGGCGAGCTCAGACAGGTTGGGAAATCGTAGCGGAATCACGCATTTGAAGGGCATGTTCACCCCGTAAATCGCTCTTGTGGGCGCTCAGAGGGCGCATATTGGCCCGGATCAGGCCGAAAACGGAGGGTTCTGCCACCTCGGTGCCCCTGTTTTTGCCGATTCCGCTACGTTTTTCCACATGGTCAAGAAACCCTCCGGGAATTTCTAGTGGAACCCGGTTGGCAGAGCGCCCTGGTCCCGCCCGCTTCTGCAAAACCCTACAGACTGCCACGCCCCGTGCCGCGACACCGGGCGCAGCACGGGGCCTGCTACACCTACACCGCCACCCGCTGCCGCACCGGCGCCGCCTCGGCCTCGCCCCAGGCCAGCGAGAGCGCCTCCATGTGCAGCGCAAGCCCCACCAGGAACCCCAGCACCGCCTTGACGCTGAAGAGGCCGTACGAGGCGCCCATCAGCAGGTACCACCAGACCACGCCGATCTTGTAGAGCAGGCTGAAGAGCAGAATGAAGGTGACGAAGATGGCGGTGGAGAGCACCCAGAGCAGCACGCTCCGCCAGCGGGCCCCGGGCCGGATCCCCAGCCAGAGGTAGGCGGGCAGGGTCAAGAAGGAGACCGCTGCGAAGCCCGCCCCGAAGGCCCAGACCACCAGAATCAGCCCCAGCAGCGCGGTGAGCAGGCCCAGCCGCCGCTCCTCCCAGCCCGACTCGGGCCCCCGCAGCCAATCGCTCTCCCGGCCGATGACCCAGAGCCCCAGCAAGACGGTGGCGACCACCAGGAGCACCGGGAGCCACTGGGGGTTGTCCAGCACCGGGTCCTTCTGGGTGGCGGGGTAGAGCTCGTACTTGACCATCAGCCCTACCTCGGGCAGCAGCTTCAGGAGGGCGAAGCCGGCGAGCAGGGGGAGCCAGAGCCCCAGCAGCCGCTTGGCCACGGCGCCGTACCGCTCCCGCAGGTCGGCCCTGCTGAGGGCGGCCAGCCGCCGCCGCTCCTGCCATCCCCGGGCGACCGCTACGATCAGGGGCAGGAAGAGCCAGAGCTGAATCAGGGCGACCGACCAGCCAGCCAGGTAGCGGCCGCCGGCGAGGCCCAGGTACCAGCCCGACTGCTGCGGGATCGCATCGAGCTCAGCCAGGGAGCGGACCAGCCGCTCCGCCGCCCGGCCGTAGTTGGCCATTGCCGCTTCGGAGAGGTGCTCGATCTTGTCGTTGGCGGTGTGGTAGAGGGCGGCCTGCGCCTCCCGGTCAACCGGGATGCCCCAGAGGTCTACCGCCGGGATCCCCTGGGCCAGGAAGATGCCGTGCTCGGTGGGCGGAATCGTCACCGAGCGCTCCACCCACTCGAACAGGGTGTCCGACTCCACCGGCTTCGTCTCCGGCCGGATCGAAGCCATGGCCAGGTCACGCAGCCAGGGCGGGGCGTAGCCCCGCTGCAGCCCCATGTTGCGGAGCATGATCCCCTCCTGCTCCCCCATGTTCAGGAAGTCGAGGGTCAGGGCGGCCACGATCTTCTCCTTCTGGGGGAACTGGCGCAGGAACTGGATCGTGCCCCACATCGCCCCGTACTCCTCGCTGTCGGTGGCCATGAGGAGCAACGTCCGCCCCGGCTTCTCCTGGCTGAAGATGCGGGCCAGCTCCAGCACCACGGCGACGCCGGAGGCGTCATCGGCCGCCCCCTGCTCCACGAAGAGCGGGATATCGTAGTGCGCCAGCACCACCACGATCTCGTCGCTGGCGCCGGGGAGCATCACGTAGATGTTCTCAAGACCCTCGACCTTGCGGCTCTGAATCACCTCGCTGAAGGTCTGGGTGCGGGGCTCCAGGCCGATCTCGCGGAACTGGCCGCGAATCCACCGGGCGGCCCGTTCCCGGTCCGGGTGCAGGTCGTTGCGGAACGGGAACCGGGTGGCCAGCTCGCCGGTCAGGGCCATCGCCCGGGCGGCGTCGAACCGGAGCGACGCCTGGCTGACGGGCTGCGGCTCCACCTGGCGGAGCCCCGCCAGGGCGGTGGCGGCGATCAGCAGGGCCGAGACCAGAACGGAGAGCAGAAAGGAGCGTGTGCGCACGTAGATTCCCGCCTTTCTCCTTTAGCGTGGGGTGTTCAGCCTGGCATAGATCTTCCGGTTCTGCCGGTACAGGTCCAAGAACGCCCGGAACAACTGGTCATACCGGCCACGGTGGGCCGGGGTCGGGTCGAAGGAGCGGGCCACCGTCACCAGTGCGTCCACCTGGCTGAACTGAAGCTCACCCAGGCCCACCGCCGCCAGCAGGGCGGCGCCCCGCACCCCCGCCTCCAGCGGGCTCGCCACCTGCTGGATCGTCCGGTTCAGCACGTCAGCGTAGATCTGGCACCACAGGTTCGACTGCGCCCCGCCCCCGATGATGCGGATCGGCTCCAGCCGCTGCCCCACGAACCCCTCCACCGCCCCCAGCAGCCAGCGGGCGTTGTAGGCGACCCCTTCCATCACCGCCCGGGCCAGATGGGACCGGGTGGTCTTCAGGGAGAGGTTGTGGAAGCCGCCCCGAATCAGGTGATCCTCCACCGGGGTCCGCTCGCCGTAGAGCCAGGGGGTGAAGATCAGCCCGTCGCTCCCGGCGGCGACCCCCGCCGCCATCGCCTCCAGCCGCTGCAGGGCGTCTGCCGGCGCCTCGCCGGGCTCGTAGAGGATCGAATCCCGCAGGTAGGCCAGGCAGGCGCCCGCCGTCTCCTGCTCGTTGGCCACGAAGTAGCGGCCGGGGATCGCCGAGGGCAGGGTTGCCATGTTCTGCAGCAGGTCGGTCTTCTTGCGGGCCACGTGGCAGGTCAGCCAGGAGGATGTCCCCACGTAGAGGTGGGGCGCCAGGTCGCGGGTCGCCCCCGAGCCGACGGCGGCGGCGTGGATATCGGGGGTTCCCCCCACCACCTTCACCTCCCGGCTCAGCCCCAGCTCATCGGCCACCTCGGGCCGGAGGCGGCCGAGTACGTCGGTCGCGCCCACCAGGTCGGGCAGCTTCTCCCGGTCGAGCCCCGCCGCCGCCAGCAGGCCCGCATCGTAGCGGACCCGGGCGAGGTCCCGGTTGTCGGTCACCCAGTGCAGGGCGATGGAGTCATAGGTGGCGGCGAACTCCCCGGTCAGGCAGAGGTTCAGGTAGTCCTTGGGCTCCAGGAACTTGTGAGTCGCGGCGTAGACCTCGGGGAAGGCCCGCCGGATGAAGAGGATATGCGCCAGCGGATCCTTCCCGCTGTGCGACGGGGCGCCGCCGGTCTTGCGGATCCAGTGGTACAGCTTCCCCACCCCGTAGCCGGCGACAGCGACCGGCCCGCCGGCCATCCGCCGGATCTCTTCCGCGCCGCGGGAGTCCATCCAGATCACCGAACGCATCAGGGGGCGGCCGTTCCGGTCCACGGGCACGGTGCCCGACCACTGCGAGGTGCAGCCCACCGCCACCACCGCTCCCCGCTCCGCCAGCCCCCGGGCCAGGAGGCGGCCGGCCGCCCGCCGGATCGCGGACCACCACTCATCGGGGTCCTGCTCCGCCCCGCCGCCGTCGAGCAGGTGAAGCGCGATCGGCTCTGTCTCCAGCCCCACCACCGTGCCGGCGGTGGAGACCAGGGCCACCTTGAGGGCCGATGTGCCAAGGTCGATCGCCAGGATATAGCGCTCCGCCATGGCCTTACACCTTGTAGAGCAGGTCGATGTACGACTTCAGCATCTCGCTCACCATCTCCGAGGGGGCCTGGGCCGCCATGCCGTAGATGGGGGCCATGCCCGTCTGCTTTTCGGGATGCGCC
This sequence comes from Bacillota bacterium, assembly GCA_049325315.1. GTDB lineage: Bacteria > Bacillota > Sulfobacillia > Symbiobacteriales > Symbiobacteriaceae > JAWLHU01. The sequence continues at coordinate 23,225 of JBMONB010000222.1, read as the reverse complement.
TTCACCTCGGCCACCGCCGCCCGCAGGTCGGAGAGGAAGCGCTCGGTCACGCCGGGCTGGGTGTGGCGCAGGGTGAGGGCGATGTGAAAGGCCTCTGGCTTGTGCAGCCCGTTGAGCGACCAGCCCCGGTGGGTCATCTCCTCCATCACCTGGTAGATGTTCAACTGGTCGGAGGCGAGGGCGATCACCCAGAGCGGATCCCCCAGGATCTTCAGCTCGGGGATCTCGCGGATACCGGCCTTGATCTGGGCGGCGGCCTCCAGGATCCGGCGGGTGGCATTCAGGTAGCCGTCTTCCCCCATGGCGACCAGGGCGGCCCAGGCGGCGGCGCTCAGGGCGCCGGGCCGGCTGCCGGCGAACCCAGGCGAGAAGTAGAGGCCGCCGGGCCAGTTGGCGGTAGCGAAGTATTGAAAATGGAGCAGCTCGGGGCTCCGGTAGAGGATCACCGAGGTGCCCTTGGCGGCGTAGCCGTACTTGTGGGTATCGGCCGAGATCGAGGTGACCCCGGGCAGCCGGAAGTCGAAGGGGGGCACGGGGTACCCCAGCCGCTCGGCCCAGGGCAGGAGGAAGCCGCCCAGGCAGGCGTCCACATGGCAGCCCACCCCGTGCTCCTTCGCCAGGGCGGCCAGCTCGGGGATCGGGTCGATCACCCCGTGGGGGAAGCCGGGGGCGGAGCCGACGATCACCGCCGTGTTCGGGCTGATCGCCGCCCGCACCGCAGCCAGGTCGGCCCGGTAGTCCGCATCTAGCGGGACCGGCACCAGGCGGATACCGAAGTACTGGGCCGCCTTCTCAAAGGCGGCATGGGCGCTGACCGGGACGATCGCCTCGGGCTCAGCGATCCCCTTGCGCGCCCGGGCCCAGTCGCGGTAGTTCTTCATGGCCAGGAGCAGCGATTCGCTCCCGCCCGAGGAGAGGGTGCCGCAGACCGGACCGCCCTCCCCCGCCGCGTGCACCGCCTCCGCTCCCAGCATGTGGGCGGTCATGGCGACCACCTCCGCCTCGAACTTGGCGGCGCTGGGCCAGAGGTCCGGGTGGAGCGGGTTGGACTGGGAATGGAGTCCATAGACCTGGTTCAGGAAGTCGATGTGGTCGCCATCGCCGTGGTAAACGGCGCCTGAGGCATAGCCCGCCCGCCACCGCTCCGCCTCCAGCTCCTTCAGTTCGGCCATCTCCTGCAGAATCGCCTCACGGCTCCGCCCGGTCTCCGGCAGCCGCGCATAGGACGGAAATCGCCCCCGGTAGGGCTTTACCTGCGCCTCCAACTCCCCCAGCAGATCCAACCGTCATCCCTCCTGATTCCACACTGTAAGGTTGTTGCAAGGTTCATTCAACGGCTATCATTCTATTCCTTCTATTCGGACGGGTTTCGCTCTGTTGCATGGGCATGTGAAACCTTACTATACTAATACGTAAGCGAAATGTACCAGGCCCCACTAATCTGATTTGACCAAAGGAGTTGGCTCGATGACTCGCCACTCTGTTACCGCCCTGACCATCGCTGCGCTGCTGCTGATCGCCCTGGCCGGGATGGCTGGCGCTCACGCCGTGGTCTACCCCAAGACGATGAACGCGAACAGCTACGAGAAGTTTACCCTGCGGGTTCCTGCGGAGAAGGAGAGCGATACGGTCAAGGTCCGTGTGGAGATGCCCGAGGGGTTCACCATTTCCCGGGTCAAGCCATTGCCCGGCTGGAGCTACGAGATGGAGAAGGATGCTGACGGCAAGACCGTCAAGGCGATCACCTGGTCCGGCGGAAAGATCGCACCCGGCGAGTTCCAGGAGTTTGAGTTCCAGGGCAAGACGGCGAAGGATGCAGGCAGGTACGCCTTTCCGGTGTGGCAGACCTACGCCGACGGGGAGACTGTCGCCTGGACCGGCCCGTCCGATGCCAATACCCCCGCCTCCGTGGTGGAAGTAAAGGCAACCGGCGCCGCTGTTGATGCGCACGGCAAGGAGCAGCCTGGAACGACGGCCCCCGCCCCATCTGAGCCTGCTCCCGGCGGTGGGGCCAGCCCCCTGACCACGGCGGCAGCCGTGGGTGGCCTTGTGCTGGGCGGGGCCGCCCTGGTGGTCGCCCTGCGGAAACGGTAACCGGTGCACCGCCACTTCTTCCTCTGGCTGCTCCTGGTCGCTCTGCTGGGGCTGATGCCAGCCGCCGCCGAAGCCCACGCCGTCCTGGTTCAGAGCTTTCCCAGCCACGGGCAGCGGCTGGACAAGGGGCCGCCCTGGATGGAGGTCCGCTTCAATGAGCCGGTCTCGGCCGCCTTCACCCCGCTCAGGGTGCAGAATAGCCGGGGGGAGCGGGTCGACCTGGGCGACTCAGCGGTCGACCCCAATGACCGGACCCGGTTGGAGGTCAGCCTCTCGCCCCTTCCTCCCGGTCTCTACACCGCCACCTACCGGGTCACCTCCCTGGACGGCCACCCCGTGGAGGGGGTGATCGCCTTCACGGTCGGCGACGTGGAAGCGCCGGTGCCGGAAAGGCTCCCCGGGGCGGACCTGCCGAAGGTCCCGCCGGCGGTCTCGATCGTTCACGGCCTGGTCCAACTGACCGCCGCCCTGCTGGCCGGGCTCACCGCCTTCCTGACCCTGGTCTGGCTCCCGGAGTCCGGGACGCTGCCCGGTCGGCGGGTGGGCCGGTGGGCGGCCGCCCTCCTACTCCTGCTGCTCGGGCTGGGGCTGGCCGAGGTCAGCCTGTACGCCGTCCGGGCATCGGGCGAGGACTGGTCGGCCGGCCTCCTGCTGCAAGCCCTGACCCGGACCGGAGTGGGGAGGCTCTGGCTGGCGCGAGCCGGCCTGGGGGTCGCCGCGGGCGCCGCCCTGGCGCTCTCCGCCCGGGCCCGCTCGGTGGGGTGGCGCTGGATGCTGCTTCTGCCCGGGGGCGGACTCCTGCTTACCCTTAGCCTGCAGAGCCATGCTGTGGCAACCCGGGAATGGCTGCCGGTGCTGGCCGACTGGCTGCACCTGGTGGCTGTATCCCCCTGGGTGGGCGGGCTGGCAGGTTTTGCCCTCGTCCTCTGGCCCTTATTGGCCGCCCAGCCGGCCGAGGAGCGTGACCGGCTGCTGGAGCGGGCGGTGGGCCGCTTCTCCCGCCTCGCCCTGACCGCCGTGGTGCTGCTGACCGCCACCGGGATTTACGGCACCCTCCTCCACCTGCCCGGGTGGGAGGCGCTCTGGACCACCGCCTACGGTCGCTCGCTGCTTCTGAAGGTGCTCCTGCTGCTGCCGGTGCTGGGGTTGGCGGCCTACAACCTGCGCCGGCGGGGACAGGGCCGCTTCCGCCAGGCGGTGGCGGGCGAGCTCGCCCTGCTGGTGGCCATCTTCGTGGCGGCCGGCTTCCTGACCAGCCTGCCTCCCGCCAGGGTGGAGCAGGCCCTCCGGCAAGGCCCGTTTGCGGAAAGTGTTCAGGCCGGTGGGCTGACCATCGAGCTGACGGTGACCCCCAACCGGCTCGGCTTCAACGGGGCGACCATCCGGCTGACCCGCCCGGACGGCACCCCGGAGCAAGGGGCAAGCGCAGGGCTGCGGCTGACCATGCTGGAGCACGAGATGGGGCTGCAGAACCTCGATGCGCAGGAGGCGGAGCCGGGGCTCTATACCGTGGGAGACCTGGCCCTATCCATGGACGGGGAGTGGCGGGTTGAGGTGGTGGTGCTGACCAGGGGCGGGCGGGAGATCCGCTACCCCTTCCAGGTACTCGTACCAGCTCCCCCCTCCCCGTAGGCTCACCAGATTGTCCGATCGCGCAAGGGGCGCCGCATGCTGCGGCGCCCCATTTTTCTTGCGTACCACTTCTTCACCAATTCGTCAAGTGGTCATTCAGGGAGACATTCTGTCGGAGAGGGCGAAAAACCCAGTAAACCGGCCCAAAACGTTCCATCCCCTTCTCCATGCAGAGAGACAACCTTTGATTTATCTGTCAAGTTGTCGGTATGCTAGTTGGGGTATGGGCCGTTCCCCCTCACACAAGGGAACGGCTCCCGTAAACTCTGGGACACGGAGGGGATTCAACGTATGACCAGACGCTTCATTATCGTGGTTACGCTCCTGTTCGCTCTCAGCGCAACGCTCCTGGCTGGCTGTTCGAGTTCCTCGGGTGACACGCTCGATGAGATCAAGAAGCGGGGCGAAGTGACCTTCGCCATGTCTGGTGGCTATCCGCCCTTCAATTTTCGGGACAAAGAGGACAAGCTGGTCGGCTTCGACGTCGACATCGCCGCCGAGGTGGCCAAGCGGATGGGCGTGAAGTTCAAGCCCGTCACCACCGCCTGGGACGGCATTCTGGAGGGCCTGGTGGGCGGCCGGTACGACGCCATTCTGGGCTCGATGGCGATCACCGAGAAGCGGCTCGAGCGGGTCGACTTCTCCGATCCCTACTACCTGGACGGCTCGCAGATGCTGGTCCGCAAAGACGCCACCTACGCCAAGGCCGAGGACCTGAAGGGCAAGAGCGTGGCCCTGGTCACCGGCACCACCTTCGCCGACGACGCCGCCAAGCTGGGCATCACCGACGTCAAGTCCTTTGAAGATGACAACCAGACGCTCCAGGAGCTGCGCAACGGGCGCGTCGAGGGTGTGATCACCGGCTACTTTGTGGCGGTCAACGCCGTCAAGGAGTTCCCCAACGACTTCAAGCTGGCCGGCCCCCGCATTCGTGAGGAGAAGATCGCCGTCGCGATCCGCAAGGAAAACCCGAAGTTCGTGGCCGCCGTGAACAAGGCGCTCAAGGAGATGCGGGACGACGGAACCTACGCCCGCATTAGCGAAAAGTGGTTCGGAAGGGATATTAGCAAATAGCCTATGGCCGGATATGATTGGTCTCTGATCCCCCGCTACTTCATCTACTTCCTGCCAGCGGCGTGGATGACGCTCAAGCTGACGACGGCTGCCATCGCCGGGGGGATCGTGCTCGGGTTGATCACAGCGCTGATGCGCCTCTCGCCCATCTGGATCCTGCGGGCTCCCGCCTCGTTCTACGTCTGGGTGATCCGGGGGACGCCCCTCTTGGTGCAGATCCTGATCCTCTACGTGGGCATGGTGTCGCTGGTGCGGCTGGAGGGCTTTGCGGCTGCCGCCATCGCCTTCTCGGTTCACACGGGCGCCTACGTGGGCGAGATCTTCCGGGGAGCGATTCTCGGGGTGGACACGGGCCAGATGGAGGCCGCCCGCTCCCTGGGCATGACCTACCCGAAGGCAATGCGGCTGATCATTCTTCCCCAGGCCTTCCGCCTGGCGGTCCCGCCTCTCGCCAACCAGTTCATCATCACCTTGAAGGACTCGTCGCTGGCCAGCGTGATCGCCATTCGGGAGCTGATTCTGCAGGCCCGGCAGATGGGCTCCTCCCAGTACCGGATGATGGAGTTCCTGCTGATCGCGACGATCTATTACCTGATCATGACGACGGTGCTCACCGTGCTGGCTACCTGGATGGAGAACCGGCTGCGCCGCTCCGACCAGAATGCTGGGTCGGGGAAGCCCGTCGTGCCACAGGAGGTGGAAGCCGGTGACTGATTACGTCATCCGTATCGAAGGGCTGATCAAGCGCTTCGGCCACAACCTGGTGCTCGACGGCATCGACCTGACGGTCGAGCGGGGCGAGGTGGTCACGATCATCGGGCCATCTGGCTCCGGCAAGTCGACCCTGCTGCGCTGCATCAACCGGCTGGAGGAGCCCTCGGGCGGGAAGATCTTCCTCGATGACGACGAGGTGACATCCCCCAGGGCGAAGGTCGACAAGCTGCGCCAGCGGATGGGCATGGTCTTCCAACGGTTCCACCTCTTCCGCCACCTGACGGTGGAGCAGAACCTGATGGTAGCCCCCATGAATGTGCTGGGGGTCTCCCGCAAGGAAGCCCGCGAGCGGGCCCACGCCCTGCTGGAGCGGGTCGGCCTGGGAGACAAGTTCCAGTCCTACCCCTCCACTCTCTCCGGCGGCCAGCAGCAGCGGGCAGCCATCGCCCGGGCTCTGGCGATGCAGCCTGAGGTGCTCCTCTTCGACGAGCCCACCTCGGCGCTGGACCCGGAGCTGGTGGGCGAGGTCCTGGGCGTCATGAAGGAGCTGGCCTTAGAGGGCCGGACCATGGTGGTGGTCACCCACGAGATGGGCTTCGCCCGGGAGGTCTCCGACCGGGTGGCCTGCATGGACGGCGGCAAGCTGATCGAGATTGGCCCGCCCGCCGAGTTCTTCAGCAACCCCAAGACCGAGCGGACCCGTGAGTTTCTTAGTAAGATCCTCTAACGAAAGTGGGACGAGGGCTGAGATAGCCCCCGTCCCATTTTTTCTTACCACAGATTTACACAGATTTTACTGATTACACAGATTAAAACATATGCCGATCATGTGACTATATTTACTGTGTGTAAGGCTTTATCTGTGTAATCATATGTTTTATCTGTGTAATCTGTGGTTAATCAATATCTCCTACACCACCACCAGTCGCTCGACGGCACTCGCAATTTGCTCCCAGCCGGGGAGCCTTGAGTTGAAGATCTCCACGTGGTCGACCCCCGGCAGCTGGATCAGCTCGACCTGGCCGCCCTGCGCCTGCAGGTAGGCATGGTAGGTCTGGCTGTGGCTGGGCGGTACCCGCCAGTCGTTCTCGCCGTGCACCAGGACGACCGGCATGGCCGGGGGCGGGAGGCGGGTGGGTGAGGCGGCGGCGTAGCGGGCGGGAACCTCTTCAGGGCTGCCGCCCAGCAGGTCGGCTACGTAGTTCGAGGCGCCGAGTTCCCGGCGCAGGCGGTACTGGGCCGCCATGTCCAGCACGCCGGCCAGGCTGACGACCCCCGCCAGCACAGGTCGCTGGACCCCCAGCCAGGCGGCCAGCTGGCCGCCGGAGGAGTGGCCCAGGGCCACCACCCTGCGGGGGTCGATCCCGTGAGCCGGGGCCGCCTCTTCCAGGAGGTAGTCGGTCGCCTGGAGGATGTCATCCAGCGTGCCCGGCCAGCCGCCGCCGGGGTTGCCCATGCGGCGGTACTCGATGGTCCAGGTCGCAAGCCCCCGGCGGGTCAGGTGGAGCGCCGCCGGACGCATGTAGGCCAGGTCGGTGGAAGCCTGCCAGCCGCCGCCGTGGATCACGATGACGGCTGGGTGCGGCCCGGCGCCCTCGGGCAGGCGGAGTTCACCGAACTGCCACTCGGTGGAGCCGTAGGGTAGACGGTGCAGCATCTGGTGCGAAGGCCTCCTTCTATTGACAGGCAGGCACGATCCTGCGCATACTGCTTCTAGACTCTTCCCAGATTCTTTGCGAGATGGGGGGATCGCGTGTGGCCGACCGGAACCCCTGGGATCTGATCATCATCGGGGCGGGCATGGCAGGGCTCTCCACCGCCATCTGGGCCCGGCGGCTGGGGCTCTCGGCCCTGGTGCTGGAGCGGGAGCAGCAGCCGGGCGGGCAGCTGACCGCCATACGGGGGCGGATCGTGGACTACCCGGGGCTCGACCTCCCCGAGGGGGCCGCCCTGACCGAACGGATCCTCCGCCAGGCCCGGGAGGCTGGAGCCGAACTCCGGCCCGACTGGGAGGCGCAAGCGGTGGATGCGGCCGGCCTGACCTGTGAGGCGACCAACGGCCAGGTGACCGGCCGTGCCATGGTGATCGCCACGGGCCTTACCGCCCGGCGCCTGGGGGTAGACGGCGAGGAGGAGCTCTACCGCCACCGTCTGGTGCGGCGCCCCTCCCACGACATGGCATGGTTCCGGTCCAAGCGGGTGGTGGTGATCGGCGGTGGGGACCGGGCCGTCGAGAACGCCCTGATGCTGGCCGCCACGGCCAGCCAGGTGACCCTGCTGCACCGGGGCCCCCAGCTCCGGGCACGCGCCCCCCTGGCGGCGCCGCTGCGCGCCCACCCGCAGGTGGAGCTCCGCCTGAACACCAGCGTGACCCGTTTCGCGGTGGCGGACGGCCGCGCCAGAATCGCCGCCCGCTCGGGCTCCACCCCGGTGGAACTGGAGGCGGATGCGGTCTGCATCTACATCGGCAACCGCCCCAACAGCGGCCTGGTCCAGGGCCAGGTCGAACTGGACAGCGAGGGCTACATTGTGACCGACCGGTATGGGCGCACCTCGGTTCCCCACCTCTACGCGGTGGGCGATGTCTGCACGCCCCCGTCCTTCCAGAGCCTGGCCACGGCAGCCGGCCAGGCGATGGTGGCGGCCAAGCAGATCGCCCTGGAGCTATAAGGGCCAAAAAAAGTCGCCCGGTGCATAGCACCGGGCGTTTCGAGCTACCTCCGCTTAGCGGCGGGGCCCACGCTCCGGACGGGGCTGGGCCTCGTTCACGGTCAGGGCGCGACCGCCCCACTCGGCGCCGTTCAGGGCGTCGATGACCGCCTGGGCAGCGTCAGCGGGAACCTCAACGAAGCCGAAGCCACGGCTGCGGCCGGTCTCCCGATCGGTGGCGATCCGGGCGCCGAGCACCTCCGCGTGCTGAGCAACGGCATTCTGAAGGTCCTCCGGGGTGACAGCCCAGGGGAGGTTGCCAAAGTACAGGGTCTTCGTCATCGCACTCTCTCTCCCATCATCTCGGGTTTTTGGATCGCAGTCGGGAGGGAAACGCGAGACTCACCCAGATACCAGGCAAACTGCGCACCGCTCTCCAATCCGCTAACCAATAATCAGGGTACGCTGTTTCGACAAAAAATGCAACCCCCTATCGGTGCGGATCGCCCCAGCGGCTAGAGCGAATGGGCTTTCCGGGACTGGTCGGATGAGGCTCCAGCTCGGCACCGATCTCATAGTTGGCCTTGGCATCTTCGTCACGCCAACCGCCGCGCCGCTGGGCCAGAATGCGCCGCAATCCCTGTCCTGCCTTGAGTTTGCCGATCTTGTTGCTGGGCATCTGATCACCCCCCTCCCCAGGTTGCAGGCAAGGCGCCTGAGCGCCGCCCGCAGGGATGATCGCCAGGATCGTCCCGATGATTAGTCTGCCCAGCTTTCTCGCGAATCCGTCGCCTTCTGTTAACGCCCGCGGCGGGCGCCGCGCGGCTGCGCTTCATTCACCGTCAGCATCCGCCCGGCCCATTCAGCGCCGTTCAGGGCATCTGCCGCCGCCTGGGCGTCTGCGTCGCCCATCTCAACGAAGCCGAAGCCGCGGGACTTGCCGGTCTCGCGGTCATAGACGACGCGCGCCGACGTAACCTCGCCATACTGCGAGAACGCCCGCATAAGGTCATCATCGGTAGCAGCCCAGGGTAGATTCCCCACATAGAGGGTCTTGGCCATCAGGTAACCTCCTTGCACAGTCTCTCCACAAGTGGCGTGATGATTCTCATTATACTACAATTCCACTTGACGGGCAATATTTTCCGTATATCCCGTTGCCAGGTTGCACAAACTAGCCTCAGCACAGCGATGGGGGTGAACCAGCCGTGCAGATCACCCTGACGGCCACGGGTATTGACTCAAAGGTGGAGCTGTTCCGGATCAGGGTCGACTCCGACGGGCGGTGGAGCTACGAGAGTCGGGCCGTTGAGCATGCGGAAGGCCGGCTCTCCGAGGCCGACCTGGCCCAGTTCAAGGCGTTCTATGACAAGGTCAACTGGGAGCTCGAGGTACTGAACGGACCGCTCACAGCCGATGACCGGATTCTCTTCGAGATGGAGGTCATTCACGACGAAGAGGACCGGCGGCTCTACCAGTTCAGTGAAGACCTGGCCCACCGATCCTGGCAGTTCCGGGACCTGGTCCACTTCCTCCGGCACAACGTGGCCACCGGCGGCGACCCGGTCGGCTACTCCCCCGACAAACCGGGCGTACACCCGCCAACACCGATGTAAAAGAAGGCCCGCGGGCGGTGAAACGCCCCGGGCCTTAACGTTTGTTTTGCCACGGATTTCACGGATTTAAACACGGATTATCACGGATTTGTAGGTCCCCGCGGGTTCACGGAAATATATTATATATAATGTGTTATCACTACCTGATTGCCCGGCTCCATACCGGCTCGGCTCTCTCTACCTGAGATCACCGCAAATCTGTGTAAATCCGTGAAATCGGTGGCAAGAAAAAACTCCAGGCCAGGGGGCTCAACCTCCCTGGCCTGGTTTGGCTTTACTTCTTCAGCTTCGCCCCGAAACGCTTCTCCAGCAAGTCCAGGAAGGCGTTGACGGCGGCGCTCCGGCGCTCGTCGCGGCGCATGATCAGGGAGGTGGTCCGGCTGCTCCTGGGCAGGGAGGGGACATTCAGCTTGACCAGGTTGCCGGCGTCCAGGTCCTTGAAGACGGCGGAGACCGGCTCCAGGGCGACGCCGAAGCCCAGGCGGACCATGGTCTTGATCGCTTCGTGGTTGTCGAACTCCATGATCACGTTCGGGCTGATGCCCATCTGCTCCAGCAGCTGGTCGGTGGTGATGCGGAATCTCGCACCCCGCACGTAGCAGATCATCGGCTGCTTGGCCAGCTCCCCTTCATCGATCTCGATGGGAAGGTTGGCGGCGTACTCGGGGCTCGCCACCACCACGAGGGGGTCCTCGTACAGGGGGAGCGACTCCAGCCGCTCGTGCACCTGCGGCGTGGTAATCAGGCCCAGGTCGACCTCGCCGTGCAGCAGCATCGTTACGGTCTCCACGTTGTTCCCGGTCTTGACGTTGATCTTGACCAGCGGGTGCTCACGGGCAAACTCGGCCAGCAGGTCGGGCAGGGTGAAGAGGCCGATGGTGTGCACGCAGCCCACGGTGATATGGCCGCTGCCAGGGGACCGCATCTCCCGCACGGCAGACTCGCACTGCCCGACCAGGTGCACCACCTGCCGGGCATACTCGTAGACCAGTTCGCCGGCTGGGGTGAGGTGGACCTGCTTGCCGTGGCGGGTAAAGAGCTGGACCTGCAGGTGGTCCTCCAGGGCGCCGACCTGCTTGGTAATCGACGGCTGGGTCAGATTCTGCACCTGGGCGGCACGGGTAAAGGAGCCCTCCTCCACCACGCGGCAGAAGGTGATCAGGTGCTGGAGCAGCATACAATTCCCCCTCTGTGGCAGCGCTCATCGGATGCGAGATGGGAATCGGATAGGCAGGCAAGCTTTCTCATTCATTATAGGTGACAGCCTTCTGCCTGTGAAGTGTATCACGCAGGGCCCCGTTCCAGCTTCTCCAGCGCCGCACGGGCCGTATCCACCGCCTCATCTGTCGGAGCGGTCTTCCCGTAGCGCGCCTGGTTGTACACGGCGGTCACGGCGCCCGCAGGCTGCTCTGCCCCGGGGTACAGCTCGGTGAGCGCATCCCGGTAGCGGTTGGGCGTCTCCGAATCCCGCCGGGGCCGGCCGCTGGCGGCGCCCCAGGCCTGGAGCCGACGGAAAAGGGCGCGCGCATCCTGCGCATTCTCGCCCAGGACGGCCGTGGAGACCCTTTCCACCACCGGGGCGGCCTTCCGGCCCAGCAGCCCGAACAAGGACTTCAGATCGGCCCAGAGCGACTTCCAGAAGCCCAGGCTGACCCGTTCCTCCTCATCTTCCCGGACCTCGAGGCGGCGACGGTTCAGCCGGTAGAGCCAGGAGGCCAGCAGAATCAGGGCGCCGATCAGGAGGGCGGCCTTCAGGTAGGGTGTCCAGTCGAAGCCCGGTCCCACCTCGCCGAAGTCGTAGGGATCCTCCTGGGCCGGTGCGTCGCTGCTCTCCTGGGGTGGAACCTCCTGCTGCTGGACCATCCGCCGGATCAGGTTGAAAAGTGGGGTCAGCAGGGCCACCCAACGGACCACGATCAGCATGGCGACGCTCCAGAGCCAGTTGGCCAGAGGGCTTACGAACTCGCCAATCGCCCGCAGGAGCGCGATGAGCCGCTCCACAGAGAGCAGCGATGAGGCGCCGATGGTCAGCCCCACCAGCCCCAGCACGATGCTGGTCATGAGCGGGGTGGCGCCGCCGCCCGCCTCCTGCTCCCCCATCTTGGCCTGGTCGGCCTTCAGCGACCGCTCCCGGGTGATCAGGAGCAGGCTGAGCCCGGCGGCGAAGAGGAGCACCACCGACCAGTAGAGCAGCACCTGGACCGCCGGGTCGGCGGCGTGTCCGGACAGCATGAGGAGGATGATGCCGCCCAGCAGAGAGAGGAACTGGGTGGAGAAGCTGGAGAAGATGCGACCGTACTCGATGCCCTCCAGGGCGCCCCGGGCGCCCTGATACCAGAGGTAGGCGGCGACGGGCACGAAGAAGAAGGCCTTGTTCCAGCGCAGGATTCCGGCGCGCATCTCGTCGGGCACCGCCTGGTAGGCGACCAGGTAGGCCAGCGCCACGCCGCCCGCCAGGGCATAGATGCGGCGGCGGGGGTCGTCTGACCGGCTGCCGGCCTCCCAGAGGCCGGCGACCAGGTAGGTGAGGATCAAGAGCCAGGCGCCGGGCAGGGCCGCCGGCCAGTCGCTGCCGCCCTCGGAGGCGTAAAAGAGGAGCATCCAGGGCACCACGACAGCGGTCTGGGAGAGGGCGGAGAGGACCCAGCGGAGCAGAGCGCCCCTATTGCGCAAGAACGGCAGCATGCAGCCCCTCCTCCCCACCGACCTCGTAGATGCGCACGCCGGGCAGGCGCGGGATCTCCTGCGGCTCCGTGGCGGTCACAATTAGGGTGACCGGACGGCCCGACCGCTGGATCCGGAGGATCGCCGCCGCCAGGTCGTCGCCCACCTGCCGGGTGATCACCACCACCGAGGTCCCGTACGGCAGCGTGGGCGTCTCGGCGGCCATCAGCTCCCAGATGGGCTGGGTCGAGCCGGTCTGGAGCCGGGCCAGCCCCTCGAGCGTCTGGGCCAGCACCTGCGGCCCGCGGGCCGGGGGCAGCCGGAGCGAGAGCCCCCACTCGTAGACCAGGCCATTGGCGTAGAGCCCCACGGCGAGGCCCTCATCGGTGGCCCAGTTGATCACCGAGGCGGCCAGGGTGCAGCCGGCCTCCAGGGCGGAGGCCTCGTTCCCCTCCCAGAACCGGTCGAAGCCCCAGGTGTTCAGGAAGACGGCGAGCCCCAGGTTGGCCGAGGGGTCAAGCTGGCGGACCTGAAGCCGGCCGGCCGCGGCCGATGCCTTCCAGTGGATCCGGTTCAGCGGGTCGCCCTGCTGGTACTCCCGCACCCCGGCGAAGCGGAGCGGATCCTCAAAGAGCCGGTCGTTGGACTTCAAATCGCCGAAGGGCCGGCGGGAGGGCAGCCCCACCTGCTCCAGCGGGAGGATGCGCGGGTAGACAAAGAGCATCTCGGACTCGGCGACCTCCATTGTCCGGTCGACCCAACCGAAGGGATCGCCCGCCTTCACCGTGGCCGGCCCCAGCCGGTAAAAGCCCCGCCTGCTGGCCAGCACCTTGTAGTGGCGGATCACCTTCTGGTACCAGGCCATGCTGAACAGGAGCCGCAGGGTGGAGCGGCCCTTCCGGTGATAGAGCACCTTGTGGGAGCGTACCTGCAGATCCTCGGGAACCGAGTCGTCTACGGTGAGATAGGAGAGCGGCAGGATCTTGCGGTTGGTCAGCTCGACCGTCAGCTCCATCTCCTCGCCCGCGAAGCAGCGGGTCCGCTCAAAGCGCCGCCGGTACTCGACCCGCTCCAGGGCGTAGCGGCCCCAGAGCGAGACCACCCCGACCACCAGGAAGAGCAGGGTGGCGAGGACCAGAAGGAGGCCGCTGCGGGTGAGGAGCGCCAGGAGGAAGAGGCCGATGACGCCAAGCCAGATCATGCCTTCCTGGCGAGAAGGCTCCACTACAACGCCCCCTTCGCCGCCGCCTCAGCGGGCACAGGCACGGTGGCGAGCACCTTGGTCAGCACATCCTTCGCACCCTGGCCCCGCAGCCGGGAGTGGGCCGAGGCGATGATCCGGTGCCCGAGCACCGGCTCCACCAGGTGCTGCACGTCGTCGGGCAGCACGTACTCCCGGCCCCGCAGCGCCGCCAGCGCCTGGCAGGCACGGAAGAGCGCCAGCGTACCGCGGGGGCTGACCCCCAGCTCCACGCCGGCAGCGGTCCGGGTCGCCCGGACCAGGTCGACCATATACTGCTGCACCGGGCGGCTGACGTACACGTGGAGCACCGCCTCCTGCAGGGCGACGATGTCCGCCCCCGTTGCCACCGCAGACAACTCGGTGTACGGGTTCCGCTCCCGGAACCGGTCGAGCATTGACATCTCCTCATCGGCGCCGGGGTAGCCCACCGGGAGCTTCAGCAGGAAGCGGTCCAGCTGCGCCTCGGGCAGCGGGAAGGTGCCCTCCTGCTCCACCGGGTTCTGGGTGGCCAGCACCAGGAAGGGGCGCGGCAGGGGCCGGGTGACGCCCTCCACCGTCGCCTGCTTCTCCTCCATGCACTCCAGGAGCGACGACTGGGTCCGGGGCGTTGCCCGGTTGATCTCGTCGGCTAGCACCACCTGGGCGAAGATGGGGCCGGGCCGGTACTCAAACTCGCCCGCCTTCTGGTTGTAGAAGGAGACGCCCGTCACATCGGAGGGCAGCAGATCCGGGGTGAACTGAATCCGGCGGAAAGAGACGTCAAGGCTCTTCGCCAACGACTTGGCCAGCATGGTCTTGCCCGTTCCCGGCACATCTTCCAGCAACACATGCCCGCCGGTGGCCATCGCCACCAGCAGCAGCTCGATCACCTCATCTTTGCCCACGATCACCTGCTGTACATTGGCACGGACCCGCTGGGCAAGGGCAGCGGCCGACTTGATCTGCTCCACGGAAGCATCCCCCTCAAAACGGTCGAAATAGCTGCATGAGATGCACGAATCCCCTTGATTGCTTGGACGGTTAGATGGGATAAACGGTTCATACGAAGTGCAACCTACGGGGAAAGGGAATTCAGGGTGGTCGTCTTCACAGAGAGTGAGGGGCTTGGTACAATGGAGACACAAGGACCCGAACAGGAGGTGGACCCCGTGTCCGATAGGCATAAGGCACCCAGGAAGGCCGGCTCGCCGCTGAGCCTCAGGCAACTGGTTCCCGCCGGCTGGCACGAGGAACGTCCGGCCTTTGCGGGCGACCCTTTCTTTGACTGGGAGAGCGCTCCCGAGCCCCCGCGGAGCCCGCGGGAGCTTCGCCTGGAGCCGCCCAGGACTGTGCGCCGGACCAAGGCCTAACAAGCGTAACGGAAGGCCCCCGGGGAAACCCGGGGGCCAGGGCCCCGAGGGTTGCCTCGGGGCCGGGTCCCGGGGGCAAGCCCCGGGCCTTTTCGCGTGCCGGTCGCCTCAGGAGATCGAGTCGTCGGTGCGGCGCATCGACTCCTCCAGCCGGACGATCCGGATGTTCCGCTCCAGGATCTTGCGGGCATAGCGTGCGCTCTGCCGCTGGAGCCGGCCGTTCTCAGACTCCAGCCGGTGAATCAGCGCCCGCTTCTCACGCTCCTGGGCCGCAATCAGGTTCATGAGGATGCGCCGGCTCGTTCGCAGCCCCTGGAGCCGTTCTTCCAGGAGGCGAACCCGGCTCCGCAGCTCCTCCAGTTCATCGTATCCCACCGCCGTCCTCCCCTGGCGCGATATGCTTAGCCTTAGCATACCGACCAGGAAAGGAGATTATTCCACCTCTGCCACCGGGGCCACATTGACCACGGTGTGCCCGGGGAAGACGTAGGAGTCCGCCCGCACCGAGGTGGCCACGCCGGTGGCCGGGCAGTGGACCGGCTCGCCGTCCAGGTCGCCCAGCACCTGCCCCTCGGTGACCGGGGCGCCGGGCGAAATCGCCGGGCTCCAGAGCGCCGCCTTGAGCGACCGGACCTCCCGCAGCTTCTCATAGAAGCGGGGGCTGACCGGGGGCGCATCGCCCTCCACCACCCCGAGGCGGACCAGGAGGTTGGAGACCGCTGTGAAGCCCCGCTCCCCCGACCCGCGGTCTAAGATGCCGCCGCCGTTGCCGAACTGACCGCCGGCCAGCTCGATGATCACCGCCGGAATCCCCGCGTGGCAGGCCTCCACGAACAGCTGGCTACGGGTGCCGCCCGACTGCACCACCACGGGGATATCGAGCTTGGCGGCCATCTCGCGGGCGAAGTCGAACTCCTGCCAGAGCGCCAGGGTGTAATCGGAGCCATAGATCCCGCAGCAGTGCAGGTCGACGATATAGTCGGCCTGCTTCGCGTGCTCCCAGATCAGGTTGGCCAGGACCATCGAAGGGGTGCCCTCGCTCTGACCGGGGAAGATCCGGTTCAGGTCCAGCTCGTCGTAGGGCGAGCAGCGGGTCAGCTTGCGGAAGGCTGCCGGATTCGCCACCGGCAGGATGGTGACCGACCCCTTCAGGCTCTGCCCCTGCAGCCACTTGACCAGGTTGCGGGCCACCCAGATGCCCGTTGCCTCACCACCGTGGATGCCCGCGGTGATCAGCACGTGCGGCTTTGCCCCCTCCTCGCCGAAGTGAAAGCACTGCAGTTCGTGGGGGTGAAACGCCTCAAGTTCCACGCGCTTCGACATCGACACGTCCTCTCCTTTGGTTGGTGACGTTCCGGGAACTAGAGGAGCCCGGCCCCCTGCGTCTGCTGAAACCAGGTGCTTGCTCTCTTTAGCTGGGCGACCACATCCATCGACACGTTGACCGTGCCGGGGACCACGGTCCGCCCGCCGGTGGGACCGTGGCTGTCGGTGCCCCCGGTGACGATCAGGCCGGCGTCGAGCCCCCACCGGGCATAGAACTGCCGCTGCTGCTCGCCGTGGTCCGAGTGGTAGGCCTCGATCCCCATGATTCCGCCGCCGATGATCTCCCGGACGAGGTGGTCGCTGCGGACCAGCCCGGGGTGCGCCAGCACCGGCACCCCGCCCGCCGCCTTGACCACGGCGATCGCCTCCTCGGGGGTCAGCTTGGGCCGGGGCACATAGGCCGGCCGCCCGGAGGCCAGGTACCGCTCGAAGGCCTCCTCGTGGTTGCGGACCACCCCGGTCTCGATCAGCACCTGGGCCAGGTGAGGCCGCCCCACCGACTCGCCGCCCAGCTCCAGCACCCGCTCCAGCGTCACCTGGGTGAAGCCGAGTCCGTGCAGCTTGGCCACCGCCTCCTTCGCCCGGGCCCGGCGCCCACCCCGCATTCGCTCCAGCAGGGCGGCCATGGCGTCCTCCTCCCGGTCGAAGTAGTAGGCGAGAATGTGCACCTCCGATTTGCCCACCTCGGTGGAGAGCTCGCAGCCCGGCACCACCTCGATCCCGAGCGCCTTACCGGCGGCGATCGCCTCATCCCACCCCTTAATGGTGTCGTGGTCGGTCACCGCCACGGCGGCCAGCCCCTGGTCCGCCGCCCATTTCACCTGCTCCCGCGGGCTCAGCGTCCCGTCGGAGGCGGTGGTGTGGTTGTGCAGGTCTGCCCGCCCATGGGGGGGCGGCATCGGAATCCGCACCATCTACCTGGCTCCCTCCGCAAACTTGAGCGCCGCCTGTACGAAGGTCCGGACCCCGGCCCCGGTGGCGCCGTAGTCCTCGAACTTGTCCTCGGTCTGCTTCCAGACCTGCGCCGCGATGTCCATGTGGACGCAGGGGGTCTTCCCCACGTGCTTCATGAGGAAGAGGCCGCCCACCACGGTGCCGGCGGCGCGCGCCTTGCCGGTGTTGGCCATGTCGGCGATCGGCGAGCTGAACAGCTCGTAGTACTCGTCGTCGTGCGGCAGCCGCCAGCCCCGCTCCCCGGCCTCCTCCGCCGCCTCGAAGACCGTCTGCTCCCAGGCGTCGTCGTTGGCGACCATGCCGAAGCGAATCGGGCCCAGGGCGACATTGGCGGCGCCGGTCAGGGTCGAGGCGGTGATCAGCCGCTCGCAGCCCAGCTGCACCGCATAGGCCAGACCGTCGGCCAGCACGAGGCGGCCCTCGGCGTCGGTGGAGCGCACCTCCACCGTCTTGCCCGAGAGGCCCGAGATCACATCGCCGGGCTTGTAGGCGTTGCCGTCGGGCATGTTGTCGGTGGCTGCGATCACGGCGAGAATGTCGGCCTTGGGCTTCAGCCGGCCGATGGTCTGCATGGCGCCCAGCACCGCCGCGGCGCCGCCCATGTCATCCTTCATATCCCACATGCCCTCGGTGGGCTTGATCGAGATGCCGCCGGTGTCGAAGGTGATCCCCTTGCCGACAAAGCCCAGCCAGGGCCCCTGGCCCCCGTTGCCCTTATACCGCATGACGATAAAGCGGGGCTCCTGGGTCGAGCCCTGGTTGACCGCCAGCAGGAGGCCCAGCCCGAGCTTCTCGCAGCCCTGCTTGTCGTAGACCTCGATCTCGATGGAGTTCGCCTCGCAGACCTGCTGGGCCCGCTCAGCCAGGGTGGTGGCGGTCAGGTGGTTGCCGGGCATCCAGGTCAGGGCGCGGGCCAGGTTCTGGCCCTCGGCCACCGCCTGCCCCACCGCCACCGCCGCCTCGATCTCCGGCCCGCCGGCGATGGACACCAACTCCACCTGCGGCTTCTTTTTCGGGTCGGACTTGTAGCTCTCGAAGCGATAGAGCCCGTGCAGGGCGCCCTCGGTGATGAACTGCGCCGCCTTGTCGGCGGGAAGGCTCACGCCGGTGGGCAGGGCGAAGGTGACCGATTTGGCGCCGCTCTTGCGGGCCGCCCGGGCGCCAATGCCCGCCGCCCGCCGCAGCGACCGGTGGTTGACCTTCTCGGCCTTACCGAGCCCGAGCAAGAGCACCTTGCGGGCCGCCACCTTGCCGCTGGTGTAGACCAGGCTGGTCTCACCGGCTTCCCCCCTGAAGTCGCCGGCAGCGACCACCTGGGTGAGCAGCCCATCGAGCGCCAGGTCGATCTCGGAGAGAGGAGTGCCGCCCTCGGTCAGCGGCAGGATCAGGGCATCGGTTGCGGCCTGGGTCAGGGGCTGATTCTGTACAGAGACGTTCACAGCAGCGTCCTCCTTATTCTAGCGAAGCACCTGCGAGAAGACCCGGAGGTAGTTCTCGCCCAGGATCTTGGCCAGATCGGTCTCACTGTAGCCCCGGCGGAGCAGCTCCGCCGTCAGGTAGGGAAAGCGGGTCACATCTTCCAGCCCGGGGGGCGGGGTGCAGCCGTCGAAGTCGGAGCCGTAGGCCACATGCTCCGCGTTGCCCACCAGCTGGCAGACATGGTCGATATGGTCCGCCACGGTGGACAGCGTCACGTTCTCCTTGCCCATGAACATGTTGACGAAGGAGATGCCAAAGACGCCGCCCTTTGCCGCCAGCGCCTTGATCTGCTCGTCGGTCAGGTTGCGGGCATGGTCCCAGAGCGCCCGGCAGTTGCCGTGGGTGAAGAGGACCGGCTGCTCCGACAGCTCCAGCACCTCGAAGAAGCCCGGCGCCGTAATATGGCTCAGGTCGATCAGCATGCCGAGCCGGTTCATCTCCCGCACGACCTCCCGGCCAAACCGGGTCAGCCCCGCACCGGAGCCCTCCTCGGCGGCGCCGTCGGCCACCTCGTTGCGGAAGTTCCAGACCAGGCCCATCATGCGGACGCCCAGCCGGTAGTAGTTGCGCAGCAGGCCCAGGGAGCCCTGAATCCCCTCGGCCCCCTCGATGTTCAGCAGAACAGCCAGCTCGCCCGCTGCATGCGCCTCACGGATATCCTGCGCTGTCAGCGCCAGTCGCACGCCCTCGCCGGCCTCAATCTGGTTCAAAAGGGCGTCGATTGAATCGCCCACCCGCTTGGCCGCCACCGGGTAGTAGACCGGGGCCGGGTAGGCGGTCTGAATGGTGCAGGCCACCCCGGCCGCCCGGGCCCGGGGCCAGTCAATGTGGCCCAGGCTCGACTCGGTGGCCAGGGTCCGCTTGCCATCGAGGACCATCAGGATCGAATCGGCGTGGCCATCCACCAGCGGATAGCGCCTGTGCAGCTCCATAGCTTGTGACAGATACTCCACCATGCTGCGCCGGGCAGGCTGCCTCACCTGCCCGGCTCCCTCCCGTCGTTGTAAGTTGGAGAGCAGCCAGATACTTAACCCAACCAATTATTTCTCCACCATGGGCTGGAAATCCCTTTCTGCCCGGCATGAGAGTGGGCCATTTTTCTTGAGAGGCATTGGGTCAAGCGACGGCGAAAGAGTAGGTGATCTCTTCCAGGGAGGCGCCCCTCATGCTGTTGTACACCACGGCCCGTGCCATCGTCGAGCGGGAGGAGAATGGGCAGGCGGAGGTCCTGCTTCAGGTGCGGGACCGTCCGGGGCAGCTGCGCAGGCTGGAGCTGCCGGGTGGGGGCATTGCGCGCTTCGAGCCGATCCTGGAGGCGCTGGCCCGGGAGGTCCGTGAGGAGACCGGGCTGACGGTGACCGAGATTCTCGGCGAGACGGGCCGTATGGCGATGCCACAGGTGGAGTGCCTGACCCCCTTCTTCGTCTACCAGAGCCTGTCGGGCCCCGGGGACTCGACCGGCTTCGTCTTCCGCTGCCGGGCAGAGGGCTGCCTGACCGGAAAGGGCGACGGGGCCGTCGGCCACCGCTGGATCGGGATCGACGAGCTGCGAGAGCGGCTGGCAGCCGAGCCCGAGAGCTTCGACTACATCGCCCTGGGCGCCCTCGCCTTCTACCTGAGGTGGAGGCAGGCCAAAAATTGAGCAGCGGTTCTGCGGGACCCTGACAGCGGTTGTCAGGGTCCCTTTGCTATGCTCGACCTGCACACCGAAGAAGGAGGGTTCAGCACATGACAGCCGTTTCGGTCCGTGACCTCCAGATGACCTACAGCGCTCCCGTGCGGGAGGCCGGGCTCGCAGCCGCCTTCCGCTCCCTGCTCCGCCGGGAGTTCCGGCAGGTGGAGGCGGTTCAGGGGATCAGCTTCACCCTGGAGCCCGGCGAGGTGGTGGGCTTTATTGGCCCCAACGGGGCGGGCAAGACCACCACCTTGAAGATCCTGAGCGGGGTGCTGCACCCCACCGGGGGCGAGGTGAGCGTCCTGGGCTTTACGCCATCTCGCCGGGAGTACCGGTTCCTCCGGCAGATCGCCATGGTCCGGGGGAGCCGCCCGCTGGGCGCCCCGGGCGAACTGACCGTGGGCGATGCCCTCCGGTTTCAGCAGCTGATCTACGAGGTCGATGAGGCCGATTACCGGCGCAACCTGGCCGAGCTGGTAGCGATGCTGGACCTGGAGCCGATTCTCCAGCGGCAGGTCCGGGCGCTCTCCCTGGGCCAGCGGATGCGGGCGGGGCTCGCCTGGGCGCTGCTCTACCGGCCGCGGGTCCTCTTCCTGGACGAGCCCACCCTCGGGCTGGATGTAACGGCCGCGGCCGCCATGCGCCGGTTCCTCTCCCTCTACACCCGGGAGACCGGCGCCACGGTGATGCTGACCAGCCACTACATGGCCGACGTGGAGGCGCTCTGCCCCCGCATTATCCTGATCGACAAGGGCAGGCTGCTCTACGACGGCGCCCTGCAGCGGCTGGCGCACCGGCTGGCCCCCTACAAGCTGCTCAAGGTCCGGGCGGTGGACGGCCTTCGTCCCGTCTGGTCCCAGTTCGGGCAGGTGGTTGGCGAGGAGGATGGCCGCTGCGTGCTCCAGGTTCACCGGGACCATGTGCCGGCCACCACCGCCCGGATTCTGGCCCAGGTGGCGGTGGCGGATATCACCGTGGAAGAGGCTCCCCTCGAACAGGTGATGGACCAGGTATACCGGGAGGGGGTGACCGCCTGATGCGCCGCGCCCGACTGCTCTGGGCCTATATCGGCCGCTACTTCCTCACCTGGCTGGCCTGGCGCTCCTTCGCCTTCACCCTGGTGGCCAACCAGGCGGTCACCCCGCTGATCGGCCTGGCGGTCTGGTCCACCGCCCTGCCCGACCGCCCGGAGCTGACCCGCTACTACCTCTGCCTGCTCCTGGCCCGCCTGGTCACCGTCTCCTATGAGAGCCATACCTTCTCCACCCGCATCTACGGGGGCGACCTGGTGGAAGACCTCCTCCGTCCCCACCCTCCGATCATCGCCCCGCTCGCCGAGAACCTGGCGATTCGGGTCTGGCACCTGATCATCGGGGCGCCGGTGCTGCTGGTGGTCCTGCTGGTCACGGGGCCGGGAATCGAACTCGGCTCTGTAGCCGTGGCCCTCCCCGCCATGGGCCTGGCCGCGGCGATCCGCTTCCTCTTCACTTACCTGCTGGCGCTCTCTGCCTTCTGGACCGAGCGGGCTCACGCCATGGTCTCCTTCGGCTCCACCCTGATCTTCCTGCTGGGCGGTGAGGCCGCCCCCCTGCAGATGCTGCCCGCCGCTCTCCAGCCCTGGGCCGGGGCGCTGCCCTTTCGGGCGATGAATGGCTTCCCCGCCGAGCTGGCGGCGGGGCTCCTTTCCCCGGGCGAGGCGGCCACCGGCTTTGGCTGGCAGGTCATCTGGCTCCTGGTATTCGCCGCCCTGGCCGCAGCGGTCTGGCGGGCGGGGCTTCGCCGCTACACGGCAGTAGGAGGGTGAGAATCGACCATGCGTATGCTAAGACTCCTCCGCCTCTCCCTGGCGCTCTCCGTTCAGCGCCAGCTGGCTCATCGGGTCAACCTGGCCTTTGAGCTCTTCCAGACGGCGATCGCCATTGGCGCGGGCGTGGGGGCGGTGCTGCTGCTCTTCACCCAGGTGGGCCAGGTGGCGGGTTGGAGCCGCACCGAGGTGATCGTGCTGCTGGGCGCTTATTACGTGATGAGCGGGCTCCTGCGCACCTTTGTGGAACCCAACCTCGACTGGTTCAACGAGCAGGTGGTGAGCGGCCAGTTGGACGACAAGCTCCTGCAGCCGGTCCCGCTGCTCTTCGCCGTCTCCCTCTCCACAAGCAGCCCCCTGGCCCTGACCCAGGTGGCGCTGGGCGCCGTGGTGCTCGTAAGCGGGGCCGCCGTCGCCCCGCCATCCGCCGGCCAGGTGGCGGCCTACCTGATTCTCACCGCTGCCGGCGCCGTGGTGGCCTGGGGCTCCCGGACGCTGCTTGCTGCCCTCGCCTTCTGGGCGCCCGGCCTGGAGTTCACCATTCTCTACAGCGCCTTCTGGCAGCTGGGCCGCTACCCGGTGGCGGTCTACCACCCTGGCGTGCGGGCGCTGCTGACCTATGTGGTGCCCGTCGCCTTCGTCTCCACCTTCCCGGCCCTGGCCCTGACCCGCGGCGCCTCGCCGGCGCTCCTGGCGGGCGCCCTGCTGGCCGCCGGCTCCATGCTGACCGCCGTGCTGCTAATCTGGCGCCAAGGCCTGGCCCGGTATACCAGCGCCACCAGCTGACCCGTGCCCACGCAAGAGGCGCCAGCATAGTTGCTGGCGCCTCAGCTTGCTGACAAAACAGCCCTCTGCTGTCCGCAAAGCGGACGCAGGGGCTGTTTTGTATACAGATAAAGGGAGTATGAAGCTTAAGACAAAGGTTCAGCAGCTTTTTTGGGGGGTGCTACCC
>JBMONB010000221.1:0-34634 GCA_049325315.1 Bacillota bacterium | reverse complement strand
GAGCGGGCACCCGCCTGGAGTGCCGCCTCGATCACGGCTCGCTTCTCCACCGTGGTGACGCCGGCCGGTACACAGACCATGACCCGGGGACGCGACAGGAGGCGGGGGCCTGCCACCCGCCGGATGAAGTCTTTTAGCATGGCTTCCGTCACATCATAGTCTGCGATGACCCCTTCGCGCAGGGGCCGCGTCGCGATGATGTTGCCCGGGGTTCGACCCAGCATGCGCCGTGCCTCTTCGCCGATGGCGAGAATCTGCTTGGTGTCGCGGTTCATCGCGACCACCGAAGGCTCACGGAGCACGATGCCCTTCCCCTTGACGTAAATCAATACGGTTGCCGTACCCAGGTCAATGCCGATGTCTGTTGCCCATCCGAACACTGTGTCGATGCCCCCTGTCAAAGGCGTGGAAATGTACCACTATGCACCGTTCCAGTTCGACACAGTCAAACAAAGTCCTTCGGATACATGGATTTCCGCTTACTTTTCCAGGTACTTCTGCCGGGTGGCGGCACCTCCTCGTATGTGCCGCTCTGCCTTGTTGAAGTCAAGGACCCGTTTTACCCTGTTGGCCAGTTCCGGATTGATCCGGGGAAGGCGCTCCGTCACATCCTTGTGAACGGTGCTCTTGGAGACACCGAACAGCAAGGCTGTATCCCGCACGGTGTCCTTGGTGCGGAAGATGTGGTTGCCAACATCCAGCACACGCTTCCAGATGTGGTCTTTCACCGCTGGGCCCCCTTCGCCCTGGTTGGTTGATAGAGTATATGGGCGGGGGGAGGAAACATGACGGACACGCCGCGGTGGACTGGCTGGTGAGGAGCGGTTGGACGCGAGCAGGCCTGCCCCCGGGGGAGCAGGCCTGCTTGCACTAGTCTGACAGGTAGGTTGCGGGATCGACCGGCTCGTCGCTCAGCCAGACGGCAAAAGCCAGGTGTGGCCCCATCTCGGTCCGGGCCATCCCCGGTTCCCCGGTCTGCCCGATAATGGACCCGGTCTCAACGGAGGCGCCCTCGGCCACCAGGACCTTGCCCATTCCGGTATAGCGGGTGGTCAACTCACCACCGTGGCTCAGGACCACCGTCGTCCCCTCCAGGGGGTCATTCTCAACGGCCTGCACCGTCCCGCGGGCCGCTGCCAGTACAGACTGGCCGGGGGCAGCCTTGTAAGCGATGCCGGTGTAAAGGCGGGAATCGCCGTAGGCTTCATCGACGGAGTGATAGGCCTTGAGAATCTCGGGCTGGCCGGGCAGGGGGGCGCTCAGCCGCTCAGGCGGCGCTTCCGGCTGTGACGGGGCTGAAGCGGGCGCAGGGGTCTCGGCGCCCGATTGCGTATCAGCAGGGCGAAGGCCGGGTGCGCCGGCGCTCGATACCTCCGGGGAAGCATCGGCCCGGGGCGCGGGCTCCTCCACCGGTACGCGCCATTCACGGGGCGGGTCTGCGGTTCTCCCGGAC
Source organism: Bacillota bacterium (assembly GCA_049325315.1). Taxonomy (GTDB): domain Bacteria; phylum Bacillota; class Sulfobacillia; order Symbiobacteriales; family Symbiobacteriaceae; genus JAWLHU01. The sequence goes on along the minus strand of JBMONB010000221.1, from coordinate 33,181 downwards.
TGCTCATACAGCACGACCGCACCCAGGAGCACCAGGAGAACGGCCAGGGAGGCCAGCGCCACCCGCCGCTCCTTGGGCAGGCCGCCAAACCACGAACCGGGCAGGCTACGGGTTGGTTTCACGAACGATCACCTCTGCCCATAGCCTGCCCAGATTTGTCATGGGTTAGTCCATGTATTGGTAACTATCCTTCAAAGAGACGACTCAGGGTAACCCCCTTGTAGTAGTGGGTGAGAATCTCCTCATAGGTCTTGCCGGCCCTGGCCATCCCGTCTGCGCCGTACTGGCTCATGCCAACCCCGTGACCATCGCCGTGCGTCTCAATCACCAACTCGCCGCCCTGGAGAAAGACCCGGAAATCAGTCGAGCGCAGACCTAGCCGTTCGCGGAACTCCCGGCCGGTAAGGGTCAGTTCGCCGACCTGGACTCTCTTGACCCGCCCGGTCTCTGTACGGGCAGTGATCTGCACGGGGGAGCGGCCGGTTTTGGTGGCCGCCGTAACGGCCAGGGTGGATCCGTTGGACCCGCCCCTCAACGCCCTGGCGAACGCCTCTGGGCTGAACCGGGTCTGGGTGATGAGCTTTGGGGAGTGCGCCCCCCACCGATCATCCACCGAGACCAAATAGGGCAGTGGCTGCGTAAAGTAGTCCGCAGCATTCTCCGTGGCCCGCCCTGAAACGGCGTGGTATAGCGCATCAATCAACTCGCCCTTGTAGGTCAAGACCTGGCCGGCTGTCGCCGCCTGTGCCTCCGCCAGCCGCCGCCAGAAGCTGCTGGCGGTGAGCTTCCCGTGTTTCTTGACCAACTCGTCTGGCGTGACATAGGCCTGGTGAGTAGCATAGTCCGCACAGACATCTGCCTCGGGCTGCTGCGGGCAGCCCCCCTTGCCGTTGAACTGCTTCATGCGGCGCACCGTGTAGGTACGGGCTACAACGAACTGTGCCTTGAGCGCCTCCATCTCGAATTCGGGCGGCATCTCCCCCGCTACCACACTCTTGAGGTATTCCCCCAGCGGGATCTCCACAATCTCCCTGGTGGCCGGAAAGTATACCTTGACAGGAAGGCTGTCTGCCCCATCGGGCACGGGCAATGCAGCCGGCGAGCGGCCCAGGGAGCCGATGGCGGCTGGAAGGGCCAGCAAAATGGCCGCGAGCAGGAGCAGAGTGATCGTCAGAAAGCGCTGCATAGCTCGTCCTCCATGGTCGCCGGGGGTCTCCCCGGCAGGTGGTCTCACCTATCTGTATGGAGGAGCGGTTGCTCGTATTACATAAAGTGGCCGATTAGTAATCCCCGGTGAGGGCCGGCCAGGCCACCCAGAGCCGTACATCCTTCCCGGTCTGCCGGGCCGCCGCCTGGACGTTGACCTCGTGCGGCCCCTTCGGCAGGTAGGCCGAGCGGCCCGCCACCGAGGCCGACCTTTTGCCATTCCACGGCTGCCGGCCTTCAGCAGCGACCTGGTCGAGCGCCTGGTTTGTCATCTCCAGCAGGTTCCGGGCAGTGGCCGCCACCCTTCCCTCTAGCTGAACATGGACCGGCGTGGCAATGCCCAACTCACGCAGCGCCTGGCTCAGGTTCCGATGATTCGCCGCCCAACGGGCGACCTGCTCCCCGGTCATCCGCCAGTCCAGCGCCAGATAGTACATCCCATGCTCGGTGTAAAGGCGTGCCTCCCGAAACTCGCCTCCGCGGGGCGGCCCGGCCCAACCGAGTCTCTCCTCCAGCCCACCGGGGACGGCCGGGTCCGCGATGGGCGCGACGAGAAGGAATCGAACCCCTTCGAGGGAGCCGCCGGCCCCTCGCATGGCCTTTTCAAGGGCTGTAATGTCTGCCTCTGACGGCAGCGCTGTCTGCTGTTGGTTGTGTTCCAGCACCCTGCCTGCATAAATAAGCAGGGCGATAATGGAGAGAACGATCATCCACTGACGCATCCGTTCGGCACCTCCTGCCCTCAGTCTTGACAAATAGCGCTTTCAGGTAAACCAGAATAGGCTATTAGAGGAGAGGAGACCCTACCAGAGGGTCCAAGATGTGCATGAAGGCAGGAGTTTACGGTATATTCCCCGTATCTTCTTACTTAGTCGACCATCCCTGACCGGGTGGTCGAAGGGAAAGGGGACAACCGTCCCCCTTTCTTCGTCTTTGCCTTTCGTTTGGCACGCGTTTCACAAAGGGCGGTGATCTCCTGTGAGCCCGAGTCCCCTCGTGGCGGGCGCCCTCGTAGTGGTGGGCATTGCCCTGGCTATCCCACTGGTTCGTTGGGGTCCCCGCTGGTGGCGGCTGTGGCGGCAGGAGGTAAGGAACCAGGCGGCCTTCGACCTGGCCAAGGACCGCATCCAAAAGGAGGCGAGCCACGTGTTTCACTTGTCTGCCGGCGAGCTTCAGCAGGTGCTTCAGGGGCAGAACTACTTCCTGGACACGGTGAGCGTCCAGAAGCTCTGGTCTTACCTGCGGCAGGGCAAGCCCATCGGCCTGCGCGGGGAGCCCGGTATCGGAAAGTCCCAGCTTGCCGAGGCTTTTGCACAGGCGATGGGCTACAATTTCATCGACCTGGAATGCCACAGCCACCTGGAGGCGGAAGAGATCGGTATCTCATGGAACGGGTTCAAGCAGATTGTCGACGCCCAGACCCACCGGACTGGCGAGGTCAGCAAGACGCCGAACCTGTACACCCTGGAGTACCTGAACCGGACGCCACTGCTGGAGAGCCTTCTCGCCGATCGACCCACGGTCGTGCGCGTCGATGAGGTTGACAAGCTGAACGAGCATACGACGAACTTCTTCCTCCGCTATCTGGACAAGAAGGAACTCGTGGTTCATAACCTTGACCAGCCAGGGCAGACAAAGGTGCTGCGGGCGAAGGCGTCCCTCTTTGTCTTCCTGACGTCAAACGAATACAAGCGCCTCGATACCGCTTTCATGCGCCGCACCGTCTGGCTCGATCTGACCTTTCCCACTGAACCGGCCCTGGCCGCCATTATCGAAACCTCTGTGGGCGTCCCTTCCGACTTCGCGCTGCGGGTCGCCCGTATCGTCATGCAGCTCCGTCAGTTGAATATGGAGAAGAAGCCGGCCATTGCAGAGGCGATTGAATGGGCGCGGGCCTTGGTTGATGTGGGTGATGGGCGGATCACCGCAGAGACCGTTGAGGTCACCATCGGGTTTCTGGCTAAATATCCAGAGGACGAGGCGATCGTCAAGGAGGCGCTCCGGCGTTGGTACGACGGATTTGGCAGAACCGCCTAGTCCTTGCGCTCAACCGCCCGCTCCGCCTTTTCCTCCGCTGGCTGTTGATCTGGCTGGATTACCTCACCCGGCGAGCCAGACGGTCGCTCCGGGTTACCGGTCGTTTCCTCCGGATCATGGTACGGCCGCGGGACCCCAATAATCTCTTCCTGGAGGCTACAGAGGCGTCCCACGCAGCCACCGAGGGGTCGATCGGCCCCCTGGCTGATATCGCCTCCGGTGAGCGAGGGGCCTCGCTCCTATGGGCAGCAGGCGCCGCCCCCGCTCCCATCCCGCAAGATGGACCGGTCACCAGCGGAATCTCCCTTTGGCGTGGCTCCAAGCCCACCACGGTGGAGGATGCCGCTACAGGCGCCACAGCCGCCAACCGCCGGTATGCCTATATCGACCTGATGACGGGCCAGATCCGAAAACTGTCACCGCGCGATATCAAGCTTCTGGAGGAACTGATTCAGCGGCTGGCGCGCAAGTGGCTGGACATCGACGAGACCTTCGAACAGGCCCCCCGCCGCAACCGGCTCGATATCGGCCGCACCTTGCGGTACAACATCCCCCGGTACGCCGGGGCGATTCTGAACTTCAAGTGGGCGATCAAGGAGTACCCCCTCCCCGAACTGGCGAAGCCCGCCCGCATCCTCGTTATCGGCGACGTCTCCCATTCAATGGTCCACTATGTCAGTGTGTTATTATTCTTCTTTCATAGTCTTAACTTCAAGTTTGTAGTGGAGAGCTACGTCTTCAGCGAAAGGGCCACCCACTCCACTCCATTTCTCAACGGCCTTGGCACCTTCGAGGAAAAGGTGCAGCGCTTGATCCAGGGTGCGAAGTCCTGGAACGCCGGCACCCGGTTCGGTTCCGCCCTGGAGGAAATCGCCGATACCGCCAGCGTAGACGAGAACACCTACGTGCTGATCGCCACCGACGGTAAGGTGTCGCTCCAGACAGAGGAGGCCGAAAAGATCCGGCGCTATATGAGTGAGCTCCGCCGGCGAGCCAAGCAAGTGATCTTTGTGACCCCGTCGGTCGACTTCTCGGGCTCGATTAAGGCACAGGCCAAACCCGTGCGCCTCGGCACCTTCAAATACGGGTTTCAGGAGATTCCAATCTGGACCGGATCGCCGGTTTGGTATGGCACCCTGGGTCAGTATGCCGACCAGATCTATTTGATTCGCACCGTGCACGATCTCATCGACATGACCGAGAACCTGCTGCTCAGCAGCCACCAGCAACGCCGCAAAGCATAGAAGGGCCGGAGGGCTGCCTCCGGCCTTTTGCATAGGAGGGAGACTCATGCGCGTAGAGTTAGCAACCGTTGAGCTCCAGGATCCCGGCCGCAACCTTCCCCTGAAGGCCCAGTACAGCGCCCTGGAGGTGACCGAGGGCGGCGAGTGGCGGGTGCTTCTCGATGGCCTAAAGATTGACACCCTGACAATCTTGCAAGATATGTTTACATCGGCATCCGTGGCCCAGGTGAGCGTGACCACAATAGAGGGAGACCGGACCTCCGGCCTGGCCAAGGTGACCAGCCTGAAGGTAGGCGGGAACAGCGCTGCTGTTCTGCAAGGGCTGGCGCCCCTGCCGTAAAGGGGGAGGGCAAAAAAAGAGTCGAGAGCGGAGACGCTCTCGACTCTTTTGCATGCGATGGGCTTAGCCCCTCCGCTCCTCGTCCAGGACACCAGCGGCGCGCAGGCGGTTGACCGCACGACGCAGGGCCGTTTCAGCCCGGACCCGGTCAACGTTAGCGGCCCGGTCCCGCAGGCGAGCCTCGGCCCGCTTGCGGGCCTCCTGAGCACGGACCACGTCGATCGAGTCGGCCACTTCGGCCGTGTCGGCCAGGACCGTGATCTTGTTGTTGCTCAGCTCCAGGAAACCGCCACCGAGGGCGATCCGCTTGAAGGCGCCGTTCTCCTTGTAGCGGAGAATGCCGACCCGCAGATTCGCCACCATGGGAGCGTGATTGTGCAGGATACCCATGGAGCCGTCGACCACAGGGACGACGACCGCCTCGGTAGCCCCATCCTTCAGAACCGTACGCTCCGGGGTGATGATGCTGAGGCTCATGTTATCAGCCATATTAGCTCACCTCGGCGAGCATCTTCTGACCCTTCTCCACCGCCTGCTCGATGGTGCCGACCATGTAGAAGGCCTGCTCGGGCAGATCGTCGTGCTTGCCCTCGAGGATCTCCCGGAAGCCCTTCACGGTGTCCTTGATGTCCACGAACTGGCCAGCCAGGTTCGTGAACTTCTCGGCGACGAACATCGGCTGGGAGAGGAAGCGCTCGATCTTACGAGCACGGGAGACCACCAGCTTGTCGTCGTCGGAGAGTTCGTCCATACCGAGAATGGCGATGATGTCCTGGAGTTCCTTGTAGCGCTGCAGAACCTTCTGCACGCCACGGGCGACCTCGTAGTGATCCCGGCCCACAACGTTGGGGTCGAGAATACGAGAGGTGGAGTCGAGCGGGTCGACGGCGGGGAAGATCGCCTTCTCGAACACCGCACGGGAAAGAACCGTGGTGGCGTCAAGGTGGGCGAAGGTGGTGGCCGGGGCCGGGTCGGTCAGGTCGTCAGCCGGCACATAAATCGCCTGAACCGACGTGATCGAGCCCTTCTTGGTGGAGGTGATGCGCTCCTGCAGGTAGCCCATCTCGGTGGCCAGCGTCGGCTGGTAACCCACGGCAGAGGGCATACGGCCGAGCAGCGCGGACACCTCGGAACCGGCCTGGGTGAAGCGGAAGATGTTGTCGATGAAGAGCAGCACGTCGAGGCCCTGCTCGTCACGGAAGTACTCGGCCATGGTCAGGCCGGTCAGCGCCACGCGCATACGGGCGCCGGGCGGCTCGTTCATCTGGCCGAAGACCATCGCAACCTTGTCGATAACCTCGGCTTCCTTCATCTCGTGGTAGAGGTCGTTGCCCTCACGGGTACGCTCGCCCACGCCGGCGAAGACCGAGTAGCCACCGAACTTGTATGCGATGTTGTGAATAAGCTCCTGAATGGTAACGGTCTTGCCCACGCCGGCGCCGCCGAACAGGCCGATCTTACCACCCTTAGCATAGGGGCAGAGCAGGTCGACGACCTTGATGCCGGTGACCAGCACCTCGGTAGCCGGGTTGACGTCCGCGACGCCGGGAGGCGTGCGGTGAATCGGCAGGGCGGCGACGCTCTTGGCGGGCTCGCCACCGTCGATCACCTCACCGAGCACGTTGAAGATGCGGCCCAGCACGGGCTCACCCACCGGCACGGTGATCGGAGCCTCGGTGTCGACAACGGTCTCACCGCGGCGCAGGCCGTCGGTGGAGTCCATCGCGATGCAGCGGACGTTGTTGTTGCCCAGGTGCGTCGCGACCTCGAGGGTCAGGTTAATGTTGCCCTTCTCGCCACCATTCTGGATGAGCAGGGCGTTGTTCAGCTTGGGCAGATGGCCGTCGGGGAACTCGACGTCGATGACGGCGCCCATAATCGCAAGGATCTTGCCAGTCTTCAAGCTCACTGCGGGTTCACCCTCCTATGCGGCCTTAGCCCTGAAGGGCGTTGGCGCCGCCGACGATTTCGGAGATCTCTCGGGTAATACCGGCCTGACGGGCACGGTTGTACATAAGGGTCAGCTTGGCGATCATTTCCTTGGCGTTGTCGGTGGCGTTGCCCATGGCGGTCATACGAGCGCCATGCTCCGAGGCCTTCGACTCCAGCAGCGCCTGGTAGAAGAGGGTCTCGGCAAACCGGGGAACCAAGGTGTTGAGAACCTCATCAGCCGACGGCTCATAGATGTACTCCATGGCCGGGCCCCCCTCTTCCTCTTCGCCTGCCGGCGGGACGACGGGGAGCAGCTGGACCTCTACCGGGCGCTGTGTGACAGCGTTGACGAACTCGGTGTAGATGAGGCGGACCTCATCGACCTCGCCGTTCAGGTAGAGCGAAACCAGCTTGTTGACCATGTCACGGGCCAGGGAGAAGCCAGGCTCCTCACCGAGGCCGGTGAACTCCATGATCGGGTCGACGCCGCGCTTCTTGAAGAAGTCACGGCCCTTCCTACCAACGGCGATCATCTTGAGCGGGCGGGGGTCCGCCTTCATCGTGAGGCTCGCCTTCCGGATGATGTTCACGTTGAACGAACCAGCCAGACCGCGGTCTGCCGTGAAGACCACGTACAGCACGGTCGGGGTGCCGGTCCGCTGCGCAAGGAGCGGATGGTTCGCACCGGCGCCGCCCTTGACCAGACGGCCAAGGGTCTTGGCCAGCTCACGGGCGTAGGGGCGGGCGGCGAGAACCTTCTCCTGGGCCCGACGGAGCTTCGCGGCAGAGACCATCTTCATGGCCTTGGTGATCTGCTGCGTGCTCTTAACGGCCTTGATACGGCGCAGTACTGCCTTCTTGTTCTCAGCCAACTATGCTCACCACCCTTTACTGGTTGGCGGCGGCGCGCTGACCGTAGCCCTTCTTGAACTCCTGCATGGCCGCCTTCACAGAAGCCTCGAGTTCCTTCCACTTGCCGGTCGGAATCTTGGCCAGAAGGTCGGCGTGGTTCGCCTTGAAGTAGGTGTGCAGGTCACGCTCGAAGGCGGCGACCTGTTCGACGTTGAGGTCGTCGAGGTAGCCGTTGGAGGCGGCGTAGATGGAGAGCACCTGCAGTTCGACCGAAAGCGGCGCGTACTGCGGCTGCTTCAGAATCTCGACGGTCCGCTGGCCACGGGTAATGCGGGCCTGAGTCGCCTTGTCGAGGTCAGAACCGAACTGGGCGAAGGCCGCCAGCTCACGGTACTGAGCGAGGTCGAGCTTCAGGGTACCGGCGACTCGCTTCATGGAGTCCACCTGGGCGGAACCACCGACGCGGGAGACCGAGATGCCGACGTTAATGGCCGGCCGGACGCCCGAGTAGAACAGGTCGGAGTCCAGGAAGATCTGGCCGTCGGTAATCGAGATGACGTTGGTCGGAATGTAGGCCGACACGTCGCCCGCCTGGGTCTCAATGATCGGCAGAGCGGTCAGGGAGCCGCCGCCAAGCTCGTCGTTCATCTTCGCGGCGCGCTCCAGCAGGCGGGAGTGCAGGTAGAAGACGTCGCCAGGGTACGCCTCACGGCCCGGAGGACGCCGCATCAGCAGCGACATCTCGCGGTAGGCAACCGCGTGCTTGGAGAGGTCGTCGTAGATGATCAGGGCGTGCATGCCGTTGTCACGGAAGTACTCGCCCATCGCGACGCCGGCGTACGGCGCCAGGAAGTTCAGCGGGGCGGGGTCAGAGGCGGTGGCGGAGACGACGATGGAGTAGTCCATAGCGCCGCTCTCCTGCAGCCGGTGCACAACACCGGCGACGGTGGAGGCCTTCTGGCCAATGCCGACGTAGATGCAGATGCAGTTCTGGCCCTTCTGGTTGATGATCGTGTCAATGGCGATGGCGGTCTTACCGGTGCCGCGGTCGCCGATGATCAGCTCACGCTGGCCACGGCCGATCGGGGTCATGGAGTCGATCGCCTTCAGACCGGTCTGCAGCGGCTCATGCACCGACTTACGGGTAATGACGCCCGGGGCCTTGCGCTCAACCGGCAGGTACAGGTCGGTCTCAATGGCGCCCTTGCCGTCCAGCGGCTGGCCAAGGGAGTTGACGACACGGCCAATCAGGGCCTTACCCACGGGCACCTCGACGACACGGCCGGTCCGCTTGACCTCCATGCCCTCCTTGATGTCACCGTAGGGGCCCAGAATGACGCAACCGATGTTGTCCTCTTCCAGGTTGAAGGCCATGCCCATGACGCCGTTGGGGAACTCCAACAGCTCAGAGGCCATGCAGGACTGCAGGCCGTAAATACGGGCGATGCCGTCACCAACCTGGATGACCCGGCCAACATTCGAAGTCTCGATATCGGTGGAGAAACGCTCGATCTCCTGCTTCAGAATCGAGGAGATTTCCTCAGGCCGAATGCTCATCCCAGTTTCACCCCTAGTTACTCAGCTTTTGAACTGATCAGGCGCTCGCGCATGCGGCGCAGACGAGTCCGGACAGAGCCGTCCATCAACGTATCGCCCACCCGCACGACCAGGCCGCCAATCAGCTCAGGAGCGACCTGGGTCTGGAACTTCACACGCTTGCCGAGTTTGCGGACAAGGTTGCCCTCGAGGATCTTAACCGTATCCTCGGGAAGCTCAAAGGCCGAACGGACCTCGACTTCCACGACCCCGCGGGCCTCGTTAGCCAGGTCCAGATAAGCCCGATACATCTCGGGAATGTGGGCCTCACGCCGCTTGCGAACCACCAGGAAGAGGAAGTTCAGAACCAGCGCCGAGACCTTACCGCCGAACATCTTCTCGATCAGGTTGTGCTTCTGGGAAGGAGCGATCAGCACGTCGTTCATGATGGCACGGAGATAGCCATCACTCTCGATCATCTTGGCGACCAACTCCAGCTCCCGGTCAACCTGGTCGAGTACCCCCTTCTCCTGGGCCAGATCGAAGAGGGCCCGGGCGTAGCGGCGGGCTACTGCCTGATTCAGCATTAGTGCTTCCCTACCTCTGCGACGAAGCTGTCAGCAAGACGCTTCTGCTCGGCGGTGTCGAGGTTCTTCTCGATCACCTTGCCGGCGACGGCCACGGCGAGATTGGCAACCTCCTGCCGGAGTTCGGCAAGAGCCTTGGTCTTCTCCCGCTCGATGGTCTTGGTCGCATTTTCGAGCAGCTCCGAAGCCCTGGCCCGAGCGTCGGACTCGATCTGCTCCTTGGTGCTATTGGCATTCTTGACAGCCTTATTGATGATCTCCTGCGCCTCACGCTGGGCGTTGGCGATCTGAGATTCGAAATCCTTGCGAAGCCGCTCCGCCTCAGCGCGGTCTTCGGCGGCCTTCTTCAGGGCGTTCTCGATCTCCTGCTCACGAGCGGAGATGGCGCCGAGAAGCGGCTTATACAGGAGCTTATAGAGACCGAACAGAAGGACAGCGAAGTTAATGGTGGTCCAAAACATCTCCGCCGGTGCGGGGAAGATGTTCACCTCACCCGCCGCCAAAACGAATGTGAAGAACTCCAAAGAATGTTCCCCCCCTCTCTAGTAAGGGGCGACCAGAGGTGACTAGCCTCGGGTCGCCCCCTCCGAGCTTAGACCTTGCCGCCGAGAATGAAGATGACGAGCAGGCCGATGAGCAGGCCGTAGATGGCGATGGCCTCCATAAGAGCCAGGGACACGATGAGGGCGCCACGGACGTCGTTAGCGGCCTCCGGCTGACGCCAGATGGCGTCCATGGCGGCGGCGGTAGCCCGGCCCTGAGCCATGGTAGCGCCGATAGCGGCGACGGAAATAGCGAGAGCAGCACCGATAGCAATCCATGCGAGATCGGACATGTTCTGGATTCCCCTCCCTTCTCAAATGAGCAAATCAGGTGTCAAAGTCTGTGGGCGGTCAGGCCCTCTTTAGTCAATCCTCCCAGGGGTAAAGGAAGGCCGGGCCTTCCCTAGAGGGGGAGGAAAGCTAAATTCTGCAAAACCCCTGTCTGCCAGCCGTTCGCCCGTGGCGAGACCGCTCGCAAAACAAGATTAGTGGGCGTGGGCCGGCTCGTGCTCATGCGCATCGCCGTGCTCATGGCCGTGCCCGTGACTGTGGTGGAGCGCATGCTCCAGCACACCGCCGATATAGATCGCCGTCAGGGTCGTGAACACGACGGCCTGAATGGCGCCGAACATGAGGCTGAGGCCCATGATCGGGATCGGCGCAATCATGGGGGCCAGGAAGACGATAACGGCCAGAAGCGTCTCTTCACCGAAGATGTTACCGAAAAGACGGAGCGAGAGCGAGAAGGGCCGGACAAACTCTTCGAGGATCGAGAGCGGGCCAAGATGCAGCAGATGCTTGATCCAGCCCCAGGTGCCCAGCAGGTTGATGGTGATGACCTGGACCGCAATCGCCACAATGATAGCAAGTCCGAGCGTGGTGCCCCAACGGCCCGTCGGTGCAAAGAGACCATAACCGACAGACGGAACCACACCGAGGTAGTTGGAGACCAGGATGAAGATGAACAGGCTTCCCAGGAGAGGCATGTACTTGCGAGCGTACTTACGCCCACCAATAAAGGAGGCGTACCAGCCCTCCAGGAAGTCCGTGAGCAACTCCAGGGTACCACGCAGCTTCGTGAAGCGTCCGTTGATGACCGCCCGGTTGATGGCGACGGCCACCAGCAGGAGACCAACGATGATGATCCACTGCGTGATGATCATGTTGTTGATCTCAAAAAACGTCCCTTCAAAGAGAACGGGGAAGGGCTGATGAATACCGAATTGCTTCGGGGCGCCAGGCTCCGCAGCAGCTGCGGCGAGACCAAAGAGGAAATTGGTCAATCGAATCTCCCCCCTTTCCGCATGTAGACCACGTATAGCGATATCTTAACCGCTACCGTGATGCTGAGCGCTGCGGCGACCAGCGCTGCCGCACTCTTCATCACCAGGTAGAGAATCACCAAACCGAGCCCGTCCAGTCCGTACCGGAGAAAGAAGACGCCACCCACTCCTCGGAGCGGCTCATTACCTTCGCGCCGGTTGTCGTCCAGCTTCCGGAAAAGGAGCAGGTTACCGATGTGTCCTACAATGGCGCCGTAGATGACGCCGATTATGATCTCTGAAAGCATGTGGACTCCCGCCCCCTAAACGGGGTTAGGGCTTTGGTTCGGGCGGCTTTTCTTGCTTATCCCGTTCCTTTGCCGCCTTGTTAGCCTTGTCGATCATGTTGATCCGCTTGAACAGGCTGTTAAAGCCAACGGCAAGCCCCAGGAACACCCCACCGATCAGGAACAGGGGCGTAGTTTGGTATTTGCCGTCGAGCCACCACCCGATCCAGCCAAATAGACCGACTGAGGCGAGCAGTGTATAGCCGAAGTCTACTGCGGCGAGGAAGTAGGGCGACTTTTCTCGGGTCTTGTTAAACACCCGAAGTCTTACCTCCCTCTAACAATCGGCTAAATCCCCAAAGCGGATTATACTAAAGTGACCCTCAAAACACAAGGAGCAATGGCCCTCACGCCTGCATTTCAATCATTCCAAGTCGTTAACCCTCCGATAACGCAACGGCATCGCGGGTTAGTGCATTGGCCCTATGTGACTATGGGCGTTTAGGTGCTTATGCCTATGGTCCGGGGGTGAATTCTACTGGCTTGGTCTGATTTTGGCCAAACATCCAGCCCAGGTAGTTGACAATCCGGTTACTAGCGTGCCCATCGCCAAACGGATTCTTCGCCCGGGCCATCGTCCGGTAGAAGTTGACGTCGTTCAGGAGTTTCTCACCGGCACGGTAGACGCCCTCATAGCTGGTACCGGACAGAATGATCACGCCGGCATCCACCGCCTCAGGCCGCTCGGTGGTCTCGCGCATGAGAATGTGCGGCACGCCCATGGAAGGAGTCTCTTCCTGGATGCCACCCGAATCGGTCATGGCCATGTAGGAGCGCGCCGCCAGGTGGATCATGTCCGGATAGGGCAGGGGGTCAAGCAGCAGAATGCGGGAATGCCCGCCCAGAATCGGCTGGGCGATCTCCCGGACCGCCGGGTTCAGGTGGACGGCATAGACAACGAGCACATCTTCATGCCTCTCCACCAGATCGCGGATCGCCCGGAACATTTTCTTCATGGGCTCTCCAAGGTTCTCCCGCCGGTGGGCGGTCATGGCGATGACCCGGTGCTTCTTGAAGTCAATCTGCCGGAGCTCCGGCACTGTGAAGGTATGCTCCTGCTTCAAGATCGTCAGGGCGGCGTCGACCCCTGTCTGGCCGGTCACAAAGATCGACTCGGGCTTCGTCCGCTCGCTCAGGAGGTTCTCCCGGGAGACAGGTGTCGGGGCGAAGTGCACATCCGCCATGATGCCGGCCATGCGCCGGTTGATCTCCTCGGGATAGGGGTTGTATTTATCGAAGGTCCGCAGCCCTGCCTCTACATGGGCCAGGGGAATCTTGTGGTAAAAGGCGGCCAGCGACCCGGCGGCGGTGCTGTGGGTGTCGCCATGGACCATCACCAGGTCCGGCTTCTCCCTGGACAGGACCTGGTCCAGCCCGGAGAGCGCCCGGGACATAATCTGGGTCAGTGTCTGGCGCGGCTGCATAATGGCCAGGTCATAGTTGGGCGTGAGCTGAAACGCCTCGAAGACCAGGTCGAGCTGCTCCCGGTGCTGACCGGTCGAGACAACGACCGTCTCAAACCAGTCAGAGCGCTGCTGCAGGGCCTGGATTACGGGAGCCATCTTGATGCCTTCCGGGCGGGACCCGAAGATGGTCATGATCTTGTGACGCTTGGACACGGTTGATCCTCCTCAATTCAGCAGAACATCGGAAGACAAAAAAGGAAGGTAAGAGGTGACTTCCCTCTTACCCTCCTTGTTCCCGAATTTATCGGCTGAGATTCTTCTCCTTGGCCTCAGAGACCGTCAGCAGACCCAGCTTGCGGGCGCCAACGAAGATGCTTATGAGCACCAGACCCACGATAATGAGCGCCTGCGCCAGCGGCACCTCGGTGACCGCCACCGCAGAGAGGCCCAGCCAAGCCGAAACCGCCCACATGACCAGCACCGTGTTCCGGTGGGAAAGACCCAACCGGAGCAGCCGGTGGTGCAGGTGGTCCTTATCTGCCTCACCAATGGAGCGGCCGGTGGCCACCCGGCGGAAGATCGCAAAGGCGGTGTCGAAGATCGGCACGGCCACGGCCAGCACCGGAACCACGACCGAGACCGCCAGGGCGCTCTTCAGCACTCCGTGAACCGAGAGCGCTGCCAGGGTGAAGCCGAGGAACATGGAACCGGCGTCGCCCATGAAGATCTTCGCCGGGTTGAAGTTGTACCGAAGGAAGCCGATCGCAGCGCCGGCCAGGGCGGCGGAGAGTACGACAGCCGTCCCCAACTGCTGCTGCATGGAGACCAGCAGCAGGGTGAGGGCGCCAATGGTGGAGATACCGGCCGCAAGACCATCGAGGCCATCAATGAAGTTCATGACGTTCACGAAGGCGACGATCCAGAAGATGGTCAACGGGATGCCCCAGAACTCGCCAAAGTAAACCCAACGCTCGCCAAGGGGGCTGTAGATACCGAGAATCTTGACATCAAACTGGTAGACCAGCAGCGCCGCAATGGCCACCTGCCCGAGAAACTTCACTTTCGCCTTGAGCGCAATCTTGTCGTCGATTACGCCAAGCAGCATAATCAGGCCACCACAGATGAGAATCCCCTGCACTTCCGGCTCAGCCGCCGCGCCACTGAGCAGGACCGCCGCCGCGAAGGCGAGGTACATGGCGAGGCCGCCAAGGAAGGGCTTGGGTTCCGTATGGACACTTCGAGATACGACAGGTGCAACGATGCCCGTCCGCAGTGCGAGACGGCGCGCCAGAGGCGTCATCAACAGCGATGCCACCAGCGCGAGACCGAAGACCATGCCTACGTTTAGCATTATTGTTCACTCCTAGACTAGCTACCCGCTTTGAACGTTGTAGCCCTGCATCGCTGCAAATAGAATATGGGAGGATGCCGCGTCTTCCGCGCGACAAAACACCTGTTATTCTACTCGCGCTGTGACAGAATGTCAAAGGTCAAGGTAGCCCTTATCGATCAATTTTTGTACATGCTCTGCCACAACAGTTTCCACGTCGATTCCATACTGCTCTTCTAGCACAAACATGAGGGTAATAGCGGTCTGTGCTACGTCAAGGAGTTCCCGGGCGCAGTCCTTGGCCAGTTCACGGCGATCCCGGGTGGTGATCTGAATCCCGCCATACCCCTTGAAGCGGGCGAGCGCTGCGGCCAATTCCCCCGACTCCTCCATCAGCTTCAGCGCCGTGGACTCGACCGTCGGCCGAATCTTTGTCAGCTGTGGCAAGGCAATGGTCTTGGTCTTCATGCCCGCTGTTCCCCCCCAAACCGCTCCATCTGCACGCCTGCCTGCTGCGCCATCTCGAAGCCAATCTGCTCGGTGTAGCTGTCGCCGTAGACAATGCGCGTGACACCCGCGGCGATGAGCATCTTGGCACAGTGGACACAGGGGCTGCTGGTCACGTAGCAGGTGGCGCCCCGCAGGTCGATTCCGTGCAGCGCCGCCTGAACAATGGCGTTCTGCTCGGCGTGAATCGCCCGCACGCAGTGGCCTTCTACCATGAGGCAACCGGCATCGGTGCAGTGGGGGAGTCCGGGAGGGGAGCCGTTGTACCCGGTGGTCAAAATCCGCTTGTCTCTCACTAAGACGGCTCCCACGGACCGCCGGTTGCAGGTGGACCGCTTCGCCACCACCTGCGCGAGCTCCATAAAGTATTCGTCCCAACTAGGGCGTGCCATGGGGGTACACCTCCGACCACCGAAATATAAGAAGGAATGCAAAAGGGGGCAATAATGCCCCCTTACTTCGTGCCAAAAAGCCGATCTCCTGCATCGCCCAGACCCGGAACGATATAGGCATGCTCATTCAGGTAATCGTCCACCGCAGCGGTGAAGATGTCCACATCGGGATGCGCTTCCTGCACCACCTTAATCCCCTCAGGCGCGGCGATCAGCGAGAGCAGCTTGATCTTCACGCCGCCCTTCCGCTTGATCAGATCGATGGCCGCAACCACCGAGCCACCCGTGGCCAGCATCGGGTCCACGATGATCAGTTCCCGGTCGGCCAGGTCGGCGGGGAGCTTACAGTAATACTCGACGGGCTTGAGAGTCTCCGGATCCCGGTAGAGGCCAATATGACCCACCCGGGCGGTCGGGTACAGGTTCAGAATACCCTGCACCATACCCAGGCCGGCCCGCAGAATCGGAATCAGAGCCACCTTCTCACCCGCCAGGCGGTGACACTTGGCGACCGCGACAGGGGTCTGCACGTCTACCTCCTCGGTCGGCAGGTCGCGGGTCAACTCGTAGGCCATGAGCATGGCAACCTCGTTGACAAGCTCGCGAAAGTCCTTGGAGCCAGTCTCCTTATCGCGAATCATGGCGAGCTTATGCTTAATAAGCGGGTGATCAATCACTACAACCCTCGACATGGCATCTCTCTCCCTTAATCAAGTCGGTAGACAGCACGCTCGCCGCCGATCAGCTTGGGCCGGGTGCGTGCCGCGGTGATCCGGGCTTGTCCGATCGTGGTGGTCTTCAAGCGGACGGGCACCGCAACCCTTTTCAGGTGCATGCCGATCAGGGTCAGGCCAATATCGAGTCCGGCATGGGCTTGGATCTCCTCGACGACGACCGCCCCCGGCAGGTGGTGCAGCGCCCGGGCAGCGAAGGCGCCCCCGGCCTTTGGCACCGGGATCACCGTTACCTGATCCCAGCCATACCGCTGCGCGGCCTCCCGCTGGACAACCAGAGCCCGGTTGAGGTGTTCACAGGCCTGGCAAGCCAGGAAGATCCCATGCTGCTGGGCGACCTCCCACAGCGGCTCCAGGATCGCCCGAGCCACCTCTTCGCTCCCCGCTGTGCCGATGCGCTGACCCGCCACCTCACTTGTGCTGCAGCCCACCACCAGCACCTGTCCAGGCTCCAGGCCGGCCACAGCCAGAAGTTCATCGACCGCTGCCTTTACCTCGGCTCGGACCTGTTGGAGGAACTGGGCATCATCCATGGGCCATTCCCCCCTACTTCTCAAGCAGGTGGATCTTCTCCACGCGACGAGCGTGGCGGCCACCCTCGTGCTCTGTGGTGAAGAAGGTCTTCACAATCTCCTCAGCCACCCCCGGGCCAACCACCCGGGCACCCAGGCACAAAATGTTTGCGTCGTTATGGGCACGGGCCATGCTGGCCGAGTAGATCTCGTTACAGAGGGCGGCCCGAATGCCAGGGACCTTGTTGGCGGCAATCGACATACCGATGCCGGTGCCACAGATCAGCACCCCCTTCTCGTAGGTGCCGGCGGCCACTCCGGAGGCGACCTTCTGGGCAAAGTCCGGGTAGTCACAAGAGTTCCTGTCATGGGTGCCAAGGTCCTCCACCTCGATCTGCAACCCCTTCAGCACGGAAATGACGGCCTCCTTCAAATCGAGACCGCCATGGTCAGAACCGATTGCCACCTTCATTCGGCAGTTCTCCCCTCGGTACGAATTCGCTCGACGATAGCCCTGAGCATGGACTCCAGGGCCTTAGCTGTATGCTGGTAAGCCTCCAGGGGACCGCCGAAGGGGTCAGGAACCTCCTGTCCAGTCCCGGCGTATTCGCCCAGGGTAAAGACGCGCCCCGCTGCAGCGGGCTGACGGGCGAGAATCGCATCGCGATGCGCCTGTGTCATGGTGAGAACCAGGTCGTAATTGGCCAAGTCGGGCACGGGCTGAGAGCGGTGGGCCGCCAGGTCGAGCCCCCGCTCCTGCATGGCTGTAACCGCATGATCGGTGGCCGGTATGCCGGGGTAGGCTCCGGTTCCGGCCGAATGGACCTCGAGGTCCCAGCCGGGACTTGCCTTCTGCCACAACTCTTTCAACAGCGCCATGGCCATGGGGCTCCGACAGGTGTTGCCTGAGCAGACCAGCAGAACCCGCTGGATGTTCATACTGCCACCACCTGCCCACCTGCGGCGCGGCGCAGGCGGTTCATAATGGCAAGCCCGATTCCCGTCGCCGGCACCCCCTCGGCCAGAATCACCTCGACCCCGTGGCGGTCGAACGCACGCAGCGTGCTGAAGAGGTTGCTGGCGACACCTGCCAGGTCTTCCCGGGTGCCATACTCAAGCACCACCTGAGCCTGGTAGACCCCGCGACTCTCCGCAGCGCACATAATACCCACCCTGTTGCCCTCTGCCTCGAACTCCCCGGCGAGGTCACGAATCTTCTCCTGCATCGCCAGAACCGGACCATCGATCAAGAGCACCCGAGCCTTGGGTGCGTAGTGGGCATACTTCATGCCGGGGGAGCGCGGGGCCTCCCCCACCTCTGCGCCATGCACGGCGGGAGCAACCTCCACCGGCCCGATCTCCGCGCAGATCTGCTCGAGGGTAATGCCCCCCGGGCGAAGCAGCAGAGGCGGGTCGACTGTCATGTCGATTACGGTCGATTCGAGGCCCAGCCCCGTCTCCCCGCCGTCGAGCAGCAGGGGGATACGCCCGTCCAGGTCCTCCAGCACGTGTTCGGCAGAGGTCGGGCTCGGGCGGCCCGACCGGTTGGCGCTGGGAGCAGCCAGCGGGACTCCGGCGGCCCGAATCAGCGCCAGAGCCACCGGGTGACTCGGCATGCGCACCCCCACGGTCGGCAGCCCGCAGGTAACGGCGTCGGGTACCGCCCGCCGCTTGGGCAGAACCATGGTGAGCGGCCCCGGCCAGAACCGGTCCATCAACTTGGCCGCAGCGGCCGGCACCTCGCTTACAACGTCAGACAACTGACCGCGTTCCGCTACATGCACAATCAACGGGTTATCCGAGGGGCGCCCCTTTGCCTCGAAAATCTTGGCAACCGCCGCCGAATCGGTCGCGTTGGCGCCCAGCCCATAGACGGTTTCAGTAGGGAACGCGACGACGTCACCCCGACGGATGATCTCGGCAGCATGAGTCACCGCCTCCAGTTCCGGATGGGCCGCGTCAACCCGCAGTACCTTCGTTCCCTGAACCAGATCTTCCACGAGGTACCCCCTCCTTCCCCCCACGGCGTTATCCTTCGATCTAGTAGACCTTCTGGATAGCCCGGCTGATTTCCTGCCCGTTGGATATGCACGAGGTCCCAGGCTTAGCATGCCAAAAGATAGGACCAGAGTCCCATGGAAATCTTTGGCGTATCAGGTAGAATAAGAGACAAGAACCGACGAGATACAACAAAGACCGACAGCTAAAGTCCCGATGTTAGGCCCGCCGTCATCCCCCCGACGGCTCCTATAACCCCCCAAAACGGTCCCCCTAAGGCGACACACCCGCAGGTCCCCCCACCTGCGGGTGTGCCGCGTCTTCGCGCTACACGGTCCAGGCCGGCACACCGCTGAGTTCGGCCAGGTCCAGGTTCCCACCGGAGATTATGGCCACAGCCCGGCCGCCAGCCCGCAGGGCTGCCGCCACGCTGACGGCGCCCGACGGTTCCACCGCCTGCTTTACCTGCTCCAGCATATAGCGGCAGGCATGACGAATCTCCGCTTCGGAGACCAGCACGATCTCATCGACATAGCGCTGCACCACTGGAAAGGTCAGCTCTCCCGGCTCGGAGCTGCGCAGCCCGTCGGCAATGGTCGTCGATGATCCGATATTCACCCGGGTCGCCTGCTGCCGGGATAGGTAGGTGTCGTTAGCCAGAGCCGGCTCCACACCCACCACACGGACCCGGGGATTCAGCTCCTTCACAGCCGTGGCCACCCCGGAGATCAGCCCACCCCCGCCAATGGGCACAAAGACCGTCTCCACATCGGGTGCCTGCTCCATGATCTCCAGGCCAGTCGTTCCCTGACCGGCCATGATTTCCGGGTCATCGTAAGGCGCCACGAAGACCGCTCCGGTCTCCGTTACAATCTGCGCCGCCCGTGCCAACCGCTCGGTCGAGGTCCGGCCGCAGAACTCCACCGTAGCTCCCCAGGACTCAATCCCCCGCACCTTGACCCGCGGGGCATCCTCCGGCACCACAATGGTCGCCTTCAACCCCAGCTGCCGGGCAATGTACGCCACGGCCTGCCCGTGGTTGCCCGAGGAGCCGGTCACCACGTGGGTGGCGCCAGCCTCAGCCGCCAGAATCACGCGGTTGGTGGCCCCCCGCACCTTGAACGAACCGGTCCGCTGCAGATGCTCAGCCTTGTAGCGCAGACCGTTGCCAGTTGGATCTTCAAGTACCCGGGTTCTGATCACGTTCGAACGAATCCGCTCGGACGCAGCCCGAATCGCGGCGAGGCTGATCATATAGTTTCCTCCCTGAAGAGCTTAGCCAGCAGCGCTTCCAATGACAACCCGCTCGATCCCGGCGGTGTCGTGGTACAGGGTGACGTCTACCAGCCCGGTTTGCCGGAACAGGCTAGCTACAGCCCTGGCCTGGCCGGCCCCGACCTCCACCCCCAGCATGCCGCCGGGCTTCAGCCGTGCGGGGGCTTCAGACGCCAGCCTCCGGTAAGCAAGTAGCCCATCGGATCCCGGGGAGAGCGCCAGGCGTGGCTCCCACTCCCGGACCTCGGGCATCAGGCCAGCCATCTCATCCTCCCCGATATAGGGCGGGTTTGACAGAATGGCATCAAACCGCTCAGCGCCCAGGGGCGCCAGCAAGTCCCCCTCCCGGAACTCCACCCGATCTGCCACCCCGTTACGGGCCGCATTCGCCTGTGCCACCGCCAGCGCCTCGGGACTCAGATCGACCGCCACCACCCGGGCGAGCGGCAGCAGGTGGGCGACGGCGACTGCAATCGCCCCACTCCCCGTGCCAATGTCGGCGACCATTACCTCACCCCGGCCCGATAGGTAAGCAAGCGCTTGCTTTACCAGCGTCTCGGTGTCAAGCCGGGGGATTAGCACGGCGGGGGTGACCTGAAAGGAAAGCCCCAGAAACTCCTCGCTGCCGAGAATGTATTGAAGTGGTTCACGCCGGGCACGGCGGGCGACCATGGCCGCAAATGCGGCTGCCCCTTCGGCTCCCAGATGCTCCGAGGCGCGCAGCCGGAGGGCCCCGGCGGAGCAGCCCAGCAGGTGGGCCAGCATCCAGACTGCCTCCCGCTCCGCATCTGCCACGCCGGCGGCCGCCAACTGCTCCGCCGCAGAGGCCAGCGCTGCCCGCACCGTGGTCACGGCTTAACCCTCCTGCCCCTGAAGCTTCTCGGCCTGCTCGTGCTGTGCCAGGGCATTGATGATGTGGTCGATATCGCCATCCATGATCGCGGTCAGGTTGTGAGTCGTCAGGCCGATGCGGTGATCGGTGCACCGGTCCTGCGGGAAGTTATAGGTGCGAATCTTCTCCGACCGGTCGCCGGAGCCCACCTGAGAGCGCCGCTGCGCCTCCTCGGCGTTCTTGGCCTGGGTGCTGAGGTAGTCGTACAGGCGGGAGCGCAGGACGCGCATCGCCTTGTCCTTGTTCTGAATCTGCGACCGCTCGTCGGCGCAGTAGACCACGATGCCGGTGGGCAGGTGGGTCAGGCGGACCGCCGACTCGGTCTTGTTCACGTGCTGGCCGCCCGCGCCGCCGGCACGCTGGACCTCAATCTTCAGGTCGTCGGGCTTGATCTCCACATCCAACTCTTCGGCCTCGGGCATGACCGCCACGGTCACGGTAGAGGTGTGAATCCGGCCCTGCGCCTCGGTCTCGGGCACCCGCTGAACCCGGTGCACACCGCCCTCGTACTTCAGGCGGGAGTAAGCGCCCTCGGCGTTGATCTGGAAGACCACTTCCTTGACCCCGCCCGCCTCGTTCTCGCTGATCGAGATCGTCTCCATCTTCCAGCGATGCCGCTCCGCAAATCGGGTGTAAAGCCGGTAAAGCTCGGCCGCGAAGAGCGAGGCCTCATCGCCGCCCGCGCCAGCCCGGATTTCAATAAGAACGTTCTTCTCGTCGTTGGGGTCCCGGGGCAGCAGCAGCAGCCGAAGCTCCTCGCTCAGCTCCTCGGCCCGTTCCTTCAGGCTCTTCAGCTCCTGGGAGAAGAGCTGTCGCTCCTCAGGGTCCAGCTGCTCGTCGAGCATGACCAGCACATCTTCGGTCTCCTGCTCAACCTTCTGGTACTCCCGGAACTTCTCCACCACAGGCCCCAGCCGGTTGTGCTCCCGGGCCACCTTCTGGAACTCCTTCTGATCGTTGATAATGGAGGGGTCACCCAGCTTGTAGGTGAGATCCTCGTAGCGGGAAACAACGCCCTCCAACTTCTCCTTCATCCGCCGATCCATTGTGGTTCACCTCTGCTCAGATTAAGAATAAAGGGCATGAGAAAGGGGCGCGGGAATTCCCGTGCCCCATGTATAGCGAAGCTAACCCGGAAGGCCGTGGCCGCGGGCGGTCTCAAAGGAGGCAATGGCCACCTCAAGCTGGCTGTCGTCCGGCTCACGGGTCGTGAGGCCCTGGAGCCACATGCCCGGGCGGCTGATGATGTTCACCAGGAGGTTGTCGTACTTGCCGGCCAGGCGAATGATCTCGTAGGAGATGCCCGCCACGATCGGAAGCATCCCAATACGGACCAGAATCCGCAGCCAGACGTCGGAGATCGAGAAAATGGAGAAGAAGAGAATCGAGATGACGACCACGTAGAGCAAGAAGCTTGTCCCGCAGCGCTTATGCTCGCGGGAGTGCTTGCGGGCAGATTCGACCGTCAACGGATCGCCCGCCTCGTACGTGTTGATCACCTTATGCTCGGCCCCGTGGTACTGGTAGACCCGCTGAATATCCTTCATCAGCGAGATCACCGACAGGTACCCAATGAACAGACCCAGACGCAGCGCGCCCTCGACCACATGGGTGATCATCGAGCTGGTGGACAGGGACTTTACATAGTTGGTCAGCAGGGTCGGAGCCACGACGAAGATCCCAATAGCCAGGGCGAAGCCCAGTGCCGTGGTGATCGTCATCTCCTTTTTGGAGAGCTGCTCCTCGTCGGGCATGGCCTGGCTGGCCGAGTACATCAGGGCGGAGATGCCGGTGGACATGGTCTCCACCAGGGCGATCATGCCGCGCAGGATGGGCAGCCGCAGGAACGGGTACCGCTGCAGGACCGACTTGACCTCTTCCTGGTGGATGGCAATCTCCCCATCGGGACGCCGGACGGCGATGGCCATGCGCTTGGGGCCCCGCATCATGACGCCCTCGATTACCGCCTGACCGCCGTAAGTCACCCGCTCTTCGCTCATACCTGACCGTCACCCCCCGTGCATTTGAAAAAGAAAACAGAGCGCGTTGGCTCTGCTTTCGTAAAATACGTAGGTTGAAACTACCGGCCGTACTTCTTCTTGAAGCGATCGATCCGAGAGCCGGCCTCAACGCGCAGGCTCTTGCTGCCGGTGTAGAACGGATGGCAGTTCGCGCAGATTTCAACCTTGATATTCTTACGAGTGGACAGAACCTCATAGCTGGCGCCGCAGCCGCAACTAATGCTGGTCTTCTCGGCCTTCGGATGGATACCCGTCTTCATGAATGATTCTCCCTTTCTAATCGCTTCGAACCCGCCGCCGTTCCCGATTTGCTCGGTAGAGCAGTTGCAGCTGCTTTCAGGGCGCCGGTCTACGAAGACGGAATCGTACTGAGGAATTATAACACGCGCGATTTCCGCGCGCAACGACTGGGCGCGCCGTTCACGAAAAGGAGGAGATCCCTCCCGTACATCTAATCTTTTGCGGGACAAACTTCTCCAGAACGCTGACGTTCTCGACCACTCACTACGTTGTAACTGTTGAGGTACCCTTCTGGGGGTGAACCCGTGCTGCGCCTGTTCGGTTACGCTGGCCTGCTGATTCTCCTCAGCCTGCTGCTGGCGCTTATGACCGGCTCTCTCTTGTTTCGCCTGGCCACGATCATCATGGGGGTTGCGGTGATCGGGCTTTACCTGTTCCTGCGCCGGAGCCTGCCCCCCCTCAGCGGCAGCCTCTCCATCGAGGGGCTTCGGGAGCCCGTGGAGATCTATCGCGATGGACGTGGTGTTCCCCACATCTATGCCCGCAACCTGCATGACCTTTACCTCGCGCAGGGCTATATCACGGCGCAGGACCGTATCTGGCAGATGGAGATCAGCCGGCGGGCCGCCGCCGGTCGCCTGTCGGAGATTCTCGGTGAGCCGTTCCTCCAGCGCGACCGCCATCTGCGCACTGTAGGCCTGTACCGGGTGGCGGAAGCCTCCCTCCCCGCATACACCGACGCCGCCCTGGCTCATTTGGAGGCGTACGCGGCCGGCGTGAATGCCTTCCTCGCGAAAAGCTTTCTGCCGCCTGAGTTCAGTCTGGTGAAGGCGAAGCCCGAGCCGTGGACCGTGGTGGACTCCCTGGCCGTGGCCAGGCTGCTGGCCTATGAACTGAGCAACAACTGGGCGGACGAGTTGTTCCGGGCCCAACTGGTCCAGGCGGTCGGCAGCGAGAAGGCAGCCGCCCTCTACGGCCTCCCCCTCGACACCCCCTCGATCGCGGCGCTTCAGGAGCAGGTGCTCCCCTATCTCGACGACCTGCTCCATCTCGCCTTCACCAGCCTGGAGACCGTTTCGGGCAGCAACGGTTGGGTGGTGGGTGGCAGCCACACCCGCTCGGGGCAACCCATGCTGGGCAGTGACCTGCACACTGCCCCCCGTGTGCCCGCTGCCTGGCACCAGACACACCTGATCGGCCCCGACCGGCTCGACGTGACCGGTCTCGCCTTCCCGGGTATGCCCGGGATCATCTTCGGCCACACCCGGGATTTCGCCTGGAGCCTGTCCAGCCTGAACGCCGACACCCAGGACCTGGTCCTGGAGCGCATGAACCCGGAGGCCCCGGACCAGTATGCCTGCCCGGATGGCTGGGAGCAAGCCACCCGCCTGACCGAAGAGATTCGGGTGCGCGGACGCCAGGAGCCGGTGCTCCACGAGGTGCTGATCACCCGGCACGGGCCGGTGCTGGCACACGACGGCACCACCGGCATCGCCCTCCGCTCGGTGGTGCTGCAGCCCAGCGCCGAAATCGAGTACCTGCTCCAGATGAACCGGGCCCGCACCTTCACCGAATTCCGCCAGGCGGCCCGCCGCTTCCGGGCGCCGGCCCAGGCGGTTCTCTTCGCTGGGCGCGATGGCACCATCGCCCGCACGGTCGTCGGGGCCATTCCGATTCGCCGGCAGGGGGATGGGCAGCTTCCGGCGCCGGGTTGGACCGGGGAGCACGAGTGGATTGGCTTCATTCCGCCAGATGAACTGCCGGAGGAGGTCAACCCGCCGGAGGGGTTCCTGGTGGCCGCCAATCAGGACCTGACCCCTCCGGGCTACCCTTACCCCCTTTGTTCTCCCTGGGCGCCCCACTACCGTGGGCAGCGGCTCACCGACCGGCTCCGGGCCTCCATTAGCTGGACCCGGGAGCGGGGCGAGCAACTCCAGGCGGACACGGTCAACCTCCAGGCACGCAAGCTGATTCAGCTGCTTCTCCCCTGCCTGCACGAAGGGCTCCGGCAGGGCCCGCAGCCCGAGAGCCTGAACGAGTTGGAGAAGCGTGCGCTCCTGCTAATCTCCGGATGGGACCACGACGAGCACACCAACTCAGCCGGGGCGCTGCTCTGGCAACAGTGGTACCTCTTCCTGCTGGAGGGCATCTTCCGGCCCCAGATGGGGCTCCGCCTCTTTGACCAGTTCATCACGACCCGCAGCATCATTCCGGTGGCCGACCGCCTGCTGGTCGAGGCGGCTGAAGGGCAGGAGAGCCCCTGGCTCGACACCGAGGGGGAACACGGGCTGCCCCGTATCGCCCTGCGGGCTTTCCGCCGGGCTGTGGCGCTCCTGGCCGCCAAGTACGGCAACCGCCCGGAGCGCTGGGCCTGGGGCAAGGAGCACCGGGTGCGGTTTGTTCATCCTCTCAGCCGGCGCTTCCAGTTCCTGTCCCACTTCCTCGACCTGGGCCCGTTCCCTGCGGGGGGGAGCCACTCAACCATCTACCACAACAGCCACAACCTGCTCGACCCCTTCGGCGTCAACTTCTCCGCCCCGTACCGGCGGGTGGTGGACATGGGCCTGCCGGAGGAGGCGGTCGATATCTCCGCCCCAGGTGTCAGCGGCCACCCGCTCAGCCCTTACTTTACGGATCAGTTCAACGTCTGGATCAAGGGTGAGAATGCGCTGCAGCCCGTGCGGCATCCGGAGATCCGGAAGTTCCCCCGCCTTTTGCTAAGCCCGCCCCCGAAGCCCTGAGAAGTCCCCCGCACCTATACGTGCGGGGGCTTTTTTCGCGATAGCCAAGGAATTCTTTAGGATCAAAAGAATAGGTATAATCGGCATAGACTCTTCTTATCTAGGGGGCAGATCTCAATGGCTGGTACCTCACAGAGGATAGAGCACCCTATACTCGTACCAAAGCGCCGGTCCGCCGGACGGTGGATGGCTTATATTGCCATCTTCCTCGTGGGTGTCGTGCTTCTGGGCGCCGTGGGGGGTTATGCCTTCGCCCAGCGAAGCCTTCCTGTCATCAGCGGAGAGTTGACGCTTCCGGGTCTCACGGCCCCGGTCACCGTCTACCGGGATGAGCGCGGGGTCCCCCACATTGAGGCCACCAACGAGCATGACCTCTACATGGCCCAGGGCTATGTAGTCGCGCAGGACCGCCTGTTCCAGATGGATCTGACCCGCCGGGCCGCCAGCGGCCGCCTCTCCGAGGTGATGGGCGGCAGTCAGTTGAAGACCGACAAGTTCTTCCGGGCTCTCAACCTGCGCCGCGCGGCGGAGGAGACGGTGAAGCAGTACAGCGGGCCAGGGCTCACACTGCTGGATGCGTACGCCGCCGGCGTGAACGCCTTCATCGACCAGGCTACCCGGGAGGGCAAACTTCCGGTTGAATTCAGCATTCTTGGCTACAAGCCGGAGCACTGGACCGCCGTCGATTCTGCCGTTGTCGGTAAGATTATGTCCTACGACTTGGGCGGGAACTTCAAGGGCGAGGTCTACCGGCTTCAGCTCGCCCAGAAGGTCGGTCCTGAGTTGGCCGACCAGTTGCTGCCGGTCTACCCCGAGGGCGGCATCACGATGATACAGTACCAGGGCAAATCCTCGGCAGCCCCCAGCTCGTCGCCCCGGGAGATCGCCTATGCCGGCAAGGAGATCGACCTGAATGGCCTCCTGACCGCCGCCGTCTTCCCCGACGAGTGGCTCGGCTCGAACAACTGGGTCGTGGGCGGAAAGCTCACGAAGTCCGGGAAGCCGCTGCTGGCGAATGACCCGCATCTGGGCCTGCGGACGCCCTCCATCTGGTATGAACAGCACCTGATCATCAAGGGGAAGCTGAACGCCTTTGGCGTCATGTTCCCCGGCGCTCCGGGCATCGTGATCGGCCAGAACGACAAGATTGCCTGGGGTGTGACCAACACCGGCCCTGACGTGCAGGACCTCTATGTGGAGAAGCGGAACCCGGACAACCCCTACCAGTTCCTCTACAAGGACAAGTGGGAAGATGCCAAGGTCTACAAGGAACTGATCCCGGTGAAGGGCAAGGAGCCGGTGGAGTTCGAGGTGGTGGTTACCCGGCACGGCCCCATCGTCTCGGAGGTGGTCGGCGACGAGAAGAACCGGCCCAAGGAGGCGCTGGCGCTCAAGTGGACCGCCTACATGCCCACCCCCGAGCTGGAGGCCGTTCTCGCCTTCCCGAGGGCGCAGAACTGGGCCGAGTTCCGGGAGGCATTGAAGATGTTCCAGGTGCCGACCCAGAACTTCGTCTTCGCCTCGGTCGACGGGACCATTGCCTACCGCACTGGCGGCATCATCCCCATTCGGGCCAAGGGCAACGGCCTGGCGCCAGTGCCCGGCTGGACCGGCGAGTATGAGTGGACCGGGTTCATTCCCTTCGAAGAGATGCCCGAGGCGGTCAACCCGGCAAAGGGCTATGTGGCTACCGCCAACAACAAGGTGATCGACGACGCCTACCCGCACTTCATCTCACACTCGTGGGCCCAGCCCTACCGGGCCATGCGCATTACCGAGATGATCGAAGCGAAGAAGGGTAGCCTGACCCTCGACGACATGCAGACAATCCAGGTTGACTATGCCAACCTGCACGCCCGGACCCTGCTGCCGGCGCTCCTGCCGCCGGTGGAGAAGGCCGGCTCATCGCTCAGCAAGACGGAGCAGGAGGCGCTCGCCCTGCTCAAGGGCTGGGACCAGGTGGACAGCGCCGACCAGGGCGCACCGCTCCTCTTCCACCTCTGGTACCGTACCCTCACCAAGCAGCTCTACGAGCCCAAGATGGGTGAAGAACTGTACAAACGAATGGCGGACCAGGGGAACGTGACCGATGTGGCCCTACTAAAGGCTGCGAAGGGAACGGAGAACGACTGGATCAAGGCGGCGGGGGGCCTGGAGAAGCTGGCGGTCTCCTCCTTCCAGGCAGCGGTCAAGGACGCTGCGGAGATGCAGGGCAAGAGCCCGGCCAAGTGGGAGTGGGGCAAGTACCACCGCATTCAGCCGCCGCACCCGATCGGCGGCGCTGTGAAGCCCCTCGGCTGGATTCTCAACCCGAAGGCCTACCCGGTGGGCGGAAGCAACATCACCGTTGGCGCCATGTCCTTTGGCAAGAACGGTATGGTCAGCTCCAGCGCCCCCTGGAGGCAGGTGGTCGACCTGGCCAACCCCACCGGCAGCAGCCGTTCGGTGGTGACACCCGGTCAGTCCGGCCACTTCCTCAGCCCGTACTACGACGACCAGTCGGCCAGGCACAACAAGGGCGAACTCTGGAACCGTACCTTCACGAACTACGAACAGGGCAAGAAGTTGGTCCTGAAGCCCTGACGACACCTGTTGGCAAAACCCCGGGGATATCACACATCTCCCCGGGGTTTTCCTCATCCTCAAGAATCTTCGCTTTCGACATGTTTCGAGTTGGTGGCTATTGGCCACGTTGCGCAGAGCCGTACCTGGCCTGGAGTTTTTGTGTGCAAATGAAGTGCCGTGCATTTCGCCCGCCAAAATTCACCCTATGTTGCATGAATATTTACCAACAGCCCCCTGTGGATATTGTGGATAACCCCAACATTGGTGTGGAAACTTTCGTGGACAGTATTTCCGCGAGGTGCAAGAAACCCTTTATCGTTCTACGGCTTCGGCAGGTACAACAGCGGATCTAAAGGCTGATCGTTCACGATAATCTCGAAGTGAAGGTGCGGTCCGGTCGATTGACCGGTAGAACCCACCAGGGCGATCGTCTGGCCCTGCCGGACCTTTTGGCCCGACTTTACCAGCAGTTTGGAGCAGTGGGCGTAAAGCGTGCGGCTCCCGTCATCGTGCACCAGGATCACCGTCTCCCCGTACCCGGGGACCGTACCGGCAATCAGTACTTCACCGCTGCGGCTGGCTTGTACTTCGTCACCGTGATTAGCGGCCAGGTCGATCCCATTGTGAGGCCGCCCCCAGCGGAGACCGAAGTACGAGCTGACCGGCGCCGACACCGGCCAGATGTAGGTATGGCCCAGCAGCGCCCCGGTGTCCCGGTCGCCCATACCCGGCAGCTGGAGCAACTGCCCCGGGCGGATCAGGTCAGAGGCAAGACCATTGGCCCGCTGAAGGTCAGCCACCGGCACCCCGTACCGCTTTGCAATGCGGTAGAGCGTCTCCCCATCTCGGACCTGGTGTACCCGACGGGCGCCCCCGCCACGTGCGGGAACCATGGTGGTAGCGGACTTCCGGACGCTCGCTGGCTGCGGCGGGCGGCGCGCCCCGGGCTGGGAAGACTTACGGAGGGGCGGCTCCGGGCTCCGCCCCCCGTCCACGAGAATGCCTCCCACGGCTGGCTTATCTACCTCGCGCGCCCGGCGGCTCGCATCGGACTGAAGCCAGCCCAATAGTCCGGCGGCCAGAACCAGGCAGGCCACCACAACCACGGTCAGAATGCGTCGGACCAGCGTTGGCTCCATCCTGCCCACCCCCAATAGGTCGATGGGACAGGTGTATGCTACGCTGGTCCGCGTTATGTGTAGCCTACCGCTCCGACCGGGGATGAAACCAGGCCGGCTTCCGCTCCAGGTGATGCCTCGCCTCGATGAACCGGACCGTACCGGTCTTGCCTCGCAGGGCGATGGAGTGGGTCCGCACCGTATGGTGTCCGAAATACCGTACGCCCCGCAGCAGGTCGCCCTCGGTAATGCCTGTGGCAGCGAAGAAGACCTCCTCGCCCTTGACCAGATCCTCCAGGCGGAGCACCTGCCTCGGGTCGCTCAGGCCCATTGCCTGGCACCGGGCGTACTCCTCTTCGTTCTCAGGCACCAGGCGGGCCTGCATGTCACCGCCGAGGCACTTGAGGGCTGCTGCCGCGAGAACCCCCTCCGGCGCTCCACCGATGCCTAGAAGCATGTCAATGCCCGTCTCTTCGATCCCAGCGGCCACTGCCGGGGCCACATCGCCATCGGAGATCAACTTGATCCGAGCGCCGGCCTCCCGGCACTCCTGAATCATCTTCTTATGGCGGTCCCGGTCCAGAATGACCACCGTCAGGTCGCTCACATCTTTCCCCTTGGCCCGGGCCACCCACTTCAGGTTCGCGGTGATCGAGGCGGTCAGGTCAATGCAGCCTTTGGCAGAGGGGCCGACCGCGATCTTCTCCATATACATATCCGGGGCGTGAAGCAGGTGGCCTCTGGGTGCTACCGCCACTACGGCGATCGAACCGTTCAGCCCCTTGGCCACCAGATTGGTGCCCTCCAGCGGGTCCACTGCGACATCCACCGCAATGCCGCCCGCCCCCAACTTCTCCCCGATGTAAAGCATCGGCGCTTCATCCATCTCGCCCTCACCGATCACCACGAGCCCGTCGATCTGCACGGTGTCAAACCCGGCCCGCATGGCGTCGACCGCCAATTGATCAGCCCGGTTCTTGTCGCCGCGACCCATCCACCGGGCACAGGCCAGAGCTGCGGCTTCGGTGACGCGCACCAGTTCCAGTGCCAATTCCCGTTCCACAAGTACGTCCTCCTTGCGTGGGTTGCAGCGTCGAAAACCACGCTTCCATTCTACCGCGGCTTCCTTCGATCACGGTTATAGATTCTATAAGCAATCGCGATTGAGCCTTTCTATAAGTGGGGGGAAGGAAGAGCGCATCCTTCCCCCCACACCCCCCAACGCACTGGGCGCTCCCGTCGTCCCTGTGGGAGCGCTTTCGCTGCTCCCACAGGGGCTCTGTCACCCCTCACCCTCACTAGGGGCTCTGTCTCGGTTTTCTCACTATGGGCACACGTTAGCCCTGGCGCTTCTTGGCGCCAGGGCTTCCGGCCTTTGCTTACACCTTCCCCTTGGCGGCTTCCCAGTCCTTGAGGAACCGGTCGATACCGGCATCGGTCAGGGGATGCTTCAGCATCTGATGGAACACCTTGTACGGGATTGTGGCAATGTGGGCGCCAGCCTTGGCGGATTCGATCACCTGGCCAGGGGTACGGATCGAGGCGGAGATGATCTCGGTCTCGATCCCATGCAGGTCGAAGATCTCCGCCACATCGCGGATCAGTTGGATTCCGTCGGTGGAGATATCATCGAGGCGGCCCACGAACGGGGAGACGAAGGTGGCTCCTGCCCGGGCGCAGAGCAGCGCCTGGTTGGGCGTGAAGATCAGGGTGAGGTTGGTCTTTACGCCCATCTTGCTGAGAACGGCACAGGCCTTCAGGCCCTCATCGGTCATCGGCAGCTTGATGACGATGTTCTTGTGCATCTCATAGTACTGCTTCGCCTCGGCCACCATCTCGTCGGCCTTGAGGCTCACCACCTCGGCGCTCACAGGGCCGTCGACGATCTCCAGGATCTCGTGCAGAACCTGCTTGAAATCCCGCCCCTCTTTGGCGACAAGCGAGGGGTTGGTCGTAACGCCGGCCAGAACACCCCAGGAGGCCACTTCCCGAATCTCGTTGACATTGGCGGTATCAATGAAAAACTTCATAGAGACTCTCCTCTCAGGGTCTTCACACAGGGTCTGTCATACTCCCAAACAAGGGTACCACAAAAATGGGAGGCCCAACAGGGTGAGCGTAGCAAAAGGGCCGGGGGTGTTCCCCCGCCCCTTTGGCGTTACTTCTTATGCCCCTTGCGGCGGTTCGGCGTGTCGCCACCGACCTTGATGTGCGACACCCGCTGCAGCCGTGCCAGATCTTCTTCGGTCGTTGCGGGCACCGCCTTCTGGCGGCCGCACTCCGGGCACGATAGCTCCAGGCGGTCAGGGAAGATATCCACCGAGATCTCCTGATTGCCGCAGCTGCAGTCGAGGTTGCCCTCCTCGCTCAGCGAGTGGATTGTGCTGAGCGTCTGGTACATGATAGCCGGCTCATCGAAGTAGTCATCGAAGGCGGCATCTTCCAATAGGCGCTCCAGTTCGCTGCACCCTGGTTTGGCGTAGCTCGCCACCGCCTCTTCTCCACCAAAGACCCCGAGTTGCAGTTCGGTCTCGGCGCATGGAATCTGCTTGAGATCCTCCCGCCAAAAGGCATCGGGGTTGAAGTAGAGGAAGTGAACCCCGTCACACAGGTAGCAGGGGACTTGCAGCCACACCTGCCCCTGCCTGACTCCGACCGTCAACTGGTGATGACCGCACGAGCAGGTCACCTTCACCGAGTTCCCCCGGCCAAGGGCAAACCGCGAAACCGCCGTCATCTCCAACTTTCCGCAGTGAGGGCAGCGGACAGCGAAGGTCGTGCATGCAGATATGAGCACGGGCCTTCCCCCCCTTCTGACCAAGAGCCAACATGCATCTTTTAGCTAATGTTTGTCAGTTAGGGGTTCGATCAGTGAGCCGCAATATCCTTCTTGCATCGTCCGGGGAGGCAATTTCGCGGCCCAGTTCGCGCGCAAGCCGCACCACACGGGCTACCAGCATCTCGTTTGACGCCAGCACGCCCCTGGCGTAGTAGATGTTGTCCTCAAGCCCAACCCGCACATGGCCGCCCAGAAGAATCGCCGTGGTTGCCAGCGGCAGTTGGGCCCGGCCGATTCCGGCCACCGACCAGGTGCACCCGGGAGGGATCGACTCGCTCATGTGAACAAGGTTACGAATGGTCGGGGCGATTCCCCCAGGAACCCCCATGACAAAATCGAAGTGCAGCGGTAGGCTGAGAATTCCCTTCTTGACCAGCGCCAGGGCGTTGTCAATATGGCCCAGATCGAAGCACTCGATCTCCGGGACCACGCCGTTGGCCACCATGGTCCGGGCAAACTCCTCGATCATCTCCGGCGAGTTCATGAACACATCGTTGCCGAAGTTGACGGTCCCGGTAGTGAGCGAGGCCATCTCCGGCTTTAGTAGAACCGGCGCGATCCGCTCCTGCGCCGGCATGCCGACCGCCCCGCCCGTGGAGACCTGCACAATGACATCGGTGCGCTCTCGCACCGCCTTGATGATCTCGGCGTAGACCGATGCGTCCTGGGTAGGGGATCCATCGGGCAGCCGGCCATGCACGTGAACCATGGCCGCCCCGGCGTTCC
>JBMONB010000220.1:0-34756 GCA_049325315.1 Bacillota bacterium | reverse complement strand
GGGAGAGGGCACGGTTCATCTGGGACGCATCCATCAGCATCGCCTTGGGCTCACCCATAGCAGCACCTCCTCGGAGAGATGAAAAAACTCCTTGCCCATTACCGGCAAGGAGGTCATCTGTGTCCATAGTACGCCGGGGCGGCCCTTGCGCGAGCCGGGCGCCCTGGTCGGCACGTTGGATTGCAGGTGGCCTGCTCCTTACCAGCCTCACGGGACTGGGTTAAAGTAGCATTACCCGCCATTCACGTTACCACTCCCCTGCCCCTGTGGTCAAGCCCTTCCATGTTTACACCCTGTTCATGTTTTGATCATGGACTTGCTGTATCTGTGCCGTAACATGGTGTCGGGTCGGGTTATTGGCCGCGGATTACGCGGATTCCCCAGAAAATAGCGGTCGGGTCGGTGTATTGGCCGCGGATTACGCGGATTACGCGGATTTCCGGACAAAACGCGGATTACTGAGCCGTAGCTGGTGAGGGCCAACACCATTTTCATTTTTCATATGCGTCTCTGGCGCCCTCGTCATGGTGGTTACGCGGATTTCCAGACAGACGCGGATTACTTGGTCGTGGCTGGTGGGGGAAGATCAATGTCGTCCAATGTAGTCCAATGTAATCCAATGTTAGACCGTGGGGTAAGCAATGGTAACCGAATAGGAAACCAATGTTATCCAATGAAGGCCTTGGTGAAGACAATGTTTCCCATAGGAAGACCAATGGTAACCGCAGTCCATGCCAACAAAGTCGACGAGACCACCACCAGCAACGACCCAGTAATCCGCGATATGTCCGGAAATCCGCGTAATCCGCGTAATCCGCGGCCAACAAACGCCCCCACCCAACCGCAGGAACCAGAAGAAAGCCCGCAGAAGAACCTCTCGGAGGTGCATGCCGTGTCCAAGCTGATCCTGGTGGTCGATGACGAGGCGAATATCCGGGAGCTTTGCCGCCTCTACCTGGAGCAGGAGGGGTACACCGTTGTCGAGGCTGCCGATGGCGTCGAGGCGCTGGAGAAGGTGCGCACCCTCCACCCCGCCCTGGTGGTGCTGGACCTGAACATGCCCCGCAAGGGCGGCATGGATGTGACCCGCGAGCTGGTCGCCGACCAGGTCCCGATCATCATGCTGACCGCCCGGGGCGACGAGCTGGACAAGATCCTCGGGCTGGAGCTGGGCGCCGAGGACTACATCACCAAGCCCTTCAGCCCGCGGGAGCTGGTGGCCCGGGTCAAGGTGGTGCTCCGGCGGGCGGAGCGGGGTCCAGCCGGAGGTGCTCCCGCCGGACCCGGCCCCACCGAGCGCCTGGATTTCCCTGACTTCAGCATCGACCTGGCGGGCCGGACGCTGACGGTGCGCGGCGAGGCAATCGACTGCCCGCCCAAGGAGTTCGACCTGCTGGCCACCCTCGCCCAGAACCCCCACCGGGCCTTTACGCGGGAGCAGCTTCTGACCAAGGTCTGGGACTACTCCTTCTACGGCGACTTCCGCACGGTGGATGTGCACGTCCAGCGGATTCGCAAGAAGGTGGAGCCCGACCCGGAGAAGCCCCGGTATATCAAGACCGTCTGGGGCGTGGGCTACAAGTTTGAGACAGGTGAGCGATAACGATGCGCATTGGCACAAAACTTCTGGTCACCCACCTGGCGCTGATCGGTCTGGTGGCCGCCACCACGGTGCTCTTCATGCCTCGCTGGGTCAAATGGGTGGTGACGGTGCAGGAGCAGCAGCGGCTCCAGGCCCAGGCCGACGGCGCCGCCCGCCAGCTCTCGCAGCGGCTGCGCAGCCTCCGGCTCGATGACTCCACCCGCCCCGGCCGGCTGGAGGAGCAGCGGGCGGTCCAGCAGGTGCTTCAACTGGTGGACACGCTCCTGACCGACGAGGTCGTGGCGGTCACCACCGCCAACGGTATGGTGGTCAACTCCAACGTTGCGGCCCTGCGCCGCAGGCAGCTGCCCCTCGAGCGAATCCCGACCGGGGCGGAGCAGCCGCGCCTGCGCGTGCGCAACCCGATCGTGGTGGAGGGTGTGGGCTCGGTCCTGGCCGCCGCGGCGCCGATCCATCTCGAGGGGCGGGCGGCAGGGGGGCTCTCGGTGGTGATCATCCGGAACATCACCTACGTGGAGGAGATGACCCGGGGGCTGACCCGCTGGTTCCTGCTGATCACCCTGCTGATGCTGATCGCCGCCCTCCTGGTGGCAGGTTGGGTCAGCCAGGAGATGGCCCGCCGGCTGCGGGCCACCGGCGGGGCGGCGCGGGCGCTGGCCGAGGGCGACCTGACCCGCCGGGCGCCGGAGCAGGGCGGCGACGAGATCGCTGAGATGGCCGGCCACTTCAACCACATGGCGGAGCGGATTCAGGCGCTCGTGGAGGGACTGCGCCGCTCCGAGTCCTCCCGCCGGTCGCTCCTGGCGGTGGCCTCCCACGAGATTCGCACCCCGCTCACCTCGATTCACGGCTTCGCCGAGGCGCTGCGGGACGGCGTGGTGCCCACCGAGGAGAAGCGGCAGCGCTACTACCAGATCATCGCCGCCGAATCGGAGCGTCTCGCCCGCATGGTCGATGACCTGTTCGATGTGGCCAGGCTGGAGGCCGGTCAGGCGGAACTGCAGCTGCAGGAGATGGCGGTCGGCCCCTGGCTGACCGAGTTCGCCGAATCGTTCCCGCCCGCCGAGGGCGTGCGGCTTGAGCTCGCTGTCGCCCCCGAAGCGGCGACCAGCCGCCTTTACGGCGACCGGGACCGGCTGCGGCAGGTGCTGACCAACCTGGTCTCCAACGCCGTCCGCTACACCCCGCCCGGCGAGGCGGTGCGGCTGGAGGCATCGGCCGAGGGCGATGACCTGCTGGTCCGGGTGGTCGACCGGGGTCCCGGCCTTACCGCCGAGGAGGCATCGCAAATCTTTCACCGCTTCTACCAGGGGCAGAACCAGGGGCGGGGGCACAAGGGCGCCGGGCTTGGCCTGGCTATCGTGAAGTCGCTGGTGGAGGCGCACGGCGGCACGGTGGGCGTCACCAGCCAGCCGGGGCAGGGCGCCACCTTCTGGTTCCGGCTGAAGCGGCTCTTCACACGGTGAAAAAACCACCCTCCCGGCGGAGGGTGGTTCTCTTCGTCTAAGTGGATCTACCAGGCCAGCTTGCCCGCCGCCTGCAGCGCCCCGTTGATGTCCCGGTTCATCGCCTCCAGCGCCCCGGCGATGGCCGCCCTCGCCTCGGCGGCGGTCACCTCCTCGCCCCTAAAGGCGAAGATGACCGAGCGGGAGGCGTTGACCACAGCGCCCAGGCCGTCGGGGTTGAAGGCGTGGACCACATCGGCGCCCGTGCCGCCCTGCGCCCCGTAGCCGGGCACCAGCAGGATCGCCCGCTCCATCTCGGCCCGGTAGCGGGCCAGGTCCTGCGGATAGGTGGCGCCCACCACGGCGCCCACCGAGCTGTAGCCCGACTCGCCCACCAGCCTGGCGCCCAGGGAGTCCACCAGCTTGGCCACCTGCTGCGCCACCAGCTCCCCCGAGAGGAGCGGCTGGTCCTGAATCTCGCCCGATGACGGATTCGAGGTCTTCACTAAGATAAACAGCCCCGTCCCGCGGGCCTCGCAGCGCTGGGTGAAAGGCACCAGCCCATCGCTGCCCAGGTACGGATTGACCGTCAGGGAGTCGGCCCACTGCTCCGGGTCCTCCCAGGTCTCCAGCGGGTTCGGGTGCCCGAAGAAGGCGGCGGCGTAGCCCTCGGCTGTGGAGCCAATGTCGCCGCGCTTGGCGTCGGCGATGGTGAGGAGCCCCCTGGACCGGGCGTAGCGCACCGTCTCCCAGAAGGCCTCCACCCCGTGCTGGCCGTAGACCTCGTAGAAGGCAGACTGCGGCTTGACCAGGGCGACCTGGTCCGCCACGGCGTCGATCACCATGCGGTTGAAGGCGAGGAGCGCCGCAGCGGCGCCGCGGGCGGTCTGGCCATACTGCGCCGCCGCCTCCCGCCTGATAAAGGCCGGCAGCTTTCCCAGCACCGGGTCGAGGCCCACGACGGCGTGGGAACGCTTCCGTTTCACCTGCGTGCAAAGGCGATCAGCAAAGTTCTGGAGCGTCATCTCTTTCAGGCCTCCTCACGCAGGCGCTCAATCGCCGCCATCATGTCAGCGGGCGGGTCCGCCGTGAACTCAACCCACTCCCCGGTTGAGGGGTGATAAAAGCCCAACTGCCGGGCGTGCAGCGCCTGCGGCTCCAACCCCAGGTGCGCCTTGCGCGTCCCGTAGACTGGGTCGGCTACCACCGGGTGGCCGATGAACGAGAGGTGAACACGGATCTGGTGCGTGCGCCCCGTCTCCAGCCGGCACTCCAGCAGGGCGTAGCCCAGGTACCGCTCCAGCACCCGGAAGTGGGTGAGGGCGTCGCGCCCGGTCCTGGTGTCCACCGCCATGCGCTTGCGGTCGCCACGATGCCGGCCGATGGGCGCCTCGATCCGGCCCGAGTCGGGCATGTTGTTGCCATGGACCAGCGCCCAGTAAACCCGCCGGGCGGTATGCTCCCGAATCTGGTCCTGCAGCTTCGCCATCGCCCGCTCATTCTTCGCCACCACCAGCAGGCCGGTGGTATCCTTATCGAGCCGGTGCACGATACCCGGGCGCAGCTCCCCGCCGATCCCCTCCAGGTCTTCGACATGGTCGAGCACGGCGTTAACAAGGGTGCCGCTCCAGTGACCGGCAGCCGGATGGACCACCAGGCCCCGCTGCTTGTTGATCACCAGCACATCTTCATCTTCGTAGACCACGTCCAGCGGAATCTCCTCGGGCAGCAGGTCCACCGGCTCGGGGTCGGGCACCTGCACCAGGACCTCGTCGCCCGGCAGCAGCGACTGGCTCACCTTGCGCACCGCTCCGTTGACGGTGATGCGCCCCTCTTCGATCAGCGCCTTGATGCGAGAGCGGGAGAGCCCGAGCTCCTCCTGTCCGGCCAGGAAAGCGTCGAGCCGGCTCTCCGGCTGCTCCGCTACAATGCGATACTCCTTCACGCTTCCTTCGTCTCCCCCGTTAGCAGCAGGTGGAGGACCAGCCCCCCGACCCCCACCGTGATCCCTATGTCTGCCACATTAAAGTTCGGGAAGTAGTAGTCTCTCCAATAGAAGAGCAGAAAGTCCACCACCTGGCCAAAACGCAGGCGGTCGATCAGGTTGCCGACAGCGCCGCCCAGGAGGATCCCCAGGGAGAAGCGGGCCAGCCAGTGCTGTGCCTCGGGCCTGCGCAGGTAATAGAGAATCCCGCCCACGGCGATCAGCGTGACGATCACAAAGAACCAGCGCTGGTTCGCCAGCATCCCGAAGGCCGCCCCCGGGTTATAGACAAACTGCAGGGAAAAGAATCCGGCAATGACCGGAATCTCCTCGTGAAGGGTCATCCGGGTCAACACAAGCCACTTTGTATACTGATCCAGGGCCAGAACTACCAGAGCGATGATGATGCTCCACAAAGCGGACAGCCCCCCATTTCACTGTCCTTCAGTCTACCACAGGCTGGTATACTCGCCAAGCAGGCGCTGTGCAAGCCCATTTTGCCACAGATTTCACGGATTTTTCACAGATTTACACGGACCTGCTCAAGAGTCCGGTAGAGTAAGCCCTCATCGGAGAGCAGCCCCAATCAAACGGATATGCCATTATTATATATAATAATGATACTCCCTCAGGGGCCTACAAATCCGTGATAATCCGTGTGTTAATCCGTGAAATCCGTGGCAAGAAAAAACGGAGGCACGCCCTAAGGCATGCGCCTCCGCGGAAACCGGCTGTTGCGGAACTGCTTCTCGGGCATCACGCCCCGGAAGTACGGGGCCGGCTGCCAGTGATACTCCCCCTCCATGTCGTCGGGGCCGTAGATGGTGTGCTCCATCCCCTCCTCGTACTGGACGCCCTTCTCCCAGTCCCGGTCGTCACGCTGGAGGGGTTCGCCATCCTCGTCCACCAGGGCGTCCATGGGGTCGACGATGGTGTAGACATCTTCGTCTGAGTTGTACATGTCATTGTAGGAGATCGCCCCGGGCACATCCTGTGGGGTCTCCGAGGTGCCGTACTGGGCCACCTCCTGCCAGGCATCTTCGCCGTCGTAGTTGGCATCGCCCGACTCGTCCCGAAAGGAGCGACCGAAGGGTGGGTTGAGCACCTGCTCCTCCACGGGCCGGTGAAAGCGGTCAGGCAGCGTCTCTCGCTCCTGCTGGCAGTCGATGCAGGTGGTCGCGCTGGGGAAGACCTCCAGCCGGTCCGGGTCGATCGGCTGGCCGCAGACCTCGCAGATCCCGTAGGTGCCCTGGGCCATCCGCTCGAGGCAGATATCGATCTCCCGCAGGCGGCGGTTGGCGTTGGTCCAGAGCCCCAGGTCCTTGGCCCGCTCGAAGGTCTCGGTGCCCAGGTCGGCCGGGTGGTTGTCCACGGTGCTCTCCTCCTGGAGCACATCGCCCTGTGAGGTGCCCAGCCCTGTCTCTTCGATCATGGTGATCTGGTGTTCGTAGGCTTCCCGTTCCTCCAGCAGCTTTTGCCGAAGATGCTCCATCTCCACGCGGTTTGTTCCCCCTCTCGGGGTTAGTCTGCCCGCGTTATGTCGATCTTACGGTCGTAAGTTCTGCTCGACCAACCGGACAATCGTGGCGATCAAGTCACCGATCACCGGGAGATTGGCCATCATCAAACCGCGCAGAATATAGAGAAGCAGCGCTGTCAGCACGGCAAAGCCGAAGCCGATTCCAAGGCCGCGGGCGCTGCCCGCGATAAAGTTGACCCACATCAGCCGCCAGGGGTTCTGAAGCAAGGTGGTATACTCCGCCAGGTTCATCTTCTCCATGGCGAAGGTCAGTTTTTCAATGCGGACCGCCAGCGGGTCGCCCGGATCGCCAGGCGCCTTGTATCCGACCGCCGTTTCCGGTCCGCCGGTCCTCTCCTCCCTGCTCATCTCTCACCCTCCCAGCCGGACTCTCTCTGCCATAGTCTGCGCGCCCTCCAGCCGCCCCAACCAAAAAGAGCCCCGTCTCGCCTGGCGAGACGGGGGCAGCAACCTACATTTAGCTGAACTTAATGCGCGGATCGACCATCGCATACAGGATATCGGCGATCAGGTTGCCGATAATCGTCATGAGCGCAAACAGCACGTTGGCGGCCATGATGACGGGGTAGTCGTTCTTAAAGACCGCCGTCACCGTCGTCCGGCCCATGCCGGGCCAGGCGAAGAGGTTCTCGATCACCAACGCGCCGCCGATGAAGTCAGGCAGGCCCAGTCCGAGCAGGGTAATGATCGGGATCAGGGCGTTGCGCAGGGCGTGCCGGTAGATCACAACCCGCTCGCTGAGCCCCTTGGCCCGGGCGGTTCGAATGTAGTCCTGCCGAAGGACCTCCAGGAGGCTGGAGCGCACATACCGGGAGAGACCGGCAATGTCGTTGATCCCCATAGCGATCACCGGCAAGATCATGTGCTTGATCATCACCCAGAGGGTCGGTTCTTCGGCCAGCGGGTACCGGCCGGTGGCCGGCAGCCACTTCAGCTTCACGGCAAAGAGCAGCATCAGCAGAATGCCCATGAAGAAGGTCGGAATCGAAACCCCGGCAAAGCCGAAGAGGGTCAAGAAGTGATCCAGGATGCTGTATCGCCTGGTGGCTGACACAATCCCGACCAGCAGCGCCAGGATAAAGGTGATCACAAAGGTGGTCACCGATAGCTGCAGGGTCACGGGAATCACCCGGGCCAGTTTCTCTGCAACCAACTCGTTGTCGACCATCGACCGGCCGAAGTTGCCCTGCACCACCTGGCCTACCCAGTTGGCGTACTGGACCGTCCAGTGCTTGTCGAGTCCAAGCATCTCCCGCACCCGCTGGACCTGAGCCGGGTCATCCATCGCCTCCAGCGGGAGGTGGGCCCGAACCGGGTCGCCCGGCGCCAACTGGTAGATCCCAAAGGAGATGAGTGAGATGAAGAACAGAAGCGGAATGACCGCCAGTAAGCGTCTCACGAGATAGCGGAGCAGATGAGATCCCCCCAGGGCCCGTTCTTCCTTCGGGTGCTAATCCTTCAGACGAGGGTCAAGGGCGTCGCGCAGGCCGTCGCCCACGAAGTAGAAGGCAAGCATCGAGACGAAGATTGCCATACCCGGCCAGATGCTGGTCCACGGAGCGACCCGCAGGTAGTTCTGGTGCTCGTAGAGCATGTTGCCCCAGGAGGGGATCGGCGGCTGAACACCGATACCGAGGTAGGAAAGGGTCGCCTCAGTCAGCATGGCGCCCGCCACGCGCAGGGTGGCGTTAACGATGAGCACGTGGAACAGGTTCGGGGCAATGTGCTTGAACATGATCCGCAGGTCCGGCGCGCCCATGGCGCGGGCCGCCTCCACGAAGTCACGCTGCTTGATCGAGAGAATCTCGCCGCGCACCAGGCGGGCGACCGACATCCACGATGTGATGCCCAGAATGAACATGATCAGCCAGATGGAGTTGCCCACAAATGCGAGCACCGTCAAGAGCAGCGGGAGGGTTGGAATCGATAGCAAGACGTCGACCAGCCGCATCAGGATGTTGTCAATCCAGCCACCGTAGTAGCCGGCCAGGCTGCCCACCAAGAGGCCCATGGTGAGAGCCACAGCGGTGGAGATGAAGCCGATGGTCAGGGAGATCCGGGAGGCGTGGATCAGACGGGAGGTGATGTCACGCCCGTACTGGTCGGTGCCCAGGTAGTAGGTCTGGCCGGTCTCCGGGTTGACCGTGCCCGGCTTCTTCAAACGGGTGGCCAGGATCAGCTCGTCGCGGCTCTGCGGGGCGATCACCGGCGCCAGAATGGCGACCGTGAAGAGCGCAAACAGCATGCCAAGGCCCAGCAGCGCCAGCTTGTTCTTCCGGTAGCGGCGCCAGAAGATGCGGGACCAGGTCAGTTCCTTCGAAGACTCAGGCGGCCCCTGCAGAGGGGACTGCTCGTTGGTGTCGTTGATCTTCTCAACCGTTGCCATCGTCTAAGACCCTCCTTAGGAGAACTTGACCCGCGGGTCAACCACGGCGTACATGATATCGGCGATCATGTTGCCGACCACCGTCAGCCCGGCGAACAGCAGGTTGCCGGCCATTACCATCGGGTAGTCATTCTGGAAGACCGCCCCGATGATCACCCGGCCCATACCCGGCCAGGCGAACAGGTTCTCGATTACCAGTGACCCGCCGACGAAGGTGGCCATGCCGAGGCCCAGGAAGGTGACAACAGGCATCAGCGAGTTGCGCAGGGCGTGCTTATAGGTGACGATCCGCTCAGAGAGGCCCTTGGAGCGAGCGGTTCGGATGTAGTCCATCTTCAGGACCTCCAGCAGGCTGGAGCGCACGTAGCGAGAGGTTCCGGCGATGTCGTTGATCGCCAGGGCGATCAGCGGCATAATCATGTGTTTGATGCCGTTCAGGAAGTTCCCTTCCTGCCCAACGG
The DNA here is from genome assembly GCA_049325315.1 of Bacillota bacterium. Classification (GTDB taxonomy): domain Bacteria; phylum Bacillota; class Sulfobacillia; order Symbiobacteriales; family Symbiobacteriaceae; genus JAWLHU01. The sequence goes on along the minus strand of JBMONB010000220.1, from coordinate 25,337 downwards.
TGTACATGCCCGTTGCCGGGAGCCACTTCAGTTTGATGGCGAAGAGGAGCATGAGCAAAAGGCCGAGAAAGAACCCCGGAATCGCCAGGCCGGCGAAAGAGAAGACCGTAACAGCCTGATCGACGATCGTGTAGCGGCGGGTAGCGGAGACGACACCCACAATAATGGAGAGGGTAAAAGAGAGCAGCCAGGCGGTGATCGTCAGCTTGAGGGTGTTGGGAATCGCAAGGGCGAAGCGGTCTACCACCGGCTGGCCGGTGATCATCGAGCGACCCAGATCGCCCTGGACCAGCTTCTCCATCCAGCGGATATACTGGACCGTCCAGTGCTTGTCGAGCCCCAACTGGGCACGCATCCGCTCGATCGCAGCGGGATCGTCGGCCATCTCACGCGGAATGAAGGCCTTGACAGGGTCGCCGGGAGACAACTGGTAGATACCAAAGGAGACAAAGCTGATCACAAGGAGCAGCGGGATCAGCGAGAGGAGCCGCCGAGTGATGTACCTGAACATCACGTAATACCCCCATTGCGATTTCTACGCGACTATTCGTTACGGCTTCTCTCTCTACCTTCTTCTCAGCTTGCCGTGTCGAACAGTCACAACCGTCCGTTGGCAATAAGACGACATAGTGGACTTGATCGTTCATTCTTTCTAATTGCGAAATCTCGTTACAAGAAGATTGAGTCATGGTCCCCACAAGAATCTACGGTCCCCCGTTGCCGGGGGACCGTAGCGCACTTCAGTTCAGTAGAGAACTTACTGAGCCTTGGCGTCGCTGATCCACCACTCCTCGAAGTTCCACATGAGGCCGTTCGGGGAGCCGTTCTTCGCGCCCTTGATGCGGGTGTTGAGGCCGGCGATGGTGTTGCCGAAGTAGAGCCAGGTGTAGACCTGCTCCTCGGCCATGATCTTCTGCATCTCGCCGTAGATCTTCTTCCGCTCGTTCAGGTCGGTGGTGACGCGACCCTTCTGGATCAGCTCGTCAACGACCGGGTTGGAGTAGCCGTGCATCGAGTTGAAGCCGCCCTCGCTGTGGAAGATGGAGTGGGCGTCGGGGTCAAAGCCCAGGCTCCAGCCGAGGATGTAGGCCTGCTTCTTGTCGCCGTCGACGTAATCGAGGAAGGCGTTCCACTCCATCAGGTTGATGGTGACCTCGATGCCGACCTTCTTGAGGGCCTGCTGGATGATAACGGCGGACTGCTCACGCAGCTTGTTGCCGTTGTTGGTGGCGATCTCGAACTTCATCTTCTGGCCATCCTTCTCGCGGATGCCGTCGGCGCCGACCTTCCAGCCAGCCTCGTCGAGGAGCTTCGCGGCCTTGTCGGCGTTGAACTCGAAGACGGGAACGTCGGGGTTGTAGTCCCAACGGACCGGCGAAGCATGGGAGTTAGCCAGGGTGCCGTGGCCGAGGAGGATCTTGTCGACGATCTCCTGACGGTTGATCGCGTGGGTGATCGCCTGGCGGACCCGCTTGTCGGAGAACATCGGGCTCTGCAGGTTGTAGCCCATGTAGGTGTACGAGAAGGTCATGTACTCGTACAGCTGGACATGCTTGACGTTGTTCTTGAAGTGGTCGAACATCTCCGGGGTGATGGTGGCGAGATCGGTCTCACCGGTCTCCAGAGCCACCATGTTGGCCTGCTGGTCAGGAATGACCTTAACGATCATCCGCTCGATGTTCAGCGGGCCCTTGCCGGTGACGGAGCGGTTGGTCCACTCGGTGTTGCGCTCCAGGGTGATGTGATCGTCCTTCACCCACTCCACGAACTTCATGGAGCCGGTGCCAACAGGGGCCTTGGCCAGGGCGGAGGCCTTCATGTTGTTGACATCCTTCTCGAGCAGGTGCTTCGGCAGGATGCCGTAGCCGCCGAGGCGGACGAAGGCGGGGGCGAACGGGGTGGTCAGCTCGACGCGGAAGGTGTAGGGGTCGGGAGCGGTGATGCCGCCGGCCTTGAGGAACTCGTCGTAGGCGGCGAACTTCAGCTCATCGGCCTTCTTCTCGTCGATCTTCTTGTCCTTGAGGTCCTTGTTGATCGCCGAGTACTTCTTGCCCAGTTCACCCCAGCCCTTGACGGCGGTGAAGTCACCAAAGCGGACGCCCTGGTACTTCGGGTGCGCCATGTAGGTGTAGGTGAAGACCACGTCCTCAGCGGTCAGCTCCTTGCCGTCGTGGAACTTAACACCCTTCTTCAGGGTGAAGGTGTAGATCTTGTCGTCCTTCACTTCCCACTTCTCAGCGAGAGCCGGATAGGGGTTGAGCTTGTCGTCGTAGGTCACCAGGCTGTCGAAGACCAGGCCGGTCACGAAGCTGGAGGCGGTGTCAGCGGTCAGGGTCGGCAGCAGAACGGCAGCGTCACCGATGGTGGTGTAGATCATGGTGCCGCCGACAACCGGGCCCTCGGGCTTCTGGGTCTGGGTCTCCCCGGTCTTCGGCGTCTCCGTGGGCGCCTTGGTGCCCGAGGAGCAGCCAGCCAGGATGACAGAGGCGCTCAGAACAGAGACCAGAGCGCCCATCGCGAGCCGCTTGAAGCTCATCATCTGTGTGTTACCCCCTATATTTTGTGTCGCAGTTGTTGGCTTTCCCTTCAACAAGGAGGAAGCCGAAGCTACGTGGAACCAGGAACGAGTCTGCATCCCCTTCCTTTCTTCCCGACCATACGTTACAACGGTATTACTGTGGTCGGATGTTTGGGGTTAGCCCCACTAGGCTGATGATATTCGTCAGCCTAAAGTGATCTTCCTTCTTTGAACTTCGACATGAACGATTTTGACTCAACGTGCATCTAACCTAACAGTTGAATCTCTTTCGGAAGGACGACCCCCTGGAAGGAGGGCATCTCATGAACCGATATCTGCCCTATGGACGATTTCTTCTATTCTTAACGCTGGCGGTCTGGCTGGGGTATGTGGTTCAAGTAGATCCCCAGCGGGTGACGCTCTCGCTTCCTGATAAGGGGGTGGCGGTTTCGGTGCCGAAGAACCTGGAGGGATGGGTGTTGGAACCCGGGGAGGGCGATACTCTCGTCAGGGGCAAAACGCGGGGCGGTCTGGTCACCCTGGAGATCGCTCATGTGCCGGTCCCCCAGAACGGCGATATCTACGGGTTTATTCAGGACCGCCACAAGCAGGTGAAGCTGGGCAAGGAGGAGTACATCGTCTGGCACCAGGGTATGGACTCCAAGTTCGGCCTGCGCCCGGCTCCGACCTACAAGGCTACCTATCAGGGGGCGATTCTTGGTGGGTTAAAGAAGACCGAAATCTGGCAGTATGACTCGTACTGGCCCTACAAGGGGCAGTACGCCCGGATCAGCATGACCTACCCGAACTTCATGGTGCAGTACGTCCGTATGGATAAGGCGATCATCGCTGCATCGCTGAAGCTGGCGAGATAGGGGGGAACGCTGTGACCTACTTGATCTACACCGCCTGGATTCTCGCCCTGGTCCTGACCGTGGGCGAACTGGACAACCTGATCTCCCGCCGCCTGATGCAGCGGTTTCGTCTCACCCTGCCCGAGGGTCACTGGCTGACCTCCGGCTTCCTCAGCGCCATGCTCCCCGGCCTGGGGCAGTTCCTCAATTCGCAGCCGCTGAAGGCGATCTTCATCATATCGTGGCCCTTCCTGACCATGTGGGGCTGGCCGGTTCCCCGCCCGTGGCAGCTGCTGGCACTGAAGACCGGCTGGATCCTGCTCCCGTGGTGGGCGGCCGCCGTAGCAGACGCGATCGTGGTGGGCTTTCTGACACAGCGGTCTCGTGAGCGGGAGCAGCAGGCCCCCCGCCAGGGCCAGGTATCCAACACCGTTGATTATTTCAGCTATCTGTCTAACCGACAGAAACGTCGGAATTCAGGGAACTGACGCTCTTCAAGAATAAGATGCGAACTCTTCCCGAACCGTTCAGGGAAATTCGCGTGCGCCCTGCGGGATTTTTCGCGGGGCGCTTTCCAATGAGGCGTAACAGGTGGAGGGCGGCCCCTTCACACTTTGTGCCATTCGGGTTACCCTAAAGGTTGGAGTGTGATGAAGCATGACAAAGGGTGACGCCTACTTCCGGGAGAACCGGGAGCAGCACCTGAACCAGTTGAAGGAGTTTCTGCGGATCCCCTCCATCTCCGCCCTCTCCGCGCACAAGGAGGAGATGCGCCGGGCGGCCGGCTGGCTCACCGGGGAGCTGAAGCGCATCGGCATGACCCGGGTGGAGATCATGGAGACCGGCGGGCACCCGGTGGTCTATGCCGAGCGGCTCGACCAGCCAGGGGGGCCGACGGCGCTGATCTACGGCCACTACGACGTCCAGCCGGTCGACCCGCTGGAGCTCTGGGTCAGCCCCCCCTTCGAGCCCGAGATTCGGGAGAACAAGCTCTACGCCCGGGGCGCCAGCGATGACAAGGGCCAGGTCTTCATGCATCTGAAGGTGATCGAGGCGATTCTGCAGACCGAGGGTACCCTGCCCGTCAACCTGAAGCTGCTGATCGAGGGCGAGGAGGAGATTGGCTCCCGGAACCTGGAGCGGTTTATCGCCGCCCACAGGGAGCTGCTCCAGGCAGACCTGGTGGTCATCTCGGACACCGGCCTTTACGCCCGCGGGGTCCCCTCCCTCACCTACGCCCTCCGGGGCCTGGCGGCAATGGAGGTCCACGTGCAGGGGGCGAAGGGCGATCTGCACTCGGGCATGTTCGGCGGGGCGGCGCCCAACGCCGTCACCGCCCTGGTCCAGCTGCTCTCGACGCTGCACCGGCCCCAGGGGGGCGTGGCGGTCCAGGGGTTCTATGACCAGGTCCGGCCGCTCTCGGCGGAGGAGCGGGAGTCGTTCGCCGCCCTCGGCTTCGACGAGGGGGGGCTTGCCCGGGAGCTGAAGGTCCAGGCGCTGCCCGGCGAGCCCGGCTACAGCGTGCTGGAGCGGCTCTGGGCCCGCCCCACCCTGGAGCTGAACGGCATCTTCGGCGGCTTTCAGGGCGAGGGCACCAAGACGGTGATTCCTGCCCGGGCCGGGGCCAAGATCACCTGCCGCCTGGTGCCCGACCAGGACCCTGCCCGGGTGATGGATGCAATCGAGGCGCACCTGAAGCAGCATTGCCCGCCCGGCATCACCCTGGAGTTCGTCCGGGAGGAGGGTGGCGCCCCGGCCTGCATCACCCCCATTGACCACCCCGCCATCCGCGCGGCCATGGCCGCCCTGGCCGAGGCCTACGGGAAGGAGTCCCGCTTTATCCGCAGCGGCGGATCAATCCCGGTCGTCGGCACCTTCACAAAGGTGCTGGGAATCCCTTCGGTGCTCATGGGCTTTGGCCTGGAAGAGGAGAACTTCCACGCCCCCAACGAGCACTTCCACCTGGAGAACTTCGACACCGGCATGCGCGCCCTATACAGCTACTGGTACAAGCTGGCGCAGGCCCTATAGGCAAGCGGGGAGGTCCACCATCGGGCCTCCCTGCTTCGTCTTTTCGTGATACATTTTTTACCACAGATCACACGGGTTTTTAATGATTGCACAGATTAATACAGTGAATGATGACCACACACTCTCGCAACCTGCGGCCAAAAATCGATTATACAGATAATATCCCCACTCTTAGTGCACCCGTACGTACCATACTAGGCAGGAAACTACGGGCCCCTAACCGAAAACCATTTATTTGTTAAGATTTTTGCCTAAGGTGTGATCTGCGTGCGTCTATGCGTTATCGGGGCAGGCCCCTCGGGGTTGGCTGCTGCTCAGGCTCTCAAGGCGAATGGGATTCCCTTTGACTGCTTCGAGAAGCGGGATCGTATCGGGGGGCTCTGGGCGTTCAGCGAGACGCCCGGCGAATCGGCTGCCTACCGGTCGTTGAACATTAACACCTCCCGGGAGCGGACCCAGTTCGCCGCCTTCCCTATGGACGCCGGGACCCCGGACTTCCCGCACCACACGCAGATGGCCGCCTACTTCAACGCCTACGCAGACCACTTCGGGCTGCGGGAGCACATTCGCCTGAATACAGCGGTGACCCGGGCGGAGCGGCTTTCAGACGGCCGCTGGGCGGTCACTCTGGAGTCAGGCGAGGTGGGCCAGTACGATGGCCTGATTGTTGCCAACGGACACCACTGGGACCCACGCTGGCCCGAACCGCCCTTTCCGGGCGAGTTTCACGGCACGGTGATGCACGCCCACACCTATCAGGACAACCGGTCTCTTGCCGGCAAGCGGGTTCTGATTCTGGGCATCGGGAATTCGGCCTCCGACATCGCCGTGGAGTCTAGCTTTGTGGCCGAAAAGACCTTCCTGGCCATGCGGCGAGGGGCCTATGTGGTCCCCCGCTACCTCTTCGGCATGCCCTACGACCAGGTAAAGAATCCGGGCTGGCTCCCCTGGAAGCTGCGTCAGCCCTGCCTGGAGCTGGCCTACCGCCTCGGGGTGGGCAAGGTCGAGCAGTATGGAATGCCCCGGCCCGACCACCACTTCGGCGAGGCGCATCCCACCGTCTCTGACTACCTGCTGGCCCGGGTCACCCACGGCTACGTCACACCCAAGCCGAATATCGCCGAGTTGCAGGGCGACCGAGTCCGGTTTGTCGACGGAAGCGTGGAGCAGGTCGACCTGATCATCTACTGCACCGGCTACCAGGTGACCTTCCCCTTCTTCGACCCCGATTTCCTCTCGGCACCCGGGAACGAACTGCCGCTCTTCCGGCGGGTCTTCAAGCCCGGTATCGACAACCTGTTCTTCATTGGGCTGCTCCAGCCGCTGGGCTCGATCATGCCCCTGGCCGAGGCGCAGGCCCACTGGGTGGCGGAATACCTGACCGGTCGCTACACCCTCCCGTCTGAAGCTGAGATGCAGGCCGATATCGCCCGGGAGGAGGCGGCGATAAAGGCCCGCTATGTCCCCTCCGCACGGCATACAATGCAGGTCGACTTCGACACCTACCTCTACCAGCTGGCGCAGGAGCGCCGGCGGGGGGCACGGCGGGCGAAGCAATAAAAGAACCCGCGCTGCCTGGTCACAGGGCAGCGCGGGTTCTCGGTTTTCCGGTGCATCAGGCCTCGTAGGCCACCACGCCGCCCACCACGGTGAGCAGCACCTTGACATCCTTCAACTCGGAAGGGTCACAGGAAAACGGGTTCCGGTCGACCACGACCAGGTCGGCGGCCATGCCGGGGGCCAGCGCTCCCTTGAACTGCTCCTCGAAGGTAGAGTAGCTGGCGCCGGTGGTGAACATGTCGAGCGTCTCAGCGACGCTCAGCTTCTGCTCGGGCTGCCAGCCGCCGGCGGGATAGCCGTTCAGGTCCTGCCGCGTAACGGTGCAGTAAATGCCGTACCAGATGTTGAGCGGCTCAATCGGGCAGTCGGAGCCGCCGCAGAGGGGAATCCCCTTCTCCAGCATCGTCCGCCAGGCGTACGAGGTCTTTGCCCGCTCCTTCCCCACCCGGTCCACAAACCAGTAGCCGTCGCTCTTGAGGAAGACGGGCTGAATGTCGCCGACGATCCCCTCGGTCACCATCCGGTCCATCAGCTCTTCGTTGAGGATCTGGCAGTGAATCAGGCGGTGGCGCGCATCGGCGCGGGGCGTCTGCCGGTTCGCCTCGGTCACGGCGTCGATGAAGAGCTTGGCGCCCCCGTCGCCGATGCAGTGGGCTCCGACCTGGTTGCCCAGAGCATGCGCCTTGGCCACCAGGGCCTTGAACTCCTCGGGGTCATGAATGTAGAGACCGGTGGTGGAGGCGTCGTCCGAATAGGGCTCCAGCAGCGCAGCGGTCCGGCCGCCGAGAGAGCCGTCGGCGAAGATCTTCACCTGGCCCCAGCGGAACCACTCGTCGCCCGCGCCGGTCTTCACCCCACGGGCCGCTGCCCGCTCGACCTCCTGCACCGGAAACATCTGGGTGATCCGCAGGGGGATCTTGTCCGGCCCCACCATGGCGGTGAAGAGCGCCTCCACCCCCTCGATGCCGCCGCCGTAGCGGCAGTCATCGGTGTGGACCTGGGTGATGCCGTAGGAGAGCGCTTCCCGCATCGCCTGTTCCAGCAGGAGCCTGCGGCGCTCATCATCCATCTTCGGGATCACAGCCTGAATCAGCGCCTGCGCATTCTCGCGCAGCATGCCGGTGGGCTCACCGGTCACCGGATCGCGGTCGATGTGGCCGCCCTCGGGGTCCGGGGTCTCCTTCGTAATACCGGCTGCCCGCAAGGCCGCCGAGTTCACCACCGCCACATGATTGCAGTTGCGCTGCAGATAAACCGGGTGATTCGGGGATACTTGATCCAAGTCTTCCTTGGTCGGCTCGCGCCGCTCCACCCAGCGGTCCTGGTCCCAGCCCCGGCCGATAATCCACTCGCCGGCAGGCCGTGCGGCCGCCTCGGCGGCCACCAGCTGCTTGACCGCCTCCAGGGAAGGGAGACCCATCACCGCCAACAGGTCGAGGGTGAGCGCATAGCCCAGAATGTGAAGGTGGGCGTCAATCAGCCCCGGCAGGAGCGGGCGCCCTTCCAACTCGACGACTCGGGTGGCCGGACCACGGGTCTGCATCACATCTACTTCCGCTCCAACGGCGAGTACCCGCCCCCCGGCGATGGCCAGCGCCTCGACCGGCTGCCAGCTCAGGTGGCCCGAGTAGACCGGCCCGCCTCTGTAAATGACCTCTGCGTGCATCGATCCCTGTCCTTTCTCTCCGGACGTTTCAACGGCCTTCCGCAGAATATACGTGATCGATCCGATTTCCCCTGCCGCCAGGCGCCGGTCCCGCACATGTAGGTAAAGGGCAATCAAGCTAACATTTCCAACACGATGTTTTCGTCACTGGCAATGTTCGCTTCCACATGATATCATTTGGTCCGGCAGAACTGTCCCTGGCTTTCCCCGTACCACAAAGTTTTGTAGGAGGTATCGAGGCATGGCGCGCAACTGGTTTGCCAAGGTTGCTGCAGTCACCCTTACCCTGGCTCTGCTGGCCGGGTGCGGTGGCGCCCAGCAGGCCCCGAAAGAGGAGCCGAAGAAGGAAGCACCGGCTGCTGAGGCCCCGAAGGCCAAGCCCTTCTCTGTCGGCATGGCGACCGATATGGGCGGCCTGAATGACGACTCCTTCAACGCCGCTGCTTACCGGGGGCTCCAGAAGGCCGAATCCGACCTGAAGGCCAAGATCAACGTGATTGAGTCCAAGCGCCAGGAGGACTACGAGACCAACTTCGCCACCCTGATGGACCAGCAGAACGACCTGATCTGGGGCATCGGCTTCCTGATGGAAGAGGCGATCAAGACCACGGCTGAGAAGAACCCGAAGCAGAAGTTCGCCATTATTGACGCCGTTGCGCAGCTGCCCAACGTCGCCTCTGTCCTGTTCAAGGAAGAGGAGGGCTCCTTCCTCATGGGCGTCATGGCCGCCCGGACCACCAAGACCGGCAAGGTCGGCTTCGTGGGCGGCATGGATATCCCGGTTATTCACCACTTTGAGGCGGGCTTCAAGGCTGGTGTCAAGGCGGTCAACCCGAAGGTTGAAGTGATCACCGTCTACTCCGGCTCCTTCATCGACCCGGCCAAGGGCAAGTCCGACGCCCTGGCGATCATCGGCAAGGGCGCCGACGTGGTCTTCCACGCCTCCGGCGGCACCGGCCAGGGCGTGATCGAGGCGGCCCAGGAGAAGAACGTCTTCGCCATCGGTGTCGACTCCGACCAGAACAAGCTCGCCCCGAACCATGTCCTTTCCTCGATGATGAAGCGGGTCGACGTCGCCGTCTTCGATGTCTCCAAGATGGCGCAGACCGGCACCTTCCCCGGCGGCCAGATTATCACCCTCGGCCTGAAGGAGAACGGCGTCGGCTACTCCGACACCACCCTCTGGAACAAGATGCCCGAGGGCACCAAGGCCGAGGTGGACAAGTGGGCCGATGCGATCAAGGCGGGTAAGTTCACCGTCCCCAACGACATGACGAAGTTCAAGGATTGGACGGCCCCCAAGCTCTAATATCGACGGTTTAGAGCAGGTCAGCCGCCCCTTGCAGAGTCCAAGGGAAAGGGGGATGAGGGCGGGACTTCGGTCCCGCCCTTTCTTCATCACATGCTGTTAAAGCTCACGGGGATTACGAAGCGATTCGGGTCGCTGGTCGCCAATGACCGGATTGATCTGGAGGTGCGCCAGGGCGAGATTCACGCCCTGCTAGGGGAGAACGGCGCCGGCAAATCGACGCTGATGAACATTCTCTACGGCCTCTACACGCCCGACGAGGGCACGATTGAATGGAAGGGGAAGCCGGTGAAGATCGCCGGGCCCCGTCATGCCATTGATCTGGGCATCGGCATGGTCCACCAGCACTTTATGCTGGTGCCGGTCTTCACCGTGGCCGAGAACATCGTGCTGGGCCAGGAGCCGGGCAAGGGCGGCCTGCTTGACGCAAAGGAGGCGAACGCACGCGTCCGGGAGATCTCCCAGCGGTTCGGCCTGGAGGTCGACCCGGAGGACAAGATCGAGTCGATCTCAGTCGGCCTGCAGCAGCGGGTGGAGATCCTGAAGGCGCTCTACCGGGGCGCAGAACTGCTGATCCTTGACGAGCCCACCGCCGTGCTCACCCCGCAGGAGGTCGTCGAGCTGGGCAAGATTCTGAAGAGCCTGGTCGCCCAGGGCCGGACGATCATCATCATCACCCACAAGCTGAAGGAAGTTCTCCACATGGCCGACCGGGTCACCGTGATTCGCCGGGGGCGCAAGGTCGCCACGGTGGATGCGCAGGGGAAAACCGAGGCCGAACTGGCCAACCTGATGGTCGGCCGCGAGGTGGAGCTGAAGGTGGAGCGCAAGCCAGCTGCGCCGAAGCAGCCCGTACTGGAGATCGCCCACCTTTCCGCCAAGAACGACCGGGGCCTGCTGGCGCTCAAGGATGTCTCGTTCACCGTGCGGGCGGGCGAGATCGTCGGGATCGCGGGGGTCGACGGCAACGGTCAGTCGGAGCTGATCGCCTGCGTGACCGGGCTGCGCCGGCCGGCGGGCGGCGTGGTCAAGGTGAACGGCCAGAACGTCACCGCCGCCACCCCCAAGCAGGTGCGCGATGCGGGGGTAGGCCATATCCCCGAAGACCGGCACCGGCGCGGCCTGGTGCTCGACTTCTCGATCTCGGAGAACGTGGCCCTGGGCGAGCACCGCAAGTTCGCCCACTGGGGGATTCTCAACTACCAGAAGATGCGGGAACTGGCCGAGAAGGTCGTCAAGGCCTTCGACGTGCGGCCTCCTGAACCTGATTACCAGGCGAGAGCGCTCTCGGGCGGCAACCAGCAAAAGGTGATCGTCGGCCGGGAGATCATGCGGGACCCCGACCTGATGCTCGCCGTGCAGCCCACCCGAGGGCTTGACGTGGGGGCGATCGAGTTCATTCACCGCCGCCTGGTGGCCGAACGTGACGCCGGCAAGGCGGTCCTCCTGGTCTCCCTCGAGCTAGATGAGGTGCTGAACCTCGCCGACCGGATCCTGGTGATGTATAAGGGCCAGGTGGTGGCCGAGGTGACCGGCGAGGAGGCGACCGAGGAGAACCTCGGCTTGCTTATGGCAGGAGGTGGTGGCGCGCATGGCTAGGGAGACGGGGCTCCCCAAGGCGATCCGTGAAGGGCTTGAGGCGGTGGCGATTCCACTGCTGGCCACCGTGTTGGGCCTGGTGGTGGGCACCATCTTTATTCTGGTGGCGGGCAAAGACCCGATTCTGGCCTACCAGGCCTTTGCCAGGGCGGTGGCGGGAAGCCCACGGGGCTTCGGTGAAACGCTGGTCTCCACCATCCCCCTGATCTTTACTGGTCTGGCGGTCTCCCTCGCCTTCCGTTCCGGTCTGTTCAACATCGGCGTGGAGGGGCAGTACCTGGTGGCGCAGATCGCCACGGTGGTGGTCGGCTACACCGTCTCCGCCCCGGGGTATATCCACCCGGCGCTGGCGATTCTCGCCGGGGCGCTGGCAGGCGCTCTCTGGGCGACCATTGCCGGCCTGCTGAAGGCGTACCGGGGCGTGCACGAGGTGATCAACTCGATCATGCTCAATTATGTTGGACTCTACCTCTGCAACTACCTGCTGAACGCCTACCTGCGGGCGGGTTCGGGCCAGGCCTCCACCCACCCGGTGGCGAAGACGGCCGAGCTGGCGCAGGGGCTGATCGAGGGCTCCCGCCTGCACACCGGCCTCTATATCGCCCTGCTGGCCGCCCTGGTGGTCTGGGTAATCCTCTGGAAGACCCCGGCGGGCTACGAGATTCGCGCCGTCGGCCTCTCCCCGGGGGCGGCTGAGTACGCCGGAATCTCGGTGGCGCGCAACATCGTGCTGGCCATGGCGCTCTCGGGCGCGCTGGCCGGCATGGCCGGCGCTGTGCAGACCCTGGGCGTCAATCGCCGGTTCTTTGAGACCACCGCCTTTGTCGGTTACGGCTTCGATGGCATAGCCGTCGCCCTGGTGGGCCGGACGCACCCGGTAGGCGTGGTGCTGGCCGCCCTGCTCTTCGGCGCCCTGGACCGGGGCGGCCCCCTTATGCAGGCCACGGCGGGCGTGCCCAAGGCCGTGATCTGGATCGTGCAGGGCACCGTCATCTTCTTCGTCGCTGCCGAGGGCATCTGGCGGTTCCTGCGTAACCGCAAGCTGAAGAAGGAGGTGCAGACGGCATGACCTGGGCGATTGCAGCCATTCTGATCACGGCGACGCTCCGGGCGGCCACCCCCCTCCTCCTCGCTGCCCTGGGCGGGATCTTCTCGGAACGGTCTGGCGTTGTGAACATCGCCCTGGAGGGCATCATGCTGGTGGGCGCCTTCATGGCGGTCTACGTCTCCTACATGACCGGCTCCGCCATCTTGGGACTCCTGGGCGCTGTGGTCTCCGGCATGCTCCTCTCGGCGCTGCATGCCGTTGCCTCCATTAAGTACAAGGCGAACCAGGTGGTATCGGGCGTGGCCCTCAACCTGCTGGCGGCCGGCTTTACCGAGTTCATGCTGAACAAGGTCTGGGGGCAGGCAGGCGGCACCCCGTCGGTAGCCAAAATGCCGAACCTCTGGGGCCTGAACCTCTTCGTCTACATCGCCTTCATTCTGGCGGTGGTGGCACACATCGCCCTCTTCAAGACCGCCTGGGGCCTGCGGCTCCGCGCCGTGGGCGAGCATCCGCTGGCCTCGGACACGGTGGGCGTCAACGTGGCCAAGATGCGCTACTGGGGCGTTCTGCTCTCGGGCGCTCTGGCGGGCCTGGCCGGCGCCTCGCTCTCCATCGGCCTCCTCTCCCGCTTCGTCCACGGCATGACGGCGGGCCGTGGCTTCATCGCCCTGGCGGCGGTGATCTTCGGCAAGTGGAACCCGGTGGGGGCGGTGGCGGCGACCCTGCTCTTCGGCGTCTCCGAGTCGCTGGGCACCTTCTTTCAGACCCTTGGCATCTCCTCGATTCCGACCCAGTTCTTTAACATGGCGCCCTACGTGCTGACCATGCTGGCCCTGGCGGGCTTCGTCGGCCGCTCCACCCCTCCCGCTGCCAGCGGTATCCCCTACGAAAAGGCGCACTAGCATACGACAAACACGCCCCGAGGCTGTTCAAGCCCCGGGGCGTCTTCTGTCGTCTGGCGGTCCAGCCACCTGAAGACCCGTCCGAACGGACCGGCGCGAACGGCTCCAGCAGGGGCTCTGCACCTTATGTGGACCATAGTCCTTTTTTGTCCTTTCAGCCCTCGCCCCGAAGGCGAAAAAAGAGGTAGACTGAGAATAACAAGTGGATTTCACCGCAGAGGAGGCATCTCCCCATGTTTAACAAGATCGGAGCGGCTGAGATCGCCCTGATCGTGGGCGCTGCGCTGCTCATCTTTGGCCCGTCGAAGCTCCCTCAGCTGGGCAGGTCGATCGGGAACTCGATTCGGGAGTTCAAGGGAGCGATGAAGGGGACCGTGGGCGATGTGGCCGACGCGGTCAAAGAGGTCAAGGAGATCAAGGAGAGCGTGATCAAGTAGCCCCAGGCCTGGGTGGCGCCGCCGGAGAGGCCGCGCTCACGCCAGCCACGTTCTGTGGGAGGGATTGCGATGACCCAGCAGCTTCTTAGCCCCGGGAATCGGCCGATCACCTACCTGCGCATCTCCATTACCGACCGGTGCGACATGCGCTGTACCTACTGTATGCCCGCAGAGGGCCTGGACTTCCTCCCCCATGATTCCTACATGACCAATGCGGAGATCACCCGTGTGGTACAGGTCGCTGCCTCCATGGGGGTCTCCAAGGTCCGGTTGACCGGCGGCGAGCCGCTGGTCCGCCCCGGCCTGGTCGACCTGGTGCGAGATGTCGCCCGGATTCCCGGCATTCGGGAAGTGGCACTCTCCACCAACGCCCACAAGCTGGAGCGCTACGCCCTCCCCCTTGCGGCAGCCGGTCTGCGGCGGGTCAACATCTCCCTGGACACCCTGGACGCACACAAGTTCAGCGAGATCACCCGGGGCGGCTCACTCCATCGGGTACTGGCGGGCATTGAGGCCGCCGAGCGGGCCGGGCTGGTCCCGGTGAAGATCAACGCCGTGGTCATGAAGGGGATGAACGATGACCAGGTGGTTCCCCTTGTGAAGATGGGCGTCCAGCGGAACTGGCAGGTACGCTTTATTGAGTACATGCCCATCGGCTGCGCCACCGGGCAGTGGGACTCGTACTTTGTCCCGGCCGACCAGATCCTGGCGCAGATTCAGGAGGCCTTCCCGCTAGAAGCACTGGCCATGCGGCCCGGCGACCCGGCCCGGCTCTATCGGGTCAAGGGGAGCCAGGCCACGGTCGGGGTGATCACCCCGGTCACACAGCACTTCTGTGACTCCTGTAACCGGATGCGCCTGACCGCCGACGGCAAGATTCGCTCCTGCCTGCTGGTGCCGGGCGAGGCTGACCTACGGGGCCGCATGCGGGCCGGCTGCTCCGATGAGGAGATCACCGCACTGCTGGCCAAGGCGGCGGCGCTGAAGCCCGAATGGCACGGCGTGACGCCGGGAGACTTCTCGCAGGCCACCCTGGCCATGCGGGAGATTGGCGGGTAACAAAACGGGGTTGCGGCATCAGTGGCCGCAGCCCCGTTTTCTCCGTTATCCAACACGGCTGTCCATTCGGTGGCTCGCCTGCTTTTACGGGGCGGTTAGCAGGTGGTCATACTCCTGGCTCTCCGGGCTCGTCGTGGCCTGATCCCCCTGCGCCAGATGGCTCAGCACAGCTTCTTCCAGCGCCCGGGGGTTGTCAATAACTGTCGGCCAGACAGAGGCCACCACGGCGGTCCGACCCTTGGAGCGGCGGAAGACCGCCGTCACCTCGGGCGTCGCCACAACCGCTGTGCGGCCGAAGTCGGCCGACACCAGGAGCCTCTGGCCCTTCAACCGCTGCAGCAGGAACTTGGTATCCAGATTCCGACGGAAAACGGGGAGGCCGCAAAGCAGCTCCCATTCGCTGGCGATACGGTCGCGAAAGCGCTCGTCACAGTGCTCGGTCAGGATCACCTGGGAGTTCCGATAGCTGTGCAGATCGAACCGCCGGTCCGTTACCTGCGTAATGGTAAAGCTGCCGTTGAGCACGGTGGCATACCAGCAAAGCTCCTTGGCCTGCACCACCCAGGAGCGTCTGTCCAACGACATGGCCAACAGGGTGCTCCCCTCCGCCCAGAGATCGTAGAGGAAGGCCTCGGTGATATCCAGATCGTGCGACCGATTGAGCCGGATCTGCTGCCGGAAGCGGCGCCCGGCCTCCATGAAGACCCGCATCTCCGCCGGGCGGATCCCCCCCTCCGGTGCCCCGTCCCGCCCCCGCAGACAGGGCATCAGGAACTGACGGACCTCCACCCGCTGGTCAGACGAAAGCACGGGGCGCCCCTCATAGGTGATCGCAGCCCCCTCCCGCTGGAGGTGAAAGACGAACACCCCGCCATCGCCCGCCTCGATTTCCGCCTCGCAGTAGGAGCGCACCACGAACCCACCGCCGCCGCGGACGGCCCGGGTGAGGGCGACCCGGACCTGCTGGGGGTCACACTGCAGGGAACGGATCGCCAACCAGTCGCCAAGCCCCTGCACACGCAGCAGAAGGATGCCCCGTGGGTCCACAATCAGAGCCGGCAGGTCCCTGGGGGAGAGAAGGGACCCGGCCGGGGAGGCTCCAGCCACACAGGCGCGCAGCCAGAGCCCGAGCGAGAGCTGAACAGAGGTGCGCCGCGGCGGACGGGACTGCCATGCCACCGCTACCCGCCCAGGTTCGCGTGTGAACCGCAGACAGCCGTCCTGACAGGCGATCTCCAGCGTCTGATAATCCAGGAGATACCCTCGGGCCTTCTCCCGAACCAGGCGCCGCACGGCTGCGTAGTAGCCGTCTGCCGCCTGGGATCGGTCCTTCTGACCACCCTTGCGCAGGTTCAGAACAATCCCGGCCTCGGTTAGCGTCAGTCCCATCATCCGTCGTCACCCCCTCACATACTAATACGTATGCGGCAATGACTACGTTCGATAGTTTATGACTGTACAAACTGGTTCGAGGGACGAAAAGCAGGGACGCCCCACCCTTACGGGTGAAGCGTCCCTGGCTCGGGTTGAGCCCTATGCCTGTTCGAGGTTCTGGGCCAGCACCACACCGGCGCAGCGCTGGCAGAGCCGGGGATGCGCCTCAATGGCGCCAAGCTCCCGGTAGTTCCAGCAGCGCTCGCACTTCTCGCCGGTCGCCCGGACCACCTCGACCGAGAGGTCGCCAGGGCCCTCGCCGAAGTACGTGCCGCTGGGGGCCGACTGGGCGCCCACGAAGAGCTTCACGTCAGAGACGATGAGAATCGAGGGCAGGTCGCCCAGGTGCCGGTCGAGCACCTCCGCCAGTGACCCCTCGCCGCCGGTGACGTACAGGTGGACCGAGGCCTCCTGGCTGGAGCCGATCGTCTTGTCGGCCCGGGCCTTCTCCAGGACCGCCTGCGCCGCCTCGCGCACCTCCATGAGCTTCTCCCACTCCTCCGCCAGGGAGTCGTCGAGGTACGACGGATCCACCTGCGGCAGGGTGAGCAGCTGGGCGGTGACCGGGGAGCCCGCCGGCTTCGGCAGGTAGGCGTAGGCCTCCTCGGCGGTGAAAGAGAGCACCGGGGTCAGCATGCGGATCAGGGAGTCGGCCACGTGGTAGAGCACCGTCTGGGCGGAGCGCCGCTCCAGCGAGTCCCGACCGCTGGTGTAGAGCCGGTCCTTCAGAATGTCGAGGTAGACCGCCGAGAGGTCGACCGAGCAGTAGTTGTTCAGGGCGTGGTAGACCAGGTGGAACTCGTACTCCTTGTAGGCGGTGGAGACCTTCCCCACCACCTCCTGGAGGCGGTGCATCGCCCACCGGTCGATCTCCAGCAGCTGGTCCCGCTCCAGCAGGTCGGTCTCGGGGTTAAAGTCGTGCAGGTTGCCCAGCAGGTAGCGGACCGTGTTCCGGATCTTGCGGTAGGCGTCGGCCACCTGCTTCAAGATGTTTTCGGAGAGCGCCATGTCGCCCCGGTAGTCGGTGGAGGCGACCCAGAGGCGCAGAATGTCGGCGCCGTACTGCTGAATCACCTTCAGCGGGTCGACGGTATTGCCCAGCGACTTGGACATCTTGCGGCCCTGCTCATCGACGGTGAAGCCGTGGGTCAGCACCTGGCGGTAGGGCGGCTTGCCGTCGCGGGCGACCACCGAGGTGAGCAGCGACGACTTGAACCAGCCCCGGTGCTGGTCGGAGCCCTCCAGGTAGAGGTCGGCCGGCCAGGAGAGCTCCTCCCGGGTCTCCAGCACGCCCACGTGGGTGGAGCCGGAGTCGAACCAGACGTCGAGGATATCCCGCTCCTTGTGGAAGCTGGTGGAGCCGCAGTGCTTGCAGGTCAGCCCGCCCTCGGGCATAAAGTCCTCCGCCGGCCGGATCCACCAGGCGTCGGAGCCCTCCTGACGCACGATCGAGGCGACCTTCTCAAAGACCTTCGGCTCGTAGGCCGGCTCGTTGCACGAGGAGCAGGTCAGAATCGGAATCGGCATGCCCCAGGCCCGCTGGCGGCTGATGCACCAGTCGGAGAGCCCCTCGATCATGTTGTGAATGCGGTTGTACCCCCACTCGGGGATCCACTTCACCTGCTTCAGGGCGCCCTTGGCGGTGTCCATGAACCCTCCCACCTTGGCGAACCACTGAACCGTCGCCCGGTAGAGCACCGGGTTCTTGCAGCGCCAGCAGTGGGCGTACTGGTGGCGAATCTTGCCCTGCGCCAGCAGCATGCCGGCGTTCTCCAGCGCCTCAATGATCGCCGGATTCGCCTTCTCGTAGAACATGCCGGCGAAGGGGCCGGCCTCCTCGGTGAAGACGCCCTTGTCGTTGACCGGGTTGAGCACCGGCAGGCCGTTCTGCTGGCCCACCGCGAAGTCCTCGTGGCCGTGTCCCGGCGCGGTGTGAACCAGGCCGGTGCCGTCCTCGGTGGTGACGTGATCGCCAAGGATCACCGGCGAGGTCCGGTCGTAGAGCAGGTGGCGGTAGGTGACGCCCTCCAACTGGCTCCCCTTGAACTCCGCCTTCAGCTCGCCCACCGGCACGCCAATCGCCTCGGAGACCTTCTCCACCAGCGCCTTGGCCAGCACCAGGCTGCCCTTCTCGGTGGCGTAGAGCCCGTACTCCACGTCGGGGTGGACGGCGACCGCCAGGTTGGCCGGAATCGTCCAGGGGGTGGTGGTCCAGATGACGATGTTGGCATCAGCGGGCAGGAGCCCCTTGCCGTCGACCACCGGGAACTTGACGTAGATCGAGAAGGAGGTCTTCTCCGCATACTCGATCTCCGCCTCCGCCAGGGCGGTCTCGTCGTGGGCGCACCAGTAGACCGGCTTCAGGCCCCGGTAGATGTGGCCCTGGGTGGCCATGGCGGCGAAGACCTCGACCTCCTTGGCCTCGAACTCGGGGTGCAGGGTCATATACGGGTTCTCCCAGTCGCCCCGCACGCCCAGCCGCTTGAACTGCCCCTTCTGGACATCCTTCCAGTGGTAGGCGTACTCGGCGCACTTGCGACGCAGCTCCACCGGGTCGATCTTGTTCCGGTCGATCTTCATATCCTTCAGCGCTCGCAGCTCAATGGGCAGGCCATGGGTATCCCAGCCAGGGACATAGGGCGAATCGTAGCCGGCCATGGTGGCCCACTTGACGATAATATCCTTCAGGATCTTGTTCAGGGCGGTACCCAGGTGGATATCGCCGTTGGCATAGGGCGGACCGTCGTGCAGAATGAACTTTGGCCGCCCGGCGGTCGCCTGCTGGACCGTTGCGTACAGGTCCATCTCCTCCCAGGCCTTCAGCTGCTCCGGCTCACGGGTCGGCAGGTTGGCCCGCATGGGGAACTCGGTCTGCGGCATGTTGAGTGTTGCCTTGTAATCGACCTTCTCGTACATCCAGAAACCCCTCCCAGGTTTGACTACACAAATCAAAAGACCCCGCCCCATCAAGGGGCGAGGCCAACGCTCGCGGTACCACCCTCGTTGAACGCAGCGCCGAAAGGGCGTCAGCGTTCATCTCTAAGAAGCTGCCCGGGTAACGGAGGGCGAACCCGCCCACGCCTACAGCCAGCTGACGGCTTTCGGGTGGAGGCTCCGAGGTGATCTTCCCGGGTGGCGGCGGGGCCGGTCTTTCACCAGCGTGACCGGCTCTCTGGCCCGTGCGGGGCCCGGTACTCGTCCTCATCATGGCCATGGAACTTTGGATGTTTGGCGTTATGCTACCATGGACCCGGTTCGCTGTCAAGTTCTCCCGGTTACTGCATCGAGTGCGGGTACTTCTGGGCCAGCTGTGCGCTGTTGTTCCGCTGATCCTGGACCGGTCCCGCCTGGGAGTGGCGGGGGCGAAAGGTCTTGCAGGCTGTCTGCATGCAGGTCTGGGCATCCTGCTGTGCCAGGTTGGCCCCCATGGGCGCATCCACCGTGTCCGGCCAGGCCGAGGCCTGGTCATCGGTCACAATGAGGATCTTCTCCGCCAGGCAGTGGTTGTTCTTGCCCCAGTAATCGCAGTTCTGAACGGTGCAGTAGACCTCGATCTTTGGCATCACCATCACCCCTGCAGTAGGGTTCCCTGCGGCGGGGTGTGGTAGTCAGGTCGAAAAAAGACTGCGCCGCCACACCCGTGGCAGCGCAGTTACGCTCTAGTCGTCGTCCTGGGGGTCGTTCTCCCGGTGCAGCGGGGTCACCCGGCCGGTGGGCTGGACGGGCTCGCTGGACTGGCGGGAAGCAGCAGCCTGAGCGAAGGGGTCGTGAACGGTGTCGATCGCCTCCAGTTGAGACTGGAGCAGCGCCCGCATCTGCCCACGCAGCACCTGAGCAGCCCGGGCCAGGTCGGCGTTCTCCTCCATGATCCGGCGGGCCTTGGCCTGGCCGGCTTCGAGGATCCGCTCCGCCTGGAGGCGGGCCTCCTGAATGATCAGGTCGGCCTCGCGCCGGGCGTTCGCCTTGATCTCCTCGGCTGACTCCTGGGCGATGATCAGCGTCTTATTGATCGTCTCCTCCAGGGCACGGTACTGCTCAACCCGCTGGCTCAGCAGTTCGACCTGCTCCTTGGAGGCGGCGTTCTCCTTGATCAGCACCTCGAACTCCCGAATAATCTGATCGAGGAACTCATCGACCGCATCCCGATCGTAGCCACGCAGCCGAACCCGAAACTCCTTATTGGTAATATCCAGGGGAGTCAGCGCCATGATTTCACCTATCCTCTCGATCAGTGATCCTAGCGCCCAAGAAGAATCCCCAACAGCACCCGGTGGATGATATCGATCAAGAACCAGAGAACGATGGGTGAGAAATCGATCATACCGGTGCTCGGAAGGATGTTCCGGATGGGCGCCAGTAGGGGCTCAGTGGCCCGCCAGACATACTCCTCAATGGTAAAGAACCACCCGTTGTTGCTGGTGCGATACTTGGGCCGGAACCAGCCCATGAGGATGCGCGCCCAGATCAAAACGGACAGGATACGGACAAAGATGGTCAGTGCTTGAGCCAGGATAGCCTGCATGAAAGCCAGGTCTCCTCTCGTCTGGGGTCAGGGACCGCTGTCTAAGGATTGCGCCAGTCGAACTTAGCCCGCTCCCCCGGCTTGCGGTCAGCCTCTTCCTTGCGGCCCGTGGACCGGACAAGGAGGTCGCTCTCCTCCCGGCTGCGGTTGGACGTGCCCTCAGACGATAGCATGCCCGAGAGCTTCTCCAGCACACCGGGCGGCAGGTCGACCGAACCGCCGCCGATGGCGGTGCCGGTGAGCCCACGGCCCATGGTGGAGACGTCTACACCCGGCGGGGCATAGAAGAAGATGCCCGCTGCCACCCGCTGCGTCTCGCCGCCCAGGGCGTAGATCGCACCGTTCAGGAAGTTAAGGATCTTCTGCGCCAGGTCCTTATCGAGCGATTCGAGGTTGAGAATAACCGGCCGCCTGGCCTTC
Organism: Bacillota bacterium; assembly: GCA_049325315.1. Classification (GTDB taxonomy): domain Bacteria; phylum Bacillota; class Sulfobacillia; order Symbiobacteriales; family Symbiobacteriaceae; genus JAWLHU01. The sequence goes on along the minus strand of JBMONB010000220.1, from coordinate 3,978 downwards.
ATCTGATCGACGATGGTCTGCACCTCTTCGAAAGAGCGGGGTTCAACCACCATCACCCGGAAGGACGGCTGCTTCTGGGGAACCGACGTGATCGGCACCACAGGGGCGCGCCGCTCCGGAGTGGAGGTTCGACGCGGCTCTTCCTGCCAGACGGCAGGGGCAACCGCCTCTACGACTTCTTCTTCTTCGAACTCATCCTCTTCCGGCCCGAAGCCCAGGTAATCGACCAACTTGTTCCACAGGCCCGGCTTGTTCGGCATCTGATGGTTACCTCCCCTGGGTGCATGGTGCCCGATGTTTGCTTAATGAGGCGGTGTTGGCAATCACGCCCGCTCGCCGAAGATGGCGGTGCCTACCCGGACCAGCGTGGCGCCCTCCTCCACCGCAACCTCGTAATCCCCTGACATACCCATCGACAGGTGTTCCATGCTGACATGGGGCAGTTCCAGTGCACGCACCTCACCGGCCAGTTCGCGGAGCCGCCGGAAATGGGGGCGGGCATCCTCAGCCCTTTCCGAGAGGGGCGCCATGGTCATCAGCCCGCGGACCTTCACCCACCGCTGCTGGCTGATGCGCTGCAGGAAGGGGAAAAGGTCGCCCGGAGCGATGCCATGCTTAGTCTCCTCGCCCGAGACATTCACCTGGACCAGAGCGTCGCAGGGGGTTCTGCGCCGTTCGGCCTGCCGAACCATCTCATCCAGAAGCGAATCCCGGTCGAGGGAGTGGATCAGGCCAGCCAACTCCACAGCCTGTTTGGCCTTGTTGGTCTGGAGCGAACCGATGAGGTGCCAGGTGGCCCCACGCCCCGAAAGCGGCCCCCACTTCTCCTTCAGCTCCTGGACCCGGTTCTCCCCCAGGTGAGTGATTCCAGCGGCGATGACCGCCTCGATCTCCTCCACCGGCCGGGTCTTCGTTACTGCGATCAGGGTGACCTCGTTCGGATCGCGTCCGGCCCGCAAGGCAGCCCGACGAATCCGCTCACGAACCTGCTCCACATTCATGAAGATGTTCGACACCAAAATCCAACTTCCCTTCCGATTCTCAGACAGAATTTCCATTGATCCAACGTGCGCCTTCCGGCGGGTTACCGCGCCGGCGGCGGAGGCTGGCGGAGCACCACAGCATCGGGCGCGAGCTCGCCCTCCACCACCACCTCGTCCGGGTTGCCGCCGATCACCCTGACCTGGGTGAATTGATAGCCAGAGCCGGACCGCACCCAGAGCCCGGTCTGCCCATCTTGCACATCGATGGCCGAACGGGGGACCACAATCCCCTCAAAGGTCTCCAGCAGGAGCCTGACCCGCATGCGCCGCACCCGGAGCGTCTCCGATGTGGGCAGGGGAATGGTCAGGTGGAGCAGCAGCTCCTCCCCCTCCTCCGCCATGCGGATCAGCCGGGCGGTCAGGGGCCGCTCCTTCCCGGCGAGCCGGACGGCCAGTCCCTCCTCCGCCATAATGGTCCGCTGCGAGGGGGTGAAGCGGCTGGCCGGAACGACCACCACCAGCTCCAGGTCGAGGTCGTCCACCACCTTGAACAGCGGCTGCCCGGCGGCCACCGTCTCCTGTCTGGTCTGCTTGAGATCGGGGTATGGCAGCCCCCGCACCCACGAGGGTGTCCACCGCTCTGATTCGCCCGGCGCCAGCACCCCTTCCAGCCCGTCGGTCTGGTAGAGCAGAATCCCGGCCACCTGGCTGGTCACCCGGGTGGAGTCAGGGCGGGGGTTCTGGAGGGGCGGGGCGGGGGCCGGAGCTGGGGCGGGAGCCGGTGGCGTCCCCTGGTCCAACTGGCCCAGCAGCGCCACCTGGCGCAGGACAAGCTGGTTGATCTCGGCCTCCAGGGTGGATGCCTTCTCTGCCTCCCCGGCGTACTTGGCGGTGTTCATCTCCACCACCAGGCGGTAGATCTCGCCGTTCAGCCGGTCGTACTCACGCCGGGCCGCAGTGGCTCCGGGCGCTGCTACGGGCTGTCCCTCCCGGGGTTGGGCCGGCGAAGAGCCGCCTGCAGCGCTCCCCCCGCCAGCGGGGTCGGGGGAGGCCGGGCCAATCTCCACCACCGCAGCGCCTACCCGCACCCGCTCGCCCTCGGCGGCCAGACGGCGCACCTGTCCTGCGACCGGTGCGGTGACCACCTGCTCCCGGCGAACGATCAGGGCATCGACATCGAGCCCCTGCTCCACGGCGCCTGACCGGACGGCCACCACCGGCTCGGAAGCCGCCTGCGGGGCGCGGTTCTGGTGCCAGAGGTACCAGCCTCCCCCGACGATCACCGCCAGGAGGAGCAGGGCGCGCAGGCGGGCGCCGATCCGTCTGCGGCCTGCGGGCGGGCGGGGCGGGCCCAACTCCCGCCGGACGGCTCGGACGACTGGGCGGTGTGGATGACGTGGCTGCATAGTGACCCCCCTCCCCCTTGCCATTCGGCAGAACTGCGGCTCCTCCCTGCTAGATCAGGGCGATCACAGCCGCCCCGCGCCCGGCGGCGCCCGCCTCGGCGCGGTGGGAGAAGAGCCGGTCCACCCCGCACGAGGTGCATGCCCCTGCGATGGTCACCCGCCCCAGACCGACCCTCTGCAGGTCCAGCCGGTTCGCCTCCCAGAGGTCCAACTGGTACCGACCCGGGCGCTTCCCGGGCAGCAGCAGCGCATCGGCATCGGGTCCATAGTACTGCCGCAGCGGGGTCGCCACGGCGTCGTCGACCTCGTAGCAACAAGGGCCGATCGACGGCCCCACGGCAGCGTGGATCTCCGCGGGGCGGCAGCCGTAGCGATCGGCCATCGCCTGTGCGGTCTTGCCGGCGATGCCGGCCACCGTGCCCCGCCAGCCGGCATGGGCCACGCCCACCACCCGGCGGACCGGGTCGTAGAGATAGACCGGCACGCAGTCGGCAGCGGTGACGATCAGCGCCAGGCCGGGCCGGTCGGTGATCAGCCCGTCGCACTGCTCCACCAGGGCCACATCGCCCGGATGTCCAGGCTGCTCCTCCCCCGTCACCGCCACCACCCGGTCGCCGTGCACCAGGCCGGCCATTACCGCCTGGTCCACCGGGAGGCCCAGCAGGGCCAGGGTGCGGCGGCGGTTCTCCCGCACGTGCTCCGGCTGGTCTCCCACCGAGTGGCTCCAGTTCAAGCCGCCCTCCCAGCGAGGGCTGGTCCCGCCCAGCCGCCCCGTGAAGAGGGCGCTCACGCCCCCCAGTTCCTCCAGAGCGGTCAGGTGGAGCGCCGGCAGCCCGTTGTGCTCGATCCAGCGAGCCACGCTCACGCCTTCCCCTCCTGGTTGGGGAGCAGGGCGATCACGTCGATCTCGACGGAGAAGGGGCCGGGGAGGACGGACTGCACCGTGGTCCGGGCGGGCAAGGGCTCCGGGAAGTGCTCCCGGTAGACCTCATTATAGGCGGCGAAGTCCTTGATATCCGCCAGATGAGCGTTCACCTTGACCACATCGGCCATCGAGCAGCCGGCTGCCTCCAAGATGGAGCGGATGTTCTCCAGCACCTGCCGGGTCTGAACCCGCACATCCCCCTGCACGATCTCTCGGGTGCCGGGCTTGATCGGGCCCTGCCCGCTAACAAAGACAAAGCCGCCGGCGATCACCGCCGGGTTGTACGGTCCGGCCGGGATCGGGGCGCCAGGGGTCTGAACGGGGATCTTGCGTGACATGATGTGGCCTCCTTCGCGTTTCTGGGTCTTATTTTACCAGAGATAGAGCCCCTCGACAGCCTCTCAGGGGGCAGAAAAGCTCGGGCGGATCGCAGGGGGTGCCCCCGGATCCGCCCGGTCCGCTTACCTGTTCTTCATTCGGGGCCGCCGCCTCCAGACCCCCACAGCCATAAAGAGGACCCCCGAATCCCTCGGGGGTCCTCAGCTTGCTGACAAAACAGCCCTCTGCTGTCCGCAAAGCGGACGCAGGGGCTGTTTTGTATACAGATAAAGGGAGTATGAAGCTTAAGACAAGGGTTCAGCAGCTTTTTTGGGGGTGCTACCCC
>JBMONB010000219.1:0-34804 GCA_049325315.1 Bacillota bacterium | reverse complement strand
CTGGCCATGAGGACCCCGCAGCACAGTGACCACCGCCTAATTATGTTCTTGTAAGTATAGTCTAACAAAAAAGGAAGCAGATCGCGAGTGCGATCCGCTTCCTACATGAGTTTGTCAACAGCCTGAGACCTCGCCCGGTGTTGGGCGAGGTCTCTATTCATGTGCTAGTACCGAGCCAGGGCGTCGATCACCAGGTCCCAGAAGCGGTGGAAGTCGAGCTTGGTGGCGACCAGGGCGTTGGGCTCCTTCCCTGTGACCCGCCAGGCGTCGCAGACCGTGCGGCCGTAGCTGAACTCGGCCTGGGTCTCCACTGCCACGTACATGGGCTCACACTGCACGATCGTGGGATCGATCACCCAGGCCACAGCCGCCGGGTCATGTACCGGCGGGGCGTCGTAGTCCTGCACCGCCTTGTTGGTCTTGCCGAAGAACCGGAGCAGCTCCACCGTCATCTGGGCGACCGGGGTGCCCAGCTCGGCGATGCGCTTCACCACCGGCTCGGTAGCCAGGGCCTGGTGCGTCAGGTCGAGCCCCACCATGGTGATCGGCACGCCGCTCTCGAAGACGATGCGCGCCGCCTCGGGGTCGACCACAATGTTGAACTCGGCGGCGGGGGTCTTGTTGCCGAAGCCGATGGCGCCGCCCATCAGCGAGATGTGCTTGATCTTCTTCAGAATGCGGGGCTCCTTGCGCATCGCCAGGGCGATGTTGGTCAGCGGGCCGACCGGCACCAGGACGATGTCGCCATCGGAGTTCATGAGCAGTTCGATGATCAGGTCTACGGCGTGCCGGGGGTCCAGCGGCACGGTGGGCTCGGGAAAAGTTGGGCCGTCGAGCCCGGTCTCGCCGTGGATCTCGGGGGCGATCACTTGGGGCCGGAGCAGGGGGCGGTCGCAGCCCGCGGCAATGGGCACGTCGGTGATCCCGGCGACGGTGCAGAGCTTGCGGGCGTTCAGGGTCACCTTCTCCAGCGTCTGGTTGCCGGCGACGGTGGTGATGGCGAGGAGCTCAATGGCAGGGGACTTGTGGGCGAAGAGAATGGCAATGGCGTCGTCGTGCCCGGGGTCCACATCGAGGATGATCTTCGTCTTCTGCAGCATTGGTCTCCTCCTCAGTTGGATGGTCTCGCCGCCCAGTGCTGCCGGACGGCCGCTACCGTCTGCTCCGCCAGCGCCCGGATCGACATGCGCTGCCGGTCCCGCACGTAGGTCTGGAGCAGATCGCCGACCGGCTCCCGCCACCGGGCGGGGATTGCCGCCTCGCCCCGCATCACGCCGATGACGGTTGCAATCTGGGCGGCATTGCAGTCCACGTCTTGCCCGCACATGGCGATCAGGCGCATGGTCTCATCGAAGTCGCCGTCGCCGAACCAGAGGGCCACGATCTGGGCAGCGGCGTTGGGGTAGGCATGGACCCAGTTGTACTGCTCCAGGAGCTTCTCGCACCGGTCCCAGGCCGCCCGTGGCGAACCCGCCTCCCGGCAGGCGGCCAGCGCCTGGTCGAGCACCCAGCGGTACTCGGTGGAGGCCGGGATCAGGGCGGCGGTCTCCTCCACCAGCGGGCGCATCTCTTGGCGCACGAAGGCCAGGGCGGTGATCATGGCGTTGAAGCACTCGCCGAGGACGCCGTTGCCACTGTGCGAGATCACCCCGTCGACCCAGGCCAGCCTGGCCGCCTCCCGGGCGTCGCCCGGGGCCACCAGCCCGCAGACCGCCCCCCGCATCTGGGCGCCGATCCACTCGCAGAAGGGGTTGGAGCGGGTGCCGCTCTCGGGCGGGTAGACGCCCAGCTTCAGGTTCTGCAGGGCGATATGCTCCGCCGACCAACCGAAGGGGATCAGCGCCACCCACTGCTCGGCGATATCGGCGGAGGTGACGCCATGCCCGCGGGCGGCGTACGCCTCGAGGAAGGCGATCTCGAAGGTAATGTCATCGTTGTAGGTGTTGGGGTCGCGCACGTAGCCGGTCACATCGCCGAAGACCTCGGCGATGCGGGTGGCGGTATACCCCTCCAGGGCGGTGCCCAGCGCCCCGCCGCAGATCTGCGCCAGCCAACCGGCATAGACCCGGGCGGCGTACTCGCCGGTCATCACGTTCACGGGGATCGCAGCGGGGAAGTTGGTCGCCCCCTGGTGCTCCTCCCAGGTCTGCACCTGGGTGAACCGCCAGTAGGGGCTGGCCTGATCCACCGGCGCCTCCGCCAACGCCTTCAGCAGCCGGGAGGTGAGCCCGTGCACCCGGGCCATGTCGCCGAGGCGGAACGCCTCCAGCGCTTCGTCGAGAATCGGCTCGGCAGTCGAGACGTCGAGCCCGCGGTTCTCGGCGGACTGCACGGCGGCCAGCATGAGACATTCGGGGGCGCCGGAACCCGGCACCTCGCTGTACCAGAGCAGCTTCAGTTGGGCGTCCTGCGACTGGCGCAGGCCGTCGATCAGGTCCCAGGTCTGGTCCTCTTCAGTCAGGATACGGGGGATCGCCGCCTGTCGGATCTCCAGCTCTCGTTCCCAGGCCTTGGCCACCAGATGCCACCTCCTAGTAGACGACGCCGGCCCGCCCCGGCCCTTCGGCCAGGAGCCGCTGCGCTGCGGCCACCGCCCGACTGACCGCCTCTGCGGTGTCGAGGCTGACCACCCGGAAATTGCGCTTGAGGAACTGGCCCTGCACCATGACGTCTCGCACGTTGCGGGACTCGGCGCTGTAGAGCAGGGCGGCGAGCGGGTCCAGCACCGGGGCGGTGTTGGGCTGCTGCAGGTCCCAGACCACCAGGTCGGCGTCGAGCCCCGAGACCACCATGCCGGTGGGGGTGGCGAGGGCGCGGTGGCCGTTCATGAGCAGCTGCCAGGCCTCCGCCAGGGTGAAGCGGTCGGCCCGACCGGTGGCGTGCTTGCCCACCAAGGCCCAGAGCCGGGCCTGCTCCAGCGGGTTCAGGGTGTTGGAGCTGGCCGCCCCGTCGGTGCCAATGGCGACATTGAGCCGCTCCCGCAGTCGCCAGAGATTCCCCTCGCCCATCGCCAGCTTCAGGTAGGTCTTGGGGCTGGCGGCGAACCAGGTCTCGGGGGTCAGCAGGGCCAGGTCTTCCTCCTCCACCCAGAGGCCATGGGCGACCAGTACAGGCAGGGTAAAGCCCCCGGCGTCAGCCACCGCCTGGAAGGGGGTGCGCCCCTCCCCGCTCCGGGAGGCGGCCACCTGCGCCTCCGTCTCCGAGACGTGCAGGTGAATCCCGACCCCCAGCTCCCGGGCCCGGTCCACGATCGCCTTCAGCACGGGAGGCGGGCAGGTGTAGGGCGCATGGGGTCCCATGCGGAAGGTGAGGCGCGGGCTCTCGAACCGGCGGAGGGCGATCAGCGCCGCGGCCGCCTCGATCTGCTCCTCGACCCCGTCGCCCAGGCCAAAGATCGTCGGCGCCAGGTCGGCCCGAATCCCGGTCTCCACCACGGCATCGGCGATGCGGCCGGCGTGCATGTAGTGGTCGGCAAAGGCGGTGACGCCGTTCTCAATCATCTCAGCGATGGCGAGCCGGGCACCGTGGTAGACATCGTCGGGGGTGATCCGGCTCTCGTAGGGCCAGATCCGCCGGTTGAACCAGTCGTCGATCGCGACATCTTCGGCCAGCCCCCGGAAGAGCGCCATGGGGGCGTGACCGTGCAGCACGGTGAGCCCCGGGGTGATCAGGCAGCCGGTGCAGTCGAGCACCTGCTCTGCCTGGAGCCAGGGGGAGCCCCCCGCCGGGTCCCAGACCGCCGTGATCCGGCCGGCCTGAATGGCCACATTCCGCCGGGCGTAGTACCGGCCATCGCCATCGAGCACGGCGCCGCCCACCAGCACCAGGTCAGGTCTGCCGGTCATGAGGCCTTCTCCTGGCCGGCCATCACCGTGCGGGCGAGGCGGGCCTTGCGCAGCATCTGCTGCCGGGCGTAGAGGGCGAGCGCCACCACCGTGGCCAGGTAGGGGATCGCCTGAATGAACTCAGAGGGCAGCCGGATCGACTGCATCGAGTTGGAGAGCGCCTCCGCCACGCCGAAGAAGAGCGAGGCCACCACGGTGCCGCCCGGGGTGCGTCCCCCCAGCGCCTCTGCGGCGATGCCGATAAAGCCCCGGCCGGCGGTCATGTCCCGGGAGAACCAGGAGACGTAGCCCATGGAGAGGTGCGCCCCGCCGAAGCCGGCCAGCAGGCCGGAGATGGCCAGGGCGATCATCTGCACCCGGTGTACGCTGATTCCCACCGAGTCCGCCGCGTCGGGGTTCTCGCCCACCGCCCGGAGCTGGAGGCCCAGCGGCGTGCGGTAGAGGAAGTACCAGACCACCGCAGCAGCGATCAGGCCCACGTAGACCAGAACGTTATGGTTGGAGAGAATCGGACCCAGAACCGGCACATGCTCCAGCAGCGGCAGAGGCACCTGGGGAAGCACCGGGCTGGCCAGGGAAGAAGAGACCCCCTTGTCATTCGCCACCACGTAGAGCAAAAAGACGGTCCCGCCGCTGGCCAGCAGGTTCAGGGCGATACCGGCCAGGATGATATCGGTCTTCAGCTTCAGGGAGAAGTAGCCCAGCACCAGGGCCATCAGCACCCCGACCGTCAGGGCGCCCAACAGCCCCAGCGTTGCGCTCTTGGTGAAGGCGCCCACCACCACGCCCGCAAAGGCGGCGCTGAGCATCATCCCCTCCAGGCCGATGTTGATCACGCCGGCGCGGTCCGAGACCACCGCTCCCAGGGCGGCGAACAGAATGGGGGTGGTCACCCGCAGAACCGCATAGCCGAACGAGGCGGAGAAGATCGTCTCAAGCAATGTTTCCAAGCTGCTTCGCCTCCTTGACGACGATCTTCTGGTGGTACCCGGCCAGGAAGGCCTGTGCCGTAACGAGGAGGATGATGATCGCCTGGATGACGGCGATCATCTCCGCCGTCACATCGGTCATGCGCGCCATAATATCGGCGCCGGTCCGCAAGTAGGCGAGGAAGAGCGCCCCCAGCGGGACCGCCAGCGGGTTGTTGCGGGCCAGAATCGCGACGATGATCCCGTCGAAGCCGTAGCCCGGCAGGCCGAGCCACTGAAAGCGGTGGTAGATGCCCAGCATCTCCGAGGCGCCGCCGAGGCCGGCGATCGCGCCGCTGATCGACTGGGAGTAGATGATCACGGCCCCGGTGCTGATCCCGGCGTACCCGGCGAACTTCAGGTTCAGACCGGTCATGCGCAGGGCGTAGCCCCAGCGGCTCCGGTAGAGGAACAGGAAGGTGAAGATGAGCGCCACGACCGCCACGGCAATGCCCCAGTGGATGCGGGTGGGCGGCAGGAACTGGGGCAGCCAGGAGGACTCCTTCAGCGGCCATGAGACCATCGCCCCGGCATGAATGTCCCGGTAGTGATAGTTGATCAGGTAGAGGCCGAGGCGCAGGAAGATGTAGTTCAGCATGAGGGAGGAGACCAGCTCGCTGGCGCCCCATCTCGCCTTGAGAATGCCGGGAATGTAGCCCACCATCGCGCCGGCCACGATCGCCGCCAGCAGCGCCACGATCGGGTGAATCAGCGGGTGCATCGGCCAGGCGATGCCCACGATGGTCGCAGCGACAGCCCCGGCGAAGAACTGACCCTCCGCCCCGATGTTGAACTGCCCCGCCTGAAAAGCGATGCAGACCGCCAGGCCAGTGAAGGTGAGCGGAATCGCCGTCTCGATCAGGTTCCCAAAGCGGCGCATGGAGGTGAACGGCCCGGTAATGAAGGAGCCGAAGGCCTCCACGGGTTCGCTGCTCACCAGCAGGATCACCACGAAGCCCAGCAGCAGGGCCAGGAAGATTGCCGCAAAGGTGCGGATGCTGTCAAACAGTAACTCCCGCTTCACCGCCCTGCACCTCCTGTCACCGCAGCCTCCGTCCCGTTGGTCTGGGGCTCCATGCGCTTCAGTCCCAGCATGTAGAGGCCAAGCTCCTGCTCGGTCACCTTTGACGCGTCGGGGAAGAGCGCCACAATCTCGCCGCCGTACATGACGGCCAGCCGGTCCGAGAGGGACATGACCTCGCTCAGGTCGGCGGAGACCACCAGAATCCCCACCCCGGCGTCCCGGTTCTCCATGAGCTTCTTGTGGATGAACTCCATGGCGCCCACATCGACGCCGCGGGTCGGCTGGCTGGCGATGATCACCTTGGGCCCCGCCGAAAGCTCACGGGCCACGACCACCTTCTGGATGTTGCCGCCGGAAAGCGCCTTGATCAGGGTCCGGGGCGATTGGGTCCGAATATCGAACGCCTTGACCAACTCCAACCCCAGGTCGCGGATCGCCTTCATGTTGAGCAGCAGCCCGCGATTCAACTGGGGCGAGTCGGAGCGGTCGGCGATCAGATTCTCCTCAATGCTGCCTGCTGCCGCCACCCCGTGGGTCATCCGGTCCTCCGGAATATGGGCCACGCCGTGGCGACGGACCGTGCGGCAGTCGCTTCCGGTCACATCGGCCTGGCCGATCAGAACCCGGCCCTTCGCCGGCTTGCGCAGACCCGTCAGAATCTCCACCAGCTCGCGCTGGCCGTTCCCCTCAACGCCCGCCACGCCCAGGATCTCGCCGGCGCGCAGGGTCAGGCTGACCCCCTTCAGGACCTCCTTGCCGGTCTCCGCCACGTAGTGCAGGTCCTCCACCCGGAGGACAGCCGGGCCGGGCTGGGCCGGCGCCTTCTCCAGCTTTAAGACCACATCGCGCCCGACCATCATGCGGGAGATGTCAGCCTCGGTGGCATCCGCCGTATGGGTGACGCCGACCACGCGGCCGCCCCGCATGACGGTGACCCGGTCGGAGATCGCCTTGACCTCCCGGAGCTTGTGCGAGATGAAGATGATCGTGTGTCCCTGCGCCTTCAGGTTCCGGAGGGCCGCGAACAGCTCGGTGGTCTCCTGGGGCGTCAGCACAGCGGTCGGTTCATCGAGCACAAGAACTTCTGCCCCGCGCAGGAGCGCCTTGAGAATCTCCACCTTCTGGCGCATGCCCACGGGAATGTCTTCGATGGTGGCGGTCGGCTCAACGGGCAGGTTGTACTGGGCGGCCAGCTCTTCGGTCCGGCGAATCGCCGCCTTCAGGTCAATGGAGAGGCCGCGCCGCGGCTCAGCGCCCAGCACGATGTTCTCGGCCACGGTCAGGGAGGGCACCAGCATGAAGTGCTGGTGCACCATGCCGATGCCATTGGCAATGGCGCGCGCCGGGGAGGTGATCACGACCGGCTTGCCCTGTAAGCGGATCTCTCCCTCCGTGGGCTGCTCCAGGCCGAACAGGATCTTCATTAACGTGGTCTTCCCGGCCCCGTTCTCGCCCACCAGGGCGTGGACCTCCCCGGGGGCGACGGCGAAATCGACCCGATTGTTGGCGACGACACCGTTGGGGTACACCTTGGTGATCCCCTTCATCTCCAGGATGGTGTCCATGTCACACTCCTCCGCTAGCAGCAGGGTCGCCGCTGTACTGGTCGGGACGAAGAGGGGACGGCCAGGGGGACAGGTCCTGGCCCCCTGGCCTGCCCGTCAGCCTCTCTGGATCAGTCGTTAGGGCTTCACAGCATTCCGGATCTCGTCGAGCTTCTTGTTGTCCATCCCGAAGGCGGTATCGACCTTGATCTCGCCCTTCAGGATCTTCTGCTTCAGCTCGCCGAGCTTCTTCTTCATGTCGTCCGGCACGCTCTTCTTATAGAAGTCGTTCTCGGCCAGACCGACCGCCTCTTCCTTGAGGCCCAGGGTCTCGGCCGCGCCGAACTTCAGCTTGCCTTCCTTGTGGAGGCTGATCGCACGGAAGAGCGAGTTGTCGACCCGCTTCAGCATGGAGGTGAGAATCAGCTCCGCCTTCTTGGGGTCGGAGGACTTGAACAGCTCGGCCTGGTCGGAGTCGACGCCCAGGGCGTAGCGGTTCATCTCCTTGGCGGCGTCGAGCTGGCCAAGGCCGGTTTCGCCGGCGACGTTGAAGCCGATGTCGGCGCCCATGCGGTACTGGGCCAGCGCCATCTCCTTGCCCTTGGCGGGGTTGGCGAAGTCGCCCACGTACGAGACCGCTACCTTGACGCCCGGATCCACATCCTTCGCGCCCTGAATGTAGCCCACCAGGAAGTCGTTGATAACGGGGATGTCCATGCCGCCCAGGAAGCCGATCACCTTCTTGTCCTGGTTGGCCAGCGGCAGCTTGGAGGAGGTCACCATGGCGGCGAGGGCGCCGGCCAGGTAGGAGCCCTCATTCTGCTTGTAGAGAATGGAGTAGACGTTGTCGAGCTTGGCCTTGCTGTAATCCACCGCGGTGTCGAAGATGATGTACTTCTTGTCGGGGTTCTGGGGGGCGACCTTCTCCAGGGCCTCGGTCATCTGCCAGGTGCCCACGATGATCACGTCCCACTGCTGGTCAGAGACGTCCACCAGGGTGGGCTCCCACTTGCTGGGGTCGGTGCCCATCTCGATCACCTTGAAGTCGATCCCCAACTCCTTCTTCGCCCGCTGGAGGCCGGCGTTTGCCGAGTCGAAGAATGACTTGTCGCCGAGGGCGCCGTTAACCAGGAAGACGACCTTCATGCCGGAACCAGAACCACCGCCGGAGCCTTTGCTGCAGCCGGAACCGAAGAGCGTGACCATAAGAACGAGGGCCAGCAGGACCGGGACAAGCTTCTTCATTTGTGCTCCTCCTTTTTCGGCGCAATCCTGGAAGCAGCGATCAAACGGTGAACGAGCGGACCAGCAGGCCGGCGATCCGTTCGACATCGACATTCAGGCAGACACGGGCGTTGGGCTCCCGCCCGCTGAGCCACATGTAGTCCACAGCGGTCATCCCCCGGCCGATGGAGCCGGCTGTCTCCACTGCCACATAGGCCTCAACCTGCTCGGTCACGACATCGGGGTCGACGATGGCAGCGGTGGCGAGCAGGTCGCAGAGGACCAGCCCCCTGAATCCCAGCGCCGCCTCCACCCGGTCGACCAGGGTCCGGGTCATCTTGGTGAAGACCTGGGCGAGGGGCCGGTCGGAGCGCTCCAGCGGCTCGAGCTGGGCGGGCCGGAGCAGCGCCTTCAGGCAGGTCTCCCACGGCACCATGGTGATGGGAATCCCGGAGTTGAAGACGATCGCTGCGGCCTCCGGGTCGAACCGGACATTGAACTCCCCGGTCATGGTGGTGTTGCCGCGCCCGTCGCTGGTGCCGCCCATCAGCACGATGCGCTGGATCCGGCGGGTCGCCTTCCGCTCCTTGGCGATGGCCAGGGCCAGGTTGGTGAGGGGGCCCACGGCCAGAATGGCCAGACCGTCACCGTACTGGGCCGCGCTCTGGCTGATAAAGTCGGCAGCGGGCAGCCGTTCGGCCTGGCGCCTGGGCTCGGGCAGCCCGCAGTCGCCAAAGCCGTCTTCCCCGTGCACCTCGGGGGCGTACCGGGACGGCTCCAGGAGCGGCTGCTCGGCGCCCTCGAAGACCGGGACCGGTACATCGAGCAGCTCCACCAGGCGCAGGGCGTTGCGGGTCGTGCTGGTCAGGGGCGAGTTGCCGGCCACGGTGGTCAGCCCGATCACATCCATACCGGATCGGACTGCAGCCACGATGGCGGCGGCGTCGTCGATTCCCGGGTCGGTATCAATGATCCACTTCAATCACCCACCACCCCCTCGAACTGATCCAATTCGAGCCGCGAGGGCATGGAGGTCTGGGCGCCAAAGCGCGTAACTGAGAGGGCGCCCACCTTGTTGGCCCAGACGACCGCCTCGTGCATCGACTTTCCTTCGATCAGCCCAACCGCCAGCGCACCGGCAAAGGCATCGCCGGCAGCGGTGGTGTCCACCGCTTCCACCCGGAAGCCAGGTATGTACTCGAACTGGTTCCCGGCAGCCACCAGGGCGCCGCGCGCCCCCAGCTTTACAACCGCCTTGCCCACCCCCCGGTGGAGCAGATCAGTGGCCGCCAGCCTTGCGGTGCGGGCATCGCTGACCGACCGACCGGTCAGTATGGAGGCTTCCGTTTCATTCGGTAGGATAATATCTACTAATGAAAGCAGTTCGTCTGGCAGGTTCTCCGCCGGGGCCGGCGCGGGGTCGAGGATCACGGTCAGGCCATTGCGCCTGGCCAGCTTCGCCGCCTGCATCACCGTCGGCAGGGGAATCTCCAGCTGGAGCAGCACCACCTTGGCTCCGGGAACCAGCTGGGCGAGGCCCTCGGTATCCTCCGGCGTGAGCCGGTTGTTGGCTCCGGGAACTACGGTGATGCTGTTTTCCGCCTGCTCATCCACCGTGATCAGGGCGGTGCCGGTAGGGACCCCCGGGGTGACCAGCAGATGGCGTGCATCGATGGACTCCTGCTCTAACCCCTTGCGCAGGGTAGTTCCGAAGATGTCATCGCCGATGCGCCCGAACATAGCCACATGGGCGCCCAGCCTTGCTGCCGCCACGGCCTGGTTGGCGCCCTTTCCGCCCGGGACGGTGGCGAAGCCGGTGCCGAAGACCGTCTCGCCGGGATTCGGGCGACGGGGCGCCTGAACAACAAGGTCCATGTTCAGACTGCCGATGACTACGATCTCAGGGTTCATGCCTGATCCCCCTTCTTGCCGGTGGATTCCCTGATCACCAGTGACGGGCGAAGCACCTTTTGCTGCGGTTTGCGGGGCGCCTCCCCGGCGATCCGCTGAAAGAGCATATCTACCGCCATCACACCCATCCGGTAGGCAGCCTGGTTAATCGTTGTCATGGCCGGGGCGACCATGGAGGCCATCTCGATGTCGTCGAAGCCGACAATGGCCACATCGTCGGGAACGCGTGCACCCGTCTCCTGTATCGCCTTCATGGCGCCAATGGCCATCATATCGTTGGCGGCAAAGACGGCGGTGACCCCGTGGTCCAGCAGCTCCCGCATGCGGTTGTAGCCCGAGCCGTACCGGAAATCGCCCGCCTTCACCAGGCAAGGGTCCACCGGGAGTCCGGCTGCCCGCAGCGCCTGCTCATAGCCCAACCGGCGGTCCTGGCTGGTGGGAAGGTCGGGCGGGCCGCTTATGTGGCCAATGCGGCGGTGGCCCAGGCGAATCAGGTGGGCGGTCGCCTCCCGGGCCCCGGCGGCGTTGTCGGTCAGCACCACATCGACCGCCGCCCCCTCCATCCGCCGGTCCATCACCACCAGCGGGAGCCGCTCTGCCAGGCGGGTCCACAGTTCCCGGTTCTTGGTGGAACCGGCGGAGAGCACAACCCCGTCAACCCGCTGCTCCAAGAGGAGCTTGCTGTACGACTGTTCCTGCAGGTGGTCGCCGTCGGTGTTGCAGAGGAGCACCATGTAGCCCTGAGCGCGGGCGGCGTCCTCTACCCCTCGGGCCAGTAGCGGAAAGAAAGGGTTCGTAATATCGGGAAGGACCAGGGCGATCGTTCCTGTCCGGCCGCTGATCAGCGTGCGCGCCGCGCTGCTTGGCTGGAAGTTCAGCTCCTTGATTGTCCGGAGGACCTTTTCACGGGTAGCCTCACTGACGTAGCCACGTCCCGTCATGGCTCGGGAGACAGTCGAGGGCGCCACGCCGGCGGCCCGGCTCACGTCTTTGATCGTAACTCTGCTCATAGCTCCACGCTCCGCCAAAGATGGCTTGTCTACCTGGAATCGATGTCAGATCGATGTGGAAACCTTTCCATCTCGATCTTGCCGGATGAGATTTGCTGTCGATGGGTCAGATTCCTGCGTGTACCACAAGATTTCTTTGAATATATATACCTTATAGAAGAGTTTCGGTTTTGCTTATAGCAGAGGACACAAAAAACCCGGCTGCCTTACGCTGGCAGCCGGGCTCCTGTGTGGGGTTACTCCTCGACCGGGGCCTTCTTCCGGGTCCCCGTGCGGCGACGGGGGCGGCCGCGGCCCTTCTTGGGCTTCTCTTCCGGCGGGGCCGCCGCGGTGGCCGGCGCCGGGCCGGCGTCGGCTGAGGTAGCCACCTTGCCACGATCTCGCTCCCGCTCACGCCGGGGCGGCGGGTTGATCGAGAACGGGTTGACCACGCTGGGGTCAGCGATCTCGCCCCGGGGCCGGGCCTTGGCGGACGGCACCGGCACGCCCCACATGTCTAGCTTGCCCTTGGCCGGACCCTGGGCGTGGAGGCGCACCACCCGGTGCTCCTCACCCGGGGTCTGTACCGGCTCGATTGTCTGGCGGACCGGCAGGTGGACCGGAGCGCCGGCCTCCGTGGCCGCCTTGCCCTTCTTGGCCTTCTTCCGCTTCTTCTTGCGGGCGTTGGCCTCTGTGGCGGGCACGGTGGCGGAGGCCGCCGGGGCGGCGGGGGTGGTGGGCTGCGGAGCGGGAGCAGGAGCGGCTGCCGGCGCTTCCTTGGTCGCCCGGGGCTCCCTGCCCTTCTGCTGGGGTCTGCCGGAGAGCGCAGCCTTGCGCGCCGCGCGGCTCCGGGTCTCCTCCGGCACCGCCACGACCGTCTGGACGGAGCTCTCCTCATCGAGCAGGAAGTCGATCTGCCTGGTCTCCACATCCACCCGGTTCACCTTCACCGTCACGGCGTCGCCCAGGCGGAAGCGCCGCCGGGTCCGCTCACCGATGAGGGCGTAGTACTCCTCGTGGAAGTGGTAGTAGTCGTCGGTCAGGGTGGAGACGTGAACCAGCCCCTCCACCGTGTTGGCCAGCTGGACGAAGAAGCCCCACTGGGTGACACCGGAGATAATGCCGGTGAAGGTCTCGCCGACCTTGTCCGACATGTACTCCGCCTTCTTGATCTCCACCGTCTCCCGCTCGGCCTCCACCGCCAGCCGCTCCCGGTCCGATGAGTTGCGAGCAGCCTCTGGCATGAACCGCTCCAGTTTCGACTTCACCTTGCCGGGGAGGCCGTGCTTGTGGCTGGCCAGCGCCCGCAGCACCCGATGAACCACCAGGTCGGGGTAGCGGCGGATCGGTGAGGTGAAGTGGCAGTAGAACTCGGCAGCCAGGCCGAAGTGGCCGAGGTTCTGGTCGCTGTAGACCGCCTGGCGCATGGTGCGCAGCAGCACGGAGTTGACCAGGTTCTCCTCTGTCCGGCCCCGGCTCCAGTCGGTGATCGCCTGCAGCTCCTTCGGAGCGATTTCCCCGTCGCGCGGCAGCTTCAGGTTATAGCCGAAGAGGCCGAGGAACTCCTTGAGTCCCGCCAGCCGGTCGGGCGCCGGCGCCTCGTGGACCCGGTACATGAACGGTACAGCCTTCTTGCTAACATGCTCCGCCACGGTCTCATTGGCGATCAGCATGAACTCCTCGATGATCCGCTCGGCCACACCCCGGTCGACCCGCTTGATTTCAACGGGCCAGCCCTGCTCGTTCAGCTTCACCTTCGCCTCAGGCAGGTCGAAGTCAAGAGCGCCGCGCCGGCCCCGCTTGATGCGGAGCACCTCCATGAGGCTGAGCATCTCCCCAAAGAACGGCACCAACTTCTCGTAGCCCTGCTCCGCCCCCGCCTCCTTGGCGAGGATCTGGTTGATCCGGGTGTAGGTCATGCGGGCGGCGGTCTTAATGACCGATGGGAAGATCTCGTAAGCGGTGACGGATCCTTCACCATCGATCTCCATGACACATGACAGGGTGAGCCGGTCGACCGCCGGGTTGAGCGAGCAGATGCCATTGGAGAGCCGGGGCGGCAGCATGGGCACCACCCGGTCGGCCAGGTAGACCGAGGTGCCCCGCTTGTAAGCCTCCCGGTCCAGGGCCGAGCCCTCGGTTACATAGTACGAGACGTCAGCGATATGCACGCCCAGCTTCCAGCGGTTCGGCCCGACCTTCTCCAGGCTGATGGCGTCGTCGAGGTCCTTGGCGTCCTCACCGTCGATCGTGACGATGGTCCAGTTCCGCAGGTCCCGGCGGCCCTCTTCGGCGATGGCCTCTGCCGTCACCGTCTCGGGGATCTGCTCCGCCTCCTTCAGCACCGCCGCCGGGAAGGCCTCGGGCAGGCCGAACTTGCGGATCACGCTGACGATGTCGACGCCCACCTGCCCCTTCATCCCGATCCGCTCCACGACCCGCCCCTCGGCGTTCCGCCGGGCCTCGGGCCACTGCGTGATCTGAACGACCACCTTCTCGCCGGTCTTGGCGCCGTTGGTCATCCCCTTCGGGATAAAGATGTCGTCAGGGAGGCGCTTCTCGTCGGGCGTTACGTAGCCGCCATTCTTGGCCGCCTCGAAGAGGCCCACCACCCGGCTGTGCGCCCGCTGGAGAATGCGAATGACTTCGCCCTCCACCCGGCCGCCGGGGCGGGTGGACGGGGTGAGCCGGGCGACGATCCGGTCGCCGTGCCAGGCGCCGTTCAGCGATTCCCGCCCGATGAAGATGTCCTCACTCCCCGGCTCGTCCTGCACCAGGAAGCCGAAGCCCTTGGGGTGGCCCTGGAGCCGCCCGACCGCCAGGTTCATGCGCTCCGGCGCACCGTAGCGCTCGGTCCGGGTGCGGACCACCTCACCCGTCGCTTCCATCTGTTCCAGGGTCTTGCGCAGTTGGGTATGCTGCTTCTCGGCGATGCCCATGGCCTGCGCCAGCTCGGCGAAGCTCAGCGGCTTGTACGCCTTCTCGCGGATGAACTCCGCAATGCGTTCTTTCACGTCATTACCACCTTATATCTGCGGCGTCGCTTCCCATGCGCTCCACATCATCCTGTAATCTGTGCCGAAACCGCATAACTCATGAATGGCGGGCCGGAAAAGAGTGACAGGCTATGTACAAAACCGGGTGCTTGCCGCGGTTATCCATCATTACGCTTGTCGCGCCATGCGCGAAACAGGGCTAGGGGGAGGGCGATTAACGCCGCCTCCCCCACCATTTGCCAGTTCATCGTCCTTCCCTGACTCAGTTGCCAGATCGCATACCCTGCGGTCGCCAGCCCGGTAGCGAGCACCCACGACAGCGCCGCTGCTGCCCAGGGGTTCATCCGTCCAGGACCGTTCATCAGGCGTGCACCGGCTTGTAGTTGGCCCGAGCCGCTTCCAGCTTCTCCATGGCTACCTCACGACCAAACCAGCCCTTGATTTCGGTCTCCTTCCCCTCAAGATCCTTGTAGGTCTTGAAGAAATGCTCGATCTCGCGGAGGCGGTGGGGCGGAATGTCGGCCAGGTCCCTGACCTGCTCCCACCGGGGGTCCTTGTCGGCCACGCCCAGGAGCTTGTTGTCGACGCCCTTGTCGTCAGCCATCGACAGAACACCAATCACGCGAGTATCGATAATGCAACCGGGTACGGTCGGATTGGTCACCAGGACGAGGATATCGATGGGGTCACCATCCTCCTCGAGGGTGTTCTCGATGTACCCGTAATCGGTGGGGTAGTGAACGGGGGAATAGAGCACACGATCAAGGCGAAGGACGCCCTTCTCCTTGTCGAACTCGTACTTGTTCTGGCTACCGGCAGGGATCTCAATGATGGCTTCCACGATAACATCGCTCAAAGACTAAGACCCCTTTCGCAGCATGTGCAGTATAGCACCTTGTTGCCATTATAGTAACCCTGATGCGAACCCGCAAGCAATCCAGCGGGCGCGTTCATCTGACGTAATAATTGGACGCACAAGAACGCAGGCTCAGGGTACGATCAAGGAGGATGAATCGGTGCAGATTCAGGAGAGCATTACCGTGAACGCTTCCCCCGACAAGGTTTGGGCGCTGGTCAGCGATCCGCGCAACGCCCCGCGCTTCAATCGCATGGTCCAGGAGGTGACCGACGTGCGGGAACAGCAGCGTGGCGTCGGCACCAGTTGGCGGGCCATCGCCCAGATGGCCGGGCGCATGGAGATTGCCAACGAGATCACCGAGTGGGAGCCGCCCCGGCGGCTGGCGATCAGGATGGACGGCCCCGCCAGCGGGACGCTCAGCTTCACGCTGACCCCGCAGGGCGATGGGTCCACGGTGGTGGAACAGCAGGCGACCTCCGACCTGCCCGCCATTACGGCACCGCTGGTCAGGCCAATGTTGGAGCAGAACCTGAAGGAGAGCCTGCAGAGGATCAAGGAGACGGTGGAGCAAGGGTAGCCCCTGGTTGAGACGTATTCTGGCGCCTTGGGGTTCGGTCGTTGATGAAAACGTTAGTACCTGCCTGTGGACCCCCTGGTCCCAGGCAGGTGCGCAAACAGTTGCATGTATCGCTGCGGTGGCCTTCAGCCCTCGTGAGCCAGCTTGGTGTCGGGATCTTTTTAGTGTGTGAGAAGGAGAACACCACCAGACAACCGAATGACAGTGCTTAACGTTTGCATGAGCAATGTCACACCGAGGTGGGAGATGAGCACCGTTGAGCCCGACAATTAAAGATGTTGCACGGATTGCAGGTGTCTCCCCATCTACAGTCTCACGGGTCCTGGCAGGCAATCCCCGAATCAGCCCGGAGACTCATGAAAAGGTGCGGGAGGTTCTGCGGCAGCTGAACTACTACCCGCACGCCGGCGCCCGGAGCATGGTGACCGGCACCAGCCGGACCATCGGGCTGATTACCTCCCGACCGACTGCGCAGGCCTTTGCCACCCCGTTCTTCCCCGAGGTGATCCGTGGGATCGGCTCGGTCCTGGAAGCAGAGGGGTACAACCTGCTCCTCTCCACGGCCCAGGGCGAGGCCAACCAGCGGGCGGAGTGCCTGGACATGCTGCGCAGCCGGAAGGCCGACGGCGTGATCCTGACCATCTCGAGGCTGGGCGACAGCCTGATTGACGCCCTGGTGGCGGAAAAGCGCGATTTTGTTCTGATCGGACGCCCGGCTGACAAGGCGGGGCGCCTGTCGCACAAGCAGGTCCCCTTTGTGAACAACGACAACGTCTCGGCGGCGGCGGTGGCGGTGGAGCACCTGATCAGCCGCGGTCACCGCCGGATTGCCTTCATAACGGGTCCGGCCCACTGGGTCTTCTGCCACGACCGGTTCCAGGGCTACCAGCAAGGGCTGGCCGAAGCGGGAATCCCCTTCCGCCCGGAACTGGTGCAGGAGGGCGGCTTTACCCAACAGGACGGCGCCCTCGCCACAGACCGGCTGCTCGCCCTGCCCGAGCCGCCCACTGCGATTCTGGCGGTAGATGACACCGTCGCCCTGGGCGTGCTGGAGGCGGCCCTGAAGCGGGGCCTCCGGGTGCCGGGTGACCTGGCAGTCGCCGGCTTTAACGACAGCCCGATCACCTACTGGACGCGGCCCCAGCTCACCACGGTCCGGATCCCGGTCTACGACCTGGGCGCCATTGCGGCCCGCATGCTGGTAGGGCTCCTGCACGGAATCCCTTCCCGGCCGCACCAGGTGATCTTGCCCAGCCAGATCGTTGTGCGTGAGTCCACGATCGGGAATTAAGCGTTGAGCCCCTGGCGCTGCCGCCAGGGGCTCTTCTGTTACTGCCTGTGGTGGAAGTGGATCCAACGCAGCCCGCCGGTGAGGGCGGCCGCCATGGCCCCCACCAGCATGAGCCCGGTGGGCACCGCCAGCGACCAGCTGACGCCCCGGGCGAAGTACTGCCAGAAGTCGGGGCGGGCAAAGGAGTCGGGCAGCCCCCCCAGCGCCGGGATCACGCCGGCTGCATTCAGCCCCACCGTCCCGGCGGCGGGCATGAGCATCAGGGTGATGATGAAGGCCAGCACGGCGTGAAGCAGCCGGGCAACGCCGTAGGGGCCCATGCGGATATCGGTGCCGGTCAGCACGCTGGCCACCTGGCCGTGGACGGAGAGGCCGCTCCAGGCGATAATCGCCCCAGCCACCGCCACCTGCTGAACCAGGGAGGCCTGCGTGGCCTTGGAGGCGGCCAGGGTGCCAAGGTCAATCTCCAGCAGGCCGGCCACGGTGGCGGGCACGAGGCTCAGGTCGATCCCGGCCAGCCGGAAGAGCGCCTCAAAGGGCGCAGCAATGATCGGGTAGAGCCCCACCACGTCGATGATCTTCACCATGGTGGAGAAGAGCATGATAAAGCCGCAGATCATGAGCAGGGTCTTGACCGAGTCGTTGACCGCATCGCCCATCATCTGGCCAAAGGGGCGCCCATCTTCCTGGCGGGCCCTGACCAGGGCGTCGACCGCCCGGCCCAAGATGTTCCCGTGCCGGGGGGGCTCGGGGGTGCGCTCCTGGTCCCGCAGCCCGTAGAACCGGAAGATGATGCCGACCAGGAAGGCGGCGATATAGTGGGCGAGCGCCATGGTGCCGCCCAGGGCGGGCAGGCCGAACATGCCGACCGCCACGGCGCCCCAAATGAAGAGGGGATCTGCGGTATTACTATACGCTAACATTCGCTCTCCCTCAATTTGTGTACATAAACCTTGTTTACGGAAACGGGCCGTGATTACCGCATCCATCGGGTAGCCAGCTGCCAGGCCCATGCTCAAAACGAAGGCGCCCTCGCCGGGGGTGTTGAAGAGCGGCCGCATGATGGGCTGGAACAGGATGCCGATGAAGTGGACAACCCCCAGGCCCAGCATGATCTCGCTCAAGATAAAGAAGGGCAGGAGCGAGGGAAAGACGACGTTCAGGAAGAGGTTCATACCGTCTTTTGCTGAGTGGAGCGCTGTCTCAGGATAGAGGACCAGGGACAGTGTCAGCATGACAGCTGCCGCTGCCCAAACCAAAGCGGTCATCCTACCTCTCATGGGGCACCTCCGGTACGAAATGTGGCACGTCCCAGATGGGCCGTGCCACATTTCTATGTGCCTGAAGGGCTGACCATGCGGTTCGTCCTGCGCTTGCAGACAGAGCCCCCTAGTACTGTAGATAGAGCCGTATGTTTGTCCAGCCGTTAACCGGGCTGTTGGTGGTGGGATCGGTCACGCCGGTGATGGTAGGCGGCGCCTGCCAAGTGGCACCGAAGTCGGTGGAAACCTCGAACCGGGTGGAACTCGCTGTATCGCCTGGAATGTGCTTCGGCTTGATATACATGCCGAAAACCGGAGCCACAGCCTCCCAGGCCGGGTCAAAGCTCAGCTTGCCATCGATGGTATACCGCGTATCATACAGGGTGGAACTGGACGCGCCTACCTGGGCGATGATCATCCACTGCGGCTTGCCGATGAACGAGTCCTGCCCCAGGTTGTAGCTGAGGAACTTGGCATGGTTGGGCGGTACGATCTGAAAGCCGCCCCGCTTGTTGGAGTCAGTGGTGTAGCCTACCCGGGGCGAGGTGGAGAGACAGAGTACACCGGGGTGACTCGCCCGGACCCTGCCTACCTCGGCGTACTCCGAGCCGACGAATCGCCCGGTGCCGGCCACCCGTTGGATCACATCAGCCACATGCTTGGTGGTGCCGTTGGGATAGTGAACCAGTACCCGACCGTTGGTCGCCTTGGTCACACCCGCCACCTCGTCCCCCGCTGCCCAATTCTCGAATTCGAGGTAATCGGGCGCCCCATTGCTGGTGGAAGGCTTGGCCACCGTGATCAGCAGCCGCTTCGGCGCCGGCTTGGTGTAGTCGCCGTTGTAGTACTCGGTAACCGGGCGCCACTGGCCGCTGCTGGTATAGTACTCCAGCTTGTTGCCCACATAGGGGGCCGTCCAGCCGCCGAAGATGGCCGATCCAGCGGGAATGTCTGTATAGATCAGGGCTTCGGAGTAGACGCCACCGGCGTAGTCATACTCTTCCTTAGGCCCCAGGCTGATCAGCTTTGGGGTCCATGCGTAAGGGTTCAGGGGGTCGTATGCCGCCTCGGGCCCTACCCGTAGATGAATGGCGTTCACAGCCGCCGCGGTGACCGCACCGTGAGTGCCGTCATAGGCCTTCTCATAACGGCTGGCCCAGAAGCCATTGGAGGCGTCCTTGGCCAGGGTGGCCGGGCGCAGTACATTGCCGATCAGCACATGGGTACCGCTGTTCTCTACCTTGGTGATCTTACCCCCATCGAAGTTCTCGATGTAGATCTTAAAGTGGACCGTCATCGTCGGGTCATTCTCGGCCTGGGCCTCAACCGGGATGGTGGTTCCGCTGATGTTGGAGATCGCGGCGGCTGCCATTGATGTCATCAGTACCAGGAACAGGATCGCCATCAGCATCCGTTTCGCCAGCTTACGCATGAAGAACCCCCTCGTTCTCAGCCAGCCCCCTTTGAGCCCGCTCCAGAGCAGCTGTTAGTTCGTCGAGCGACCACCGCTTCAGGCCCACCAGCATGAGCCAGTCCACCGCGTTGGGCAGGAAGGGTAGGCCCAGCACCTCCTTGGCGAAGGCGTGGGCCGCTATCTCCCGGCAGCGGCGAGCTCGGGTCCGGGTAGCCCAGAGCCTTCCTAACCGGAAGGTGACAACCGGAGGCAACTCCTCGTGCACCGGGAGAATTCGGGTGGACTCCAGGTGGTGGAAGAGCTCATGAGCAATATGGAGTTCCGCCACCCGCTCGCGGTCCCAGGGTTCGGGCAGCACCTGGGCTAGCAGGCGGTGGACCTGGGTGATCGATGGCTCGTAGATCGTGATGCTTCCTGTACCGGCGTCGTGCTCGGCCCGGATTTCCATGCCGGCGATCCGATTCTCCCGGTCGGTGCGAACCACCCGAGCCCCCAACTCCTGGGCCAGTAGGCCCAGTGGCCGGCCCCGGTGGGGCCGGGCCTGAACACGGCCGATCTCCAGCGCCTGTTCCACATACCAGGCCCGCCGGGCGGGGGTCAGGTGCGGGAAGACCACATCCTGTTCGAGTTCCAGATAGGCGGGCAACCGGTCATCGGCGGCAAGGAGCGCCAGCGGTTCCAAGGCCGTCACTTCCTTTTCACAGAGAGGATCAGCACCGGCTCCTCGTGCAGATAGCCCGCCAGTTCCACCGCCGCCATCGCCAGGACCTGCTCAGCGGTCTGAAGGCCCGAGAGATCGACCATGCGGCTGCCGCAGAACAGATAGGTCTCGGCGATCTCAGCGCCGGCATCTCCGTAGATGGTGGCCTGTGCCACCGCCCGTTGAAGGTCTTCGGGTAGGCGGCCCACTTGGGACTCAGCCAGATAGGCCGCCCCCTTCGACAGGCGGATAATGCCCTCGGCGTCCAGGACCCGCACCATCTCCGAGCGCCTTTTCACCAGTCCGAAGAGCTTCGGCTCCACCACCTGGCCGCTGTAGATATACCAGCCACCGGCGTGACCGATCAGGCTGGCCTCGGCCCCCTGCATGGAGCGGGTGGCCAACTCCTTCAGTTCTGCCTCGGAAAGATCCCTGCGAAGCAGGTCTCGGGTACGCAGTTCGGTCGCGCCCACCGCCGTGGCCCGCACCACCTGTCGGACCGAGTCGACCTCCACCTGAACCTCTACCGTGCCAGGCGAGGCGCCGGAGCGAACCGCAGCCTCCTCTGCCTCCTTGCGGACCTTCAGAATGTCCGCTTCGGTGGGGTACGGAATCGTCCGCTCCACCACATCCCGCACGAGGGCGAGAGCAACGCCGATAGGCGAGATCACCTGGTGGTTCCGGGCCATCCGGCTCTCCATCTGCATGACCTCTGCCAGGTAGGGGACCACGGTGGCCGCACCGCCACCACCACCCACCAATATGGTGTTCCGACGGTCCAGGCCGTACTGCTGCAGGAGCGATTCCACCACTGGCACCACCTTGGCAGCGGCTAGTCTGAGCACCTGGCGGGCAGCCTCTTCGACCGTGCTTCCGACGGCGGCTGCCAGGGGGCCAAAGGCCCGGCGGGCGGATTCGGCATTGCCCAGGGCGTAATGACCCTCCTGCACATAGCCCAGTAGGTTGGCTGCGCAGGCGTTGGTCAGGGCAAACCGCTTGCCGGTAGCGGAGCGGATGCAGAGATAGTCGGCCGGGTCGCCCGGCTTGGGAGCAAAGGTTTCAAGTGCCGGTTCCACAATCTCTTCCGGCTCGGCGTAGACGGCGTAGGGCAGGCCGGCAATATGGGCGCTGCGCGGCCCCACATCTGTGATCTTGCCCCCGTGCATGCGAATCACCGATCCGCCGGCAATGCCGAGGGTGCGCACATCCAGCGAGGTGAGGTAGGTCTTGTGCCCTCCTACCTCGGCGTAGTCCACCATTACCCGGCCGTTTCGAACGGCGCTGATATCCGTGGATGTGCCGCCCACCTCCAGGAAGATCCCATCGGAGATCTTTTCGTACATTAGAGCGCCGGCCACTCCGGCGGCGGGGCCCGACAGCAGGGTCAGAATCGGCCGCTGCCGGACCTCGTCCACCGTCATTACACCGCCGTCGCATCGCATGATCATCAGCGGGGCGGTAATGCCAGACCGCTTGACCGAGGCCTCGGTCATGTTGGCCGTCTCCATCATGCGGGGCAGGATCGAGGCGTTCACTACAGCTGTGCGGGTGCGGATCCGCAACCCGTACAGCTTGCTGATTTCATGGGTCCCCGTGGCCGCCAGCCCGATACCGCGCGCCGCATTCATCAGCTCGATCTCACCTTCGGGGTTATCGACGCTAAAGGGCTCAGCGGCTACCACTACCTGGGCGCCCTTACTGGACATCTTGGCCACCGCCTCCGCCACCCCGCCGGGTTCGGCGTGGGTATGACTGGTGCGGAGCCACTTGCCGGGGGCCAGTTCGAGGTCGCCCACCTGCGTCTCGGTACGGGCCCGCATGCCGTCAAAGCCGGTCCCTGCGCAGACGATCCCTACCTTGACCACATCGCCCTCCAGCAGGGCATTGGTGGCCTGGGTTGTGCCATGGGCGATAAAGCGAACCTGATCGGGCGCGATCTTCAGCTGTTCCAGCAGCTCGCGGAGCGACTGGACGATCCCCGCAGCCACCCCTTCCGGAGCGTCATGGGTGGTAGGGACCTTCACCTGGCCGATCAGTTCGTATGTCTTATCGTCGAGGGCGACTGCGTCCGTGAAGGTGCCGCCGACATCGATGCCGATCCGTACCGTACGCATGGTCGAGTGGCCTCATTTCCTATTGGAGTGAACGGTTAGGCCCAGCGGGTAAAGCCGATGACAGCGAGAGCGACCAAGGTGGCAACAAAGACATAGGGAAGGGTCGCCTTCAGAATATCGTTCACATCGGTCTTGGTGAAGCCGCCCGTCCAGGCGTTGTGGGTGTTGGTCGGGTCGCAGACGCCCTGGATCATGCCGGTGGACATGAGAGCGCCCATCACCAGATGGGGCTGGAACAGGCTGGTCAGAATCGCACCGACACCTGCTCCGAGGCCATACAGGTTCAGGGGACCACGGTAGAGCGCCAGCGGGCTCAGCAGGCCGAAGAAGAGCACATAGCCCAGCGGAGAGGTGGGCACGATGCCCTGGAGCAGCGGGGTCATGACCGCCTTGACCGGATCGGCCATGAGGGCGGTGACCGCCATGCCAATACCGATCATGAGGCCCAGCACCGGGGCGACGTTCTTGATGCCCTCGGTGACCGCCGCTGTCAGTGTGTTCAGGATCTCCTGGGGCCGGGTGGTCAGAATACCGTACAGAGCGGCGATGGTCAGGGCGGCGTTGATGTCAAAGGGCTTGCCGCCGAGATACTTGAAGCCCAGCAGGAGCGCCACTGGAATCAGGGGCGTGATCATGGCGTAACCCGGCACGCTGGGGGTCGGGGCCGGGGCGGTGGCGGGCATCGCCCAGGTGGTCCGGTGGGGACGGGCGTTGACAACCACAAAGGCCAGACCGGCAAGAATGAGGATGACTCCGTTGGTGGTGGCAAAGGTAGAGATGGTCTCCAGGGGAACCTTCAGGACGCTCTGGTAGAAGCCCCAGTTGGCCACATTCCAGACACCGCCCATGGAGACGCCCAGGAGGAACATCGAACCGGCAGCCAGGGGGCGAAGGCCCACGCCGATCATGATGGGCAGGACCAGGGTGCCGACCATGATGATCGAGCCGAGGCCGCCCAGGGCCACGAAGGAGATGGCGGTGGCCAGGGTCATGATGATCGCCACGGGGAGGGTCTTGTCACCGGCCAGTTCCGCCGCCTTCTTGATGATGGTCTCGGCGATGCCGGTGGTGTAAACAACGTGAGCCAGCATGGCGCCAAAGACGGCGTTCATCATGGCGCCGGCCAGACGGGGGGCGCCGGTGCCGAAGACCAGAGTGATCGCATCCATAGGCTTGTCCCAGTTCGGCAGCAGGGCGATGAGCAGCGCCATGATCGGCAGGGCGAGAATCGCAGAGAGCTTCTTGGTATACATAAGGGCAGCGAACACCACAAAGACCAGAAGAATGATCCACGCCATTCTGTGAGACCTCCCGTACTGATGTAATGCGGGTCGATCTAGCCGGGGCTCACGCCGTACCTCCTTTCTGCTGTGCTTTCCCCCATGAGGCACCGGCCGCTGCCAGGGCGCTTTGGAGGGTGGTGACATCTAACTGCCCCGGGTCCACACCAGCCCATATCGATAAGGCGGCGGCGGTACCGGCGGCCTGGCCCACCGCCATGGCGGTGGCGGAGATCCGCGCCGATGCCAGCGCTTCGTGGTCGGCCGAAAGGCACCGGCCGGTCACCAGCAGGTTGGCAATCTCCCGGGGCAATAGCGAGCGATAGGGGATGTCGTAGGAGGTGCCAGGGGCCATTTTGATGGCCTGAAGCTCACCCCCTGACGGGCTATGGATGTCGATGGGATAGGCACCGCGAGCGATGGCATCATCGAAGCGGGCGCCGGTAACCACATCATGACCGGTCAGCACGTACCGCCCCAGGAAGCGACGACTCTCCCGCACACCCACCTGAGTGCCGGTCTGGATGAGTTCGATTCGCTCACAGCCGGGGATGTACCGGCGGAGGAAGGCGATCACCTGCTCCACCTGGATCCGGCCCTCCACCTCACCCCTGGTCAGCCCGGAGGCGGTGGTGCCATCGGCCCGAGTGATCCGGGTCATGTTGACGATCGCCTCCCCGGGGCGCCCGGTGGCGAAGAGCAGCACCCGGTCCCGCTCGATGGGGAAGCGACCCTCCGCCTTGGCCTGCCTGACCAGACGGAAGAAGCCGGCCAGGGCCGGAGCGGGCAGCCGGAGCAGGTCACCCGGCTTACAGCCCAGTACAAAGTCGTCAGGGTGGGCCTCCGCGTACTGGGCGATTGGTGCCCAATCGACCCCGTGGATGCGGAACATCATGGTCATGGGCTGGGCCAGCCGGTCCGCGGTGCGACCATATTCGAATGGCACTCCTGCTCGGGCTGCCAGGTCGCCGTCACCCGTGGCATCCACGAAGACGGTCGCCTCCACGGGAGTAAGCCCCTCTTTGGTGGCCAACAGCGCGCGGCCTATCCGGTCGCCCTCCCGCTCGGCCCCTACTACAAAGCTGTGCAGGAGCAAATCAACCCCGGCCTCCAGGCACAGTTCCTGGTGTACCAGTTTCAACGCTTCAGGATCCACCGGGGTGATGCTGGCGCAGAATCCAATGGGGTCGGGCAGGTGACCCGGGCTGGCGCCCCGGGCTACCAGACGGTCGATCAGTTCCTGCGGAAGGCCCGTGATCACCGGCTCC
This sequence comes from Bacillota bacterium, assembly GCA_049325315.1. Classification (GTDB taxonomy): domain Bacteria; phylum Bacillota; class Sulfobacillia; order Symbiobacteriales; family Symbiobacteriaceae; genus JAWLHU01. The sequence goes on along the minus strand of JBMONB010000219.1, from coordinate 9,538 downwards.
ACCATGGTGGCGTGAAAGGTCATGAGGGGAAGCACCAGAGCAGTGGTGGCCATACCACCAAGAAAGCCGTATTGCTCCACGAGTCCCACCTGAGCTCCGGCGCGTGCGGCTGCCACAGCAGCCATCACCCCGGCAGGCCCTCCACCGCAAACCAGTACATCGTACCGCTTCATTGGCTCAACTCCAACTCGAGCTCCACCTCAAAGGTCCGGGGCCAGGGTAGCCGGGCAGAAAATCGCTCCAGCCGGTAGGGGCGGTGAGCGCTTGCCAGCCTGGCCAGTTGGGCCGCCTGTTCAGCCATGGCCCGCGCCGCCTGCTGGCTGACTTCGTGCGCCGCCTCCCCCAGGTTAAAGGGGCTCAGCCCTGCGTCCCGAAGCCGGGGGTTCAGTTCAGTGCGAACCAGGGTCTGGTAGTAGTAGTCATCCAGCAGCCGGATCAGGAGTGCCCGCTGGTGCAAGAGCGGCTGCCGTCCGCTGCTGATTTGGCCGAGAATCGCCATGGCCACCGCAGTGCCCAGCGTGTTGCCTGCTGTGTTCCATGCGGCATAGCCTAGCAGCTGAGTCCAGTCGGTCCGGGACAGCAGGGCTTCGGTGAAGCGTGCGTCGGCGCCGTTGGCAAAGGCCACATCGGCCAGAGCCACCTGCTGCTCCGCTTTAATCGCCCGGGCGATGGCCGACACCAGTTTCGGGCTGCCGTCGCTGATGAGGTTCATATGGGGACCAGAGGCGAGTTCGTGGGCGTCGCCATAGCGCTGGACCGGCGTGTTGATGAAGAGGGTGATGTTCCCTTCCCCCAGTCGGGCACCAGCCGCTTCCACCTGAAGCTCCACGGTCTCCCGCAGGGGGCGGTCCTCAAAGGGGGCAGGCAGATAGGAGGTGGCCTCCCGGCCGTAGACCGGGGTGATGGCCGGTGGGGTGCGCCCCAGCAGCGCCACCCGGGAGAGCAGCAGCAGGGCGCCCTCGTCGGTACCCGGCAGCAGGCGGACCCGCTCCCCGGCTCCCAGCCGGGTGATCTCTGCCTGAAGCATCGCCTGCTCGTGCCGGTGAATGCCCGTGGGGGTACAGTCTTCCTGAAGCAGCAGCAGGAAGTCGATCAGCTTCTCAGCTGCAAGTTCAATAGCCGCCCGGTTGACCTGATGATTCCGTTCCCGGGCTGCCTTGTAGTCCGCGAGTACCGCCCCTGGAATCTCCGACTCCAGCTGGACCAGGTCCGCCTGCCGTTCGGGCTCCACCACCCACTGCGACCAGCGGTGGATCGCCTGGTGATGCCGGAGTGCCTCAGAGCTGCTGCCGGTGATCCCCAGCCGCATCACTACGCTGGAGGCGAAGATCCGGAGGCCAGCCTCCTTTAGCTCCCGAATCAGGTCCAGACGGGCCAGGGCGTCCTGGGCAGATGTTGCCGGGCTGCGGGAGGCCACCAGCCCCCCCAGTGCCAGCATGTCGAGAGAGAGAATCGCCCCCTCACACCCCTGGGCGTTCTGGCGCATCCATTGGGCCACGCCGCTGTAATCACCAGGAGTCAGAAAGTGGCCCAGGAGTGCACGGGGTGGAACGATCAACTCGATCTCTCCCAGAGGAGCGATAAGTGCCGGAAATTGTGCGGTGATCGGTCGGTCGTCGACGGGGAGGAAGAGCCAGCGCCTCATCGGCTGTTCACTGCCTTTCGGAAGGCCTGGGTGGCGGCATAGAGGCTCTCGGGTGTGCGGCCTGTCACCACCGCCCCGATCATCACCCCGCGAACGCCCGCCCGATGCAGGGCATCGACATCCTCAGGCAGAATCTTTCGCTGGCTGGGTACAACTACCGGCTGGCTAACCCGCTCGGCGATTAGGCTATACATTGCCAGGTCGCGGACTGTCAGGGGCTGACCATACCCCTCAGGGTGGATCACCGACGCCTCCAACAGGGCGATGGGTGTTCGCCCCAGGGCCGCAATCTCCTCGGGGGTGTATGTATAGTCAGGTGCAGCCATGAACTCGGCGCCTTCGAGTCCGAGCCAGGCCGCAGGGAGATGATGGGCGTACATGGAGATCGTCCGGAACCCCAGGGCTACCGCTCCGACGACCTCGGGTGCTGGTACCCCCAACTGCCCGCCGGCTACCAGCCCCAGCGGCAGATTACCGGCGATCTGCCGAATCTCAGCCAGACGATCCCGCTCCTCCGCCAGCGATCCGAAGTGGGTGCCGCTCGCCCGGTGCGCAACATTGAGGTGAACCTTGAGGGCATCTGCACCTGCCTCGACGGCTGCGCGTGCCAGGTCAGGAGCATTGGCGGGAAGGCTTACCAGGAGGCTCATGGGACGGCTTCGCAGTAGATCAGAGATCAGCAAGATCGATCCCTCGTCTCAAGGTGGATAGAGTGGTCACAAAGGTTTGTACACCCACAATATATCCGCAACACATCTATAGTGTCAACTAAAAACCAACACAAATATGAGCTATATTTTCGCTGTATCTTGTGGTAAAGTTGCGGTATACCTTCATTTGGAGGATTGAAGACCGTGGCAAGACGACGGAAAACGATTACCCTGCAGGATTTGAGCGACCGGCTCGGAATCTCCCCCTTCACCATATCCAAGGCGCTCTCTGGCCGGCCAGGCATGAGCGAGGAGACCCGGGCCCACATTATCGAAACCGCCCGGGAAATGGGTTATACGTGGCGCAGCAAGCCAGAACAGGAGGGGCGCCGTACCCTGGCCGTGGTGATGCCCTCTCGCTACGTCTCTGAGTTCTTCTACTTCGCTGACCTCCTACAAGGGGCGGAGGCGGCGGCCCGGGAGGCCAACTGTGTGCTGACCATCGTTGGTATCACCCCTGACCAGATGAGCGCCAGCCTGCCTGAGCAAGTTCGCGATGTGGACGGGGCGATCTATCTGCCCATGCTGGAACCCCAGTTCCTCCAGCGGGCTATTGACGAGGGCCCTCCGGCGGTGCTGATCAACTTCCCCCGCCGCTCCTGGCGCGTCGACAGCGTGGTCTGGGACGCCGAAGCCGGCATGGGCCTCTGCGTCGATCACCTGGTGGCCCAGGGCCATAGGCGAATCGGCTACGTAGGGACGCCGGATGTAGCCCCTGGCTACCGACTCCGGTGGGTCGGCTTCAGGGAGGCCATGCGGGAGCATGGCCTGGAGCCGAAGCCTAATCAGCCCCTGATTCCCACCGCATGGCCCCCCGAGGCGGTGCTCCAGTCGGTACGGGAGCTTATCGGCTCCATGGAGCTTCTGCCAGATGCTCTGGTCTGTGACTTCGAGACCACCGCACTGGCCGTGGCTCGAGTGCTGAACGACCTCGGGCGGCGGGATGTGGCGGTGGCTTGTGCGGACCAACTCAGTCCCTCCAGCCAACTATCAGCTTCGATTCCCCACCTGTACTATCACCGAGACCACGCTGGTCGTCGGGCTGTGGAGCAAGTGTTGTGGCGCATTGCGAATGCGGACGAGCCCTACCATCACATACGCATCGCTGTAGACCTGCGCCCTAAATAGCCCTTCTGCCATCTTGTCTAAGATCTAAAGTGCGAGGTGGCCGCCGTAATTCTACCTCTCATAGGGGCACCTCCGGGAGGGAACGTGGCACGTACCCACCGTGGGAACGTGGTACCATCCTTATGTGTCTCTTGTACCTCTAATTCAGATCCCCCTGAGGGCTTTCTGCTGCGTTCGGTGAAGGCGGCTGAGCCCCACAGAAGCCCGGCATCCCTCCACCAGGGAGAGGTGCCGGGCTTCTCGTTGGGTCTTGTCCTACTGAACCAGGAACGGAGTACGATGGTGCCGGAGATCTGCGAAGTAGATATCCACCCACCCCGCTTCCCCCGGCTCCATCCCGAGGGCCAACAGATCGATATCAAGCAGGTAGACCTCACCCGCATCCTCAATGCGAATGCCTGGGGTTCCGGCTGTGTAGCTGGCCAGCGGTTGGGTGTCCCCCTCCCGCCACAACACAACCCGAACCGTCTCATCATGAACGAAGGCACCAGTTACATCACGAGCTGAGAACTGGACGGGGAGAATGTCCACCACTACCGGAGGATCGTCAGCCAGGGCATCTTCCACGGTTACCTCATGCATCAAGAGGAACCGGCGGAGCGAGACCGTCTGGTTCCCTGCCTGATCCTGCACGGTCAGCCAGAGTTGATGGTACCCGGTTGATGGGGTCAGGACCGCGTCCAGGGCCACGGGCTCCCCGTCGAGGGTTGCGCTGACGGACTTTATGCCCGAAAGACTGTCCACAGCGCCCAAGGCGAGGGCGAGGGACTCCCCGGTGGTGTAGACCGTCTTGAGGTCGCCGAAGTCAGCCTGAGGGCGGCTCAGGTCCACCGGTATGACCTGAGATGTGAGCACCTGGTTTCCGTCGAGGCCGGTCGCCCGCACCTCCAACTGGTGCAGACCGCTTTCCTTCAACAGAATTGGTTCGATGTACTCCTCCCAGGTGCCGTCGTTCAGCCGGTACTCCAGGCTGGTAACAGACTCTGGCTGTCCAACGGCCAGCGTCACGTTCACGGGCTGGACGAACCAGCCCGCCAAACCGTCAGGCGTGGACGGGTCAGTGGTGACTAGAATCTCAATCCCTGGATCTTCAATCGGCGCCATCGGCAGCGGATCGCTCCACCGCCCCTCCAGCGTTGGTTCTGTGCCGGCCAGGGCTGCCACCCGGTAGTGGTAGATCATCCCCGGCTCTGTGGTGGTATCGTGGTACGAACCATCCACAATCACGCCGTCCTGGAGCAAGGTGTAGGGTCCCCCGGCTTCATTCGCCCGGTAGACCCGGTAGCCGACCAGATCGGGCGCCTGCTCCGGCTGAATCCACTGGATAAGCACGCCCTCGTCGGTATGCAACCCGGTTACATGGCGAGGGGCCGATGGGAAGCCAGCAGGCATGGGCAGATGGCTCGACTGGTTGTACGGGTTGAGATCAGGCACGCTCCCCTCGGGGTCAACGTTCACCCAGACCTCGAGTGCATCATCAGTTGGCGCCCAGACCCCTTCCACCTTCACAGGGGTACCACCTATCATGGGCAGGACCGACTCGAGAATCACCGTGTCGTCAATCCCCATTGACAGGGGAACGTCATGAGCAACGGACCCGCCCATATTCCGCACCGTGGCCTGGACCAGCACGGGGCCATCCGGCTCATGCTGTACGAGGGTTAGCTCGCCGTCTGACAGGTAGAGATCAGCTAACCCGCCTTGGAACTGACCCCTGTCATAGGGGGCAGTTGCTAGATCCCAGTTGTGTTCATCGACAAGGGCGCCGTTGTGAAAGACCTGTGCAGATCGCAGCGAGTAGGGGCCGTCATGCAGTGCAAGTTTGGTGCCATCAAACAGAAGATCAATCTGAGCTGTCCCTGACGGAAATTCCGTTACCATACCGACCACTCGCTCGATGAACTGCCCATCCGCACTATAGATACTGGCATCAAGGCGGTAAGCCCCGGCCTCGGCTACGTCGAGCCCAACCTGAATGCTAAGCTGATTGTACAACCCGTCCCCATCGCTATCGATCGGCTCGTCTTTCAGACTACCGTTCAGAAGGGCGAACTGGTACTCGAAGTCGGCAGCCGCATACGCCTCGGTGAGACTCACCTCGGGTAGCGTGTCGGCCAAGGGCCAGCGGTAATCGTTCTGCTTTAGCAGAATGAGGTTCCTCACCTGCCACGGTCCATCGACCCGATGCAAGCGAATCGGATCACCGGGGAACTGAAGGTAGATGTGGCTAGTCCCCTCGTCGAGGTCAGCGCTACCCGACGTTTTGGCGATCAACTCGCCATTCTGGTCAACCAGGTCGCCGGAAAGCAGGTAGGGTCCAGCCTCGGTCACTTCAACGACCACGGCTACATTTAGACTCTCATAGAGGCCGTTCCCGTCCGCATCGATCGCCTCTTCGCCCGCTGCACCGGTCACCGTGGCAAGGAGTGCCTTGCCGTATCGAGCCGGATCGATATCCAGGGGATAGACCCTCTCGTCCAGCCAACCGACGGTGCCATCTTCGTTTACGAGGAGGAGTGTGGCCCTGAGTTGCGGTGTCTCTGCCCGCTCGTTGACGAGGAGGCCACTGAAGGTTGCCGTCAGGCTGTCGCCGTTCCCATCGACCACCTTACTGTCGATCACCCCACCGTCTGCATTCTCGACAGTTGCAATGAGCCGGTAGTTGGAACCCGAGGCTTGCCCGTCAACTGGTACCGAAACATGCATTCGGTCAAATCGGCCGTCGCCGGTGGAGTCCTCGCCAAGCACGCCCGGTGCATCGGCGCCGAGCATGGCAGGCTTGCTAGGGAAGGGAGCCATCTCCGGGAAGGGGTCTTCCCAACCCATAATACTCCGCTCCGAGATTGCCTGCGGGTCCCAGACATAGCTGGAAACCTTAGTAGGGGTCTCCCCAGCCAGTTCCCAACCGTTTACCAGAAGGGTCACCGTCTGGGCACCCTGCTCCAGTTCAACCGAGATGCTGGTGCTTCCCACAGGCTCTCCCTCATCATCAATGAGGGTAATGCCAGCGATGTACGGCCCCGCCTGCTCCACATGGAGGTTCAGAATGGCCTGCAGGTCGGTCCGCTCGCCCCCCGCTGGGACCGCAGACAACTGAACAGGCCCGGTCCGAGTGATTGGCAGGGCAGCAAACTGGTTCACCGAATAACCTGGGGTACTGAACTCCTCCTCTGACATCCCCCACGCCTCCGGAGACAGCCAGGCAAAACCAACGCTGTAGGGGCCATCTAAGCCGGCTAACCGAATCTGCGTACCATCAAACCGGAGGGGGACGGCGTAGGAACCGGGGGTCAGGCTCTCCGTGACCTCAGCCAGGGCTACCGCATCGCCATTGGGAGCGTACAGCGTTCCCATCAGGGTATGCTCACCCTCATGTTCTGCCGTGAACGGTGCAGATACGAGAAGGGCGTCGATCAGTCCATCCCCATCCCAATCCTCATCGACGATGCTCCAGACGGGATCGTCAATGGGGTCTAGGGTCAGCCTGACTGGACCGGTGGTTGTCCCTGACGAGCCGTTCATCGGTACGGAATACGTCCCCGGGGGCAACGGAGGTGCCGGCTCAGGTGGAGGTGCCGGTTCAGAGTCTTTCGGGTACTCCCACATAAGCGGATTAGCCTTGTACATCTCCAGAATCATCTCTTTGTAGCCGGATTCGTCCAGGACAGCCGTTGTCAGATCGGTGACTGGCTCCACGTACGTGTCCTCTGGAAAGTACTCTCCGAGGCTGTCACGGTTTGTGACGAAACCAATGGTTTCTTCACCCCCCCAGGGGGTTAGCCAGGGATCTACCAGATACCCCGCCTGGATGTTGTGCATCTCCATTCCCAGCGGGGGACTGAAGCTGTACTGCACGAGGGCGTGCCGGTTGTTGAGTTGGACGTTGAAGGTGGGGGCGTCATAGTGCCTGAGTACGCCCCGATCCTCCACAGTGGGACGCCAGAGACGCCGGTCCGTACTCCAAAGCACAATCGCCGATCCGTCTACCACCCGATTGGGATCCCCCAGCCACTCATTCACCTGCGCTACCGTCATCTGCGATGTAACGGACTGAGCTACCCGTTCCACCCATTCGCTTACCATTCTCCCGACCAGGCCCTCAACAACTTTCCCGTACGGAATGGCCGAGGCCACGAAGTCGGAGACCGTTGTGAGAACACTTACAGACGGAACGTGTTCAATCGGCGTGAGGTAGATAAGCTCCTCCAAGTCTTCAGGGCAAGGGTTGTCCCCCTCCCCCTCCAGGCAGGGGGCAATGCTGTGATTCTTTGCTACTTGGGCCTTAACATGGTTGCGCACATGCGTCTCCTGAACCTGCACAAGGTGACCGGGGTTGTCAAACACCCGGATGGAGCTCGTCACCTGCTGTTCGATTCCCCAGAAACCTCCAAACTCGAAGTCCATTATGACCGGGTATTGCCCGTTGGGCAGAATCAGTTGGGGGTAGGCCCCCTCCAGCACGGGAAAGGTGTGCCAGGCTCCATCAACGGGGACCTCGAACGATCCGCTCGCCACCACGTAGCCGATCCCCTGGCCGTTCTTACCAATCTGGTAATCCACCTCGGCAACATCGTAGTCGCTGAAAATCTCCGCATGGACCGGCAGGTCTTTTACATCCCCCCATCCCCAGGTATCAACTACCTCCGGATCCACTGCGTATCCAAGGTTAACCCGCAGCCATCCGTCGATGTCCTTGTTGCCGACACGAACCGTAATCTCACCTTTCTCTCCCTTCATGGGGGAGAACATCGTGCCTAGGGTCTCAATCCGGAACCCCGGCGGAAGGTCAAATGAGTTTGCGTAATGGAGCGTCCCCTGATACCCCACCTCCGAGGCGTATCGAACCCAGTTCAGGATCTGCTCTCCTGACTGAAACGACCCGTCGCCGTTGAAATCCAGCCATGCGTTGACATACTCACCAAGGCCGTAATTCCCGGGGGCGCCACTCGTAATCACCACATCAACGAAGATGTTCCCGAAGCCTTTCTCTGGATAGAAGTGGATGTCCACCTTGGAGATGTACTCCAGATCCTGACTGTTAGCCACTGCGGTTCCGTAACTCGGGGGCGCCGTTGACGAGGCGCCAAGGACCTTCCCACCGGCCTTTTTTTCACGGGCCAACAGGGAAGGGTGGACCTTGTCAGGATCAAGAGCCTGCTTTGCCGGCACTCCCGCCTGAATCGGAACCGGAACCGTACCGAACAAGAGCGAAATCGACACCAGCCCTGCCAGAAGGAGCCTCGAACCTCGAATCCACCTCGATGCCATTACGGTTCACCTCGGTTTGAAACTAGACGTCCACGGTGCCTTCGTCGACGCCCGTAAGGGTGCTTGGCTTCTGCTCACCTGGGGTCAGGCACATAACCCCTCGGCGTTCAAAGGCCAAACGGGTAGAGTGCTCCCGGCGCGGCTCACCCGTCGCTCGAGAATCACTCTGCAAATACGGATTCGACGTCGAGATGAATTTCCATTTTTTTACTCAGGATATACTTCGAGTGCCTCAATGACTGTCACCGGCTTGCCATCTGGGTGCCAGCGTACCTATATAGCAAAACAGCACCCTGTCCTGGCAGGGTGCTGTATCGCATGGGAGTAGCGGATCATGTGAGTACGATGGTCCGGTCGCAGATCGCTTCCACATCTTGCTGGTCGTGCGTTACCAGCAGGCAGGTCATCTTCGCCCTGCTCAGGATCTCCCGCAGCTCATCGCGGATCGACTGCTTCAGGGCGGCGTCCAGGTTGCTGAAGGGCTCATCCATCAACAGCACCGATGGTTGCGGCGCCAGCGCCCGTGCCAGGGCTACGCGCTGCTGCTGCCCGCCGCTCAGTTCATGCGGATAGCGCTCACCGTAGCCCTCCAGGTGCACCAGCTCGAACATCTCCTTGACCCGTGCCCGGCGCTGCTGTCGGGACAACCGGTGGAGGCCGAATTCCACGTTCTCGGCGACGGTCAGGTGCGGGAACAGGCCGTAGTCCTGAAAGACCATGCCCACCCCCCGCCGTTCTGGCTGAACAAAGGTGCGACTGTCGACAACGGTACGCCCGGAGACGGCGA
>JBMONB010000218.1:0-2586 GCA_049325315.1 Bacillota bacterium | reverse complement strand
GCGAAGAAGCCAGGGCGGTTCAGGTAGTGGTAGATGCGCTTGCCGCACTCGGGCTTGACGAAGTCGTCCCAGTTCCAGGAGGTGATATCCGCCTCCGTCAGGTTGTCGCTGTAGTCGTGGTTGTAGACGGCCAGCCACTTCTTCATCAGGTTGCAGCAGACGCCGTCCAGGTCGAAGAGCAGTACGGGCTTGGACACGTTCTACCTCCTCGCCTCAGGATCTTCTGTCTAGTATGCCCGCTTACACCTTCCGACCGCGCCGGGCCAGCCGCTGTTCCCGGCGAGCCTTGCCCTCTTCCAACGAGCGGTGCTCCTCCTCGGTCTCCGGCGCCAGCGGCGGCACCTCGGCCGGCTTGCCGGTGCCGGGATCGATGGCAACGAAGGTGGTAAAGGCGGTGGTGGTGTGGCGGCGCTGGCCGGTCAGCATGTTCTCGGCATAGGCATCGACCGCCACCTCCAGCGAGGTGCGGCCCACCCAGGTCACCTTGGCCTTGAGAATGCAGGCCTCGCCCACGTGGACCGGGGTCAGGAAGTCCACCGAGTCAAAGGAGGCGGTGACGCAGGGGCGCCCTGCGTGGCGGATCGCCGCGACCGCCGCCGCCATGTCGATCAAGTGGAGCAGCCGTCCGCCCAGCATGTTCCCCAGCGGGTTGGCGTCGTTGGGCAGTACCACCTCGGTCATCTCCACCGCCGACAGGCGGGGAGGCTTGGCAGAATGAATGGTATCGCTCATGCGTGCTTCCCTTCTTCAACGAATGTGTTACCGATTTATTGTAGCACGGAGTCACAGAGAGACAAGGGTAGAGCCGAAATGTTCTGGTGAGAACGGAAGGATTCGTCGCCGGATGGGTCCAATATCCTCCGTTTGAGGGGGGAGCCTCCATGGGAGGAAGCGTTCGACGACTCGCTTCGGCACTGATGATCCTCGCCCTGGTTCTAACCCTTCCCGGGGGAGCGGCGGCCAACGGGGGGCCGCCTCAGGTAGGGGGCGATATGGCAGGCGTGGTGCTGCCCGCCCGCTCATCGACGGTCCACGTGCTGAAGGAATGGCTCCGGTTCCAGGTGAGCGACGACTTCGAGGAGGCGCAGGTAACCGCCCGGTACCAGTTGGAGAACCGGGGGGAGGCGGTGACGCTGCCGGTGGTCTTTGTGGTCCAGGACTTCGGCCACCGGAGAGAGGTGCCGGTGATCACCTGGAACGGCGAGCCCCGCAGCGTGCTGCCGCTCTCGACCACCAGCCTTGACCCGGCGCAGCAGGAGCTGATGCGCAAGGCCTGGGGCGGCGAGTCCGAGGTGGTCGACCCGGTCAGCGGCGAGCGGTATGTGCTGGAGGACTACCGGGGCCAGCCCGTGGGCGATGAGGACGGGCGCCTCTCCTTCTACCGCTTCGAGCTTGTACTGGGTGCCGGCGAGGGCGGCATGCTGGAGGTGACCTACACCCAACAGGCCGGCTATGACCGGGCTCGCTATGTTCACCGGGTCTACCATTACCAGTATCTCCTACTGCCGGCCCGCGGTTGGGCCTCCTTTGGCGGCCTGGAGATCGAGGTGGAGGCGGCGCCGGCCAGGCGGGCCTACTTCGCTTCGAGCCTGCCGCTCACCTGGTCTGACGGCGCCTACCGGGCCAGCCTGCCCGGCCTGCCGGAGCAGAACCTGCTCTTCAGCTTCATGAGCCGGGCCCGGATTCTCGGTTCCATGGTCCACCCCGGGCCCTACTACTGGATCGCCGCAGCGCTGCTGATGCCCCTGGCCTACTTCTCCGGCCGGGGGATGGGCTGGCTGGCCGCCAGAATCCGCTCCCGCGGCTGGGCGCGTACGGTGGCGGTGCTCACCACCCTGAGTGTGGGGCTGGTGGGTAATTTCATTCTCATGCTGCTGATCTTTAGCCTGTTCCCGTGGCTGATTATCATCGGTTACGCCGCGACGCCGTTTATCGGCGTTACGCAGTGGTTCATCTCGGTGCTGGTGACGCTGGTGGCTGCGCTCCGGGCCGTCTCCCGGTACCATCCGCGCAGGCGGGCACAAGAAAATCACCTCCCTTCGGCAGACTAAGGAGGCGAAGGGAGGGGATCTTACGATGGCCGATCCGCGGGAGATACAGGGCTCCAACGCCGAGGTGGCAGAGGCCGGGCTCAACCCCGAGGCCGCCTTTGCGGCGCTGACCCCCGCCACCGATCACCGGATGGCGATGGAGGTGCAGGCCAGGCAGGAGGAGGGCCCGGGCCAGTTGCTGGCCAATGTGCGCCGCCAGCTGGAGCAGCAGCCCGGCGGCGTGGGCGCCGTCTACGGGCGTGACGAGTACGAAGGGCTGGAGGCCGAGGTCGAGGAGTAGCCAGGAGAGGGCCTTCGGGCCCTCTTTGCGCGCGCAGAGGGGCCGCAATGCCTACGCCCTGGTAACGCAGGAGCGTGGCAGCGCCCCCTTTGCCAGCCTGGAGCGTTTACACCTTCCCGGTCCCGGCGCTGAGGCTGGCGGCCACCTGGTCCAGCGCCTGGGCGGAGGCGGCGATCTCGGCCACCAGGCGGGCGATCGATTCGGTGGCGCCGGCCACCTCCACCGCCACCTGGGCGGACACCTTGGCCGCCTCGC
>JBMONB010000217.1:0-35208 GCA_049325315.1 Bacillota bacterium | reverse complement strand
TGAAAACCCTTTCTGCCATTGCAACGTCACCTACACTTTCCGTGTGTCAATCCTCTAATACCCCGCAAAAGAGGAGAACCCTCTTGAGGGACCCTTTACAGGTGTCCATCAAGAGGGTTCCAGTTCACCACGGACCGCCGGGGCGTTTTTCTGCTTAGAGGAGGCTCGGGCGGGAGAGGTTGAGCACCGGGGAGAGGTAGCGCCGCTCCATCAGCTCCAGGAGCGCCTCGCTTCCCTTGGCCAGCTTGAACTGGCACTCGGCGTCGGTGATCGGATGGAGCCAGAGGAAATGAACCGGCTCACTATCTATCTGGAGTCCACCGTCGAACCCCTCGGGTTCTCCGATGGGTGCCAGGAAGAAGGCGGTGGTCAGCTGGGAGCCGGGGGCGATGGGCTGGGCCGGGTTCCCATTGGGCACGGTGTGCCCGACCCCCAGCCAGGTCTCGTACTCGAAGGGGAAGCGGGCCATGAAGCGGAGCATCTCCACCTCGAGAATGGGGTCTGTGGGGAAGGGTTTCACATCAATGGACGGGACATACATGAGAATCTCAGCACGGCCCAGCGTGGGGTCAACGCCATCTGGCAGGTGCATGGGCAGGTCGCTCATGCCGCTGGTGACAAGGGTGTGGAAGGAGCGCCCCCGCTCTGGCGCCGGCGGGTAAAGGTAGACGTCGATATGCGGAATCTGGGGGATGATCTCGTGATAGACGTAGGTACACGGACCAAACCACCGCTCATAGTAGCGCTCCCGACTCTCGGCCCACTCGGGGGGCACATCGGCCATTCCCAGGGGGCGCTCCTGCCGCTCGGTGTGCATGTAGACCGGCTGACCGGAGAGAGAGACGACCTTGCGGTCCCGGCCAAATGTGCGGCGCAGCCAGTTTCCAACGCCCATGATCCGCCACCTCCCATGCTCTTACGCAAGAAGATTCCGCACTACCGATTGTTTCCCTGCCGAATCGTTGGCGGCAGAGCGGGAGGGCAAGGGAAAAGTGGGCGCAAGGAAGAACTTTTGCTCTAGGTGGCGGGCAAGGGGGGTTCACCATGCGCCGGATGCGGGTCTTTGTCGCCCTCTGGCTTTTGATCCTGGAGGTTGTGTGGTTGAGCCTACAGCCCTTGCAGAACCCACGGGAGGCGTTGGAGAGCGCAGCAGCAGGAGTTGCGAAAGCGTTGGCCGCCTCCTCATCGGTTCAAGCTCACGGTATGACCGCACGGGTGGAGCAGGAGGCCCATATGATCACCCTGCGTCTGGAAGGACATCGGGCAGGGGCGGAGCCACAGTTGACCGTTATGGCCGGCAACCGGGACCTGGACAGCTTTCTTCGCTTTCGTGAGGAGGGGGAGACCGAGACCGCCATACGGCTCTCCTACGCCGGGGTGAACATGTACCCGGCCCGCGTCCTCACCTATACCTGGGCGGTCGATGGCCGGCGGGTGACCGGTGAGCATATGTACGTTCATCCGAACTTTCCCTTCCAGTGGAAGCGGGAGCGGCGAGGCCCCTTCATCTACTACCATACCGGGACCCTCACGGAAGACCTCTCCACCCAATGGGGATCGCTCTACACCACCCTGGCGGCCTCTCTCGGCATGGAGCCGGTGGAACGGACGATCTATGTGCTGCCGAATGTCGACGCCCTGCAGAAGGCGCTGGGGGGCGATGTGAAGGAGCGCAAGGTGGCCGGACTCTGGATCGAATCGCTGGACGCAGTGCTGCTCTCCACCGACTACCCTGCCTCCATTCTGAAAAAGATCGTCTACCACGAGTTGACCCATGCCCTTGTGGCCAACCGGAACCCGTCGTGGTGGGAGGAGGGGATCGCCACCTGGGCGGAGGGGCATATGCTCCGCCGCGACTCGTTCTGGGACGGCGATACCCAGTTTCCTCACCGGTTCAGGGCGCTGCAGCAGGTGATGGAGTCCGAGGGGACCTTCCTTGTGAGGGCCAACAATAGTCAGGATCCGCCCCTCGACCCCTACACGGTCGGTTTCAGCTTCCTGCTCTACCTGGAGGATCGCTTTGGCCAGGAAGCGGTGGTGCGGCTGGCGGCCGCCGCCTCGGAGCAGCCGGTGGCCGAGGCGGTGCAGGTCACGCTGGGTGAAGACCTGGACAGCCTCGAGGTTGGGTGGCAGGAGTTCGTGAAGCGTGGGGGGCCGTTGAGGGCGATGGGGCGGCAGTGATCCGGAAACAAATACCCCGACCGTCGGTGGTCGGGGTTTCGTGATCTTATAGGTGGCGGGGCGTGCTGACCGCCTGCTGGGCCTGTAGGTATCCCTGATCAAAGGCCTTAATCGCAGCCCGGGCGCCGTAGGCGAACTCCCGGTCGTAGTTGGCCCAGATCGCGGCGCAGAGCACATCGGGGTCGACCCACGGAGCGGTGCGGGCCGCGCCGCCCAGCAGGGCGGTCACCGGGTCGGAACCCGCCTCAAAGGCGATGCCGAAACCATCGACCGTCACCACGCCCGCAGGCAGGCCGCCGAGCCGGTCGAGGACGATGCGGGCAGGACGGGCACTGCACACGACGACCGTGGTGGTGCTGTCCAGGTGCGCCCGGACGATGGGATGCTCCAGCAAAGACTCTTCTAGCAGAACAAGGACCTGCCGGGGCTCTTCGTCGGGGTCATCCACCGTGACGGATTCGTTCCGGACTGTGCACCGGAGTCCCTGCCGGCCCAGGCAATCGGCCAGAATGGAGGCCGCAAGCTGTGCATCTGCGCCACAGGCACTGTCCACGAAAACGAACGTGTGCATCGGACTCGCCCCCCACCGACGGTCAACCTTCTTCCGCCTATCTTACAGAGAATGGGAGAAAGAGGGCGCCGATTTGCGGCGAACGGTTGGTCAGAGGCGATAATCGGCAGAGAATGGGCGCTGTTGCGTGGCGCTTTCGGAGGTTTTGTCGTCTAAAGATTAGGGGATACCACACAAGTGGGTATCGTATCCTAGTACTCTGGAGGTGTCTGTTCGTGCCCAAGATTGAGGTTGAAGGCCGCGGTACGTATGAGGTCGAAGCTGGCACCAAGCTGGTGCTGGCGATGGAGGATAACGGGGTCGATGTTCTGCATCGCTGTGGCGGAAACGCACGATGCACCACCTGCCGGGTAGAGGTGCTGGAAGGCGACGCCGGGCCCATGAACGATGCAGAGCGGGCGAAGCTTGAGGAGAAGGGGCTGCTGGGCCAGTTCCGGCTCTCCTGCCAGATTCGGGTGACGGGAGACCTGAAGGTCCGGCCGGCCATGACCGTGGCAACCTCTGGTATGGACGCCGGCCCCCGCCCGACGGAGTAAAGCAGCGAAGCGCCGTGGCGGTGACCACGGCGCTTTCTCTTTATGGAGAGTCAGTGGGCTACCGGAGTGGTCGCTGTCGCAGGCGCCGCCTCCAGGATACGCCCCTCGAAAACCCGGCCATAGAGCCGGTAGGAGAGGTCGCGTACCACCCGGCGGAAGGCATTGGGGCACAGGGGCTCCTCTGCCTTGCTCTCGTCGATGCGGGCGATGAGGGTCTCACCGGCCAGGTGGAGGGCTTGGAGGTCGATCCCGACCGGCTCCAGCCGCCCTGCCAGTTCGTGAGCCATTCGAACCAGCGCCGGGTTGGTCATATCGCAGGCAACGCCGGCGGTGACCGTCAGCGAAGCGCCGTTTTCCAGGGCGAGAACCTGTGCGACCGTGGTGATGACATCCTTCATGATGAGCCCTCCTTCCGTCGTTACACTTAGAGAGTCGAACACCCCCACGAGAACTCCTCGCGGGGGTGCGAAAAAAATCACTCTTCCTCGGGCGGCTTTTTGCGGGCGGCCTCACGCACCTTCTTGAGCAACTCCTCCCGCTCCTGGTCACTGCTCTCCTCCCGGTCACGGGTGAAGACCGCCTGGCCGGAGGTGGAGAGGTTCTCCAGGGAGACGAGCCGCCGCACCTCCTTCAGCAGGGTGGCGAACGATGCGCCGACCCGGCCGGCCATCTGTTTGATGGTGGCGTTGTCGAGGTTGGTGACGGGGGTCGGCTCTGCGGAGAGCTGTTCCAGCGCCTCGACGGGGAGCCCGGACCGCCTGGCCTGCTCCTCCAGGGAGAGGCCCGCCTCGCTGCGCTCCCGGGCGAAGAGGGCGCCTACGGTCTCCTGGCCGGACAACTGGGCGAACAGGCCCATGGCGAAGGCGCGGGAACGCTGCTCAGCCTGCTGCCAGTGCTTCTCTTCATGCAGGGTGAGCATAACGGGAAGGATCTCCCGGAGTTCCTCGGCGTGCTCGGGGTAGGCGGAGGCGAAGGCCGCGATATCGAGCCGCCCGGTGGCCTCCAGCTTCTGCTGAGCCTCAGCGACTACCGCTTCGATCGGCCTGATCATGTGCGGGTACCCCCTCGGTGTTCATAGCCCAGGGCCTCCAGCTGCCGGCGCAGCTCCCTGAGGCCCCGATAGTAGTAGTTCTCGACCCGCTTCTCGGCCCCGTCTTCGTCGGGCACCAGCCCTTCGGCGACCAGGAGCCGGGCGGTCTCCTTGTTGGAGAGGTCCTGGAACAGACGTGCTTCAAGGGTGCGGCGATAGTGGTCGGGCAGGTTTTCCATGGCCGCTTGGAGAACCCGGCTTTCATCGGAACGAACCGCCTCGGCCAGGGGGTTGGGGGTGTCGGCGGACTGCTGCTCCAGCAGGGAGCGGCCCTCGCCCTCCTCGTCTAATGGGGCGGCGTCGAGGATGGCAGACTCCTTTGTGCGGCCCCGCCGGCGCAGTTCGTCAACCACCCGGCGCTTCAGCAGCGTGCGAAAGAGAGCGGCGAAGCTGTCGGGGGCCTGCCGCCTCACGGCCACGACCAGGGTGGACCAGAGATTCTGCATGATATCTTCCGCCAGGTGCGGGTCGCCAATTTTATGCCGGATGAACCGCATACCCTTTCCGTGGTAACGTTCCACCAGCTCGAACCAGGCCTCCTGGCTCCCGGCCATGGCGGACTGCAGCAGGGCTTCATCCGTAGGGGATGTGATCGGCCCCAACCGGTATGACCTCCTCGCCTACCCCCATACGTCGCTCGTAGGGGATCGATCTCCTCACTTCTTCATCCATTCTTTTTCGCCGCTTCGGAGTCCTGTCGTGCTGCTGTGAAATCGAACCGAGCAGGAGGGAACCCCCCAATGGACCAGTTCCAGGTCCGACCGGTCCGGCGTGAAGAGCTTGCCGATGTGCAGGATGCCCAGTTTGAGGCGCTCTCCGACATGCACCGCCGGCACGGTCTGCCCCTGCCCCCGGCCCCCACGGCGCTCTCGCCCCTTCTGGTCCACCTCTTTGAGCACCATGGCGGAGGCGGCTTCTTCGTGGCCGAGGCGGAGGGGCGGGTTGTGGCGCTCATGATCGGCCTTCTGCGGGAGGGGAACTGGTTCCTCTCCAGCTTCTGGTGCCGCCCGGCCTGGCAGGGCAAGGGGGTGGGGGCCGCCCTGCGGGAGGCCATGCGGCCGGTGGTGGCGGCGGCAGATGTCGCCTGTGTCTACGCCTCCTACGACCCGCCTGCCATGTCCACCTACCAGAAGCTAGGCATGTGGGCCCGGGCGCCCTTCTTCCGCTTTGCCCTGCCCGACGGGCTTCGCGTGGCGCCCGGACCTGCCTGGGGCGGCGCCGTGAGGCAGATCGATGCGCTCTCCGCTGCCGACCTGGAGGCGGTCGGCAGCCTGGACCGGGCGGTGCGCGGCTGCCGGCGGGACCTGGACCACCAGTTCATTCTCGCCCAGCCGGGTACCCGGCTTCTCCTCTTCGAGCGGAAGGACCGGCTGGCGGCCTACGCCTGGACTTGGAAGGGCGGCCGCATCGGGCCGGCGGCAGCGGCGGACCCCGCCGACATGCCGGCGGTTCTCGCCACGGCTGCCAGTGGGTCGGAGGCCCAGCCCGTGCTCCAGGTGCCCGGTGACAACGTGGCCGCCGTCTCCTGGTGCCTTGACCAGGGCTTCCGCATCACCGATCACGCCCTTTTTTTCAGCAACAAGCCCTTTGGCCAGTTTGACCGGTATATCATCACCAACCCGGGCCTTCTCTGAGTCCCGACTGTAACGGCCGCCCTTCCTGTTCCTTGGCACATGGCGTCACACTCTTTATACTCAAGGGTAGAAACGGTGCGAGGGGGATGCTCATGCCAGCCCGGGTCCTCGTGGTAGACGACGACGCAAAGATCACCTCCTTCCTGCGGCGCAGTCTGGCGCTGGAGGGTTATCAGGTACTGGTCGCCAACAGCGGCACCGAGGCGCTCCGGGTAGTGGCCGAGGATCCGCCCGAACTGATGGTGCTGGACATCATGATGCCCGACCTGGATGGGCTGGAGGTCTGCCGCCGGGTCCGTGCGGCCGGCGAGCCCTTCCCTATTCTGATGCTGACCGCCAAGGACTCGATTCTCGACCGGGTCAAGGGGCTCGACCAGGGGGCCGACGATTACCTGGTGAAGCCCTTCGCCCTGGAGGAGCTTCTGGCCCGGCTGCGGGCGCTGATCCGCCGGGCGCAGGCCGCGGAGAGGGAGGAAGAGCAGGGGCCCCAGGTGCTTCAGTATGCCGATCTCAAGCTCGACACCGCCAGCCGGGAGGCCTTCCGGGGCCAGCGAAAGATCGACCTGACCGCCAAGGAGTACGAACTGCTCACCCTGTTCCTGAACCACCCCCGCCAGGTGCTGACCCGGGACACCCTTATGGAGAAGGTCTGGGGCTACGACTACTCCGGCGAGTCCAACGTGCTCGAGGTCTATGTGGGCTATCTGCGTCAGAAACTGGAGGCGGGCGGCGAACCCCGGCTGATCCAAACGGTACGGGGCGTCGGTTACGTCCTGAAGGAGTGAGCCTGTTGTGTCACTGCGCGTCCGGCTCACCCTGCTCTACGCGGGCCTGCTGACCGCTGCCCTGATCCTCTTCAGCCTTCTGCTTTACAACATTCTGCGCTGGACCTATGTCCAGGCGGTAGATGCGACGCTGGAGGCGGTGGCGTGGCGGGTGGCACAGTCGATCCAGCTGACGGGTGGCGGCATTCCTCCGCTGCGCAGCTTGGCCGACCGCTCCACCTTCATTCTCGTACGGACTGAAGATCGGATCGTCTCGCAGTCCAGCGACTTCGGCTCCTTCCCGCTCTACCCCAAGGCCCGGCAGGGCGAGTTGACGATCTCCACCGAGACCGACCTGCACGGTGAGCCCTATCGGCTCTACACCCTGCCCATTCAGGTGGGGGAGACCCGGGCTTGGGTGCAGGTGGCCCACTCGCTCCGGCTGATGGAATCGGTCAGCTCCCGCATGCGTCCCCTGCTGGGGCTCGGCGTCTTTTTCTTCGCCGGGGGAACCGGCCTCGCCGCCTGGTGGGTGGCCGGCCGTGGGGTGGCGCCGATTCAGAACGTGGCGCGGGCTGCCGAGGCGATCGGTCAGTCGGCCGACCTGAGCCTGCGCGTGCCCTATCATGGCCCGCAGGATGAGGTGGGCCGGCTTGTGCTCACCTTCAACAACATGCTGGAGCAGCTTCAGGAGCTCTACGGTCGGCTGGCGGCCACCCTCGACGCCCAGAAACGCTTCGTTGCCGACGCCTCCCATGAACTGCGCACACCGCTGACGATTATTCGGGGCAACATCGACTACCTGGAGCGGGCCGGAACCCTCGACCAGGAGGCGCTGGCCGATGTGAAGACCGAAGCGGAGCGCATGTCCCGGTTGGTCCAGGAGCTTCTGGACATGGCCCGGGCCGACGCCGGTCGGGTTCCTGAGCTGGAGCCTATTGCCCTGGGCCCCCTGGTGCGGGAGATCTGCCGCAAGTCCGAAGCGCTGCCCCACGTGGCCGAGTTTCACCTGGACCTGCCCGAGGCGCTCGACCGGGTCATGGTATTGGGCCATGCTGAATGGCTGAGCCGGGCGATTCTGATCCTGATCGACAACGCCTTCAAGTACACCCCGTCTGGGTCGGTCACCGTGCGGGCAGGCCGGCAGGGGGAGGGCGTGGTGCTTCAGGTGGCCGATACCGGCATCGGCATC
Source organism: Bacillota bacterium (assembly GCA_049325315.1). GTDB lineage: Bacteria > Bacillota > Sulfobacillia > Symbiobacteriales > Symbiobacteriaceae > JAWLHU01. The sequence continues at coordinate 27,240 of JBMONB010000217.1, read as the reverse complement.
CCCGCGGAGGAGTTGCCCCATATCTTCGAGCGTTTCTACCGGGCCGACCGGGCCCGGTCCAGGGGCGGCACGGGCCTGGGGCTGGCCATAGCCAGCTGGGTCGCCCAGATTCACAACGGGGCGCTCACGGTCGAGAGCGAGATGGGCAAAGGCTCGACCTTCAGCCTCTGGCTCCCGGTTCATCGCCAGTCGCAAACGAAGTGAGGCCGGTTCTCCCGGCCTCCGCTTTTTACACCAGACGATCTTGGGAAAAATTCTTAGCGGTCTCTCAGGATTGCTTCAGTTCCCTTTCAGCCACCTCATGCATCATAAAGACATACAGTTAATACCCATAGCTGTTCAGAAGGAGGGTACGGAGATGCTCGAAGATAGGGATCGACTGAACGAGGAGAAGCAGGGCCAGGAAGCTGCCATGGAAGAGGAGCGGCGGGCTGAAAATCCGGTGCCCCCCGCTGAGCCGGAGACGCATCCGGCCATGGAACTGCCTGAGATTCCGGTGCCGGCGGCGGAGCCTGCGCCCGCGCCGCTTTATGATCCGCCGAAGGCCGAGCCGGCCCGGCGCACCTCCGGGTGGACGCTGTTTGCCGCAGCGCTGGCCCTGGTGGCGATGTCCACCGCCATCGGCAGCGGAACGACCTACTACTTCATGACCAAGTATTCGCAAGCGTCACAGCTGCCCATTGGCTACGAGTTGCTCCAGTCGCCTGGCATGAAGGCGATCGCCCAGACAACAGCCGAGGCGAGCGCCAGCGTGATTCCCAGCATCTATCGCCGGGTTGGCCCATCGGTGGTGGCGATCAACGTCACGTCGGGCCAGGGCTGGTTTTCGGCGCAGGGCAGCGGGTCTGGCTTTGTGGTTGACCCGCGGGGCTATATTCTCACCAACTTCCATGTGGTTGACCAGGCAGATCGCATTCAGGTCAAGTTTGTCGACGGCACCACCCTGCCCGCCAAGGTGGTTGGCACGTATAAGCTTCGGGACCTGGCCGTGCTCAAGGTAGACCCCGGTCAGCGGACGCTGATTACCGCTCCGCTGGGCGACTCCGACAAGGTGGAGGTGGGTGAGCTGGCCGTGGCCATCGGGAACCCCTTCGGCCAGGAGTTCACCGTGACCGCTGGAATCGTCTCCGCCCTGAACCGGGAGATCGTGGAGCAGGGCAACATTGCGATTCCGGGCGCCATTCAGACCGACGCGGCGATCAACCCCGGCAACTCCGGCGGCCCGCTGCTGAACGCCCGGGGCGAGGTAATCGGCATCAACACCGCGATCGAAGGCCCGGTGCGGGGCAACGTCGGACTCGGCTTCGCCGTTCCGATCAACCAGGCCAAGGAGCTCCTGCCGAAGATCATCGCCGGCGAAAAGCTCCAGAAGCCGTTCCTGGGCGTCAGCCTGCGTGACATGAACCTGCAGACAGCCAGGCTGCTGGGCGTTGAGGTGACCGAGGGGGCCATCGTTATGGGCGTGGAGCCCAACTCCGCTGCCGAGCAGGCTGGGCTTAACCCGCCCACCTTCAGCGACGATAACTCCCCGACCGCTGCTGATATCATCGTGGCGGCGAACGGCACCAAGATCCGCAGCGCCGGTGACCTGATCAACGTAATCACCAAGGCCCGGATTGGGGACAGCCTGACTCTCGAGGTGGTTCGCGGCAAGCAGAAGGTGACCTTAACGGCCACCCTTGGTGCCACGGACGTCGTCGAGTAGCATCCTTCCTGTTCGATAAACAAAGGGTGGGGCAAAAGCCCGAGAGAGCCGGTATCCCTGGGCCGGCTCTCTTTTCGTGCCCTCTTTGCGCTTTTTCTCAGATTGGGAAAGACTACAGAGGAGTCTTGCAGACAAAGGAGGCGCTGTCAGGATGACGAAGAAGCAGCCCACATCGGGCCGTCGCCCGACCACCGAGAACGAGCAGGTCGCAGGCCATCTCCACCTGGACCACGGGGTCTCCTCGCTGGTGGCCCAGGACAACCCCGACGACTCTCAATTGGGGGCCCCTGACCCGGCAGGGAAAAAGCGTACGACGGCTGCGGAATAACAACGATTCCATTTTTGAAGATACCGCTTTAGCACCTTCTGGTGTACACTGTCATTGGGAAGGTTCTGAATCCCTTGTGGGGGTGACCCTCATGCCGCGCCTGACCGCCAGCCTCTGGATCGACGCGGCCCCGGAGCGTGTTTTTGCGATCTGCCAGGCGCCGTCGATTCCACTCCTGCCGCCGGGTGGGCCTCGCCTGGTGGTCCTCGATGAGCCCGGCGTAGTGGGAAGCCGCTACCGTTGGGAGTTCCGGCGGCTGGGGCTGAACGGACGCCTTGACAGTGTGGTAACCGAGAGTCAACCCGGCACAAAGTTGGCCTTCCGGGGGACTGCAGGCTGGGAGATGGAGGCCGATCTCGCCCTCATGCGCGAAAACGGGGGGACCCGGCTGCTTTTCCGCATGCAGTACCGCTTCCCGTTCCCATTCCGCTGGCTCCTGCCAGGTGGACTCCTTCGCCTCGGGGTGTGGCACGCCCTCAACCAGGTGAAGACGCTGGCCGAAGAGCCCATGCCGGTACGGGCGTTCTCCCCCTCGTGAGAGCCTGCGAGCGAATGAAAGAGCCGGAGAGCCGCCAGGGCGGTTCTCCGGCCATTCTCTGTACTTAGCGGTTCTGGTACCAGCGGACCAGCAGACCGGCCAGCCAGGCGGCCGCGCCGACCAGCGCAAGCCACAGCAGGAAGCGCGCGAGGAACCAGAGTGCGGCCAGCAACCCATCCACGAATGATTCCCCCTTATCTTTTACTATGTAGTACGCCGCGGGAGGAGTGGACCCCTGTTGCATTCATCCGGACGAGTACTGACTGTGTCGCTGAACGCCGCAGTGGACGTCACCTATGTGGTCGATGGACTGGAGCCCGGAAGGGAGCACGCTGTGCGCGAGGTTGCCCGGTTTGCCGGGGGCAAGGCGAACAACGTGGCCCGGGTGGCAGCGGCCCTCGGTCATCAGGTCATCGCCACGGGCTTCGCCGGCGGTCCCAACGGCCGGTTTATTGAGGAGGCGCTGCGCAGCCAGGGCGTGGCTGCCGAGTTCGTCCCAATGGCAGGTGAGAACCGAAACGCTGTGACCATTATCGATCGGACCGGTCGTTCCTCCACCCTGTTGCGTGAGCCCGGGCCACAGTTGACCGCAGCGGATGCCGAACGCTTCCTCCAGCAGTTCCGGCGGCTGATCCGGCGGGTTGACTTCGCCGTGATCAGCGGGGCGCTTCCCCCGGGTATTCCCGACGACTTCTATGGCGAACTGGTCAGCACCGCCTACCGGGTGGCCCAGGTCCGCTGCGTGGTTGACGCCTGCGGTGACGCCCTGCGTGGCGTGGTGCCGGCACAGCCCTACATGGTCAAGCCCAACCTGGACGAACTGTCCGAGTGGGCCGGGCGGAGGCTGAAGGGCGACGGGGAGATCCTGGCGGCAGCGCAGGCGCTCATGGAGGCGGGCCCACTGGTGGTCGCCGTCTCCCTCGGCCCCGGCGGCATGCTCCTGGTCTCCCCGGAGGGTGCATGGCGGGCGGTTCCTCCCGAGGTGGTGGAATCCAACACCGTGGGCTCAGGGGACGCCCTGGTGGCGGGCCTCATGGCTGGCCTTTTGGAAGGACGCTCTGCCGAGGAGATCCTTCGCATGGCCGTGGCCTGCGGTACTGCCAACGCCACCACCCGGGGCGTGGCCGAGGTCGACCTTAACACCGTTGCCAGCCTGGCGCGCCAGGTGCGGGTGGAGCGCCTTAGCTCGTAGTCTTTCCAAAGGAATGGGTCCCCGACCGCTGAGGCCGGGGACCCCTTTCGTTTCTCAGCCACCGGTGAGCGACGGGACAATCCGCACCTTGGACCGTGCATCAGCGCATGAGCGCTCCGCCGTTAATCTCCAGCGTCTCGCCCGTGATCCAGCCCGCCTGCTCAGAAGCCAGAAAGCAGACAGCTGCGGCCACGTCGGGCGGAAAGCCCTCCCGGCCCATGGGAATGGCGCTCCGGGTCGCCCGGTAGTTCTCCGGCGTGGTGAAGGTGGCGTGGAACGGGGTATCGCCGATCAGCCCCGGGGAGACGGCGTTCACCGTGGCGATAGGGGCCAACTCCTTCGCCAGCGCCCGGGTAAAGGCGATCACCGCCGCCTTCGACGCCGCGTAGATCGCCGAACCGGCGCTGCCCCCGGTATGAGCTGCAATGGAGGACATGTTGATGATGCGCCCCCACCCGGCCCCGCGAATGGAGTCCATGACGGCCTGGGAGACAAAGACCGCGGATTTCAGGTTGACATCCATCACCTTTTGGTAGTGCTCCTCTGTCAACTCGCCGACCTTGACCCGCCCGACCAGGCCGCCGGCGTTGTTAACCAGGATTGTGATCTGCCCCAGATGTGCGGTCACATCTGCCACCATTGCCCGAACCTCATCAAGCCGGGTGGCGTCGGCCTGTACCAGCATCCCCCTGACGCCCAGGGCCTCCACCTCGCTCAGCGTCTGCGAGGCGCCCTGCCGGTTGGTGTGGTAGTGGATCGCCACGTCAGCGCCCGCCCGAGCCAGGGCCAGAACGATCCCACGCCCGATACCGGTCCCGCCGCCCGTCACCAACGCCACCTTGCCGCCCAGTTGAATCTGCATGGGTCTCTCCTCCTAGTAAAACCATACGGACCTGGAATACGGTGTAGCGGCGGAGGGTTCCTGCCCGCGACCGCCCTTGCGCAGGAGGACTCTCTCGTACAAAGGTACGATCGCGAATTCCTTCCCAGGTTCCTCCAGCGGCGAAACGGGTCTTGCTAGCATGAAGCCATGAGATGACCGCCACCCACGGCGATCCGGGAGGATTTTGCTCATGGCAAGCGCAATGACCACTGCTGCTCCGGCCCCATCCCTGTTCCGCAACCGGACATTCGTCAGCCTCTGGTTGGGGCAGGCGATCTCGGTAGTCGGCGACGGCTTCCACAGCGTGGCCCTCGGCATCTGGGTCCTTCAGGCCACAGGATCGGCCAGCGCCATGGCGATGATCCTGTCGACCCGCGTCGTGGTCTCCATTCTGCTCGGCGCCGTAGGTGGTACGGTGGTGGATCGTACCGACCGCCGTCTCCTGATGATCTCCATGCACCTGATCCGCTTCCTAACCGTGGGCGTCATTGCCCTGCTGATCCGGGCCGGAGAGACCTCGCTCCTCCCGATTATCGCCCTGACCGCCGTGACCGCAGTGGCCAGCGCCTTCTTCGGCCCGGCCTTTCAGGCCAGCCTGGTCAACATCGTCGCCAGGGAAGACCTGCCCAGGGCCTCTGGCCTGCTTCAGGTGACCATGACCGTCGGGCAGATCGTCGGCCCCTTCCTGGGGGGCGCCATCGTCGCCCTCTTCGGCGGCTGGGCAGCCCTTTCGGGCGATGCCCTCACCTTCCTGGCGGCGGCCATCGCCGTGGTAATCGGCGGAGCCTTCCCCAGCCCTCGGCGCAACGGGGGTCAGCAGAAGTCCTTCTGGAAGGACCTCACCGAGGGGTTCCGGTATGTGCGCCACCATCAGCTGGCCGGAAGCATCATGATTCTGGCCCCGGTCATGAACTTCTTCGGTAACGCCATCGGTGTCCTGCTGCCTGTCATCGCCATCAAGATCTGGCTGTCCACCTCCATCCAGTTTGGTCTGTTGGAGGCGATGGTCCCCGCCGGCTTCGCCATCGGCGCCGTGCTGATCATGGCCAATGCCAAAAAGCTGCGCCGCCGGGGCGCCTGGATGATGGGCGGCATCGCTGCTGCCGGCGCCTTCATCAGCATTACGGCGCTCATGCCCACCGTGACCGCTGCCATGCCGGTGGCCCTGCTGGGGGGCGCTTCCCTGTCGGTGGCCAACGTTCTGCTCCAGGTGACGCTCCAGGCTGAGGTCAATCCGGAGCTACAGGGCCGGGTCTTTGGGACCCTCGGGAGCCTGACGAACGTGGCCAGCCCACTCTCCATGATGGCCGCCGGCTTCCTGGGCGACGCCTTCAGCCCGGTGCTGATCGCAGCGGCGGCCGGCGTGATGCTGACCCTGGTCGCCGCCGGCGGTTACCTGTTCTCCTCGGGGATCCGCACCTACGACTAGTAAGCACGGCCCGTCACCCACAGGGGGGCGGGCTGTTGCGCTCGCCTGAACCATCCATTATAATTGAGTGCGAAAGGGGCTGACGGAAATGTCCGTCCATCGCTACTGACGTTAGGCGTTAAGTAAAAGCGCATACCCGACCAGCGTCACCGTGGAGCAGATAGCTCGACGGTTTTTTGCGTTGGGCGCCCGTGCTCCTCCATTGCTTCGTCGTGACTGATTCGATTCAGCACCAAGCGAAGCAAAGGAGAGAGCAACCATGGGCCTGCGCGTCTTTGACAACCGTGAGTTGGAGGCTTCGGACCGGATTCTGCGCCACGTGGAGCGTGGCGGCATCGCTGTTCTGGAGGGACGGTGGGAGCGAGTGCTCCGCCTGCGGGAGCGCCTCACTTCGCGCTGCCGGGACCGGGAGGCGCTTGCACGCCTTACGCTCCGGGCTTCGGGCGACTGGGTCCGCTCCGTTGAGCCGCCCCAGCACGTCCCCTATCTTTCCCTGATCACCGGCAGCGGGGCCGGCGAGTACCTGGTTCCGCTCGATGAACTGCTCAGCAGCCTGGCCGCCCAGGAGACGCTTCATCCGGTGGAGGCGCTGGGCGCCTCGCTGGTGGTCCATAAGAACGTGCTTGTCCCCCGCTCGCAGCCGCTGATCCACCTGCTCCGCCACGCTATGGAGACAATCGCTCCCAACCTGCCAGCCGCTCCCGCCGTTCTGGACATGGGCTGTGGTTCGGGCGTCTGCGCCCTGCTGGCTGCGCGGCTCTGGCCGGAGGGACAGGTGACCGCGACCGATCACCTGCCCGAGGCTGCAGCGACCAGCCGGATCAACGCCGGGCGGCTGGAGGCGCAGGGCTTAATCCGGCCCGGCGCCGTGCGGGTTGTAGAACCTGGCGACCTGTTTGAAAGTGTGGCCGGACAGCGCTACGACCTGATCATCTTCAACGCTCCCTGGGTGGTGGCGCCCGCTCGAAACCGGGCGGAGACAGCGCTGAACGATGGAGGTCAGGCGACGGTCCGCCGGTTCCTGCACGGGGCTGTCACCCACCTCAAGCCAGGCGGGCGGGTGGTTCTCGGGTACGCCAACCACTCCGGCGAGAAGGCGGTGGCCAACCTTGAGCGGTTTATCGCCGAGGCAGGCTTCTCGGTTCATCATCGCCACAGCGATCGAATCAAAACGCACCGCGCCAATCGTGCGTGGCAGGCAATTTACGCCTACGATCTGATCCATCGCGAATCCTGACGATTGGGCGCGAATCGGATTCCGTCAACTGCGCAGACTAAACACGGTTCCCATTCACGAGGCGGAGGTGGTCTCGATGCTGATCGCTGTCGAAGATGGTCTGAGCCAGGTGGAACGGGCTTTACGACAGGAAGGGTTCGAAATCACCAAGCTGACGCCAGGGGCCATGTCACAGCGGGTCGATGCGGCCGTCGTGACGGGCATGTCCAACAACTTCATGGGCATTCACGACACGAACGGAAACAAGTTCCCGGTGATCGAGGCTGCCGGCATGACGGCAGATGAGATCGTACAGAAGATCCGGGACCGGTTGGCCCACAAGTAAAGCTGGGAGGTGAGCCGCGGTGGCGCTCCTCGAGGTTAGCGTGGTCCCGGTCGGGACGGAGAGCCCCAGCTTCTCCAGCATCGTCTCGCAGGCGCTCAAGGAGGCGCAGCGCAACGGCATCAAGTATGAGGTCAGTCCGACCGGAACGGTGATGGAGGGGGATCTCCCCGCTCTGTTGGATGTGGCTCAGAAGATGCACAAGGCGGCATTCTACGGCGGAACCCAGCGCGTTGTGACCAATATCAGCATCGACGAGCGCCGTGACAAGGATCTTCACATGGAGGAAGTCGTCGCAGCCGCTCGGAACGGAACCTGAAGAAGAGGAGCACCCCAGCGGGTGCTCCTCTCTTCGCTACAGTCGCTGCGTGGGGAATGGGGCGGTACCAGGCTGAGTCGCTGCCTGAGGCGTGGTATTGACCGCCGTGTTGGGAGCGGCGGTGGTGTTTGGAGCCTGCCCGGCCAGGGCCTGCTCCGCCGCCATGATGGCGTACTTCACCATGCTGCCCGCCTCCCTTGAGGTCAGGCCACCATAGTCTCCCGGCTGCGCCCGATCGCCGGCGCCCTGCAGCCGTGCCAGAAACATCTTCGTCTCATCGGAGAGCAAGGAACGTCTGCGGGCCACCTCAATCACCCTCCTTGAACGCTAGCGCTCAATATCGATCCGGCGGATACCGTTCTTTGGCCCTTTGTCCTCGGGGATGAAGGTCTCACAGAGCGTCTGGTTCGATTCCTTGGCGCTGCCGCCAAGGGTGCCGATCTCCATGTTGGCGTTCCCCAGCGTAGCCGGGTTGTTGCGCACCATGATCTTCTCGGCCTTGCAGTTGTCGCCCGCACCGTAGTAGTAGCAGCTGTTGACGGTGCAGTAGATCTGCTGATTGGCCATTGCTTTCACCTCCCCGTTGTTAGTCTCAGCGGGCGGGCATCTGTTCATGCTTGACAAACTCTGCTTGGAAATTCGGAGTGCGCGAGCCCTAGAGCCGCAACGGTTCTAATGAGGTATACAAAACTGTATTTCGCGCGTGATTTTCTTGCTCAATGCCCTTGAAGTTACCCTCGGGAAGCGCTATATTGTGATAGGTTACTATTCGAGGGGCGGCTGGCGGATTTCAGCAACCAGACCTTGTTGCCATTGCACCGAAGGCTGTTGACTTTCCGTTGATTATCCGCTACAATCCGTGCTATTGTGAGTTTCAGCACTGCCGGTTGGCCACGTTCTTCGGAGGTTGAGACGCTCAACACTGGGATGCGAACCGAAACAGGAACCTAGTACGCCTTAAAGGGTTGGGGCTGTGCCCGACTTTTCCCCCGTTGGCGTGACGATGGTCCCGTCTAGCTTGAGAGGGCTAGAAGAATTTGCCGAAGGGGGAGTTTCTACAATGTCTTTTTCGACCTATGGCCGCCACGTCACCATGGATCTCCGCGATGTTGATTTTGAGAAGCTCAACGATCTCAAGTTCCTCAAGGAAGTCATGTCCGAAGCTGCAAATCGTTGCGGTGCCACGGTGGTTGGTGAGAGCTTTATTCAGTTCAGCCCCCAGGGCGTCACTGGCGTTCTGGTCCTCTCTGAGTCCCACCTCTCGATCCATACGTACCCGGAGGAAGGCTTTGCAGCGGTTGACTGCTACACCTGCGGTTACACCGTCGACCCCGAGGTCGCCTGCGACTATATGAAGGCGGCTCTGGGCGGTCGGGTGGCGGGGTATCGTGCTCTCCGTCGGGGCAGCGGCCCCATCGAAGATCTGAATCAGCTTCGCCTCGCTGCGGCCAACTAAAACCCAAAGCGAATTGTCACGAGGCTTCCATTATGGAAGCCTCGTTTTTATGCGTCCATATAGGAATGAAAATCCTGTCTTGACTACTTTTCCCAATTTCCTGGCAGGAAAAGAGAAAGATTTGGCGAATTTTATTCGATGATCCTGTTTTATCCAAGGATTCCGCCGCGCCAGTGTCGGCCGCTGCAGGCGGTAAGAAGGGGGAACGGCACATGACGGGACGGGCTCAGGCAGCTGGGCGCTGGGGCTACGTGAAGGCGCGGCTTTGGTCCGCCGTACCGCTCATTTTGGTCGGGTTCATCCTGATTTACGTGTTCTTCTGGAAGGGAACGGTCATCCCCGAGGGCACCTGGCTCGTTCGGGTTATCGATGTCGTGCTGTTCCTGCTGATCGCCCCGGCAGTGGCCTGGTGGGGTGGCCGAACAACCCGCCAGCTCTTAAAGCGCCTTGCGCAGGAGGAGGCGGCCAGCGAGGAGAAAAGCCGCCTGCTGGAGCAGCGGAATCTGCAGCTCCAGGCGGTGCTTCAGGCCTCACGCACCCTCGCGCCTGTCCTTCGGGAGGAGCAGGGGGCCCGACTGGCGATCGAGCAGGTTCAGAACTACACCCGCTTTACCCGCGCTGTACTGATTATGGGGCCTGACGAGCATGACCGGTACCAGGTACTGGGCCAGAACGGGTTTGAACGTTCCCAGATCGACAGGCTGGTGGAGGCCAGCCAGGGGATGCAGAAGGCCGCCTCCCCCGTGGAATGGTGCCGGGTGACCCGACAGCCCGTGGTGGTGGAGAACCTGGCGCGCGACTTCCGCACAGCGGGTCTGAAGGAACTGTGGTTAGCCAGTGGTGTTGAGGCGATGCTGGCCCTGCCGCTGGTCGTTCAGGAGCAGTTTCGGGGTGCCCTTCTGCTCTTTCTGGAGAAGAGCGGCCCCATCGCCACGGCCGAGATCTCCCTGGCGACCGCCCTCGCGGGCCAATCCGCCCTCTTTCTGGACAACGCCCGCCTCTTCACCCAGGCAAACGACCAGCGGGGCCGCCTCGACCAGACGGTGCAGGTCTTTGAGTCCATGGCATCCGCCCTGGCCTCAACCCGGGTGGGTGTCTCCCCGTTCCTCCAGTTCGTGGCCGATGCAGCGGCCCGACTTGTGGCGCCGGCACGAATCCACCTGAGCATCAACGGCCCCTTCCGCCCCAACCCGCTGTCGGTCACCCGCAGTGCCGGCCTGGAGGGCCTTCACCCCGATGAGCTGCACCAAGCGCTCTTCCTGCCCATCACGCTGGACGGCGAGGAGATCGGCCGCCTGGAGGTCCATCTGGCCAACGAGAGCCGGACCATCGAAGGCGATGTGGCCGGAATCCTCCGCACCTTCGTCCACCTGATCGCCGGCGCCCTGGGCAACAACGCCCTGTTCTCTCACCTGCGCCAGGCGGTCGATGAGGCCGAGCGGGCGTACATGGGCACCCTGGAGGCGCTCTCCAAGGCGCTGGAAATGCGGGACCACGAGGTGGAGGGCCACTCCCGCAGGGTGGTCCAGTACACCCTGGCCCTGGCCCGGGAGATCGGCGTACCCGATCACCTGATGACCCCGATCATCCGGGGCGCCCTGCTGCACGACATCGGCAAGATCGGCATCCCCGATGCGATCCTGCGCAAGCCCGGTCCTCTAGACGAAGAGGAATGGGCGACCATGCGGCAGCATCCCCGCATCGGCTATGAGATGTTAAAGCAGATCGACTTCCTGAAGCAGGCCGTGCCGATCATCCTGCACCACCACGAGCGCTACGACGGCACCGGCTACCCCGCAGGCTTGGCCGAAGACCAGATCCCCCTGGGCGCAAGAATCTTCTCCGTAGCAGACACCTACGACGCCATCACCTCGGACCGCCCCTACCGCAAGGGCCGCAGCCACGAGGAGGCCGTAGAGGAGATCCAGCGAGGCGCCGGCACCCAGTTCGACCCCATGGTGGTAGAAGCGCTCCTAGCCCTCCCCGAGGAGGAACTAGCCCGAATCCGTGACCACCGCAACGAGGCCGTACGGCAGGGGTAGGGCCAGGTGCCCGGCAGCCGGGAGCCAAGAACCCTGGAGCGGGCCCGAGGTGAAGACCCGGTCCCGCCCACCCCAAGGCAACCCCCAAAACGCAGGGGGTTGGCCAGGTGGACGCCAAGTGGATGCGGTTCCCGCAGGCGGGGTCGGTTGATGGAAGCTGGCGCCTTCCGCCGGTGACAGGCAAAGGTTGGCGGAATGGGGCCGCACAAATGGAGGGGGCGACAAGGATGTCGCCCCCGACCTGCTTAACGGGCGATCCGAGCCCATGGATGGGCTTCGGATCGCCCCGGCCCCATTCCGCAAACCGTCACCCCACCACGAACCGGCGGGCCGCGCCGGCGTATCAACCGACCCCGCCCTACCCGGCCGAAACCGCATCCACGACCCCAAGACCCAACAAAAGCCCCCCTCCACTAAGTGAGGGGGGCTTGTCCGACCCTACTTGCCTGAGCTACGCAGCGGGAGCACCCCGCTCTTCACCGTAACCCCGCCCGGATACTGTGCCTCGGCCCAGAACGCCCGCATATTGCCAGAGGGCAGCGCGCCCTTCCAGGACCAGCCGTCCTTGCCGTTGCTGTCTACGCCCAACTGCTGCGGCTTGAAGCTATCGCGCTCCTCACCCAAGAAGAAGGTCACCTTGGTCGCCCCGGTGTGCCCGTTCAGGGTGAAGGTGTGCTCACCGTCGACCATCAACCAGCCGTTTTCTGTCGCCACCGAGGGAGTAATGGTGAACTCGTTCATCGGGTGGTGCAGGAGCCGGACCTCCATCGCCTTCTGCATGTCTTCCGCCTGCCGCTTCTCATCGGCCGTCTTCAACGTGGCCTGGTCCAGCTGGTTCTTCAGGTCCTTGGTCTGACCCTCCAGTTGGGTCACTTGCTCTTGCAGCGTCGCCACCTGGCTCCGCAGTTCTGCCTTCTCCTTGTCCTTGCTGCAGCCTGTCGCGAATGCCAGGGCTGCAATCAGCAGGGTCACCAGAACCGTACGTTTCATCCTCACAACTCCTTTAATCGGTCATATCAGACTGGCCGCCTGCTACTCTCTATAACGACAAAATTCGCTAAAGGTCACGGTGTTTATGTCGATTTCTTGTCCATTGTTCCGGTCATGAAGCGCCGGGCCCGTCCATAGACTGCAACCGGGAGGGGATTGCATGTCCAGGCTGCGGGTCCGGGAGGCGCTGGCGGATCGGGTGGAGGAGGTGCGGGAGCAACTGTCTGCCGGCTACGATCGCTTCCGCGAGAGCCGCCTCTACGTCCAGACGGTCTGCGCAGCGGTGCTGGTGAGTACGGCCTGGCTGATCCACCTGCTGCCGTTCGGCCCCCTGGCCCGTGCCCAGGCTGCTGTCGAGTGGGTGGTGGCCGGGGATTATGACTTCCGGGGAAAGACGGCCGAGGTGAGCGGCTGGGCACGGGCCAGGGGGGGCTGGGGGCCGGCCATGGCGGGCCTGTGGAACCAGGGGATCGACCAGGCCCGTGACTGGGTAGGTCCCATCGGCCCCTTCGCTGAGCAGACGGCCGCCAGCACCGGGCAGCCTTCCCCTGCGGCCGGGCCTGCCGGGAGCAGCAAGGCCCCTCCGGCGGCGGGTCAAAACGCCTTCAGCACGGACCAGGCCTCCACCCGGCCCGCCTCTTCTCTGGAGCCACTCCGCCCGGTGGATGGGGCGGTGATCCTCTGGGAGTATGGCTGGCTGCCGCAGGAGATCGGCGAGGAGTTCCATGAGGGCATCGACTTCCACGCCGAGCCAGGCACCCCTGTGGTCGCCGTGCTGGACGGCACGGTGGTGGCGATTCGCCAGGACCAGCGACTCGGTGGCCTGGTGGAGATCCGGCATGAGGACGTGATCGCCGTTTACGCCCAGGTGGAGGCGATCTCCGTCAGAGCGGGAGATCGGGTGCGGCGCGGGGAGATGATCGCCGTGGTCTCTCAGCCCCGCGGGAGCGAAGCGAAGATGTCGCCTCACCTGCACCTGGAGATCCGGCCCCTCGCAACCGGCGAGCCTGTGGACCCGGCATCGTACCTGGGCCTGGGAGGGAAGAAACTCTGAGGCTGGGCCGTATCGCCGGCATGCGGGTGGTGGTCCACTGGCTGTTCTTGTTGATCCTCGTCGCCGCCTCCCTGACCGGGTATCATCTGGAGGCGTTAATTCTCCTGGGCTCGCTAATGGCCCACGAACTCGCCCACCTCATGGTCGCCTGGGTCCTCGGGCTCGGGGTGGAGGAGCTGACCCTGACCCCCTTCGGGGGGATGGCCCGGCTCGACACCACCCTGGAGACCGATCCCCAGGCGGAGACGTCGGTCGCCCTGGCCGGGCCTTTTCAGTCCTTTTTCCTGGCCGGGCTGGCCGGCTTTCTCCTGGGCGGCGAGCTATTTGATCAAACCCATGTACGTTTCTTCTTCGAGGTCAACGCCAATCTCGCCTTCTTTAACCTGATTCCCGCCCTGCCGCTAGATGGCGGTCGGGCGCTGCGGGGCCTGCTGGCGCAGCGCTTCGGCTATCGCCGCGCAACCGGGTGGATGTTCGTCCTGGGCCGCCTCTGCGGGGCCGCTATGGTCGCTGCCGCCCTGGCGGTGCTGAGCCGGACCGGCTCTGTCTACCTGACGCCGATCGTCGGGGGGCTCTTCCTGGCGCTGGGCGCCGGCAAGGAGGTGGACCAGGCGGTGTATCGGTCCTATCGCCAGTTCCTGCTCAAGCGGGACCGGCTGGCCCGCCGGCGGGTGATGCCCGCCGATCATCTGGTGGCTGTGCAGGGAACCCGCATCAGCGAGGTGCTGGAGCACCTGGCCAGCCGCCGCTACCACCTGGTGCTGGTGGTCGATGTCGCCCTGCACCCCATGGGGCTCCTCCACGAGTCCGAGCTGATGGACGCCTTTCAGGAGATGGGGCCACAGGCCACGGTGGAGCAGGTGCTCGACAGATAAAACCCGCTGGCGCCCACGTGCGACAGCGGGTTGCCCTTTATTTGCCCACGCGGGCGTCGATCAGCAGGTCGAGGTCGGCGCTCCAGGTCATGCGCAGCAGGATCCCCTCAGGCTCCTTGCTGAGCAGCAGGTGGTAGCTGCCGCTGCGGTAAAGGTGGACGGGGCTGGCAAAGCCGGGGACATCTTTCGCCTCACCGACCCGGTCCCATCCGACCCAGACCAGCTCCTTGTCGTAGAACTCCCGGGCCTGCTCATAGGTCGCCTCCGACGGCTGGAGCCGCTCCCAGAGAATCCGCTCCGGGGTGGCATCGACCTGGGGCTCGGGCGCCTTGGAGCCGGGATACGAGGGAATGCGATACCAGTAATCGCGCATCTCCTGTTGGCGCGCCGCCAGCGCATCTGCATTCGGCGTCTCGATACCATCTTGGGAGAGCTGTCGGAAGAGGAAGACGCCGGCGACCAGCAGGAGCAGCAGAAGCAGGTTTTTGCGGGACAACTCCATCGTCTAACACCTCAAAATCCACAGTTCGGAGTCCGAAGGGCAAACTCCTCCGGTTTACTTGTGGCCAACTTTCTCGTAACATCGGTAAGTGATCAACATCACTGTGGAAAGGGGTGGGGTCATGAACGGTACCTTGCGCGAACGGATCGAAATGATTCTTCCACAGGTGTCCAAACCTACCCGTTACACGGGCGGCGAGTGGAACGCCGTGGTCAAGGATCACGCGGCGGTCGACGTGAAGGTGGCCTGGACCTTTCCGGATAGCTACGAGGTGGGCATGTCGCATCTGGGCTCTCTGATCATGTACCACCAGATCAATAAGCGTGCCGATGCGGTCTGCGAGCGGGCCTATGCTCCCTGGCCCGATATGGAGCAGAAGATGCGGGATGAGGGGATTCCGCTCTTCACCCTCGAGACCTGGACCCCGGCCGCCCAGTTCGACATTCTGGCCTTCCCGCTCCTCTATGAGCTGACCTACACCAATGTCTTTACCTGCCTGGACCTGGCCGGGGTGCCGATCTACGCGAAGGACCGCACCGCCGACCATCCGCTGGTGATCGCCGGCGGCCCCTGCGTCTTCAACTGCGAGCCGCTGGCGCCCTTCCTGGACGTGGCGGTTCTAGGCGATGGCGAGCACGTGATCCACGAGATGCTCGATGTCTACAAGGCCTGGAAGGCCGAAGGCGGCAAGGTTCGCCGTGACCTGCTGCGGCGGATGGCCCGGATCACCGGCTGCTATGTGCCTGCCTTTTACGAGGTGGACTACAACGCCGATGGCACGATCAAGCAGTACCGGGTCACCGAGCCCGATGTGCCCAAGGTCGTGGAACGGGCTACGGTGAAGGATCTCGACGAGGTGGACTACCCGACGGCGCCCATCGTCCCGAATATGGATATCGTCTTTGACCGGGCGCAGGTGGAGGTCTTCCGCGGCTGCACCCGGGGCTGCCGCTTCTGCCACGCCGGCATGGTGACCCGCCCGGTGCGGGAGCGCTCCCCGGAGAAGGTGCAGGAGCTCTCCCGGCAGATCGTGCAGAACACGGGTTACAACGAACTCTCGCTGGTATCGCTCTCTACCGCCGACTATACCGACATCCAGAACACCGTGAACATGCTCTCCACCGAGATGCAGTGTACCGGTGTCAACGTCTCGCTGCCCTCCACCCGGGTCGACGCCTTCTCGGTTGGCCTGGCCGACGCGGTCAACAAGGTGCGCAAGGGCTCGATCACCCTGGCCCCCGAGGGCGGCTCGGCACGGATGCGCCGGGTGATCAACAAGACCGTCTCGGACCGCGATATCCGCGATGCGTTCCGCGCCGCCTTCGAGAGCGGCTACCGGTCGGTGAAGCTCTACTTCATTCTGGGCCTGCCCACCGAGACCGACGAAGACCTGGAGGCGATTGCCGAGAAGGGCAAGTGGGCGCTGCAGGTCGCCGAGGAGGTCCTGGGCCGGAAGGAGGCCCGGAACGTGCGGGTGACCATTTCGGTCTCGGTCTTCGTGCCCAAGGCGCACACGCCCTTCCAGTTCGAGGGGCAGCCCGACCACAGGGAGATTCGCCGCCGGCAGCAGCATGTCAAGTGGTGCCTGAAGGACCGCCGCATCGAGTACAAGTACCACCCGTCGGACTCCAGCCACCTGGAGGCGCTGCTCTCCCTGGGCGACCGTCGGGTCTCCGCCGCCCTGCTGAAGGCGTGGGAGATGGGCGCCCGCTTCGACGGCTGGACCGAGCACTTCGACTACGCCCGCTGGCTGAAGGCCTGCGAGGCGGTCGGGATCGATATCGCCTGGTATGCCCACCGCAAGAAGGGCTACGGCGAGGTCTTCGCCTGGGACCACCTCTTCGCCGGCGTCACCCGGGAGTGGCTGATCGATGACCACAAGCGGGCCTTGAACGAGGTGGAAGTGGAGGACTGCCGCTGGGAGAACTGCGACGTCTGCGGCGCCTGCATGCAGTTCGATGTGCTCCCCGTGCTGAAGCCCGCCGGCGCCTCCGCCTTCGTGAGGGAGGATGACCTTGAAATTACGGGTTAGACTTGCCAAGACCGGCATGGCTCGCTTCTTCTCCCACCTGGACCTGCAGCGGACCATCGAGCGCACCCTCCGCCGGGCCGGCCTGCCCATAGCGTACTCGCAGGGCTTCAACCCGCACCCGCGCATCAGCTTCGCCTCGGCGCTCGCCACGGGGACGAGCAGCGAGGGGGAGTTTATCGACGTGGAGTTGACCGAGGAGATGGAGCCCCAAGCCTTCGTGGCTCAGGCCAACGCCCACTGCCCGCAGGGCATCCGGCTGATGGAGGCCCGCCACCTACCCGCCGCCAAGGGCGACTCGCTCATGTCGCTGATTGATGCGGCCGAGTACCGGCTGACGGTAACCGGGGCGGACCTGGGCCAACTGCAGGCCGCTGTTGATGGCCTGCTGGCAGCGGAGACGGTGGAGGTGACCAAGGAGGGCCGCACCGGCCCCCGCCAGGTGAACATTCGCCCCCAGGTCTACGCCCTGGAGGTGACCGGCCCCGGTGAACTGCGGGCGGTGGTGCAGACCGGACCCCAGGGCAACCTGAAGCCCGAGGACCTGCTGACCGGCCTGCGCACCCTGGCGCCGGACCTGGCCCTGAGCCAGACCCACCGTCTGGCGCTCTACCGCCGTGACCCGGAGACCGGAGCGCTCACGGAGCCCTGGGCGCTCTAATTCTGACCAAGAGAAAGCGCCGGCAACCCCAGGGTTGTCCGGCGTTTTCTCTTGGTCATGCCGGTGGGAGGCTGAAGATGACATCCCCCTTCTCGTTGAGGAACTCGATCCGCGGCTGATCGTTAGCATCGACGCGCATTCGAATCCGATCCCTGCCCTTGCTGTCGGCCAGGGCCATCATGACCTCGCCATCTTCCATTCTGCCCATGAAAGCGCGCCGCGCCCCGAACGCACCCTCTTCCTCCAACTGCTGCATGGCCTGCTCTCTTTCCGGGCCGGCTTCCATTTGCCGGACCGCCTCCACCCGGTCAACCATGTCAGCCAGCGGTGTGTCTGGCCGCTCCCAGACGGTAAACCCGTACTTTCGGCGACCGTTGCTCTCCGAGGTCGTGATACCGATAATCTGGTCCTGCCTATACTGGTCAAAGAGCAGCGCAGAGCCCGAGCTGTACTCACCGTTCTCCTCTCTACTCCCGAAGATGAGCCCGCCGCACTCGTCGCCTGCGTTGTTGTAAAAGAGGATGCCAGGGGTCCGAATTCCTTGCCGGCGAAGTACTCTTCCGCCGATCACCGGGTCCGGAAAGCGCTCTTTGTTGGCGATGACCAGACGCACCGTGCCGTCCTCATCAACAACGTTGATGCGTTCTACGTTCAGTTCCCCGAATCTCTCCTTATCGGCCCCCTGCATGTGAGCACCTCCTGTATTCGCTCAAGGTCAGGTCGTATCCGAAGGCCACCTCGACGATCGGCCTCCCGCCGAACTCCACCGTCTTCTCGCGCAGGGCGACCCCACCCATGCGCTCGTAGAAGGCGACGGAGGGTCGGTTCTCCTTGGCCACCCAGAGCAGCATCTTCCGGTGGCCCTGCGCCTTCAGCCGGCGGGCCACCTCCAGGAAGAGCGTACGGCCCAGGCCCCGTCCCTGGTGCTCCTGGAGCAGGTAGACTGCCTGCAGTTCGCCTGTGTAGACCGGATCGTCATCCCGCTCCGGGGAGCCCGAAGCGAAGCCGGTGATCTGCCCGTCCTCTTCGGCGACAAGATGGAACGCATCGCCGGAGGGGTTCTGCAGCCAGCGCTCCCAGTGGGCTGCCCGCTTTTCAATCGAAAGGTTCCGCAGAACCTCATCAGGCATGATGCCCGGATAGGTGGTCTGCCAGCTTCGCACGTGAACGGTGGCAATGCCCCATGCGTCCCCCACTTGGGCATCACGGATCTGTACCATCGTAAAGAGCCCTCCCGCGGTCATTGGTCAGACGGATTCCTCGTTGGTTCGCTTCTTGCCCGGCAGCCACTGAACCGGGCGGAACTTCGCCCCGGTCGGGAAGGCCTCCAGCAGCTGATAGGCCTCCTTCGGCACATCGGTGGAGACCTTCAGCCCCATGTCGCGCAGCGCCTCACAGGTAATGGGGAAGGAGTGGGTCCAGCGTCCCTCGGTCATGGTGCGGGCCAGATCCCGAGCCTTCTCCGGCCCCAGCCGCTCGTGGAGCAACTCATAGATATGCTCCTCCAGCTGGTGGATCGCCTTCTCCGCCTGATCGGCCATGATCCAGGTCTCGTCGTCGATCTCGTCTTTGGACTTCTCCCGGATCACCCGGAGGACCGAGGCCATGGCCACCGCACCCTTGAAGCTGACCGTCTGCGGGTCCACCGGCCCCAGCACGGCGTTCTTGTCCATGATGATCTCATCGGCCGCAAGGGAGAGGAAGGTGCCGCCCGACATGGCCCAGTGCGGGACGATGGCCCGCACCGCGGCGGGGTGGTTCTTTAGCGCCCGGGCGATCTGCGCCGTGGCCAGAATCAGCCCGCCGGGGGTGTGGAGCACCAGGTCGATCGGCTTGCCCGGTGGCGTCTCCCGGATGATCTTCAGAATCGTCTCGGACTCAAACACCCCAATGGAGCCGCCCCCGCGCAGAAACGAGAGCAGGCCGTCCCCCCGATGGATCATGGCGATGACACGGGAGTTCCTGGCCTCTTCCAATCGCTGGATCAGCCGGCGGCGGCGCCGGGCCATCAGCATGGCGGGCAGGCGCAGAAGCCCCACCAGGGCCATCAGGAGCAGGATCCAGGGCAGCCATGCCGTGAGGCGCATCACCATTGCATTCAGGCCGTCGACAAAGATGGCGGACAGATCCATTCTCATCCCTCCTTCTCTCTCGCACTTCGCTGGGGCGAGGAACTCCTCCTCCCGGTTGAAGGGTTTGCCCGTAAACAGAGCGTCGAACCAAATGAACGGGATGAGGCATCATACAGGTTGAAGAACGACGCGGACAGAGAGAGGATGAACCCAACCATGGAAGAGCGCGAGAAGCTGGAGAAGATGGATCTGCTTCGCACCCGGTTCAACGTCTCCTATGCCCGGGCTCGGGAGGTGCTGGAGGCCACCGGCTGGGATGCGGTGGCTGCCACGGTGCAGCTGGAGCAGGAGAGCCGGGACCGGGGCTTTACCGAGGAGCTGAAGGTGACCGGCGCCGACCTGGTGGAGACGCTGAAGCGCCTCCTGCACGAGGGGAACATCAACCGAATCATCGTGCGGGACCCCAAGGGCACTGAACTGCTGAACCTACCGGTCAACGGCGTCCTGGTGGTCACCCTGCTGCTGCCGATTCTGACGGCGCTGGGGGCCGTGGTGGTTCTGGCGATGGACTACACCGTGGTAGTGGAACGGAACGGATAAGCGAGAGGCACACCCCGGGCGGTGTGCCTTCGCTTTTGTCCTACGGGACGCTTTCAGCCCCAGAGGTGGGCGTGGTCCCGCACAAACTCGGCCGGACCAAGCGGCCGACGGCCCAGAATCAGGTGCAGGTCATCGGGTACCGCTGCGGAGAGCCCCAGGCGGGCGATGAGAAACATCATCGTGGTCAGGTTGACCAGGCCTTCCGGAAGACCGTAGCGCCGCATCTGGCGCCGGTAGGCCCAGAACGATGGCCGGGGGTACCGGATCGGGCGGCCCAGACCGCTCGTGAACGCCTCGGCCAGCTGAGCCACGCTATAGGCCTGCTCGGCCAGGGTATAGGCCCGGTTCCGGTGCTCCGCCCGGGTCAGGGCGATGGCCGCCGCCGCCCCGATGTCGCGTGAGTCGATCCAACTCATGCGGGACCGCCCCAATGGCAGGGCGATCTCGCCTGTCTCGGCGATCATGCGCCGGAAGGTGGTGGAGAGGTTCTGGAAAAAGAAGGCCGGCCGCAGGAAGGTGTAGGCCATGCCCGAGGCCAGAATCGCCTTCTCGATCCGGGCGTGGGGGAGAATGGAAACGTGCTCGGCCCCCATCACCGAGAGCAGCACCACGTGCTTCACGCCGGCAGCCCGGGCGGCCTCCACGAAGGGGTTGATCTGGCGCTCCACATCGGGCAGATGGGGCGGGCGGACCAGGAAGAGCCGCTTGACCCCGTCGAGCGCGGCAGCGTATGTACCGGGGTCTTCGAAGTCAAACCGGACATACTCCGCGCTGCCGCCGAAGGCAGTGTGAGCCAGTGACAGATCCCACGCAGCGACCCGGACCTGGTAGCCCTTTTTCACCAGCGACTCCACCACGCTGGTTCCTACGTTGCCCGGGGCTCCAGTGACGAGAATGGGTTCATTCATGATGCAGTTCACGGCCTTTCATATGTCATAATGACACGTCACTATGACATATGATCGCACTGGACGAGACGGTGGTCAATAGACAGAAAGGGCGACCGCGTTGGCGGTCGCCTTACAGCTCATATGCCCTCTCCTTGAGTCCCTTTGCCCAGGTCCGCTCCAACTGCCACTGCTCGATCCGGTGCTGGAGCACCTCCCGCAGCGGATCTGTCTCG
The DNA here is from genome assembly GCA_049325315.1 of Bacillota bacterium. Classification (GTDB taxonomy): domain Bacteria; phylum Bacillota; class Sulfobacillia; order Symbiobacteriales; family Symbiobacteriaceae; genus JAWLHU01. The sequence continues at coordinate 5,883 of JBMONB010000217.1, read as the reverse complement.
CCGGGAATCCTTCCCGCCTCCAGATCTTGCACCCCGGCGCTCAGGTGTTGGATATGGGCCTCCACAAAGCCGGTGTAATGATCGATCAGCATCAGCCGTTCCTCCAGCGGGATCAGCGGGAAAACGGTGACCTTGAGGGCGAAGAGCTCCGGGTATTCCCGCGGGTTGGAGGCGGTGTCCAGCATGAGCGCCCGGAAGCGCTGCTTCCCCGCAGCGGTAATCTGGTAGGTCCGCATGGGGCGGCCCTCATGCTCCTGATCCCAGGCGGTCACCAGGCCGTCTGCCTCCAGCTTGGCCAGCAGCGGGTAGATTCGCCCATTGCTCGCCCTGGCGACGGGGCCGATCATGTTGTTCAGCACCTTCCCAAAGAGGTAGCCATGGGCCGGCTGGCGCATGAGGAGGGAGAGGATGATCAGCTCATACAAGGGCCACACCCCGCTTATCGGTCATCATGACCTATGGTGGCACGAGCCAAAGCCCATGTCAAGGAGGGGTATTTTGAACCCAAAGGGCTATGGGCCGACCTGAGACTATCCATTGGGAGGGGGTACAATATGAACAGAAGTTTAAGAACAATACGGCCATTCTTAGGTTTGCACACAAATCTTCCATCGGTTATTCTGAAAGCGGGGGAGAGGTTGCTCATTGGGCACTCTTGTCTCGCTGTCCACACCGGCTGGAGCCCTATGAGGCAAGGGGGGGCTGCTCTATGCAGAGTATCCGCTGTCGGTGCGGTAAGATCGTCTGTCAGGTAGAAAAACTACCTGGCTTGGTCCTGGGGGAAGGGGTTCCTGAGTCCCTCGCCACCCCGGCTGTGGTGATCCTCTGCCGCCACTGCAAACGCCACGTCGTCTTACACGTCCTCGCAGCATACGTGATCCACTATGGGGTGAATGAAGGAAAAGCCCGAGAGGCTCCTTATTTTTCGACAGGCTTGTGAAATCTTTCACAAATGTTTCAAGTTCATAACAGAGTCGTAAGCCCAGAGGCCGTGAGTCTGGAGGCATGCACGATGGAAATTCGTGCATGCCTCCTTTTTGTTTCAGTCCATGAAGTCAGGGGGGGTGTGGAATGCAGTCCATCCGCTGTCGGTGCGGCAAGATCGTCTGCCAGGTGGCAAACGTGCCCGCACTGCCCGTGATTGATGAGGCGACGCAGTCCCTGCAAGGCCCATCCGCCGTGATCCTGTGCCGTCATTGCAAGCGTTTCGTCGTGCTCCGGTTCCCCAGTCTCACGTCCATCAGCGTGGCGTCCGATCTTTCCCAGTCCAAGGAGCGTTCGTTGGTGACCACCTGATCCCACCGGCTCAAGTACATAGCAACCCTGAGGTACAAGACATCTAGTCAGCCCGGAGGCCACAAGGAGCCCTGAGGCATGCACGGTCGTGCATGCCTTTTTTGCACCCCAAGGAGGTGTTAGGGATGTCGGTGTTTTTGGCGTTGGTCACCATGCTCGTTTCCGCGGCCATTGTCTTCGTGATGAAGAAGCTGCACCTGCGGAGCCGCAGGCACCCTTGAGGAAGGATCCTCCAGCTCAAGCGAAGGGTCAAACGAAACGACGACCGGAGGTGTAAGCATGAGCCTCACGAGACGAAAGCTCGTCACCCGAGCAGCTGCCCTGGGAGCGGGGCTGGCGCTGGGGCAGTTCCCTGCCCTCGCCCTCTTCCGAGCTGGGGCTGCTGCGCCCACCCACGCTGAGGAGGCGGCGGGCAAGCATCCTGCCGTGCTCTACGACCTGACCCAGTGCGCCGGCTGCCACTTCTGCGAGATCGCCTGCCAGGTGAACAAGGGGCTGCCGCCCGACAAGTCGTTCATTTCCTTCCGGACGGCAGAGAACCCCAAGGGCTTTCCCAAGGGGGCCTGGGCGGTCCGGCGCCACCAGTGCATGCACTGCCTGGAGCCCGCCTGTGTCTCGGCCTGCCCTGTGGCGGCCATGGATAAGACCGAAGCGGGGCCGGTGGTCTACCACGATGAGCGGTGCCTGGGCTGCCGCTACTGCATGAACGCCTGTCCCTTTGGCGTGCCGAAGTTCGACTGGGATAGCGGCCTGCTCGACGGCGCCTTGATCCGCAAGTGCAACTTCTGCGCGGAGCGACAGGCGGAAGGGAAGCTCCCGGCTTGCATCAATGCCTGCCCGACCAAGGCGGTGATCTTCGGGGAGCGGGAAGAGATGCTGGCGGAGGCCCGGCGACGGGTCGCCGCCCGCCCGGACCGGTACGTGGACCATATCTACGGCGAAAAAGAGGCCGGGGGGACCTCCTTCCTGCTGATCGCCGGCGTCCCCTTTGAAGAACTGGGCCTGCCCCAGCCAGGGGATCACCCCCTGCCGGAGATCAGCGAGAAGATCATGAGCGGCGTCCTGCCCTTCGCCGGCGCCTGGATGGCGGTGCTGATCGGCGTTACCGGCCTGGTCCGGTGGCGTGAGCAGCGCACCCGGTCCGGTGGATCCGCCCTGCCGGGCGGGAAGGAGGCGAGCGAGGAATGACCACCCATACCCAACGCGCTGTCGTTCCGGCGTTCCGGCTCTCCCCGACCAAACTGGTGCTGTGGGCGATCATGCTGACCGGTCTGGCGCTGGCGGTATTTCGCTTCATGTACGGGATCGGCGAGGTCAGCAACATGTCCGATGCCTACTCCTGGGGTATCTGGATCAGTTTCGACCTGCTCTGCGGCGTCGCCCTGGCGGCAGGCGCCTTCATGACCTGTGGCGCCTTCCACATTCTCGGCATAAAGGAGTTCCGGCCCCTGGTAAAGCCGGCGGTGCTGACGGGCTTTCTCGGCTACCTGGCGGTCATCATCGCCCTGCTGGTAGACCTGGGCCGCCCGGAGCGCATCTGGCACATGCTGATCTACCAGAACGTCCACTCGCCGCTCTTCGAGGTCGGCATGTGCGTCATGGCCTACACCACGGTGCTCTTCTTTGAGTTCAGCCCCATGTTCTTCGACTGGCTGGGCTGGAGGAAGATCGGCCACCTCATTCATCGGTTCACCATCGGCTTCGTGATCCTCGGCGTGGTTCTCTCCACCCTGCACCAGTCATCGCTGGGATCGCTCTTTGTCATGATGTCCGACAAGCTGCACCCGCTCTGGCACACCCCGCTCCTGCCGGTCTTCTTCTTCTTCTCCGCTGCCACGGCAGGGTTGGCGATGGTGATCTTTGAGTCGTCGATCGCCGCAAACGCCTATGGGCACAGGCCGGCGGTTCCGGTGCTGGGCAAGCTGGCCAAGGCGATTCCGTGGATGGCGGGCGTCTACCTGCTCATGAAGGTGGGCGAGCTGGCCTACACCGGTGAGCTGGCGCTCCTGGTCGATGGATCGCTGCCCGCGCTCTTCTTCTGGATCGAGATGGGGCTCTGGGCCCTGGCGATTGTTCTCTTCGCACTGCCTGCCATTCGCCGGAGCGCGAGCGGGCTCTTCCTGTCGGCCTGCCTGGTCGTGGGCGGCCTGATGCTCAACCGCTTCAATGTCGGCCTGCTCTTCTGGAACCGTCCGGCGGGTTCGTCCTACTTCCCCAGCTGGATGGAACTGGCGGTCTCCTTCGGCGTCATCTCGGCGCTGGTGCTCACCTACGACTTCGTCGCCACCCGCATGGCCCTCTTCGAGGATGAGCATGCGGCGGAAGGGGGGCACTAGGATGCGCAGCAAGCTGGTCCTTCTGCTCCCCGCTGCGTTGATTCTGGTGGCCTTGACCGCAGCGCTGAACGCCGGGGTGGGCGCCACGGCGGAACCCGTCCCCCCGAAGGCGGTCCTGGCCTGCGCCGAGTGCCACTCCATGGAGGTGGAGGTCGACCAGTGGGCAGAGAGCGTCCACTCGAACCTGACCTGCCTGGAGTGCCACACGGAGGGCGATGTGACCTGGGTCCGCCATGAGTTCCTGGAGCGGAACGAGGAGATGGCCGCCCACCCGGGCGAGCACAAGACGATCAAGCTGAAGGCCGACCTGGCCCGGTGCGAGACCTGCCACGAGCCCCAGTGGGCGCTCGTGCAGCACGACCTGATTCCGGGCAACCTGATCCCCCAAGTCAAGACGGTGCCGCACTCGGAGATGGGCAAGAAGATGGATATCCGGGTGGCGCACAGCCTGCACGTCAACGGGGAGAAGCTGGAGTGCGTCGCCTGCCACCTGAACGCCGTGCACGGCCCGGCCCCGGGCACCCCGGAGAGGCGGGACGATGCCCACCAACTCTGCATGGACTGCCACGAGCAGGAGGACGTCAAGCTCGAGGTCAAGGGCGATGTAAGCTGCGCCGCCTGCCACCTCGACGTGGCAAAGATCACCCCGGCCGACCATAAGGACGTCACGGCCTGGAAGCGGGCACACGGCACGGCCAGCGCCACGCAGCGCTGCGGCGACTGCCATATGTCGGCCAGCGCCGGTCCGCAGGGCAGGCTGGCCAACCCGGTCTTCTTCCCGACCACGACCCGGGGCGATGACTGCACCACCTGCCACGCCGACATGCCCATGCCGCATCCGGACAACTTCCTGGCCCGGCACGGCAAGGAGGCGCTCTCGGCCAAACCTGGCACCTGCCAGACCTGCCACGCCCCTGCCGCCGGCGAGGTGGCGGTTCCGGACCACGCCGGCCCGAAGTACTGCACCGAGTGCCACCTGAAGCCGATGCCGCACCCCGACAACTTCCTGGCGGTCCACGGCAAGGAGGCGCTCCAGGCCCCGGCAGTCTGCACCGCCTGCCACAGCAGCCAGAACCCGGTCAACCCGCGGGCAGCGCATGCCAGCAAGACTTACTGCGGCGCCTGCCATGACGCCTACCAGCACCCGAAGGGCTGGGTGGCCGGCCACGGCGCCCAGGTGACGGGCAGCTGCGCGACCTGCCACAGCATGAAGGAGGAGCAGGGCACACACAACGCCTGCGCCGCCTGCCACACCAGCGAGGGCACCTGGCATGAGAAGATGTGGTTCGCCAAGCACGGCCGGGTGGTCGAGGCACAGGGCGATGAGTCCTGCGCGGTGTGTCACAGCGAGGTGGAGCCCTCGTGCTCCAAGTGCCACGCCGGTCGGTAGGGGTTGCACGTTGGGCTCCGCAGGGTCACGCTCCCAAACTGAGCCAGGGGCGGTGCAAGTGCTTGCACTGCCCCTGGTTATGTCATTGCATCATCGGGCGGGTTTTTGCGTTTCAAGTTCGTTATCCCGGGACCGGTTATGTAAGTAACGGACAGCGATGTAACAGTATGGCGGTTGCCGGCAACGAGTTGACATGAAGGCTCAAATGGAGGTGAAGGCACAGTCCTTGTGATTGCCGGAATCTCCAACCCTACATCCAGGGGGGGTTATACTGACAAAAGGCCCTTAATCGGCTCTGGTTAGGCACTGCTGATCCGAAAACCCGAGCGTTCTTTCTTTCCTGACTCTTACCCAACAGACCTTTGTCGCTTCGGGGATCGACACCTCCCCAATTGCTCCGGCCCGATGATGGGCTCGTTGCAGAGCCGCGTGACACTTTCAGTGAACAGCAAACGCTTAATTTTCATCTGGCCGTTCAGAGACCGGGCGTTGCTTGTGGGGATTTCCGTTACCGCCCCTGGGCAGGGCCTCCATCTGTGCCAGAGGTCGTGCCCCTGAACGTCTGGTCGATACTCATGTAGTTTCCGCTGGGACAGAAGGCCACGACAGCTTCAAGGATACTCACCACCGCTATCACGGCAGCCACCACAGGCACCCATCCAGGCCACCCAGCTGTCCATGCCCATACCGCCACGCCAACCAGAACGACACCGGTCACGCCTCTTATGGTACGAATCGATGGGACCGAGGTTTCTGTTGATACGCATTACATTCGCTCCTTCGCTTCACACATTTCTGAACGCCACTGGAGTCCTGCGCAGCATGGTGATTCCCAGCCACACATACCAGACGATGAAACCC
>JBMONB010000216.1:0-2617 GCA_049325315.1 Bacillota bacterium | reverse complement strand
ACGGCATGAAGGTCGTCGGTTTTGGCAGCATCCGCGGGAAAGACCTGAGCAACACGCTCGGCGTATAGGCTGCCGACGAACTGGGTGTCGAGGACTGCCAGCACGCCGGAATCGGATCGAGTCCTGACCAGGCGGCCGAGCCCTTGCTTCAGTCTCAGCAGCATCTCGGGCACATCGACTGTCAGGAACGGGTCGAGCTGATCATGGGCTGCGTCTTCCCGCCGGGCGAAAACCAGGGGGTCTGAAAGCGGGAAGGGGAGGCGGTAGACGGCCACACAGGAGAGCGATTCGCCCGGGACGTCGATGCCTTCCCAATACCGTGTGCCCACCAGGACGGAACTGGTTCGCTCCCTGAACCGGCGAAGAAGCTCGGATTGGTCGGCCTCGCCCTCGTAGTAGACCGGGAAGGGCATCCTCGCTGCGTCCAGCAACTGCTTTACCTCCTCCCGCTCCCGACGGGAGTTGACCAGGACGAGGGCCCGGCCGCCGGTTGCCCGCAGCAGGGGAACCAGTCGCTCTCCGGGTGTTGTCTGGTCACTGGGGAGGTAGACAAGGACCTGCCTGGCCAGGTCGAACGGGGTGCCAGCCAGGGAGTGCTCGGCAGAGGGCACCCCGAGCATCCGCTTTTGATAGGCGAAGGAGTGGCCGCCGGCCAGAGTGGCGGAGGTGAGTACCACCGGGATTCTCTGGCTGAACAGTTCCTGTTGCAGGAGGTTCTGCATCTGCCGGGGGACCACCCACAGGTCGCAGTGCGCGCCGCTCTCCTGGCGGGTGAGCCAGGTGATGCAGGGGTGCTCCAGGAACAGCGTCAACCCAGCCATAATGGCGTCAAAGTGAGCCTGAATCGTCTGGGCCCAGATCTCACCGCTGGTAGCCCGTAGCCGGTCCTCTTCCCAGGCCAGCTCCTCCTGGACGGCGATCAGGGCGGCTGAGAGTTCCCTCGCCGCCTCGGTGACCTGCGTAATCCGCGGGAGGAACCAGCGCTCGGTCTCGCTGGGGCGGGCGGTCGTCTGGAGGATCGACCAGAAGCGCCCGGCGGCCTCTGTTGCGGATCTGGCCGCATGCATGAGCCCCTTGCGGTCTACCAGGCTGTCAGCCTGGGTAATGATCCGCTGCAGGTCCTGCTGGCCGATGCGGTGGCCGGAGGTGAGCAGGGCGGTCTCAAGCGTATGGTGTCCCTCGTCGAGAATGACCCCGCTGTACTTCGGGAGAATCGGGATCCGGCCAGTCGCCAGCCGCTCCTTTCGGCTCCACAGATCTCGGAAAAAAAGGTCATGACTGCAGATCAGCAGGTCTGGCGCCTGCCGGTAGTGCTCTCGGGCCCGGGCCAGCCGGCAGTGACCCCGCCGCCGACAGGTGTCGCAGGGCAGGCTGGGTTCCCATGCGACCAGGTTCCAGAGGTCATCCGGCGCATCCGGGATCTCGCCCCGCTCCCCGGTTTGGCTGGTCTCAGCCCACCGCAGCAGCCTGGTGAGCCCCCGCCGGCGTATCCCACCTAGGGTTAGTGCCTCCGCTTTCAGCTCGCACAAATGGTCGGCAGGATCGCGGGCCACCCGTGCATCAATCTCGAGCCCGAGGAGTCGTGAAAGGGTGGCAATGTCGCCGTTGGGCCCTGCTAACTGCTGGTGCAGGACGCTGCTGGCGCAGGCGATCACTACGGGTGCCCCGCTTAGCCGGGCATGGCAGACGGCACCGATCAGGTAGGCGAAGGTCTTGCCGGTGCCCGTGGCCGCCTCCGCCAGGAGGACCCGTCGGTTCGTGAGCGCCCCGGCCATGCGGTAGGCCGTGAAGATCTGCTCCTCCCGCACCTCGTAGCCCTGAGCAGGCAGACGCTCGTAAAAGGCCTCGCTGACGAAGTCAGCCAGTTTCGCCTTGTAATCCTGCAGGTTCCGGTAGCGGAACGGGAGCCGCATCCAGGATAGCGTCAAAGCGATCTCTCCTCTCGGGCGCATTGCTGGCCGGTGACGAGCGGCAGAACCCATTCTAGCCGCTCTCTCGCCGTAGGAGGAGTCTGTAAATTCGCCACAGTCTGTGCTATAATAGAACTAGAAGGAGCGACCCGTGTACGGGCGCTCCTCTTGCGCGTCTTCAGGGCGCGCAACCTCTCTACCCCATACCAGAAGGGGCTACGAGAGGGGGCGGGCCGTGGCCAGCAGCCCCTCAAACCGGTCATGTTGCTGCGGGGTGAAGTCCTCCACCACATGGCGCACGATCGCCCGGTCGTCGCAGAGGACGAGGGTTCGGCGAGCCACCTGCTTCTCCTCGTCGAGCACGTCGTAGCGCCGGCAGATGGACCGGTGCCAGTCGCTCGCCAGGGGGAAGGGGAACTCTGCCATCGCCGCATCAAACACCTTCAGCGACGGCAGGTGGTCGACCGAGATGCCAATGGTCTGAACCCCCAGTCCCTGGAGGTCTTTGTGCCGCTGCCGGAGCAGCACAAGTTGCTGGGTTCAGACCGGGGTGAAGGCCATGGAGAAGAAGGAGAGCAGGAACGGTTTCCCCCAGAGCCGGCCGACCGAGACCTCCCCGGTGGTGGCCGGGAGCTGAAAGGAGATCGCCGGGCTCCCCGGGCTCAGTGCCATACGAATCGCCTCCGTCACCAGTATGCCCGTCCCTC
>JBMONB010000215.1:0-35549 GCA_049325315.1 Bacillota bacterium | reverse complement strand
GGGGTAGCACCCCCCAAAAAAGCTGCTGAACCTTTGTCTTAAGCTTCATACTCCCTTTATCTGTATACAAAACAGCCCCTGCGTCCGCTTTGCGGACAGCAGAGGGCTGTTTTGTCAGCAAGCTGAGGGCGGACAGCCACTGGCTGCCCGCCCTCTTCTGCTACTCGTTCACGGTGGAGCGCCAGGCCACCCGCCCGCCGGCGAAGTGGCGCATCCAGTCGGCCAGCAGGTCCATGTGCCGCTCAAACTCCTCGTCGTCAAAGAGCGGCGGGCCGAAGACCACCGCCAGGCAGCGGGTGGTTCCCTCGTGCGTGGCCGTGCGCTGCGAGTCGGTGAGCGGTGAACCGCAGGGGCCGGCTTCGTCCCGCAGAACGGGCTTGGCTGCTGTCTCCAATTCGCTGCCTGCCAGTGTGAGATAGGCCTCGCCCGAGCGCCCGGCGCCGAAGGTCAGCACCGAGCCCGCCAGCCTGTCCGCATCGTAGAGACCAATGGGCAGCCCGGTCACCACCGACCAGACGTTGACCAGATCGACCAGCAGGCTGACCTGGGGGAGCCCATCGCCCTTGACCACGCGTCGGAGCAGGCGCTCCGAGGAGATGCGGTACCGAGCCGGGTCGGTACCGAGGGCCTTCATGACCTTGCGCCAGCCGGCAACGCCGGGCAGCCCGCTAATCTCCTCGAGCTTCACCGAAGCGGCGGTCTGGGCCACGGTTGCTTCGATCAGGGCGTTCAACTCGGGTGTGGCACCCCCGCCGGAGACCCCTTCCACCAACAGGCCGCCCAGCCGCAGGAACGGAACCTGGGCCGCCAGGTCGCCATCGAACCGGAGCGAAATCACGCGTACCCCTCCCTGAAAAACCAATGGGGGAGAGATTACGCCCTTGGCCACACCACTTCCTGCGACTTCTCCGCGCAGTTGGCTATTTGTGTGAAGATTGGGTTGACCAGAGGGGGGTCGTGCACATATAATCACATATGAGCACAGTTGAGCATGATGTGATGCTCGAATATGACGGGAAGTGACAGCCATGTTCCCCGAAGAGCGACGTCGAGTGATTCTGGAACGCATGCGGAGCGGGGTCGCAGTGAAGGTTGGCGAGCTGAGCCTCGAGTTCGGGGTCTCTGAGTCCACCATTCGCAGGGACCTCCGGGAGTTAGAGGACTCGGGCCTGTTGGAGCGGACCCACGGTGGCGCCCTGCCTGCCGAATCAACCCTGGCTGAGCCGACCTTTGCCGAGAAGACCGATCAGCAGGCGACTGAGAAGCGGGCCATTGGGGTCATGGCCGCCAGCCTGGTGCGCGATGGCGACTCGGTGATCCTCGACGCCGGCACCACTACCCTCGAGGTGGCCCGTGCCCTGCGGGGGCGGCAGAACCTGACGGTGGTGACCAACGCCTTTCACATTGCCGCCGAACTGGCCGATGTGGAGTCGATTCACGTGGTGGTCACCGGGGGGTCGGTGCGGGGGACGACCCTGGCTTTGGTCGGACCGACGGCGGAGCGGTCGCTGGGCGAGATCAACGCTGACTGGGCCTTTATCGGCACTAACGGCATTGACCTGGAGCGGGGGCTGTCGACGCCTACCCAGGCAGAGGCGTCGGTGAAGCGGCAAATGATTGCCGCGGCCCGCCAGGTTGTGGTGGTGGCTGATTCGAGCAAGGTCGGGAAGGTGGCCTTTGCCACCATTGCCCCACTGAGCACTGCCCAGGTGCTGGTTACCGATCAGGGGGCTGATCCCGACTTTGTGGCAGCCCTGATCACCCGCGGCATGAAGGTGATCCTCGCTGACGACCGGTCTCCCGCCTGAGACCGTCGACCTTGCAGAGAAAGGAGGCGAGCGGCTTGTCGCTGCCATCTGTGATCACGGCGGTTGCCCTGAATCCAGCGATCGACCGGACACTTCGCGTACCGGGCTTTGCCGCCGGCTCCACCAACCGGGTAACGGAGGCCCGTCTTGACCCGGGCGGCAAGGGTGTGAACGTCGCCCGAGTTCTCAAGGCCCTGCGGGCGCCGGTGGAGGTGGTCGGTTTCCTCGGGGAGGCCAACGGCCGGCTGATCACCGCCCACCTGGAGCAGTTAGGGGTTCCCAACCGGTTCATCACCGTGGAGGGGCAGAACCGGGTCAACCTCAAGCTGGTCGACCCAATTACGGGTGAGCTAACCGAGGTAAACGACCTGGGCTTCACGGTGCAGCCCCTGCATGTGGAGTGGATGACGGCCCTCGTTCGGCAGGCGCTGTCCCGCACCAGGCTGCTGGTGCTGGCTGGAAGCCTGCCCCCGGGGATTCCGGCCACCTACTATCGCGAGCTGGTAGAGCTGGCGCGCCAGGCCCGGGTGCCGGTGATTCTAGATGCCGACGGCGAACCCATGCGCGCAGCCCTGGGGGCGCGGCCCACCCTGATCAAGCCGAACCAAGATGAGGCGGAGCGGCTGTTGGGCAGGAGCCTGTCGACTCGAAGGGAGATCTGCGCGGGGGCGCGTGCCCTGCTCGCTCTCGGGCCTGAGATGGCCGTCATCTCCTGCGGCGCTGAGGGCGCTGTGATTGCCGCTCCGGGGGGGACCTGGTGGGCCAACCCCCCGACCATCGAACCGGGATCTACCGTAGGGGCGGGCGATTCTATGGTTGCAGCCCTCGCCCTGGCCCTCTCCCGGGGGCTGGCTCCCGTGGATGCCCTGCGGCTGGCGACCGCCGCCGGTGCGGCCACAGCCAGTCTTCCTGGCACTCAGTTGGCCAGTCAGGCCGATGTGGACCGGCTGCTGGCCGGGGTGACGACCGAAGAAGTGTAAGGAGTGGACCGCCACCATGAGCATACGCGAACTGATCAATGCATCGACCATTACCCTCGACCTGCAGGCCCGTACACCCGAAGAGGCGTTTCAGGAGTTGGGCGGGCTGCTGTATCGAGACGGGGCTGTCTCTGATCTGGAGGCCTACCTGGGCGCTGTGAGGGAGCGGGAGTCTCTGGGGACCACCGCCGTGGGCTTCGGGGTGGCCATTCCCCACGGGAAGAGCGCCGGTGTCAGCCGGGCAGCTATTGCTTTCGGGCGGGCCAACCACGACCTGGCCTGGGATTCACTCGACGGGGAGCCGGTCCGTATGGTCTTTCTCATCGCTGCTCCGGAAGGGGCCAACGACCTCCACCTCCGGGCCCTTGCCCAGTTGGCCCGCCAGCTCATGCACGAGGAGTTTCGCCACCGGCTTATGACCGCCGCCACGCCGGAGGCGATGGTGAATGGGGTTGAATAACCCCGAAATATTCAAGTGGTCTAGACAACATCGTTCCGGACCCCGATAATAAGAGGAGGTGCCATCGATGACGACGAAGTTGGTAGCCGTCACCGCCTGCCCCACTGGTATCGCCCACACCTACATGGCTGCCGAGGCGCTTCAAAAAGCGGCTGCGGCCAGGAATGTGGAGATCAAGGTTGAGACCCGGGGTTCCGTGGGTGTGGAGAACGGCCTGACCGAGGCCGAAATTCACGAAGCCCATGCCGTGATTCTGGCTGCCGACGCTGACGCTGACAGCGGCCGCTTCCGGGGGAAGACTGTTATTGAGGCGTCGGTCGGCGAGGCGATCAAGAGCGCGGCGAGCCTGATCGACCGGGCACTTAGCGCCGAGAAGCGGGACCTGGCACAGCAGGTACAGGAGATCAAGAAGGAGCGGGCTGGCTCGGCCACGGGTTGGTACAAGCACCTGATGACCGGTGTCTCCTACATGATCCCGTTTACCGTGGCCGGCGGTATTCTGATCGCCATCTCCTTCATCTTCGGGATTGAGGCCTTCAAGGAAGAGGGAACCCTGGCGGCACACCTGATGACAATCGGCGGCGGTGGCGCCTTCGGGTTCATGGTCCCCATTCTGGCCGGCTTTATCGCTTTTTCGATCGCGGACCGCCCCGGTATTGTGCCGGGGATGATCGGCGGCTTCCTCGCAGGCAAGGTTGGTGCGGGCTTCCTCGGCGGCATTATCGCCGGCTTCCTGGCCGGTTACCTTACCTTCTGGCTCGCTCGGTCGATTCAGCTCCCAAGGACAATGGAGGGTCTCAAGCCCGTTCTCATTCTTCCTGTCCTCTCCACCGCCATCGTCGGTCTGCTGATGATCTACGTGATCGGTGCGCCCATGGCCGCAATCATGGGGGGCCTCCAGTCGTGGCTGAACGGCCTCAATCAGGGTTCGGCTGTTGTTCTTGGCTTGATCCTCGGCGCCATGATGGCCTTTGATATGGGCGGCCCTGTGAATAAGGCGGCGTATACCTTTGCTGTTGGCCTCCTCGGTTCCCAGATCTATGGACCGCAGGCTGCGGTTATGGCTGCGGGGATGACGCCTCCTTTGGGGCTGGCGCTTGCAACGGCCCTGGCTCCCAAGAAGTACACCGTTGAGGAACGGGAGGCCGGCAAGGCGGCAGCGGTCCTCGGCATCAGCTTCATTACCGAGGGCGCGATCCCGTTCGCAGCGGCTGACCCCCTGCGGGTAATCCCGTCGATCATGGCAGGTTCGGCGGTTACCGGCGCCCTTTCGATGGCCTTTGGCGCGACGCTGAAGGCACCGCACGGAGGCATCTTCGTCCTGCCCATTCCCAATGTGGTGGGGAATCTCGGGTTATACGCCGTGGCGATCCTGATCGGCACGGTTATCACGGCGCTGCTGGTGAATACCCTAAAGCCCGTGAAGGAATAGCAACCAAAGGAGTGTTCGGATCATGGTGGAGCGGACGTTCACACTGACCAACGCAACGGGTTTGCACGCACGACCGGCATCGGTCTTCGTCCAGACGGTCCAGAAGTTTCAGGGGACCGAGGTCGTTGTGCGAAAGGGCGAACGGGAGGTGAACGCCCGCTCCCTCCTCTCTGTGCTCTCGCTGGGCGTCGGCAAGGGCGAGTCGATTCTGATTCGCTGCGACGGCCCGCAGGAGAATGAGGCGCTGGCAGCGCTGGCGGCTCTGGTGGAGGGTGGTTTTGGTGAGTGAGCGGGTGCTCCGGGGCGTCGCCGCGGCGGCAGGCATTGCCCTGGGGGCTGCCCTGGTCTACCGGCCCGAGTCGCCCGGGGGTGGGGCAGAGCGGGCCGCCGGGTCCCCCGAGCAGGAGCGTGCCCGGTTCGAGGTCGCCCTGCTCCAGGGCGAAGCGCAGCTCGATGCGCTGGCCGCCACGGCTGACCAGCAAGGGCAGGAGATCCTCCAGGCTCACAAGATGATGCTCCAGGACCCCGAGCTGCACTCCCTGGTGGAGCAGGGTGTGGCTGCCGGCAAGTCGGCGGATGCGGCGGTGAGCGAGGCGATCGATCAGTTCGCCGCCATGCTGGAGTCGCTTGGGGACGAATATTTGCGGGAGCGGGCTGCCGACGTGCGCGATGTGGGCCGGCGGCTCCTGGCCGCGCTCAGCGGACGCACGATTGGGCTGAAGCTGCAGAAGCCGTCTGTGGTCGTGGCCCGGGATCTGGCCCCCACCGACACCCTCGGGCTTGACCGGTCGCTTCTGCTGGGGCTTGTGACCGAGCAGGGCGGCCCGACTTCGCACACCTCGATTCTCGCCCGGTCGTGGGGCGTTCCGGCGGTGGTGGCGGTGGCGGGTCTGCTGCAAGCGGCTGAAGAGGGCATGGCCGTGGCGCTGGACGGCACCGCCGGCGAGGTGGTGCTGGCGCCCGACCCGGCCACCCGGGAGCGGTACCAGGGAAAGCTGGCAGAGGCGAGGGCCCAGGCGGAGCGGGACCAGGCGGAGGCGGGGCTCCCCGCCCAGACGCCCGACGGGCACCGGGTGGAGCTGGCTGCCAACGCTGGGTCGCCCGATGAGGTGGCCCACGCCATGGAGAAGGGAGCAGAAGGCGTGGGCCTGCTGCGCAGCGAGTTCCTCTTCATGGGCCGCGGCAGCGCCCCCGACGAGGAGGAGCAGTACCGGGCGTATGCCGCTGCGCTGACCAACGCCAAGGGCCACCGGGTGATCATTCGCACGCTGGATATTGGCGGCGATAAGGACCTGCCCTACCTCTCCATTCCGAAGGAGGAGAACCCCTTCTTAGGGGTGCGGGCGCTGCGGCTCTGCTTCCGGCGGCCCGAGCTGTTCCGCACCCAGTTGCGGGCGCTGCTGCGGGCGAGCGTGCACGGGAAGCTGGCGATCATGTTCCCCATGGTCGGGGGGCTCCAGGAGTTGCGGCAGGCAAAGGCTGCGCTTGCTGAGGCGCAGCGGTCGCTGGAGGCTGAGGGCAAGGCGGTGGCGCCGCACGAGGTGGGGATCATGATCGAGATCCCCTCGGCAGCGCTGGTGGCTGCCCACCTGGCGAAGGAGGTCGACTTCTTCTCCATCGGCACTAACGACCTGGTGCAGTACACACTGGCGGTTGACCGGGGAAACCCGGACCTGGCCGACATGTACCAGCCGTATCATCCGGCGGTGCTGAACCTGATTGATCAGGTAATCCGGGCGGCCCACGGCGAGTCCAAGTGGGTAGGCGTCTGCGGCGAGATGGGCGGGCTGCCGGGGGGAGCGCTGCTCCTGCTGGGCCTGGGTATCGACGAGCTTTCGATGTCGCCGTCGCTCCTGGCCTCCATTCGGCGGCTGGTGCGCTCAACCACCTTTGCCGAGGCGCGGGCGGTGGCAGAGCAGAGCCTGGCCATGGGAACGCCCGAGGAGGTTCACGCCCTGGTCGAACCCTTCCTGATCCGAGCGAAATAGAGAATGAGCGGGACCTTGCCACTGGGCAGGGTCCCGCTCTTTGTGTCGACTCGCTTAGTCAGCCGGGGCGGCTTGAATCGTAACCTGGGCCTGCTCCTGCTCCTCCTGCTGCTCCTCGAACTGGAGCCGCCAGAGCTTGTAGTAGAGCCCCTGCTTCGCCAGCAGTTCCTCGTGGGTCCCCTGCTCGTGAATCCGGCCCTTGTGCAGCACGATGATCTGGTCGGCATGCTGGACCGTCGAGAGCCGGTGCGCCACGATAAAGGTGGTCCGGCCGGCGGTCAGGGTCTTCAGCGCCCGCTGAATCACCGCCTCGGTCTCCGAGTCGACGGAGGCGGTCGCCTCGTCGAGCACCAAGATGGGCGGGTCGAAGGCCAGCGCCCGGGCGAAGGAGATCAGCTGCCGCTGGCCGGCGGAGAGGGTGGCGCCCCGTTCCACCACGGGCTCGTCGTACCTGCCCTTCAGCGACTGAATGAACTCGTCGGCGCCGACCGCCATGGCGGCCTCCTTCAGCCGTTCGTCGCTGATCGCCTCGTTGCCCAGACGGATATTCCCCTTGATATCGCCGGTGAAGAGGAAGACGTCTTGCGCCACCAGTCCGATGGCCCGCCTCAGCTCGGCGGTGGAGACGCTCTTCACATCGAGGCCGTTGACCAGCACCTGCCCCTTCTGCACGTCGTAGAAGCGGGAGAGCAGGTTGATAATCGAGGACTTCCCGGCGCCGGTGTGGCCGACGAAGGCGATGGTCTGGCCGGGGCGGGCCTCGAAGGAGACATCTTTCAACACCCATTCATCTTGGGTGTAGGCGAACCAGACGTTCCGGAACTCGACTCGCCCGGTCACCTCGCCCAGCGGCAGCGGGTTCTCCGGATCGACGATGGTCGGCTGGGTGTCCAGCAGCTTGAAGAGCCGCTCCGAGGAGGCCATGGCGCTCTGGAGAATGTTGAACTTTTCGGCGAGCTGCATCAGCGGTTCGAAGAACTGCCGGGTGAGAGAGACGAAGAGGAAGAGCACACCAGGAGTCACATCGCCGGCTATGGCCCGCATGCCGCCGTACCAGAGCACCAGGGTAATGGCGCCGTTGGCCAGCAGGTCGAGAATGGGGCGGAAGACGGCCCAGGTCATCAACTGCCTCCAGGAGGCGTCGTTGTACTCGTCGTTCTCCTTCTTGAACTCGGCGAAGGTCTTCTCTTCCCGAGCGAAGAGCTGCACCACCTTCATGCCGTTGATATGCTCGGCCAAAAAGGCGTTGATCCGGGCTAACCGGATGCGGACCTCCCGCCAGGCGTCGCGCACCTTAATCGCAAAGTACCGGGTGTAGTAGGCGACCAGCGGCACGAGGAGCAGGCTGACCACGGCCAGCTTCGCGTTGGTGTTCAGCATGACCACGGCGGCGCCGACGATCATGAAGACGTCGCGGAAGAGGTTGACCAGCACGCTGGTGTACATCTCGTTGAGCGTCTCGGTGTCGTTGGTGACCCGGGTGACCAGCCGGCCGGCGGGGTTGGAGTCGAAGAACTGCAGGTGGAGCCGCTGCAGATGGCCGAAGACCTGCTTGCGAATGGTGTAGATGATCTTCTGCCCGGTGAACTGAAGCAGCAGCACCTCGCCGTAGGCCACGATAAAGTGGGCGAACAGGAGGCCGACCAGCAGGAGGGCGACCCGCAGGAGGCCCGCCTCCGCCTCGGGGGTGCTGACCCCGGTGCGAATGTAGTCGTCCATGGCCACCTGGATCAGCTTGGGCTGCATGAGGTGCAGGCCAACCGCCACACCCAGCAGCACGATGCAGAGGAGCAGCGCCTTCCAGTGGGGCCGTGCATAGGTCAGCAGCCGGGACATGAGCTTTGCGTCGTATACTTTACCAAGATCCTCTTCTTCGCGGAAATCCGCCATAGTACCCTCCTGTGTTGGTCACTCGAGGTTGGCGATCGCTTCTTCGAGCTGCTGCCGCTGGTAGGTCCGGAAGTAGCGGCCCCCCAGGGCGACCAGTTGATCGTGCGTGCCCGCTTCCACGATCTGACCGTGCTCCAGCACGATAATCAGGTCCGCCGCCTTCACGGCCGCAACCCGGTGGGAGATGACGATCGTGGTGCGGTGGGCCATGACCGGCCGCAGGCCGTTCAGGATTCGCTGCTCGGTCGAGGTGTCGACCGCGGAGAGGCAGTCGTCAAGAATCAGAATCGGGGCGTTCTTGAGCACGGCCCGGGAGAGGCCCACCCGCTGGCGCTGGCCGCCCGAGAGGGTGACGCCCCGCTCGCCGACCATGGTCTCGTAGCCCTGGGGCAGGAACTCGAGAATGTCCTGCTCCACCTGGGCGGTGCGGGCTGCCCCCCGGATCTGCTCCTCGCTCCAGTCGCCCGGGGCGAAGCCGATGTTCTCGCCCACTGTGCGGGAGAAGAGGAAGGACTCCTGCGGCACGAAGGCGATGTTCCGGCGGAGCAGGTTGAGCGGCAGGTCAAGCACATCGATCGAGTCGATAAAGACACTGCCTCGGGGCGGGTTGAAGACCCGGGCCAGGAGCGAGACCAGGGTGGACTTGCCGCTGCCGGTCCGCCCGAGAATGCCCAGGGTCTGACCGGGGGCGATCTTCAGGTTGATCCCCTTCAGGGCGGGGCGCTCCTGGTTGACGTACTGGAAGGTCAGGTCGCGGATCTCGATCTCGCCGCGAATGACGCCATCCTTCGGGAGGATGGTGTTCTCGGCGTCGGCCACCTCGGGCTCCATCATCCGAATCTCCTTGATCCGGGAGAAGGCGGCGAGGCCCCGCTGAATCACGTTGACCACCCAGCCCATGGCGATCATCGGCCAGATCAGCATGCCGATGTACATGGTGAGCGCCGCAAAGTCGCCAACGGAGATCTCGCCCCGCAGGGCGGCCCGACCGGGCACGGCGATGGCCAGAACGAAGCAGAGGCCGGCGAAGAGGTGGATCATGGGTTCGAAGAGCCCATGAACTCGGGCCATGGCCATGAAGCGCTTGATGTACTCGCGGTTGGCGGCGTCGAACTTGGCCTCCTCGGCAGGCTCCTGGTTGTAGGCCTTGACGACCCGAACGCCGGAGATGTTCTCCTGGACCACATCGGAGAGTTTGCCGAAGCCGTCTTGCACCGCCCGGGAGCGGGTGAACATGAGCTTGCCGATGATGAAGATGGCCACTGCGAGGAACGGAAGGGGCAGCAGCGCCATGAGGGAGAGCTTCCACCCGACGGACCAGAACATGGCGATCAGGGTGAAGGTGGTCAGACCGATGGAGTCGGCGGTCATGAGCACACCTTCGCCGGCGATCCCGCGGACCGCCTGGAGGTCGTTGGTGGCCATGGCCATGAGGTCGCCGGTCTTGTGCTTGTGGTAGAACGAGGCGGGAAGCCGCTCCAGGTGGGCGAAGAGGTCGGCCCGGAGGTCACGCTCAACGAAGCGGGCGGTGCCGAAGACGTAGATACGCCAGACGTAACGGAGCACGGCGATCACCAGGGCGGCGCCCATGATCATAGCCAGGTACCGGTAGATGCCGGGGGAGGTCAGGTTCCCGCTGCTCAGGTCTTCCACGAAGTTGCCGATGATCCGGGGGGCGATTTGCTGGAAAGCGCCGGTTCCCAGAAGCGCGAGCACGCCGAGCAGGTAGCGCCACTTGTACTGGGCCAGGAACGTGTAGAGGGACTTGTAGGAGGTCGACATAGGCACCTCACTTCCAGTCTCGGGATCGATGGGTATCTCTGCTGACAAACAGTTTAGACGCCGCAGACTTCCCGCGAGTTCCCTCTTTTTTCGCTTTGGTGAGAGGTTTTGGGGTGAGGCGAAACGCAGCCCTCCAGAGGGAGGGCTGCGTGGCTATTAGGGAACGGCCCAGGTAACGGGGGTCCCGGCCAGCGGAATCCAGCCAGTTTCGCCTTTCTCGGTCCTGACCGAGAGCCACCAGGAGTCGGTCCAGGCAAGGCTGCCAATGTCGGACCGGGGGCGCACGGGGGCCAGGCGGGTGCCATCGGGGAGGCAGGCAAGCTCCCTGCCGGACTCGTGGCCTCTGTCCCGCAGGGACAGGCAGCGGTCGGGGCTGCGCACCAGCAGCGGGAACTCCGGCAGGTCCTTCCCTGGAGCCAGCACCTGCGCAGGCATGGGCGGCCCCTCCATGCAGGCGCCCCCTCCCGCCTTCGGCGGCAGGGCAAAGCGAAGTTCCGCACTGCTGGCGCCCCAGGGCGAGAGGCTGGCGGGGGTGACGTGCTCCTCCAGGGTGACGCCGAGCCGCTGGGTGCCCGCACCGTTCGTAACGACCAGGCGGCCGATGGCGAAGCGATCGGGGTGGTCGGGGGCCGGCTGGGGCTCGCCCTTCCAGGTCAGGCCGGCAAGGGCGAGGAGTTCTTGCAACTGGCCGTCGAGGGTGAGGAGGCGGTACCCGGCGGAGGTGTCGACCAGGAGGCCCCGGCTGTCCGCCAGCCAGCGGGTGCCGCCGCTGCCGGTGGCAGCGAAGCAGGGGGTGACGCCCAGCGCCAGCAGGTGGGGCTCCAGGCTCGTGGTGTCGGCCACCCGCGTGGCGGGGGCCAGGTCGCCCGCAGGCCACTCCTGCCAGGCGACCCACTTGCCATCGGGGGAGAAGAAGAGGTGGGTGCCGGGAATGCGCAGGTCGCCTAACGCCTCACCGCTCCAGCTGTAGCGGCGGATGAAGGTGTGCCAGCGGGGTGCCCCCCGGGACCGGTCGTCATCTGTAGCCCAGAACTCCGCTTGGAATCCTGCGTCGGACTGTTTCAGGCTGGTGGAGCCGATGTAGCCGGCCGCCGGTGCTTCCAGCCGCTGTACCTCGCCCGTGTTGAGATCAAGGAGGACCATAATCGGCAGGTCTGGCGTGTTGCCCCACAGGGAGAGCACCAGGCGGCTGCCATCGGGTGAGAGCAGGGCAGAGGATCCCCAGGGGGCTCCGCCCTCCAGGGTGAAGGTCCGGCGGAGCTTGAAGTCGGGCCCGGCCCAGAAATAGCGCCCGGTGCGCTTCAGGTTTGGGCCATCGGGCTCGACCTCTCCGAAGAGAAAGCCCTGCGCTTCGGCCAGGAGCAGGAATACCTCCTGTCGGTTCCACTCCCAGACGCTCCGACTCTCACGGTCGATCAGGACGCCGCTGGTGGCGATGAAGCGGTTGTCCTGACTGATCGAGGCGCCCCGGCTTTCTGGAAAGACCCAGCCCTCGCCCTCGCCGGTGGCGGTGTTGAGGAAGTAGACGCCATCGGCGGCCAACACTTCGCCGGCCTTGAAGGTGACCCGGGCCGGTCCTTCCGTCGCGGGTTTGGCCAGCACCGTGGGAATGGGCCGGGGCTCCTTGGCCGACGGTAGGGTCGGCGTGGGTATCTCTTGCTGTGCGGGCGGCGGCGGGGGTGGTTGGACAGCCTGGGGTTCGCTCCTCCCGGCGCAGGCAGTTAGAATCAGGGCGGCTGTCAGGATCGATGCAAGGCGAGGCATTGGCATTGGGTCTTCCCTCCCTTCTAGACGATTGGACGGATGAGGAGGCATGGGTGTTTCGAGTTGGCCGGGCGCGTCAGGCCGGGCCCTTGGCGGCGTTCAATACGGTGCGTGAAATGCATGAACAGGCCCCCTTGGTATGGTGCTAGCGGGGACTCGTACCCGCTGCGGTGACCTCCGGTGGG
The DNA here is from genome assembly GCA_049325315.1 of Bacillota bacterium. GTDB lineage: Bacteria > Bacillota > Sulfobacillia > Symbiobacteriales > Symbiobacteriaceae > JAWLHU01. The sequence goes on along the minus strand of JBMONB010000215.1, from coordinate 23,260 downwards.
ATCAGTGCATGGTGGTCCTGGCGTCTTTTACCGGAATCAGTCCAGGCTGGCTCCAGGAGTGCACTAGCGGACCGGAGCCAACGTGAAGGCGCCGAGGGCATCTGGCTTAACGTTAAAGTGACCCTTTACAATTAAGAGGCGGTATGCGATGTTACGCTGCTGGATCCTGCGAACCTGACCATGGAGTGGCACAGCAAGGCGCCGCCCCCCAGATGGAGGGCGGCGCTGTGCGCTTACATGGCCTGCACGTCAGCCTGCTTGAAGACCCGCCGGTTCACCCAGACGACCAGGTCGTCGATAAGGGTGTAGACCACCGGAATCACCAGCAGGGTCAGCATGGTGGAGAGTCCCAGACCGCCGATGACAACCGTGGCCATGGGCGCCTGCATGTCGGACCCCTCGGATATGCCGAGGGCCAGCGGGAAGAGGCCCAGCAGGGTGGTCATGGTGGTCATGAGCACCGGGCGCAGACGGATCGGGCCGGCGGTTCGCACCGCCTCGTCCCGGTCCATACCCTCTCGTCGCAACTGGTTGGTATAGTCGATCAACACGATGGCGTTGTTCACGACGATACCGACGAGTAGAATCACGCCGATCATGCCGGAGATGTCCAGGTTCCGGCCGGTGATCACCAGGGCGAAGATGGCGCCGACAATGGAGAGCGGGACGGTCAAGATGATCACAAACGGGTGCAGGAAGGACTCGAACTGGGCCGCCATGACCAGGTAGACCAGCACGATGGAGAAGGCAAGCGCCAGGGCGAGACCGCCGAAGGCATCCTCCATCTGCTCGTTTTGGCCGCCGTAGCTAATGGTGTAGCCAGGCGGGACCGGCAGCTTGCTCAGCCGGGCCCTGATATCTGCGATGACGCTGGCCAGGTCCCGGTTGTAGATCTGGCCCGTCACCTTGACGACTCGGGACTGGTCCTCACGCTCCACCACGGTCGGGCCCGCTGCCCGGACCACCCGGGCCAGCTCGCCCAGGGGCACGGTCTGCCCGCCGGGTGTGGCGATCGGCAGCTGGCTCAGGGCGATCACGTCCCGGCGGCTCTCCTCGGCTGCCTGCAGGCGGATATCGTACTCCTTGCCGCCCACCCGGTACTTGGTCACCACCTGGCCCTTGACCGCCGCCTGGACCGACTGAGCGATCTGGCTGGGGCTCAGGCCGTAGGTGGCGGCCCGGGCCCGGTCGACCTTCACCTGAACCTCGGGCAGGCCATCGCCCACCGACGAGTTCAGCTCGCGGGTCCCCTGCACCTGGGCCACCTCGGCCATGACCTGGCGGGAGAGGTCCTCCAGGACCATAAGGTCGCTCCCGGAGATGCTCACCTCGATCGGCTGGCCGCCGGGGTCGATCATGCCGCTGGCGGTGACCGTAACCCGGGCGCCAGGCAGCACGATACGGGAGCGGACATCTTCCATGACCTGACTCAGGCTCCGGCTGCGCTCATCCTTTGGGGGAATCATGCCGATGATATAGCCCTCGTTGGACTTGCTGCCACCACTCACATAGCTGGTGGGAGAGCCGCCCACGGCGATATAGATGCGCTCCAACTCGGGGACCGCCCGAATCTGCTGCACCGCCTGCTCCACCGCCTTCTCGGTCTCCTCCAGGCGGGTGCCGGGCGGCATCTTTATGGCGACCCGGAACTCACCGGTATCCGAGGATGGGACAAACTCCATGCCCATCTGCGTAGACAGCAGGCCGGCCAGGGCAAGGGAGGCGACGCCGACGCCGACCACCGTCCAGCGGCGGCCGAGCGCCCAGTTGAGCATCCGCCCGTAAATGGCGTCGAGCACCTTGAGCCGCTCGCCGATCTGCACAAAGAGCTTCGATGGCGGCTTGGCGGGGCCTCTCCGGTCTCGCAGGAGCCAGGTGGCCAGAATCGGCACCACCGTAAGGGAGACCATGAGGGAGACCAGCAGCGAGAAGGTGACCGAGAGCGCTAGCTCTCGGAAGTAGAGTTGCGCCAGACCTGTGATCCAGACCACCGGCAGGAAGACGACGACAGAGGTGAGGGTGGAGGCCGTCACCGCCAGCGACACCTCTGAGGTGCCGTCCAGCGCGGCGGTGAAGGTATCTTTGCCCATCTGTTTGTGGCGGAAGATGTTCTCCAGCACAACGATGGCACCGTCGACCATCATGCCGACGCCGAGGGAGAGGCCGCCCATCGACATGATGTTCAGCGTCACCCCACCGAAGAAAAGCGGGCCGAAGGTGGTCATCACCGACACGGGAATCGCCACCGCGACCACCAGGGTAGCCCGGAAGTGCCGCAGGAAGAGCAGCAGCACCAGCATGGCGAGAATGCCGCCCTGAAGGCCGCTGTTGGAGATCGACTTGATCGAGTTGAGCACCATCTTGGACTGGTCCATCAGCACGGTGGCCTGGACCTCGCCGGGAAGCTCTTTCTCAATCTTTGCCAACTCTTTCTTGACGGCCTCTGCCACCGCCACGGCGTTGCCGCCGGCCTGCTTCTGAATGTCGAGGGCGACGGCGGTATCTTTGTCGATCCAGACCTTGGAGTGTATGTCGGCGAAGGTGTCGCGCACCTCGGCGACATCGCCCAGCCTGACCGGGCCGAGCCTTAGGTTGCGGATCTCGTCAAGCGACTGGAACTGGCCGACGGTGCGGACCAGCATCTTTACCTGGCCCTCGGCTACCTCGCCGCCGGGCAGGTTGAGGTTCTCGTAGCGGAGCGCCTGGGCCACCTGGTTGATCGAGAGGCCAGCCGCCTGAAGCCGGGCGGGGTCCACGATCACCTGGACCTCCCGCTGGGTGCCGCCGTTGATCGTGACCGAGGCGACGCCATCGAGCCGCTCCAGCCGGGGTTTGATATCCTCCTCGGCCAGCCGCTTCAGGGCCACCAGGTCCTCCTGGCCGGTCAGGCCGATAGTCAGCACCGGCAGCGCCTGGGGGTCGATCTTAAAGACGTTGGAACTCTCTACCCCGTCCGGGAAGAACCCTTTCACCTGGTCGACCTTCTCGCGCATGGCGAGGGTGGCCAGGTCCATGTTGGTGCCGTAGGCGAACTCGACGATCACCAGAGACTGGCCCTCGGAGTTGTTGGAGCGGACACGGGTGACACCAGCCACCGTCCCCATGATCTCCTCAAGGGGCCGTGAGACCAGCGACTCTACCTCCTGAGGGCCGGCGCCGTCGTAACGGGTGGAGACAACGGCCAGGGGGATCTCCATGGCGGGGAGGAGGTCGATGGAGAGGCGGGTCAGCGAGACGAAGCCGACCACGATCGCCATGAAGAAGAAGACGATGGTGGGGACGGGATGTTTCAGGGAGAAGCGGACCCAACTTGTCACTGGCCCGCCCCTCCTCCCACCTTGACCGGGGCGCCCTCATAGAGCCGGTTCTGGCCAACCACCACCACCTGGGCTCCGGGCTTTACGCCCTCCACGGAGACCTTGTCGTCGGAGCGGACCTCGATCGTCACCCGGGTCTGCCGGGCCTTCCCCTCCTCCACCACGTAGACGAAGGGCTCACCGGAGCGCTCTACCAGGGCTGCCACGGGCAGCAGCACGCCCTCTTGCTCGGCGATCGGGAACCTGACTTCAGCGAACATGCCGCCCTTGAGGGTGCTGTCCTGGTTCTCCACCAGGACCCGGACCTTGTAGGAGCGGCTCTTCTGGTCCATGTTCGGGCTGACCGACTCCACCTTGCCGGTGAACGACTTGCCCAGCGACGGGACGACTACTGGCACAGTGATTCCGGGTTTGACGGCGTTGACCTCGGCCTCAGCCACGCCGGTATTGACCACCACCTTGCTCAGGTCGACCAATTGGAAGACCGGGGTGCCGGCGCCCACAAGCGAGCCGGGCTCCACCATGCGGGCGGAAAGCAAGCCGCCGGCGGGGGCGGTGATCTTGGTGCGCTCCAAGTTGGCGCCGGCCAGGTCGAGTTGAGCCCGAGCGGCCTGGACCTGGGCGTTGGCCAGGGAGAGCTGAGTCTGAATCTGTTCGGCCTGCTGCCGGCTGACCGCCCCCTGCTTGAGGAGGATCTCGAGCCGGTCAGCCTGGCGCTGCGCCTCGGCCCGCTGGGCCTCGGCCTGTGCGTACTGGGCTTGGGCCGCGGCGTACTGGTTGGCGGCGTCGCGCGCCTCCAACTCCACCAGCAGGTCCCCTTCGTTTACGGGATCGCCCATCTGCTTGTGGACGGCGAGGACCCGGCCTGGCACTTTGGCGGTGACGGGAATGGAGAGAATCGGCTCAAGCTGGCCTGAGGCCTGGCTGGTCGCGGTGATTCTTCCGGTCTGGGCCTCGGTCACGGCTACTGCGATCGGCTGTACGGTCGGCTCTTCCGGCTTGGCGGCGCTGAGACTGCAGCCGGTGAGGGCGAGTGCCAGTAGGGGGAGCATCGCCCATCTGTTGAAGCGCTTCATACGGGGTCTACCTCCACAAGGGGGACTACGGGTTCGTGGGGGCGCCGATCTGGAGATCGGCCCACTGAGTCTCCCCCGATGGCAGGGTGATCAGCGGGGTGATAATCGGCTCGCCGGGCGCCAGGGCGCTTATGTGCCCAGCAGCGCCGGTGGCAAGCACGGCGTAGCGGCGGGCCGGAGCCAGGTCGGTGAACCGGTAGAGTCCGGTGTTGTCCGTAATGGCGGTCCTGGCTACGCCGGCGCTGCCCTCGGCATAGAGGGCGACCTTGGTACCGCTGACCGGCTTTCCGTCGTGCCCATAGACCCGACCGGTAATGGTCGACGAGGGATGCACGGTCAGGTTGACCTGGGCGCCGAAGGTGGTCCCCGGGTCGACCACCGCGGAAGCAGCGGTGATGGCAGCGCCCTGCGCACCGGCCCGCACCAGATACTGCTCGCCCGGCAGCGCGGGAATCTTCAACTGGTAGCTGCCATCGGGCAGAACTTCGGTGGTGAAGGTGCGACCATCGGATGTACGGGCTACGCTGACCTGCGCCTTGGCGGCGGGCTTGTCGCTGCCGGCGTGCACCAGGCCCTGAATGAAGGTGGCAGATGGCCGGGCGACCAGGGCAATGCTGGTGGGGTTGGCGGGGGAGAGGGTGGTGAGGCCCACCGGTGCGCCGTCCGGGGCGATGTCGCCCTCCACATAGGCGCTATCGAGAATAATCGGGGTAAACCGGCCCTGCCGGGCAAAGGAGAGGTCGGGGAACTGATAGCGTCCTACCTCGTCGGTGACGGTCTCCAACGGGACGCTCCGACCCTCTTGCAGGAGCCCGACCTTCACCCCGGCCAGCACCTGGCCCCGGTCGTTCGTTACGCGACCCACAATGCTGGCGGTCTCGGGCTGAAGCGTAAAGTTGGCCTGGTTGTCGGCGTTATCCTGAATGGCGATGAGGCTGGGGGCTGGCTGGTCGGCCTGATCAGGCTGGTCGTTGGCCAAATAGCCGGGAGCGGTGACGATGACGTGGTATCCCGTCGCGGGGTCATCGTCCGGATCGTTTGGAACGGTTGCCGTGAGGCTAATGTCGTACCGGCCGTCTGCGTCCGCCTCGACGGTGAAGATGTCTGCTCCGCGGTGGACCTGCACGGTGGCGCTCGGAACGGGGTCGCCCAGGTGGTTTTTCACCGTGCCGGAGAGTGACTCAGAGCCGTAGTGGAACCTCTCGGGGACAATGGCTGTCAGGGTGGCGGTGAGATCCTGCCCACCCGTTACGTCGAGCCAATCCGAGGCGGGGCGGGTCAGATCGCCGCCCGGGAAGGCCCGGACCCGGTAGGTGCCGCTGGGGACCTGATCAAACTTGAACCGGCCGTCGGCATTGGTGGTGACGACCTGGACGGTGCCAAGGCCCTGCCGCTGGAGGTGGACCTCTGTGTCGGCCAAGGGGCTGTCCTCCGGGGTAACCACCTTGCCGCTGATCTGGGCGTAGAGCCGGTTCATGGTCAGGCGGTTGGTCCCGCTGAAATCGGTCCAACTGCCCGGGTTTATGCCAAAGTTGGCGGAAGCGGTGGTCTCGAAGAGGTGGCGGGAGAGCCGCACCTGGTAAACCCCGTTGGTTTGCGGCGGCGCCGCCAGGTAGAAGTAGCCCATGGGGTCGGTGGTGGACGTCTGTACGACACCCCAGCCGTTTAGCAGCAACTCTGCCTTGACACCGCCCAGCGGGCGGTTGTTCTTGGCATCGATCACCTCGCCGGTAATAATTCCGGCGGCCGGGGTGAGGTCAATGTCCACCTGATTGCGGCTGTTGGGGTTGAGGGCGGGCAACTCCTGGGAGACCGGTCGGAAGCCCCTGGCTTCCACCTGGATGGCATAGCTGCCGTCGGACCGTACGTTCTTCAGGCTGTAGATACCCATCTCGTTGGTGATGGTGCTGGTTTCGAGGCCGTATCCCTCGCGGAAGAGATTGACATGGGCCCGTGAGACGGGAAGACCCCGGTCATCTTTCACAATGCCGGTCAGGAGTGTGGTGTAGGGGTCTGCCCGAAGGGTGAGCACAGGACCGTCGCTGGCGGGCACATAAGGCCGCTCGATGAGGGCATGGCCATCGGCCCAGACCCGAATCCAGTAGGAAAAACCGTCAGGGACCTCGAGAACCGCCTGGCCCCGCTCATCGGCCCGTGCCACCTTCACGGAGGGAAGGCCCGGGGTTAGGAGGTGAATCTCGGCACTCTTCAGCGGGGAGCCATCGCCACCGATCAGGTTGACGACCAGGGTGCGGGCAGCGGGGAACGCCAGGTACGGGGAGGCCGCTGCCGCGGCGCTGGAGGCCACCGAAAGCACAAGCAGAAGCCCGATCAGGGCAAAAAAGCGCTTACGCATCGTTCCACCTCTATACGGTTTCATCGCGGAAAAGGGCATGACAGACGAAGTCGGCAACCTCGTTCTCCAGGTCTGCATAGTGCACAGGAGGCGGCCATTCACTGGAGAGTTCGCTGGCGGAGACCATGGACCAGATGGCGGCGGTCACCCCGACGCTCATGATCAGCGGGTTGGGAGGCCGGCGGAGGGCATCATCCTCCCCCATTGCCTTGCGAAGGGTCTGTCGCTCTTCGTCGGCGACGCGTGCAGCCACCTGGGCCAGCAGCATGCGGGCAATTTCGGGGTGGTAGCGGCTCTCGGTAAAGAGAATATGGAAGACGGCCAGATTCTCTCGAATGACACGGTAGCGCTCAATAACCCGGCGGCGCATTCGTTCACGAGGGGATCCCTCCCCCGAGAGGGAGAGTTCCCGCCGAACCGCCTCTTCAATGACAGGCTCCACACATGCCAGGAACAGCTCTTTCTTTTCCTTAAAGTAGCGGTATATGGTCCCCTCGGCTACACCGGCCTGGCGGGCGATCTCTGCGGTAGTGGCGCCGCGGTAGCCGTACTCGTGAAACAGCCGCAGAGCTGCTTCTAAAATGCGTTCCTTTGTGTTCTCCATGAGGACCTCCTTAAAGCTCGCCGATGGCCTGGCGCAATTGGAGCATGCGCAGTGTCAGGTTTGCAGCCGCCTGAATCCGGGCCGCCTCGGCCTGCAGAGCCGCCGCCGAGGCGCCTTGGACCTCCAGGTAGGTGGCGATGCCCGCCTCATAGCGCAACTCGGCCAGACGGAGGGCCTCCCGGGCGGGCTCCAGCGCCTTCTCACGGGCCTTGAGCTCCTCCAGGGCGCCATGGGCGGCCAGCAGCGCCTGGCTCACCTCTGCCCGGGCCTTGGCTGCGCTCAACTGGTATTGGGTGGCACTGGCCTGCAGTTGAACCAGAGAGCCAGACCCAGACAGGCTGGTTTGAAGGCGGCGGGAGGCGAGGTCCAGGGTGTTCCTACGGAGGTCGGGGCGGTTGGCCATCGCTTTGCTGACCAACGCCTCCAGGTCGGTGGGCAGAGCGACCTCTGCCGCCCGAATCTGGTTGGGCTCGGGGCGAAGGCCCCCGGCCAGGGGGATGCCAATGACCTGCCCCAGGGCATTGCGTGCACCGGCCTCCATAGCCTGGGCGCCAATGAGCGCTGCCTGCTGGCCGGCCACGGCTGCCTGGACCTGCAGCAGGTCGTACTGGGCGGCGGTGCCTACTTCCAGAGCGGCCTCTACGTTTGCCTCCTGGGTCAGCGCACGGTCCAGGGCCGCCTGCTGGGCATCGATGGTGGCCACGGCCCGCTGCCACTCTACGTAAGCCTGAAGCGCTCCGGCCCTTACCTGCTGCCGGGCGCTGTAGTACTGGGCGGCGGCCTGCTCGTAAGAGATGCGGGCCTGCTGAGCTGCTACTTCCGGAGAGATTGCCTCCTGGGGCACCGCCACACCGTACTGGACCTGCATGAAGGCCGAGGCGGCAGGGGCCAGTGCCTGGGCGTTGGCCGGGGCGGTTGTCAGGGAGTCGCGGGCGCCCGCCAACTGATACGCGGCGAGCTGAAGCCCGGGGTTATTCGCCTCGGCCAGCGTCAACGCCTGGTCGAGGCTGAGCAACCTGGTCTGGCTGGCTGGGGCTCCTTCGGAAAGCTGCTCCGGAGGGGTCACCACCTCTTCGGCCACGGCCAGGCGAACAGGGTTCATGAAAACGGACACGGAGACCAGCGTGGCAACCAGGGCACGCGGTAGGCGCATCAGTCCGATCCCCTTCCACACGGGACAATAGTTGGAAATCCCCCAGGAACCGATCACCTGGGAGTGAGTACTCACTCATTCTAGTGAGACGCTGGAAAAAGGTCAATAGGAACGGGCGCGACCGTCCTTTTCCAGTCGCGCCCTTCCTGTTTCGTTGTTCGGATTTCTCGGTTTTCAAGCCTACCGGGAGGTGGTGTCCATTGGCATGGGTCGGCCGATGTGGTACCCCTGGGCGTAGTCTACACCCAACTCTCGAAGCAGGGCCAGGGTTTCCCTGTCCTCCACCCATTCGGCAATGGTCTTTCGGCCGAGCCCCTTGGCCACCTGGACCATTGCTCGCACCAGGTCCTGGTCCATAGAGTCCCGGGCCAGATTGCGAATGAATCCACCGTCGATCTTCAGGTAATCGACCGGGAGGTGCTTGAGGTAGCTGAAGGAGGAGAACCCGGAGCCGAAGTCGTCCAGAGCGAACCGGCAGCCCATCTCCCGCAGCGTGGTGACGAACTCCCGCCCGAGGACCGTATCGGTGCAGGCGGCTGTCTCCGTGATCTCCAGCACCAGTGCGGACGGGTCGATTCCGGTGGCTGCAATCTCTCGCTTGATCAGCGGTAGCAACTCCGGGTCCCCGAAGGCCTTTCCAGAGAGGTTCACCTCCAGGCAGAAGCCGGGGTGACTGTTCCGAGCCCGGGCAATCTGGTGAATTGCCTCTTTCACCACCCACCGGTCGATGGCATGGATCAGGCCGAAGCGTTCGGCTACAGAGAGGAAGCCCCCGGGTGAGATCACCTCACCGTCATCCCCCTTCATACGCAGCAGCGCCTCGTAGCGGCCGATCTCACCAGTGGTCAGGCAGAGAATCGGTTGGTGGTACAAGACGAAGCGGTCGTGCTCCAGGGCGTCAAGAATCCGGCGCTCCCAGGTCAGCTTTGACTCCCACTGGAGTCGCATCGTCTCGTCAGGAGTGTAGAGCGTAAAGCTGTTCCGGCCAACCTCTTTCACTTGGTACATTGCCATGTCGGCATAGGCGAGCAACTGTTCAGCAGTGCGCCCGTGCTCCGGGAACAGGGCAATTCCCATGGACCCGGTGATGCTGACCGTCCGTCCGTCGATCAGTTCCACATGGCGGCGGAGCGCTTCGAGAAGCTTCTGAGCCACCGCCTCCGCCTGCCGGCCGTCGGCGTGAGGCAGCAGCACGGCGAACTCATCTCCGCCCAGCCGGGCGATCGCATCGCTCTCTCTCAACTGATTGCGGAGCAAGGTGGCCAGGCTCTTGAGCATCCGGTCGCCCGCCTGATGCCCCAGGCTGTCATTAATGTACTTGAATTGGTCGAGATCGATGAAGAGCAGGGCCCCACGGGTTCCGTACCGGGCGGAGTCGACGAGCTGCCGCTCCAGCTCCTCCTGGAACCGTCGCCGATTATAGAGATTGGTGAGCGGATCAAAGTTTGCGAGGTGGATCAGTTGCCCCTCCACCCGTTTTCGCTCCGTGATGTCTTGCACGTGCACCACATAGTAGATGTTCTCTGCTTCGGAAGTGCGGACGATCGAAACCGCAACCTGGGTCCACACCACATGGCCAAACTTATGGAACCAACGCTGCTCCATTTGATAGGAGCGAATCTCGCTAGCATTCATCTGAACGGTATACGTCGTGGCGGTTTCCATATCGTCGGGATGTACCAGGCGTCGGACATGCATCTGCAGCAGTTCATCTTCGCTGAATCCCAACATCTCGCAGAGGGGACGGTTTACCTGCATCCAACGGCCATGCGAACCGATTAACCCCATGCCAATCGGGGCGGAACCGAAGGCGCTCCGGAACCGTTCCTCGCTGTCGCGCAGGGCTGCCTGAGCCAGCTTCTGGGACGAGATATCACGGGCAATGGTGGCGAAGAACAGCTCACCCATCTGGTCCCGGTGAACCAGGATCACGAGGGAGACGGGAATCTCTCTTCCACCCGCGCCGCGCACGGCTCCCTCTCCATTCCACGTGCCGTGCCGCATGGCTGTGCGGAGCGCCACGAACATCCGCTGTTCAACAAAGCTGGGGCTGAAGACCTCCTGGATGTTGATCGGAATCTCCCCACTGCCATCGATCCCTAACTCAGAGCGGGCTGCACGGTTCAGGTGGAGTACTTTCCCTCTCCGGTCCGTCAGTCCGACAAAGTCGGTGGTCGCCTCCATGATCGCCACGAGTCGGGCCTGCGCCTCCTCCGCTATGCGGGCGGCCAAGAGTGCTGCTTCCAGCTGGCGGGCCTGCCTTGCGAGCAGGGCGCCCTGCTCGACCAGGGCGTCGTTTTGTGCTTGAAGCTCCTCCCGCTGGGCCTCCAACTCCTCGCCCTGTGACTGGAGGTGCCGGTGGGTGTACTTCAGCTCCTCGTGCTGGAGTTCCAGGTCACCGTGGGCCCTGGCATGAGCCATGGCGAGTCCTACCTGGCCCGCCACCGCCTCCAGAAACTGAACCTCCTCCGGCTTCCAGACCCGGGGCTGGTCGCACTGGTGAAAGGTAATTACCCCAAGCAGTTCGCCCTCTGCGTAGATCGGAGCAGCAAGGGCCGCCTGTGTTCCGCCCACCGGGCCAATCTCCTTCCAGATGGGGTGGCGGAGGATATCGTTGATCACCACGGCCTGCCCAACCTCTGCCACCACCTGGCTTAGCTGCAGGTTGGGCAGGTGATCTTCGGTCAGCGGGAAGACACCCCGCGCCACGTACTGGTGAATGACCGGAACAAAGCCCTCTTCGCCACGGAGCCGGATAAAGCACCGGCTTACCTGGAGTGCCCGACCCAGCTCGTTAACGGTGGTCGTAAGAATCTCATCGAGGTCCAGGGTGCTCCGAATTGCCTGTCCAATGCGGGAGACCAGCGCTTGCTGCTGGAGTTGGCGCTGCAGGTGGGCCCGGGCCCCGGCCAGTTCACGCACGAGTTGGTGCTGTTCGGCGGCGCTGCGAATCCCGACAATCCCAGCTGTTACGATGACGAGAATCTGAACAGCAGCCTCATTTAAGGCATGTACCAGCGGCTGGCCACCGACAAACCAGTGGAGCAACTGGAAGAGGACGACCGACCCCACGACCACGCCGAGCATGGCGTACCCGGTGCGGGCACCTCGTACTCGGGTGGCCACAAAGGGCGGGGTGACCATCAGGGCGCTAATGACAAAGGCCAAGCGTCCGCCATCGACCAAAAGAAAGCTGACCGCGAAGACGAGGAAGGTCAGGTGGGTCAGCACCCGCTGATCAGACCGCCCCACCTTCGGAAAGAGAAAGTAGGCAACCGCGTTGTACCCACTCACCAGCAGGATAAACAGGTGAATGATGACGGGGCTGGCTATGGAACCAGGACCGCCAATGAGGGAGACCATGAGAATCACGAGGAGCAGGATCCAGGACCAGAGTTCCAGCAGCCTTTCCGACTCGGCGGCGGAGTCTTCCGCCGGTTCAGGCGGTTCAATGTCCCGTAGGGTTGAGGAGCCAACGAGCGCCCGCCACAGAACACCGGTCAGGGTCGCGCACCATATTCCCCAGAGAATCGTGCCGCTCAGCATACCGACAGACCATGTGTTAAAGGTCGCGGCCAGCGGGAAGAGCATGCTCAGCACGGCGAGCATTGCCTGACGACTTCCTCGCTCACCGGTGCGCACCAAGAGGACGGCAAGACCGCTCACCAACTGGAGCCCCCCGGACCACCGCTCCCACCCTTGGAACGGGCTGGACAAAGGACCTGCATAGATCGCCGGCATCAAGACAATAAGCAGGCCCATGATCATCTGGGTGACTCCCAGTGTTGTGAGGCTGAGCCGCAGACGAGCATTCGGGTGGGTCGGCAGCCATGGCGCCACGGCAATCGCCACCGCCAAAAGGCCCCACGACCAGGGGGCATTATTGAGGCCGGCTGCGGCAAAGCGGGCGGCCATGACGCCAAGGGGCAGCGCCGCGAACAAAGCCATGGCCCGCTGCATCCATGGGTGTAGCGGGTAGCGGACCATGACGAGGAGGACTACGCCGCCCGCCATCAGACTGGCGGAGAGGTAACCGAAGTGCGGGCGCAAACTGTCGAAGATGGGTAGACGGTATTCCTGGGGAAGGGCGTAGATACTGAGGCCCAGGACAAGCTCCAATGCTGCTCCAATGACGAGCAGACCCATGATGCGAAAGCGGATTGCGCGCACTCCCTTTCCTCCCGGCTGTCAGGCCACAGTACCAGGCTTGCCGCAGTGCTGTTCGTAAAGCCGTTCATCAATAATGCGACGTAGGTGCTCCACGGTCTGCCACAATTCCGTGTACGTGTTGTACAGCGGAACCGGCGCAAGGCGAATCACATTGGGAGGTCGGAAATCGGGGACCACACCCAGAGCCTTGAGAGCGGCGTTAATTCGAACGGCCTCAGGGTGCTCCAGGGCCACATGACCGCCTCGACGTGCTGCTTCCCGGGGGGTGCCGATGGTGAAGTTATAGGGTGGGGCGCTCAGGTAGGTCTCAATCAGGTAGATCAGGTAGGCCGTCTGCCTCTGGGACTTCTCCCGTATGGCCGCCATTCCTGCCTCCTGGAAGATACGGAGCGCTCCGTACAGGGGTGCGGTGGCCAACACTGGGGGGGTGCTGATCTGCCAGGCACCGGCGCCCTCTGCCGGCTCAAAGGTCGGCAGCATCTGAAATTGCCGCTCCTTGTGGTATCCGAACCAACCGGTCAGACCTGGCAGCCTTCCGAAGTGCTTCTGGTGGACGAAGAGGCTCCCCACAGCGCCAGGTCCACCGTTGAGGTACTTGTAGTTGCACCAGAAAGCAAAGTCCACACCCCAGTCGTGCAACTGGTGTGGTATCACCCCGGCAGAGTGCGAGCAATCAAAACCAATCGGAATCTGGCGGCGGTGGGCTTCTGCCGCCAACTGCTCCATATTGAGCAACTGGCCGCTGCGGTAGAGCACCGAGGGGAGAAGAATCAGCGCCACCTCTTCGGTCATCGAGGCGATGATGTCATCCTCCCGAATGGTTCGACCGTCGTGGCTCGGCACCAGAATCAGGTCTTGTTCCGGGTTGTATCCGCGAAGGCGTACCTGGCTCTGGAGGGCGTAAAGGTCGGAGGGGAAGTTCAGTCCATCGGCCAGGACCTTGGTGCGCTTGCCTTCGGGTCGGTAGAAGGTGGCGACCAGGGCATGCAGGTTGACCGTCGTTGTTCCGGTCACTACGACCTCTTCGGGCTCAGCCCCCACCAGGGCAGCCTGGAGGTTTCCCAGCTCTTCGGCCATAAAGAACCACGGCCGGTCGCCGGACATCCACCCCCCGATGCCGTGGCTTTTCCAACTCTCCAGGGCGTTGAGCAAGGCTTCTTCGGCATCCCGCGACGCCAGACCCAAGGAGTTCCCATCGAGGTAGATCTGGCCGGGGTGCAAATAAAAACGGTTCCGAAGATGGCGCAGCGGATCCTCCCGGTCAAGGGTCTGCGCCTGCTCCGAACCCGGTCGAAAGCACAAGTGGGCTCTCTCTACCATGACTACCTCCTACTGACACGACATATTGATGAAGGTATTCAGGCAATGGGTCCCAAACCCCTGCCAGATGTACCTTGGAAGAGTACCAATCGCATTTGGGGTTCACACTAAACCCCGAGAGGGGGATGACGGTGAAACGGCGTGAGCTGTCCGTTTTTACGGTGGCTGCAACCTACGTGGGCACCGTGGTGGGGGCGGGCTTCGCTACGGGGCAGGAGATCCTTACCTTCTTCACGCACTTCGGTCAGAACGGAGTCTATGGGGTGTTGCTGGCCACGGTCCTTCTGGGGGTCCTGGGCTCCATGGTTCTCCGAATCGGGCACCGCTTAAGGGCGGAGTCACATGTGGCCGTGATTGAGGAAGTGACAGGCCCCACCGTAGGGCGGCTGGTGGACTGGGTGATCACCTTCTTCCTCTTTGGAGGGGCAGCGATTATGATGGCGGGCTCCGGGGCGGTCTTCGCCGAGCACTGGCATCTAAACCGCTTTCTCGGCACCCTGGTCATGGCTATTTTGGCCGGCGGCACGGTGGCAATGGGCCTGCGCGGCGTGGTGGCATCGATCTCCGCGGTGGCGCCGATTCTGGTTGTCATGGTGCTGGTGGTCTCGACGGGTTCGATCCTGGTAAGTGGCATCTCCCCGGCAGACCTGGCCTGGTACCGCCCAGACGAGGCGGCAACCACCTTCTGGCCCGTGAGCGCTCTGCTTTATGTCTCCTACAACCTGCTCATCTCGATCGCTGTGTTGGGGCCGCTCGGCCGGGAGGCCAAGAGTGAGCGGGTATTGCACTATGGCGGACTAATCGGCGGCTTTGTCCTGGGCCTGGGCGCCCTCTTTATCAACCTGGCGGTCCTTGCGGGGCTTCCCGAATCCGCCACTTACGAAGTGCCTATGCTCCACCTTGCCCGCCAATTTCCCCCGTGGCTGCAGACCTCGTACAGTATTGTGCTCTGGGCTGAGGTCTACACCACGGCCGTTGCCAGCCTATTCGGGCTGGCGATCCGCCTGACCAAGCCGGAGTCTCCCCGCTATGGGCAGTTTGTGGTAGGAGCGACCGTTCTCGCCCTTGTTGCCAGCCAGTTCGGCTTCTCACAGCTGGTAGGCTTTCTCTTTCCGGCGGTGGGGTGGGTCGGCCTGTTGGTCGTGGGCGGTCTGCTCCTCAGGTTGCTGGGGGCACGGACACCGGTCCGCTAGGAAAAGCCGGGGGCGACTTGCTCCCGGCTTTCTTGATGGCGCAATATCATTCTGTGGGCCTGTTGGGGTGCTCCAGGTGGGCGGAGAGGCCGGCGGCTTCGAGATCTTCCAGGGTGATCTCGTTGGTCTCCAACGCCCCCTCTGCCACCAGGTCATAGGAGCGCAGCGAGACCATGGCATCCTCGATGAATCCCGGCGCTTCCCCCGGCCCTTCCCCAAGGGCTGCTTCGTATTTTGACTTCAGTTCCCGGAGGCGGGCGATTACATCTCCTTGTTCAGCCATCTTTCTCACCTCAGGGCTAGTATCCGCCATTTACAAGGGGGGCAATTCTGTTATACTTCCTAAAGACGTCCGTTCGCCCAATCCCACTCTTGCGAGGTGAGGCCCGTGAACCAGCAGCACCAGACGCCTCTCTTCACGGGATTGCTTGCTCACGCGAGCCGCAACCCAATCCAGTTCCACATTCCCGGCCACAAGAAGGGCGCGGGCATGGCTCCTGAGTTCCGCAAGTTCATCGGGGAGAACGCCCTCTCCATCGACCTGATCAACATTGCACCACTCGATGACCTGCACAACCCGCATGGCATGATCCGTGACGCGCAGGCCATCGCTGCTCAGGCCTTCGGGGCAGACCACACCTACTTCAGCGTGCAGGGGACAAGCGGTGCGATCATCACGATGATTATGACCGTTTGTGGGCCGGGCGATAAGATTCTGGTACCGCGCAACGTGCATAAGTCGGTTACCACCGGCATCGTGCTCTCGGGCGCTCTACCGATCTTCATGACCCCCGATCTTGACTATAATCTGGGCATTGCCCATGGCGTCAGCCTGGAGACGGTTCGTCATAACCTGGACCAGCATCCCGACGCCAAGGGTGTCCTGGTGATCAACCCGACCTATTATGGTGTCTCAGCCGACCTGAAGTCGATTGTGGAACTGGCCCACTCCCGGGGGGTTCCCGTCCTGGTCGATGAGGCCCACGGCATCCACCTGTGCTTCCACGAGGAACTCCCTCTCTCGGCCATGCAGGCCGGGGCAGACATGGCCGCCACCTCGGTTCACAAGCTGGGTGGCTCCATGACCCAGACCAGTGTACTGAACGTTCGGGAAGGGCTGATTCATCCCGGGCGCGTGCAGGCCATTCTCTCCATGCTGACCACCACTTCGACCTCGTATCTGCTCCTGGCCTCGCTCGATGTGGCCCGCAAGCAGTTGGCTACCAGGGGCCGCGGGCTGATCGACCGGGCGATGAAGCTGGCCAACAAGGCCCGGGCTGAGATTAACGAGATTCCGGGTCTGTATTGCTTCGGGCCGGAAATCATCGGCCAGTCTTCCTCTCGCTTTGAGTTTGACCCCACCAAGCTGTGCATTAATGTCAACGAACTGGGTGTCACCGGTGCGGAGATGGAGGTCCTTCTCCGCAACGATTTCAACATCGAGGTGGAGTTGTCCGATCTGTACAACATCCTCTGCATTGTCTCCCTGGGCGACGTGGAGGAGGACCTGGAGATTCTGATCAAGGCGCTTCGGACGCTGGCAGAGCGGTTTTATCGGCAGCGTCGGGCGAATGAGGTCAAGGTGAAGATCCCATCGACCCCGATTCTGGCAATGCACCCCCGGGAGGCCTTCTACGCCGAGACCGAAGAGGTGGAGCTGAAGGAAGCAGAGGGCCGGGTGATTGCCGAGTCGATCATGGTCTACCCGCCTGGGATTCCTGTTTTCCTGCCAGGCGAGATCGTCGCCGCCGATAACCTGGAGTATATCGATGACTGCATCGAGGCCGGCCTGCCAGTGCAGGGCACCGAAGACCCGGATATCCGGTTTGTCAAGGTGGTCCGGAAGGCCCGGACCTGAGGTTCATACCGAGGCGCCTGCCGATCTGTTTGGCAGGCGCTTTGTAAAAGGGCGTCTCGCTCAGCGAGGCGCCCTTTTACATTGTTCGACACCCCCTGTCGCGATGTAAGAGTTGTCCACAGGTTTGTTGGCAGCTGTGGAGAACTTGCGTTCCCTGAAACCGCGCTGTGGCGCGGGTTTGTTCGTTTCGCTCTGTATGTCCCTTCCATGCGTGTGGATAACTTGTGGTCAATCTGTGGGTAGTCACCCGACTTCCTGGGGATAGCCGGTGGGCAGTTTTCGCGCGACGGGCGGGGAAAATTTCCACGTGCAGACCGCCTGCTTTCCTTTTGCGTAGGATGGAGAAAAACCAGGAGGTTTGGGCATGGTCTTCTACTTCGTGCAGCGCGGAGAGACGCTCTTCGCTATTGCCAAGCGCTACCAGACCACCGTGCACGCGATCGTGGCGGCGAACCGCCTGGAAGACCCCAACGCGATCTGTCCGGGCCAGGCGCTGATCATTCCCCGCCCCGGTGAAGTGCCGTCACCTCCGCCAGGGGGCATTGTTCACCTCGTTCGGCCTGGCGAGACGCTCTTCCACCTCGCCGAGAAGTTCGGAACCTCGGTTCACGAGGTCTTAAAGGCGAATCAGATTGCGCATCCGGAGTTTGTTCTGCCGGGGCAGCAGTTGGTCATACCGGAACGGGCGGAGCCAGGGGACGAGTGGCCCATGCTGGGGCGGACCCCGGGGCGCGCTGCTGTGACACCCGTTGAGCTTGAAGGGATCCCCGTGGAAGCCTGGAGCCATACCCCTCGCCGCTATGTGGGGCTTCGCCCGTCGGCCCCGGTAATCCGATACGAGCGGGTCTACGTTGGCCTCGGTGATGGACACTTCTATTCGCTGGACCGACATACCGGGAGCGTCAAGTGGCGCATGCCCGCGTGCAAGGGGGAGACCCTTCCGGAACTGACCGGGACCGGCCTGGCGGCGCCCGCCGTCTACGATGGGCTGGCCTATCTCTGTGGGCCCGATGGTACGGTCCGGGCGGTCGATGCGCACTCCGGGCGCTCCGTCTGGCAGATCTCCCTCGACGGGCCGGTCACCGGGGCTCCAGCCGTAGCTGATGGTATCCTCTTCGTGGGATGTCGTGACCACCATGTCTATGCCATTGAAGGGAAGACCGGCGCGATCATCTGGAAGGCCCAGGTTGAGGGCGCAGTAACCCACCCCGTTGCCCTGGGCGACGACCATGTGTACGCAGTGACGGACGAGGGAAAGCTCTGGGCACTGGATGCCATGACCGGGGTCC
Source organism: Bacillota bacterium (assembly GCA_049325315.1). Taxonomy (GTDB): domain Bacteria; phylum Bacillota; class Sulfobacillia; order Symbiobacteriales; family Symbiobacteriaceae; genus JAWLHU01. The sequence goes on along the minus strand of JBMONB010000215.1, from coordinate 4,924 downwards.
TGTGTTGGCGGTCCGGCGCATCGCCGACCTTTGCGCCTGTGTTCGCGGAGCTGTTGGTCCTTGTCGGTGGTGAAGCCTTCGACCCGACCACCGGCGAGCGGGTATGGGAGGTGGACGGTGCCGGGCACAGTCCGGCGGTCCGGGTAGACCAGGTTCTGTTTCCGGGCAGGATGGTCGACCTGTTCACCGGCGAGCGAAGAGCGGGAGAGGAAACCACACAAGATAGTGTTCGAACACATCTGATGACCAAAGACCTGCAGATCTTCGTAACACAGGACCAGCGGTTGGTCGCCTTTGACCTGCCGGCAGGGGAGGAGCGTTGGGCGGTAGAACTGGAGGCGCCAGGTGTGGGGCTGCCCGCCGTCGTACCGGGGGCCATCTTCCTGACACTGGAGGATGGTTCTGTGGTGGCCTATCGCATGGAAGCCGACACGATCTAGGTATATCCTCGCAGGGACCCCGGCGTTGGAAGGCCGGGGTCTTCTCGTCTGCATGGGATTGATGCCCGCCACAAAGACTACTGAATGGAAACCCGACGGATCTTTGGGAGGGATGCGTGATGCACACCTGGATCAAATGGGGCGCTGCCGTGCTGGCTGCAACCCTGGTGTTGGTCTGGCCGACGATGACCTACGACGGGCACCGGACCTTTGCGGCGAGCAAGGCGGCCAAGGATAACCTGACCCTGTTGGCCCAGACCGTCTGCGGGGAGGCACGGGGTGAGCCCTATGAGGGGAAGGTTGCCGTAGCCGCGGTGATCCTGAACCGGACCCTGGACAAGCGTTTTCCGGACTCGGTAGCCGGCGTGGTCTACCAGACCCATGCTTTTGAAGCGGTATCGAACGGCGAGATCTACAAGAACACCACGGAGGAGTGCTACAAGGCAGCCCGCGCCGCTCTATCCGGATGGGATCCGGTAAACGGCTCGGTCTACTTCTTCGCACCGGCCAAGACGACTAACAGGTTCATCTGGTCTCGTCAGCAAGTTCGAACCATTGGCAAACACATCTTCGCGAAGTAGGAGGCTCTGCCTATGAGATCGCAGCGAGGCCAGGTCTGGCCCTACCTCTTGCTCAGTGTAGCCCTCGTGGGCGCCCTGGGCTTTGGCGCCTACCAGACTCGCCAGAAGAACGAGTTCGTACGGGTCGCTGAGAACAAGTACATGTCGGCCTTTCACAAACTGAAGTGGACCAGCGAGCAGATCGAGGAGCGCACGGCCAAGTTGATGGCCACCAACGACCCCCAACTGCAGGAGAATCTCCTGGCCGACCTGCGGGTCTTCAGCGCGCAGGCGGTGGAACACATGTCGGCTCTGCCCTTCACAAACATGAACACGCCCCGCATCACCAACTTCCTCAATACACTGCGGATGCAGACCGACGAGAAGCATTACAAGCTAAGCCAGGGCAGCGCCCTGGACCAAAGCGATTGGTCGGCGCTTATGGAGTTGCGGAAGCAGGCCGTCTTCTTTGAGGACGAGCTTTCCACCCTGCTCGGGTTGGTGGGCAACAACCGAATCCGCTGGGTACCGACTGTGCAGGCGACCAGCCCGATACAAACAGGGAACGCCTCCACGCCGATCACCAAGTCGGTGCTGACCTTGGACCAGGGGCTCCCGGCCCCGCCGGGGGAGGAGAACGCGCTCGCTCCCGGGGCCGGCCCCCTGCCCCGTCCGAAGATGAACCTTGGCCACCGGGTCGACACGGCCACGGCTATGGCGAATATCCGGCGGTTCATCGATACCCCGCTCAAGGGCGACCCGGTCCCGACCGGCGCGTACGATCAGGCCGAAAAGACCGGCGGTCTCTCTGTCTACTACTTCGACGCTACCAAGCAGAATGGGACGCCGCTTAACTTTGGCGTCTCCATTCATGGCGGGCACATTCTTTACATGATCGATGGCCGCCCGATCACCGAGCAGAATATCGAGAAGAGCCAGTTGATCGACAAGGCGCGCCAGATGCTCCGGCAGTGGGGCTATGGCACAGCGGAGTATGTCTCGGCTGTGGAGAACGATGGGACCCTGGTCATGGACTTCGCCCCTCTTGAGAACGGCGTTTCGCTGCAGACGGAGCTGATCAAGGTCTCCCTGGCCATGGACAATGGTGAACTGGTTGGCTTTGACGCCCGCAACTACTGGATCAACCACCATGCACGACAATTGGAGAAGCCCAAGCTCTCGGCGGCACAGGCCATGCAGCATGTTTCGCCCCGCCTCAAGGTGACAGGGGAGCCCCACTTGGCTCTGGTGGCGAACCGACGGGGTGAGGAGGTACTCGTCTGGGAGGTTCAGGGCCAGATTGAGAATCAGCGGTTCCGCGTCTACATTGATGCGGCCAACGGCCACGAAGTCAACGTGATCCGGGAGGCCGGAGATCCTGCTCCCCCTATGGGGGGCCGATAGGAAAGAGAGGGGTGCCCTGCGTGGGGCGCCCCTCTCTGCTATGGAATCTCCGCCTCGGGCTCCTCCTCGGGCTCAGATTCCAGCTCGGGAGGTGCGTCGGGTGCTCGAATTGCAGGTTCGGTAAGTCCCGGCGGTGCCGCACCGGAAGGCGGTACCGTGAGGGGAGGTGCAGGCGGGGAGAGATCGGGCTCTGTCGCTGGGGGGCCGGGTTCGGTCTCTTCCGCTGGCCCCGGCATCGGCGGAAGAAGGCCCGGTGGCGCCCAAGGAACACCGGGCAGCTCCGGGACGACCTGATCCCAGTGCACCGTGGTGTCAACTTTGTCCGGAGCGGTGCCTGCCAGATACCACTCCTTTCCCACGGGACAGGAGGCGTTTGGCCGCAGCCCGGTGATCGTGCATACCTCGGTTGCCACCACGCCAGCGGGCGGCTTCCAGTCCTGCCAGCGCTGGCCCGTTATCGCCTTGCTCATGAAGCGGCCCCAGATTGGCGAGACATCCTGTCCGCCTAACAGGGTGGTTTCGCGACGGTCATCGTAACCTGTCCAGACACCGGCAACCAGACTCGGTGTATAGCCCACGAACCAAGCGTCCACAGAGTCGTCGGTGGTGCCGCTCTTGCCCGCCGCTGGCCATCCGCCGAGCCAACTGCCGCCGCGGCTTCCGGTTCCACCCCGTCCCAGCACCTCCTTTAGCATGTCCGTGACGATGAAGGCGACGCCAGGCTCGAGAGCTGTCTCGCGCACAGGCTCCTGGGATGCAAGGACGTTGCCCCGGTGGTCTTCAACTCGCAGCACGGCCATGGGTCTGACTCGGTCGCCCCCATTGGCCAGGGCTGCAAATGCTGTCGTGATCTGCAGCGGTGAAACCGCTTCAGTGCCCAACCCAATCGTCAGGTTGTCGTCGTACTCTGCCTCCAAGCCCACTTTCCGTGCCGTTTCGATGACCGGCCGGGGTTTTAGGATATTCATCCAGGCAACGGTGACTGTATTCAGCGACCGCTTCAGTGCGCTGCGCATTGTCTCCGGCTGGTTGGATGACTTCCCCTCCCAGTTGGTTACGACCCACGGCTTGCCTGGCTCGCGCCCGGGGAACTCGCGAGGCGTATCCAACTGGGTGCTGGTGACCACATAGCTATGCGTAGAGAGGGCGGTGGCATAGACGAAGGGCTTGAAGGTGGAGCCGGGTTGCCGGGGTAGAAGCGCCCGGTTGCGCTCCACGCGGGGCTCCCGTCCACCAATGAGGGCCCGGACGTGCCCGTTCGATGGATCGACGGCGACTAAGGCGATTTCCGGCTCCTCGTTGCGACCCGCCTTTATCTCCCTCAGCCCTTCGGCCACGGCGGCCTCGGCAGCGGCCTGGAGTTTTGGATCAAGGGTGGTAAAAATGCGGTAGCCACCCCGGTTCAGATTCGCCGCCACCTCGGGATACCGCTCCTCGAGCTCGTGCATCACGTAATCTATGAAATAGGGTACCGTATGCCCTAGATGTCGTTCCTTACCCTCCCCCCTTTCGAAGTGGAACTCGACCTTCCTTTCCTTCTTCACCGCTTCGGCCTCGGCCTGACGGATGTACCCTTGCTCGACCATCTTGTCCAATACCTTGTCACGCCGAGCCAGCAGGTCTCGGCGGGCGCCGTCCAGGTCGCTGGTATAGTACTCCGGTGATTGTGGCAGCGCAGCAAGCAGGGCGGCCTCGGCCAGAGTCAGGTTGAGGGGCTGGTCCTCCGGGACCGCGCGGATCGATTTGCCGAAGTAGGTCTGTGCAGCCCGCTCCAACCCATAGGCTCGATGTCCCAGGTAGATCGTGTTCCAATAGAGGCCGAGTATCTGTTCCTTTGAGTACTTATACTCCAGTTTGAGGGCAATCAGTGCCTCAAGAAGCTTTCGTGTAAGCGTCCTCTTCTGCCCCAGGGGCGCCTCACCAAAGGAAAGATTCCGGGCAAGTTGCTGCGTCAGGGTACTGCCTCCTTCAAGCACTCGTCCAGCTCGAAGGTTACGAAGAAGGGCGCGCCCAATTCCGATCGGGTCGATACCGCGGTGGCGATAGAACCGATCGTCCTCAATGGATACAATCGCGTGAAGCAGGTGTTTTGGCATTCTCGCCACAGGGATCTCAACCCGATCCTCCTCAAACCGGCGCTCGATTGGCTCACCGGAAAGGTCGAGAATCTCCGTGACCTCTGGGTTGTTGGGTTCCGGTAATGGGATGAGCAGCACGGCCGCCATCAAGACCCCGCCGACAAGCGCAGGCACGATAAATAGAAGAGCCCAGATCGCTTTCCCACGCACAGTAGTCACCTCAGCCGAAGCATGCCCGGCAAGAGGTTTTTTTATGTAGCACTGGACATAACTGCGGGGTTGTCCGTAGCGATTCAGTCTGATAGACTCAGTACTTGTCGCCGGTCAACCGGGCAGAGGACGCCAGATGGCGGATGAAACTGGATGGTTGACGGGTGACGGCTGAGCTGCTAAGATACGAATTCCGGTCGCACCACAGAGGGCGTGCCGGATGGCCTGAACG